>NZ_PJMY01000002.1:0-592464 GCF_002846615.1 Amycolatopsis echigonensis | reverse complement strand
GCCGGCCACGTGCCGGCCCTGGCCCTGGGCGTTGGCCCAGTGCTCGACCCGGACGCGGCCTTCAAAGCGGGGGTGGTCGTGGGCGGCGATGTCACCGACGGCGTAGACGTCCGGGTCCGAGGTGCGCAAGGCGCGGTCGACGGCCACGCCGCCCGCGGCCAGCTCCAGGCCCGCGTACCCGGCGAGGTCGGTGCGGGGCACCGCGCCGACTCCGGCCACCACCACGTCGGCGCCCAGCTCGCTGCCGTCGTTGAGCCGGACCCGTTGAGCGCCGTCGCGCGTGTCGATGCCGCTCACCTCGGCCCCGAACCGGAACGCGACGTCATGGCCGCTGTGCAGATCGCGGAACACCGCCCCGAGCTCGTCGCCGAGAACGCGGTGCAGCGGCAGCGGCAGCGGATCGACGACGGTCACCTCCGCGCCGCGGGTGCGGGCCGCGGCAGCGACCTCGCAGCCGATCCAGCCCGCTCCGACGATCACCACCCGGGCGCCCGCGCTCAGGTGCTTCCGCAATGTCAAGGCGTCGTCCCAGGTGCGCAGCAGGTGGACGCCGGAGTCGGCGAGCGCGGGCAGGACGCGCGGGCGGGAGCCGGTCGCCAGCAGCAGCCGGTCGTAGCCGTGCTCGCCGCCATCGGCATCGACGACTGTGTGCCGGTCGGGGTGCAGCGCGGTGACGGTGGTGTCGCGGCGCAGGTCGATTCCGTGGTCGGCGTAGTAGCCGGGTTCGTGCACCCAGTCCGGTTCGTCGGCCGACCCGGTCAGGATGCCCTTGGACAACGGCGGCAGCTCGTACGGGTGGTGGGGTTCCTGCCCGAACAGCGTCACCTGGCCCTCGAACCCGTGTTCGCGCAGCGCGGTCGCCGCCGATGCTCCGGCCAGTCCGGCTCCGACGATGGCGATCCGCCGCAGTGGACGCTGCGGTGTGGTCATTGCTGTCCTCCACATGATGGTGCGTTGATCTGGGCTATCGGTGTACGCCGGTGAGGTCGAGGAACTCCTGGCGGGACGCCGGGTCCTGGCGCAGCGTCCCGAGCAGGGTGGACGTGATGGTCCTCGATCCCGTGGCCTGCACGCCGCGCAGCGTCATGCAGGTGTGCTCGGCTTCGATGACCACGCCGACGCCGTGCGGCCGGACATGGTGGCCGAGCCAGTCCGCGACCTGCTTGGTGAGCCGTTCCTGCACCTGGGGCCGGCGGGCGAAGTGCTCGGCGACGCGGGCCAGCTTCGACAGGCCGAGGATGCGCTCGCCGGGCAGGTAGCCGATGTGGGCCACGCCGACGAACGGCAGAAGGTGGTGCTCGCACACCGACCGGATCGGGATGTCGCGGGCGAGAACCAGCTCGTCATAGCCTTCGTCGTTGGGAAACGTGGTCAGCCGGAACGGGCGCGCGGTGAGCAACTCGGCGTAGCCCCGCGCCATCCGCGCCGGCGTTTCCTCCAGCCCGTCCTCGTCCAGTACGACGCCGAGCGCCAGCAGAAACTCCCGCGCTGCCTGCTCCGCGGCGCCCAGATCGGCCCCCGCGGTGTCGCTGACGACCTGCAACCCGGCCGACCTGTTCGGGGACGTGTCGTGTCGCGGACCGGCCTCGGCCGCCGTGCGGAGCGGATTCAGCGCCCACCTGCCCGGGACTTGTTCCCGAACCAGGCCGGGTCGTAGGCGGCGGCGAGGCGCGCCAGCGTGAGCGCGGCGAGCAGCAAGCCGAAATCGCGCAGCGCGACATCGTAGAACCCGGAGTAGGACAGCAGGTTGACGATGATGCCGGCCAGCCAGAGGGCGACGACGTAGGCGGCGTAGCGAGGCTTGATCGCCACCGCGACGCCCGCGACGATCTCGATCACGCCGACGACGTACATCGCGGTCTGCGCGGAGAACGGCAGCAGCGCGACGATCCACGGGGCGAGGTAGTGCGGCCAGTCGGTGAGCGAGTTGGCGAACTTGTCGACGCCCATCCAGATCGGCAACACCGTGAACCCGACGCGCATCAACACGAACGCGCCGTAGGCGGGTTCCCGCCGGGCACGCTGCCAGACCTCGTCCAGACTGCTTGCGCGCGCCGCACGCAGGGCCGGGGCATTCATCTCGCGACCTCCTTGTATCACCAGGATTTCTTATTTTTAGAGGCTGGCGCACGCGATTCACTTTTGTCAAGACTCTTTGGTGTTAGATTGCCCGGGTGGGCAGTGACCAGGGGCGCGACCAAGACGCGATCAGCGGGCTGAGCAGTCTGGACGACCCGGTTCGGCGACGGCTCTACGAGTACGTGCGCAGCCGCGACGAGCCGGTAGCCCGGGACGACGCCGCGGCCGCCGCGGGAATCAGCCGCACACTGGCGGCCTACCACCTCGACAAGCTGGCCGAGGCGGGCCTGCTGGCCACCAGTTACGCGCGCGCCGCCGGGCGCGGCGGGCCCGGCGCGGGCCGGCCGGCCAAGCGCTACGCGCGCGCCCAGCGTGAACTGTCGGCCAGCGTGCCGCCCCGCGACTACGGACTGCTGGCCGGCGTGCTCGCCGAAGCGATCGCGGCCGACGACACCGGAGCGGTACAGCACGCGATGAGCGCGGCGGCCTACCAGGCCGGACGGGCCGCGAGCGACCCCGACCTGCATGCGGCACTGCGCGCATGCGGCTACGAACCCTCGACCACCGCCGACGGCGACGTCGAACTCCGCAACTGCCCATTCCATCAACTCGCCCGCCGGCACACCGACCTCGTCTGCGGACTGAACCTGCACCTCATCCGGGGGCTGCTCGACGGGAGTGCACCCTCCCCGGCCCGCGCGGTGCTCGCCCCGCGCCCCGGCCGCTGCTGCGTGCGGATACTCGGCGCCCCGATCAGCGCCGACCCCGAACGGCAGGCAACGCCCCCCGGCGACCACCGCTGATCCCGGACATCCGGCCAGGGCAGCAACCCCGGCGTCGAGGCGTCAACCCATCGCTCAGCCCCATCGGGACACCGCGTGGCTCGACGGCGCGGACGACAGCAGGGCCGGCGCGAACACCGCCCGCAGCGCCCCGCCCCTGCCTCGGCTGCGGCCGACGCGTCACTTGTCATGGTTTATACAAGCTGACTTGGATAAAATCGGCGGCGGGAGCGGGGCACCGGGAAAGGGAGGCCATGGAGACACACATCGCCTATCGCGGGATTCGCGATCGGCCGGCTCGGTCGGACGGGGTGCGGGTGCTGGTGGACCGCGTGTGGCCCCGCGGGATACGCAAGGAGGACGCGCATCTGGACGAGTGGCTGCGCGAGATCGCGCCCTCGACCGAACTGCGTCGCTGGTATAGGCATGAGCCCGAGCGGTACGCCGAGTTCCGGGACCGCTACCTCGCCGAACTGCGCGACCCGCGACGACAGGAAGCCATTCGACACCTGCGCTCACTTGCCCGGGCACACGACATGACGCTGCTCACCGCGACGCGGGATATCGACCACAGCCAGGCTGCCGTGCTGGCGCGCTGGCTGGCCGGCGACGGATCGCTGAAATCCGCTGGCTGACCGGAAAGGACGGACCGTGCGAAAACTGTCCCTGCACACGCTGGGACACGACCACCTCGGCCGGGCCGCGCGCAGCCCGGCTGGACCCGCGGGACGCGCGCCAACCAAGCGCTGACGCGCCGACGACGCGGTTGTGGTCCGCGCGAAACCAGGCACAGATGGCTTCCGCCGGCCAAGACACGCACATCACCGTCGATCGAGAGCCCTTCGCGGTCGGCCCCGTGCCGTTGTGGGGCTGGCCCCGTTGCGACTCGTTTCTCCAACGAGAGTCGTATCCATGATGGTGGCGCAGTCCTCGCACCGCAGCGTGCACCCCGACATCGGGTGGCAACACAGGTCAGCGCGTGGAATGCGGGCAACGCCACGGTACTCACCGGCGTTATTGGCCGACCTACCACGGCTGGTCGACGTCGGCTGACTCGTGCTCGCGATCGGGTTGGCGCCGCTCGCGTAAGGAGCAGGCCGCGGCACCCCGCGCGATTCCGGGCGGGGACGGTGGCCGCCGTACGGGTTTCGGCTGTTGATACTCGTCTTGCTGGTGAACATCCCGATCGGGTTGCTGCTGGCGCGGCTGGGCACGGCCTGACGCTTCTCACCCGCTCAGGAGCGCGCCGAGGACGACCAGGACGAGGCTGAGCCCGCCGATCCCGGCGCGCAGCAAGCGGGCGCGGCGCGCGGTACGGCGCACCCGGGCGGCGAGGACGGCGTCGGCCCCCTCGGCCAGCGCCCGGAGGCGCAGGCGGGTCAGCCGCCGTGCCTGCACGACGCCGGCGACGGTCGACAGAACGAGCAGCCCGGCAACGGTCGCGGCGGCGGTCAACAAGCCGGTCCAGGGACGGTGCGCCAGCAGGACCGCGCCGGCGACCAGGCCAACCGCCAAAGCCGCCCCGCCGACAACGCCGTACCTGCGGCCCAGGGCACGAAAAAACGCCACCCGCACACCGGGTTCCAAAGTTCGTCCGGCAACCCCTGCGACCACCACGAGCACGACGAACCCTCCGACCCACACTGCGCCCGCAACGATCAGGACGACCACCAGCGCGGCATGCATCGCGAACGGCAGGGACATCGTCACGCCCATCCTCTCTCCCGAAACCCGCTCCCACTTCAGTGCGCCGGCGATCGCCAGCGCGCACCGAAACCCGGTCGGCGCCAGGAACATCCGAACCCAACGCGACCGGGCCCGCCGAGCTGGCCGGCGCCGACGACCGGACATGCGCCGCCCCGGTCCCCGCTCGACCGACTCCGCCGGGACCGCGGACACCGCCGGAGCTCTCCGGCCGTGTCATGGCTTTGTTCAAAGCGGCACACCGCCCTTGATCGAGCCACATTTAATACTAATCTGATTTGTAAATACAAATCAGTGCGGGGCAGGTTGACGGGAGAGGGCATGGCGGCGACATCCGATGTCTCGATCAGCGGCGCCAGCATCGACCCGGCTGTGCGGGCGAGCGTCGTCATCCGGGGCGAGGCGGATCGTCTGCTGGCTTATCAGGCCAAGGCCGCGCACGCCGCGCACGCGCTGGGCGTGGCGCTGGCCGCCTGCCTCGAGCTCGACCAGACCGTGCTGCTGCCCGCGCTGGCCGCGCCGCCGGGCGCTGACCTGCCCGGACTCGCCGGTGATCCGCGCGTTCTGACAGGCGGTGGCGAGCTGGATGCCCCCGGAGGTCTGGGACGTACGACCGATTCCGCACGGGCAACGACACCCTCGGATCTTCGGTCGATACCGCCGGCTCGGACCGGGAGAGTCGTTCGTCCTGGTCAACAACCACGACCCGGAACCGCTGCGCCGCGAGTTCGGCGCGACTCATCCCGACGCGTTCACCTGGGACTACCTGGAATCCGGGCCGCGACGCGGGCGCATCCGAATCGGACGGCTCACGACACCGGCCTAGCGGCGCGGAATCAGGAGGCGAAAGCGGCGATGACACTCCAGAACGCATCCGCATGCGGCAGCAGGCGACCGCCGCGGGGCGGTCCGGTGCACCGCTGTCTGACGCCATCTCGCTCGCGGACGCAGGCAACCCTGATGCTCGTCCCGGCGGGACGCCGGATCAGCGCCCCCGTCGCACCGGCCACCGATGCCTGGATGCTCGTGTCCTCGCCGGCAACGGCACTCTGGCGCGCGGCCCGCACGGGGCGCTGCTGCGACCGGGACACCCGGTGAGGGTGACCGGGCCGGCGACGGCGGGAACCAGCGGTCTGGCATGCCTGGTCGCGACGAGCGACCTCCTCGGGAAAGGACACCGATCGTGATCGCCACGCGTCCGCACCCGGTCGTTACCCGGCCCGCTCCTGTCCGAAGGCCGGTCAAGGGGTCGTACCTGCTGCGCATGTTCCGCACGACCGACCCGAAGATGCTCGGGATCATGTACCTGAGCACATCGTTCGGGTTCTTCCTGGCCGGCGGTGTGCTGGCGCTGCTGATGCGCACCGAACTGGCCCGGCCGGGCCTGCAGTTCCTGTCGCAGGAACAATACAACCAGCTGTTCACCATGCACGGCACGATCATGCTGCTGCTGTACGCGACGCCCACAGTGTTCGGATTCGCCAACTACATCCTGCCGTTGCAGATCGGCTCGCCGGACGTGGCGTTTCCCCGCCTGAACGCGTTCTCCTACTGGTTGTTCCTCTTCGGTGGCCTGATTGTGCTCTCCGGGTTCCTCTCTCCGGGAGGCGCCGCGGACTTCGGCTGGTTCGCCTACACCCCGCTTTCCGACGCACTGCACTCGCCCGGCATCGGCGGCGACTTGTGGATCACCGGGCTGATCGTGTCCGGTCTGGGAACGATTCTCGGCGCGGTGAACATGATCACCACCGTCGTGTGCCTGCGCGCGCCCGGCATGACGATGTTCCGGATGCCGATCTTCACCTGGAACATCCTCATCACCAGCATCATGATTTTGTCGGCGTTCCCGATCCTGACCGCGGCCCTGTTCGGCCTGCTCGCCGACCGGCAATTGGGCGCGCACGTGTTCGACCCCGCCAACGGCGGAGCGATCCTGTGGCAGCACCTGTTCTGGTTCTTCGGCCATCCCGAGGTCTACATCGTGGCGATCCCGTTCTTCGGGATCGTGACCGAGATCGTCCCCGTGTTCAGCCGCAAGCCCATGTTCGCCTACCGAGGCATGGTCTACGCCACGCTGGGCATCGCCGGCCTGTCGATGACCGTGTGGGCGCACCACATGTTCGCCACCGGCGCGGTGCTGCTGCCGTTCTTCTCCCTCATGAGCTTCCTGGTCGCGGTCCCCACCGGGATCAAGTTCTTCAACTGGATCGGCACCATGTGGAAGGGCCAGCTCACCTTCGAAACCCCCATGCTGTGGTCGATCGGGTTCATGGTGACGTTCCTGTTCGGCGGCATCACCGGGGTCCTGCTGGCCTCACCGGCCATCGACTTCCACGTCACCGACACCTACTTCGTCGTGGCTCATTTCCATTACGTGCTGTTCGGCACCATCGTGTTCGCCACATTCGCCGGGATCTACTTCTGGTTCCCCAAGATGACCGGCCGGATGCTCGACGAACCTCTGGGGAAACTGCACTTCTGGACCACCTTCATCGGCTTCCACGCAACATTCCTCGTCCAGCACTGGCTCGGCGCCGAGGGCATGCCCCGCCGCTACGCCGACTACCTGTCGTCGGACGGGTTCACCACCCTGAACACGATATCCACCATCGGCTCCTACCTTCTCGGCGCGTCGATGCTCCCGTTCATCTACAACGTGATCAAGTCCTACCGCTACGGCGTTGTCGCCGACGTCGACGACCCCTGGGGCTACGGCAACTCACTGGAATGGGCCACCTCCTGCCCACCACCCCGGCACAACTTCACCGAACTGCCCCGCATTCGCTCCGAGCGGCCCGCATTCGAACTGCACTACCCGCACATGATTCAACGAATGCGCCTCGAATCCCACATCGGCCGCCGTACTCGACCGCAGGCAGCCACCCCCACCGATTTCGGTGACGACGCCGACACGGACGTCTGAGCTGAAGAACACTGGCGCAACATAAGAATTGCTGGCCATACGAGCGTCACTGCCTCAGCGCCACGATCGGCAGCGGGACATTCAGTCCCGCACCGAGCGTTGTCAACACGAGCAGCGTGGGCACGATTCCGACCGCAACCAGTGCGAGGAAAGCGAGTTCGATCGCCAGGCATATCCGCGCACCGCGCCGGCGGCGCAGTGCGCGCAGCCGCATCGCGGCCAGATGCCAGCCAAACCAGGGATCGTCGCGGCGCGGGTCATGCTGGATCTGCCGCAGGGTGCGTTGTTCTTCTGTCGACAGCACGAGTTCACTTCCGCTCGATCACGCCACGCTTCCACGGGCGGCCGTCGTGAAACTCGGCATGCGTGGGTCAGGACTCCCCGGGGGAACGGTCCAGACCTCGGCAGCGCTACGCCCGGCCACCGCCGGTGGCATGAATCGGACCTTGTCCTCGCCACCCTGCCTGTCCAGTATTCACCAAAAACTAGGAAAACCAGACCACCTTGACCGAGTTGCGGGTCTCGCATACCACTGCCGCCCCTGTGACGCTTCGCCATATCGCCTGTCGACTGGCGGCCGGTGCGACAGGGCCGGGGTGCGAACACTACGCGGTTCGCGAGCCCACCGGCGGTTCGGTACGCAAGATCAAGCCCAGGCTCCGTTTCAGGCAGAACGGCACGCAGCGGCGACGGTCACCCCCCTGGACCTCGGTGTTACGGCCTGTCTCAGCGTCCGCTGCCGCTGCGGCGATCAGCGTCGTGACCCGGACCGCGACCAGTCCTGGCAGCATCGCCGGAGACTGGCTTCAGATACGCCATGCACAACGAGGGCTCGGCGAACGGCTCCAGCCGATCGGCGAGAAGCGGAGCGCGAACCTCGGAGAGGACTCCGCGCAATAGTCCCAGGTGCAATGAGCACACAACGTTCTGGTGTTGTTCGGCGACCTCGCCGAACGGGCAGTGCCGCAGCGCGATCACCGGCCAATCCCCCCGATCCACCGTGTCCGGGGCAAAACCCGCGTCCGCGAGCACGGTCGACAACCGGCGAACGCCCTCGGCGGCGTCCACCCGCCGGGAGGGTGCGGGCCTCTCCGCCAGGTAGTGCCCCCACGCCTCGCCGGTCGTCTCGGCGGCCTCCCCGGGCTCGGGCAGGATGTCGAGGACAACGCTGGTGAGCATCTCGGCCAATAACCGGTAGCTGCGCTGCCCGACCGGTGCGTCGGCCGCGGCCGCGAGGTAGACCGCCCGTGGCCGCCCCGGCTGGGTGCGGCCCTCGGCCTGCCGCTTGGCAAAGCCGCCGGCAACGAGCCCGTCCAGATGGAACCGGACTGTGTTCGGGTGCAATCCGACGCGCTCGGCAATGTCCTGAACTCCTGCCGGTGCGCCTGACGCTCGCAGCGCGCCCAGCACCCTGCCTCGGCTCTCGCCGAGGGAGGCGTCAGCGCTGGATCGGTCAGCGTCTGCTCGCTCATGCCTCCATTTTAACTGAACATACTAGGCGAAACTATCGACGCGGCAGGCGCACCGGCAGCCGAAGACCGCGCTCCGGCTGGAGGCAGGGAGTGACGGCGACCATGAACCGTCGCCGGCCTGGCCCGAGCAATCGAAAGCATTCGTGCTTTGCCGCCATCGCGCTTCGGGTGCGATCGTCACGTCCGTGAGGTCCGGTTCATGCCGAGCATCCCCGACCAGGTCGGTGCGGCTCAGCGCTCGAGTGGATTACTCACGTGACAAGTCGCGCCCATCGGGCACGACTTGTCACACTAAGTACGTAATTGGCTGCGCTGCGTAACGATGAGTCGACATGCCTACCCGCCAGTCCGTCGACAGACGTGCTGGCAGACCAAAGGATCGGTACCCCACACAAGTTCGCCTGCGCGCGCATCCCGCCACGCGCCCGGCTGAGCCTCGCTCGCTGCGCCAGATAACCGCCGCGGCAGCGTCCAGGCGGCGTCGAGCACAGCACTGCCCGCTCCCACCGCCACGCGCTCTACGCTCCCAGTGCCCGATGGACCGCCATGGCCGGCGGTTCCACTGCCCCGGCATTGGGCGGCATGTTGCCGGGCGTCGGCCCTCACGCGTGCGCAGCAGGGACGTCGATCACGTCATACGCGCCGTGCGGCCGAGCCTCGACGACGCGCACCTGGTCACGCGGGTGGCTCTGGCCATTGGCGGATGCCGCCGACGAAGTTCGGCGGTCCGGCCGCGACGATTACTTGTGCCTCCACTTCGCCCGGATTGGCCAGGGAAACCTCGTCGTCTTTGCGTACGAGAACGGAATCGCCGGGATGCGCATCGATGGATTCATCGTCGGTGCTGATCCGGATGAGGCCGGCTATCGGGGCAAGGATGACATCCGAACCACCGTGCGTGTGATGAGGCAGGCTGGTCCCGACCGGTATGCGCACTCGAACCAGTCCAACGTCCGGCCCGCCTTCTTCACCGCCGAAGAAGACGGTGACCGTGGGCGCGTTCGGCATTGGAGGCTGCCGTACGAGAGCTTCGGTTCCTTTGCGTAGTTCAATGCTGTCATCCTTCTGCGGTCGGCTGTTTCACTTCGGAGAGTTGGTGCAGCGATAAGTGCATTCAGGTCGGAGCATGCAGATGGGCCGGCGTCACGCCCACCGGAATGCTGATCAACAGCACAACGAGCAGACCTCGGCAGTCAGAACCGGCGAGCCGCGCCGTGCGGCCGGATCTCGTGCTGAACCGGACGGCCCGCCATGCGATGCCGAGTTCGACCATCAGCAGAAGGCTGCCGGAATCGACCAGCCATGGCAGTTCGGCCAGGGTTCCGCCGATGACCGGGACGTTGCCGAGGTTCCAGCACACCGGCTGGGCCCACCTCAGCCGGGGCGAGATCTGTCGCGCTCCCAGCCACAGCGGCATCTCCGCGGTGACGCATGTGCCACGCCGCCCACGAGCACGAGGTAGGCGGCCAGCCAGCTGCCATCGACAAACGTCAGTGGGCCGGTGACCGCGGCAACCAAACCGCCCAGCACTACGCAACCGGTCCCGAGCACGAACAGCAACCAGGCCGGGCGTCCAATGTCGTGCGTCCGTCCCGGTTCGCCGGGCTCCGTCTCCGTTGTGGTCGTCATCGACTGTTCAGCGCGCTCGGGATCATGGTCAACGTTTCGATCGGGCGCTACTTGATCGTAGCCAGGTGGGCTATGCACCGGTCGGGGTCGACGAACGCATCCAGCCGGTCGACCGTGATCGGGGATTTCCACGCTTCCATTGCCCCCTGCATCAGACCGAGGTGAATCGGGCAGGCCACCTCCGGGCTATCCATTGCGATTTCGAGAAACGGGCGATGCCGCAGATCGATCCGCCGTGCACTGCGGACTGGATGTTCCTGGTCCGTTGCTCGTTCCGGCGCGAAACCGACGTCGCCCAGCAGCATTACGAGCCGATCGACCGGATCCGCCCCGGTGCCGACTTCGGTGCGGTTCGCATCGCCGAGTCGCCGGCCCCAGCGACGGCCGGCTTCGACGGCGCGACGAGGGCGTTCCGGGTCCGCGTCGAAAGCACCGGCCAGGATCTCCGCGAGCACCCGGTAGTTCCGCGGCCCTGCCGGATCCATTCCCGCCACCACCTGGAACAACTTTGGCGGCCGCCCCGGCACCCGCTGCCGTGCGCTGACGCACTCGACTCGGCCAACGGCCACCAGACTGTCCACATGGAATCGGACGGTGTTCGGATGAACACCGAGACCGTCAGCCATGTCCGCGATCGACAACGGTTCGATCGCCCGTTTCAGCATCCGCACAATGTCATCGCGGGTTGTCAGGTTTCTCACCTCCTTGCGGCGGCAGGCTCGCGACCAAGGGGGCGTCCGCGTCGACGGCGCCGAGTTTCGCGGCCCCGCCCGGCGACCCCAGCGGTGCGTCCCGCCCCGGCAGCGCCTGCACGAAGAATGCCTCGTTGTCCGCCAGGTACGGCCGCAAATCGTTCGGGAGGTCGTCCTCGTAGTAGATCGCCTCCACCGGGCAGACCGGTTCGCACGCACCACAGTCCACGCACTCGTCCGGGTGGATGTACAGCGACCTGGCTCCCTCGTAGATGCAGTCCACCGGGCACTCGTCCACGCATGCGCGATCCATCACGTCCACACACGGCTGTCCGATGACGTAGGCCATGGCGTAGAGTTTACACGAGAATAGGTTGTAAAAACTACGGGAGGCGTGGATGTTGCCGACGAAGTCGTCCGATGAACCAATCCAAGAGCTGGATGTCCGGACTTTGCGCAAGCCCGACAAGCACCCGACGATCTTCGCCACTTACGCCGACCTGGCCGTCGGGGACTCGTTCGTGCTGATCAACGACCACGACCCGAAGCATCTGCGCGACGAGTTCGAGGTCGACCACCCCCGCAGCCACGGGTGGGAATACCTTCGCCGAGAGCCGCGGGACTGGCGTATCAAGATCACCAAACTCGCCAACGCCCCGCTGCCGCGGGTCCTGGTCAACACGGCGGGAGACGATGTCACGGACGGGGGATCAGACGCTACCGGAGCGGTGTGGAAACTGCCGGTCCGCGAGCGGGATCTGGACTCCAACATCATCGCGCTGCCGGCCGACGGCGGTATCGACGCACACACTGGCCCGGACCTGGACGTTCTCATCCACGTCCTCGCCGGCAGCGGGCAACTCACCACCGAACTCGACACCGTGGACCTAGTGCCGGGAGCACTGGTGTGGTTACCGCGCCGATCCCGTCGCCAGTTCACCGCGGGCTCCGACGGTTTGCGTTACCTCACCGTCCATCAACGCCGCCAAGCGCTCATGCTGGACACCAGCCCGGCGCGAGCCGGGAACTCCACCGCCTCGAACGGCCCGCGGTGAGCGGTTCCTCGGCGACGGCGACCGCCGTGTGTTTCGTTTGGCTCGGCATGGTGCTGGCGATCTCGTTCCTGGAAGCGCCGATCAAGTTTCGCGCCCCGGGCGTGACGGTACCAATCGGACTGAGTATCGGCCGCCTGGTCTTTCGCGCCCTCAACATCATCGAGTGCGTGTTCGCCGCCGCTCTGCTGGTCGCGATCCCGCTGGCGGCACCACAACCGGCCGCGCTCGTCGCACCCCTGGTCGCGGTCGCCGCGCTACTCGGGCAGCTGGGTGGCGTGCGCCCCTGGTTGAACCAACGCACAAAGGCCGTCCTGGCCGGCGCAACCCGGGCACGTTCGCGCGGACACTACGTCTACGTCGCCATGGAAGGCGTCAAGGTAATCGCGCTGGCGCTCGGCGGCATCCTGCTGCTGGTCAGCGCCCCCTGACGTGCGAAGCCAATCCGGCGGTGCGGTCCGCTGGGCCTGGCCGGCGCGGGCAGCGATCACGTTGTGCTGTCCGCGCCGGCCGTGGCGAGGAGGCTCACGAATGGTGCTCCTGAACTGTGACCCGGTACGGCCTTCGACAAGCCGTATTATCGCAATCCAGAGCACCATTCTTCATCTGCGGCAGGCCACAGAGCCGTTGGACCCGGGCGGTTTCCGCCAGGTCGTCTTCTCCGTGGCCATGGCCTGATCGCGGATCCGTTTCCAACTCTCGCCGGTCAATCCGTGCACGAGGTTCTCCCTCGCACGGCCTACCGACGCCGTTTACCGCCGATATTCGGGCCCGCTCGCCAGATCCGAAACGGCCTGGGCGCGACAACAGTTCCATCAAGGATGATCAGGCCGAGCTGATTGCCGGACGAGAACGCGATCACCCGGCGACCGAACGCTCGAGTGCGAAGGTGCTGCTTGGCAAGGAATCCCGTCGAAAACATCACCGCATAGTCCCTGATCTTGGTGAAGCGTCGAGCCAAGTTCGGGCGGATCTTGACGTGGATGGCATCGACGAAGATCACCGGGTGCACGGCCGGGTCCAGCGGCCTGTTCTGCCACTCGGCCATGCCCTCCATCACCTTGTCGGTGATGGTCGAGATCGTCTGCCGGGAAACCTCGGCGTCGTAGACCTCGGTCAGGTGCGCCTGCACCTCATATCTACGCCGCCGGCGACGTCGCCGGCGGCGCACACCCCCGCTACGGGCAACGCGTCCGTGTCGAGCACTGGGCCAACGCCACCCACACCGGCCCCACCGCCGCCAAAGCCATGCTCGGACAGCCCGTCACCTACGACCGCATCCGCTACTTCTTCACCGACCAATACGACATCGGCATGGAATACACCGGCTGGACACCACCCGGACAGCACCACATCCTCATCGCCCGCGGAGACCCCTCCACCAACGCCTTCCAAGCTTTCTGGCTCACCGACAACCACGTCACCGCCGGAATGCACATCAACAGGTGGGACGACGGAATCGACCCCATCAACCGCCTCATCCACCAGGACACACCCGTCGACCACCGCCACCGCCTGCTCGCCGACCGCGCCACACCACTGGACACCCTCCTCACCCCCGCGCAACGCTGACTCTGCTGCTACTGCCAGCGGGTTCGGCAAGACCCGTGAGTGGCCATGGGCCAGCTGGACATGTGGTCGCGGGGAGTTGATACTCGATTTGTGCGTGCCGTCGTCGATCGTCAGGCGTATGCGCAGCTCAGTACCGCGCAGGTGGCGGAGCCGGAGGCGTTCGCCTACTGGCGCGAGATGATCTGCGCGACGTTTGTGCGGCTGGCCGCGGAGCCGGTCGTCGGCGGCGGGTTCAGCGGGTCGATCGAGCACGTCGCAGTCGGCGATGTCGAGCTGTCCACCGTGGTCGCGGCGGGGCAGCACGTTCGGCGGACACGGGCCTTGATCGCCGAGGGCGCCGACGAGTTCCTGCTCGCGAGCATCCAGCTCGGCGGTCGGGGACGAGTAGAGCAGGATGGCCGGGTCGCCCTGTTGTCCGAGGGCGACATGGCCTTCTACGACAGCACGAGGGCGTACACGCTGCACTTCGACGATCCGTTCCGGCAACTGGTGGTGCAGGTACCCAAGCGCGAGCTCCTCCCGCGGGACACCCGCAGGCTGACCGCGCGCTCGCTGGGTGCGGGGACGCCAGGTGCCGTGGTGGCCACGTTCTTCCGGTCGCTGGCCGAGACCGCCAGGACCGGCCCCGGCAGCGGATCGATCCTCGTGCCGCACGCCGTCGGCCTGCTGGCCGCCGCGGCGGCGTACTCCGGGCAACTCGCACCGGATCGTCCGGCGGTCGAGGCGATGGCGCGGCAGCGGATCATGGACTTCCTCCACCACAACCTGGCCGATCCGGGCCTGGACGCCGACACTGTCGCGCGGGCGTGCTCGGTCTCGCGCCGGACGCTCTACCGCATCGTCGGGGAGGACGGCGTCGCGGCGCGGCTGCGGCGGCTGCGCATCGACCGTGCGTGTTCGCTGCTGCTGGCTGATCGGCGGCGGCCGGTGGCCGCGGTCGCTGCGGCGTGCGGGTTCGAATCCGAGTCCGGGTTCTTCCGTGCGTTCCGAACGGCGACGGGCCAGACACCGGCCGACTACCGCCACCCGAGGTGATCATGGTGACGCCCTCCTACATGCTCACCCTGCTCGACCAATTCGACCGGCAGGGCATAGACGCACGGACATCGTCACTGCGGGTGGGCATCTTCGGCTCCGAGCCGTGGACCGAGCAGATGCGCGCGGAGATCGAACGGCGCACCGCCATCGATGCGGTGGACATCTACGGCCTGTCGGAGGTCATCGGTCCCGGCATCGCCCAGGAGTGCGTGGAATCCAAGGACGGCCTGCACATCTGGGAGGACCACTTCTACCCCGAGGCCATAGACCCCGTCTCCGGGAGAGTGCTGCCCGCCGGGGAACGCGGGGAACTGGTGTTCACATCGCTGACCGAACAGGCTTTCCCGATCATCCGCTACCGCACCCGCGACCTCACCCGGCTGCTCCCCGGCACTGCACGCCCGGCGTTCCGGCGGATGGAGAAGGTCACCGGCCGCAGCGATGACATGATCATCCTGCGCGGGGTGAACGTCTTCCCGACGCAGATCGAATAGGTACTGCTCGGCATCGACGGCCTCGCCCCGCACTTCCAGATCTTGCTTTCCACAGTAGACCGCGCTAAAACTTCGGGACAGTCCCCCTCAAGACCGGGGTCGACCGTGCGTATCGCGGGTGGGGACGCCGCGCTCACGGAGTTTGGCCAGCACGGTGGCGTGGTCGACGCCCAGGTGTCCGCCGACTCGCGCCAGGGACCAGCCGAGGTTGTAGAGGTGGATTGCGTCGTCGACCTGCTTGGGGGTGAGCCCGCGGCGGCGCATCGGCACGTCGTGTCGTTTGAGGACATTGCTGACCGTCCGCCGTTCGATGCCGAACAGGTCGCCCAACTCGTACACCGTCGCTCCGGCCTGGTATCCGGCGATGAGTTCCTGGATCTGATCGGCGTCGAGTTGCCGTGCCCGTCTTGGTTTAGGTCGGTCAACGGGCGGCAGGACCGGTTCTGTGGGGTCGGGTAGCTTCCGAAGCAGCGCCTCCAGGGCTTCTACCTGGGGTTTTGTGTTGTAGTAAGTTCCCCCAAGGTCCACAGACATATTTTGGACATGCGACGCCGAATTGAGTCGGTTTCGTTACACAGACTGATTCGATCGGTTCCTGATCAGGGACGTTGCCGCATAGACCTGTCAGACCAAACGCTGAGGTGGGCGCACCTTTCGATCCTCGGCAGTGGTCGGCACCGTGACACAGCTGCTGTGACAGCGGGACTGGGCCGACGCGGAGATCGTCGACATCGTGGACACCACCGGTACCAGCCGATCAGCCTGTACGTCACGTTCTGCAGCAAGCTGGCCCTTGCGTCTGGGCGGGCTGCGCCGCCTGGCCGAGCACGCCGAACCCGCGTTCACCGCGCTGGAAACCGGCGGGCGTGGTCTGACGACGAGCGCGGGCTTCTTCGGCGGGCAGATCACCGCCCGCTGCGCGGGTCCGCTGGTGCCCCTGGGCTCCTGGCCACGAATCTCCGGCAGGCATGCACCTTCGGGGATGTACTTGCCGAGCAGCACCAGCGAGCGTGGGACGCGCAACGGGCTGCGCTGGACTCGGCCGGACCTTGGCCAGCTTCGCCCGGAGATCGATCTCGACGCCACCGCGGAGCGATCTCGTGCTGGCAGCGCAGGGCGTTAACCTGCGCTCGCGGGCCGACGCGTCGCCCCTGAACGCGCTGCGCGGTCCCGGCGACAAGACCCGACACCTGGCCGCGAGCCCTCCGTCGCGCGGGTCGGTCATCATGCTGGCGGCCTGCGGTGACCCATCCATTTTGACGAGTATCGTTGTATTAACTAGGTACGCTGGTCGGGTTTGCGGCGTGGTACTCCAGAAGGGAGCAGGGGATGGCGTATGTGATCGCGGAGCCCTGCGTGGACGTGATGGACCGGGCGTGCGTGGAGGAGTGCCCGGTGGACTGTATCTACGTGGGCGAACGTTCGTTGTACATCCATCCGGACGAGTGCGTGGACTGCGGGGCGTGCGAACCGGTGTGTCCGGTGGAGGCGATCTACTACGAGGACGACCTGCCCGAGCGATGGACCGTGTACGCCGAGGACAACGGTCGGTTCTTCAACGACACGCTGCCGGATCGTGATGGGCCGCTGGGCAGTCCTGGCGGGGCGGCGAAGGTTGGCGATCTTGGCGTGGACACGCCCATGGTTGCCGGCCTACCCCGCTCGCAGGGCCGGTCGTGATGACGGCGACGCTGCGTCGGCCGGACGCCGGGTGGTCGAGCGTCGAGTGGCGTGCGGTGGAGGACGACTATGCAGTGCCAGGCGGCGGGTGGTCCGGCGCGCCGGATACCGAATGCGGGAAGCGGGAACTGGGAGAGGTGGCCGCAGCCCTGTCCCGTCCGATGGTCCGTGTGGTGCTGCCCGAGGCCGGTATCGTCACGGTCGGCGTCGGTGCGCCGGCCTGCCTGGCAGGACTACCTGTCCGGGACGAACCCCGCACCGACGGTCCGCATAGTTTCTACAAATACTCTCGGCTAAAATGGATGGCATGAGCGAGCAGGTGCTGACCGATCCGGAGTCCCGTCCGGTGCTCGGCGAGAGCCGGGGCCGGGTGCTGGACGTGCTCCGCGCGACTGGTGAACCGATGGGCGTACAGGACGTCGCGGAGCGGGTCGGCCTGCATTCGAACACGGCTCGGTTCCACTTGGACGGGTTGGTCGACGCGGGTCTTGCCGAGCGGCGTACCGAGGACCGCACTCAGCCCGGCCGGCCCCGCACGGTCTACGTCGTCACCGCGACCGATGTGCCGGCCGGGCAGCGCAGCTACCGGCTGCTGGCCGAGATGCTCACCAGTCTGGTCGCGGACACGCTGCCCGAGCCGGGGAACGCCGCGGAGACGGCGGGCGAGGCGTGGGGACGCTATCTGGCGGAGCGGCCGGCCCCGTCGCAGCGAGTCGATGCGGCGGAAGGTGTTCGCCGGCTGTCGACGGTGCTGGCCGATGCCGGTTTCGCCCCGGACACGGTCGACGATCCGGAGCAACCGGTGATCCCGCTGCGCCACTGCCCGTTCCGGGAGGTTGCCGAACATCACCGGGACGTGGTGTGTTCGTTGCACCTGGGCTTGATGCGTGGCGTGCTGGACGAGGTCCGGGCCCCACTGAAGGCAGATCGGTTGGAGCCGTTCGTCGAGCCGTCGTTGTGCCTGGCCCATCTGGTGCCCATTTCGGGCCGCTCCGCCGGTGGCGATCGTCGCCGCCGGGGCGGCCGGTGAACCGTTGACGCCGCAGTCAGCGTCCCTGGAAAGGGTGCGCGGGCGGAGGTGCGCCGCACCCCCGCCCGGTCCTGCTGTCTGTCAGCTCGCGACGCGTCCGATGCGGACCTTCCAGACCTCGGGGCCTTGTTCGAGGTAGTCCCAGGTGAACTGGTCCGCGTGTTCGGCGGCGAACTGGTAGTACAGCGGCTTGGGGTCGTGGTCGTTGACGAGCACGAAGTTTTCGCCGTCGGCGAGTGCGCCGTAGGTGGCGAAAATGAGTTCGTGGCGGCGCGCCGGGATCTCTTGGCGGACATCGAGTTCAGGGGTGGCGGCGGCCATCGTGTTCTCCTCTGCTGGCGGGTTGTTGATGGACGGGGTTTCGGTGGGTGGCAGCCGGGTCAAGTAGTGCAGCAGGCCCGTGAGGTGGTCAGCGGCGCGCGGGTGATCGGTGCGCAGCACGGACCAGGCACGGCCGGCCAACTGGCTGGCCAACTCGACCTGACCGGTGCCACCAAGGGCGCGCAGCCCCCGAATCAGCAGATCGGCCAGGTCGGTGACCTCGGTATCGAGGTCGGCCGGTGCGTGGGCAGGTCAGTGCTCATCGCGGTGATCACCTGGGTTGTCGTTGTGTTGGCCTCCGGTGAGCAGGCGGTGCGTGCTGGAGAGCAATGCCGCGATGTCGGTGCCGGATCGGTGCAGCGCGGGTAGCAGGTACTCGTTCTCTTTGTGCACGTGGATGGTGAACAGGATGCGGACCGCCGTCGCGGTGGTGGCCAGCGCGAGCGGGTCGGTGACGTTCTTCAGCTCACCGACCAGCTCGGTGAGCGTGCGGTGTTCGTCGACCATGGCCTGCACCAGCGCTGCGGTGTGCGGGTCTTCCGCGGCGGCCGGATAGAGGGTGCGTTCCTCGGCCGCGGCGTGCGGCAGGAGCTCGTCGAGCAGAAAGGTCAACAGGGCGCGCCAGGCGGTCAGAGTGTCGCCGACGATGGCAGGCACCCCCGCAGGGCTGTGTCGTTGACCTACGACCGCCAGCACGTCGGCTACCCGATTGCCGAGGTCATGGTCGAGCGCTGCGTGGTGCGCGCGAATGGCAAGCAGGGCAGCGTCGGTATCGGCTTCGACGTTCGCGTCACGCCGAGTCGGCACGTTCGTTCCGGTCACCGGTGTCTCCTCCCGCTCATCTCGGATCAGCTAGACTAGTTTTTACTATAGTACTCGTCTAAACGAGCGCGAGTGCTTATCGGATCACAGGCGGGAGGTGTCGTCGATGACGGACCAGGGGCGGTCTCGACTGGATGTGACCGCGATGGTCGCCGGGCCGGTGACCGAAGATGTGGTGCTCGACCTGCTGGGCGACGTGATCGATCCGGAGTTGGGGGTGGACATCGTCAATCTCGGGCTGGTCTACGGCGTCGACGTCGGCGCGGCCGGGGTCGTGGTGCGGATGACGTTGACGACGCCCGGCTGTCCGCTGGGGGCGTACCTGGACGACGAGGTCGGCCGGTGTCTGGCGCAACTGCCCGGCGCGCCGAACGTGCTGGTGGATCTGGTGTGGGAACCGCGGTGGAGTCCGGCGATGATGACCGGCGAGGCGAAGCGGCTGCTGGGGTGGTCGCGGTGACGCGGGCTGCGTCGGTAACGAGGCCGACGCGGCCGACATGGGCGGCGCCGGTCATGGCGCTGGGCGTGGTGGCGTTGCTGACCGGGTTGTGGGCGGGCTTGCTGCGCCTGGGCCTGCCGGTGCCGGCCGGGCACACCGATCTGGCCGAACTGCACGGTGTGCTGATGCCGCTGGGATTCCTCGGCACGCTCATCGCCGCCGAGCGGGCCGTCGCGCTCGGGCAGGGGTGGGCGTGGCTGGCTCCGGCGGCGAGTGGGATCGGCGCGCTGTGGCTCGTCGCCGGGCTGCCGGCGAGTACCGGGCAGGTGCTGATCGGCCTCGCCGGGTTCGGCCTGCTGGCGATGTTCGCCGAACTGCACCGGATCCAGCCGTCGTGGCACAACGCGACGCAGGCTGCCGGTGCCGCCTGCTGGTGTGTCGCCGGCGTGCTGTGGCCGGCGGGCCGGGACCTGTCCGCGCTGGTGCCGTGGCTGGCGGGATTCCTGGTGCTCACCATCGCCGGCGAACGCCTGGAGCTGTCCCGGCTGGTCGCGCTCACCGCTCGCGGCCGGGCCTGGTTCGTCAGTGTGATCGTGGTTCTGCTGGCCGGACTGGGTCTGTCGATCGCCGCGCCCGCGGCCGGGGTCCGAGTGGCCGGTGCCGGCCTGCTGGGGCTGGCCGGATGGCTGGCCGCCCACGACATCGTGCGCCGGACGATCCGGATGCGCGGGGTCACCCGGTACATGGCCATCGCACTGGCTGCAGGTTACCTGTGGCTGGCCGTCGCCGGCGGCTTGTGGCTGGCGATCGGGCGGCTGGGCGACGGCCTGGCCTATGACGCCATGCTGCACGCGGTGTTCCTGGGCTTCGTGTTCTCCATGGTGTTCGCGCACGCCCCGGTCATCGTGCCCGCGGTGCTGCGGGTGCGCCTGCCCTACCACCCGATCGCATACTTGCCACTGGCGCTGCTGCACGCCTCGCTCGCCCTGCGCCTGGTCGGCGGTGACGCGGCGGGCAACGCTCTGGCGTGGCAAACCGGTGGCGTCGCGGGCGAGGTGGCCATCCTGCTGTTCCTCGCCCTCATCGCGGGCACGGCGATCCGGGCCCGCCACCGATCGGTGACCAAAGACACCGGTACGACCATGCCACGGTGACCTAGTATTTACCAGAGAGATAGTAAATACTAGGAAGGGGTGGGACGGATGGCGACAACCTCGCACGACACGCCCCGAGTGCTGGTCGTCGGCGCCGGACAGGCCGGAATGCACGTGGCCAGGCGGCTACGGCGCCGGTTGCGGCCCGGCGAGGCCGCGATCACAGTGGTGGACCCGCACTCGTATTCGACTTATCAGCCGCTGCTGGCCGAGGCGGCCGCCGGCAACCTCGAACCTCGGCACGTGGTCGTGCCGCTGCGGCAGGTGCTGCCGGGCGTTGAGGTGATCACCCGGGCGGTGATCTCGATCGACCACTCCCGCCGCACCGCTTATGTGGCATCCGGTTCCGGCGAGCCGGAACCGTTGGGCTACGACGTGCTGGTGCTGGCTCCGGGATCGGTGACGAGGGTGCTCCCGGTACCAGGGCTGGCCGAGGGCGGGATCGGGTTCAAGACCGTCGGTGAGGCGATTCACCTGCGCAACCACGTGCTCGCCCAACTCGACACGGCGGCTTCAGCCAGGTCGGATGCCGACCGGGAACGGGCGTTGACGTTCGTGTTCGTCGGGGGCGGCTACGCCGGTGTCGAGGCGCTGGCCGAGTTGCAGGACATGGCTCACGACGCCTGCCGCCACTATCCCGGGATCGACCCGGCGCGTCTGCGGTGGGTGCTGGTGGAGGCCACCGGGCGGATCCTGCCCGAGGTGGGCGAGCGAATGGGCCGCTACACCGTAGATCTGTTGCAGCGCCGCGGCATCGACGTCCGGTTGGACACCCGGCTGACCTCCGTCGTGGATGGCCATCTGGTGCTGGACGACGGCTCGGAGTTCGACGCCGGCACGCTGGTGTGGACCGCCGGCGTAGCGCCGCATCCGCTGCTCAAGCAGACCGACATGCCGCTGGACGAGCGTGGTCGTGTCCTCGCCACTAAGTATCTGTCCGTTGTGGACACTCCGGATGCCTGGGCGCTCGGTGACTGTGCGGCGGTGCCCGACCTGGCCCGTGGCCCGGGTGCGGTGTGCCCGCCCAGTGCTCAGCACGCCGTCCGGCAGGCTAGGGTGGCCGCCGGCAATGTGATAGCCACGCTGCGCGGCCGCACGCTGAAGCCGTATCGGCACACTTCGGCCGGATCGGTTGCCAGTCTCGGTCTGTACCAGGGCGTCGCGCAGGTCTACCGGTTGCGGCTGCGCGGCTTGCCCGCGTGGCTGGCCCACCGCACGTACCACTTGCTGGCGCTGCCCACCTGGAACCGGCGGCTGCGGGTAGTGGCCGACTGGACGCTGGCTCTGCTGTTCCCTCGCGAGATCGTGTCCCTGGAGGCGCTGGAGCACGCGCGCGACGCGTTCACCACCGCTGCCGAGGAAACTGCCGGACGGAGGTGAGGACGCCGTGCTGTCGATGGACGAACAGCGCATTCTGCGCGAGATCGAGCACGGCCTGCGCCACGATGATCCTTGGTTCGGCTGGCACCTCACGATGGTGCGGATCCGGGACCTGCGCCACCGGCGCAGTGCCCGTGTGTGCCTGGTGATGGAACTGGCCTTCGTTGCGCTCACCGTCGCTGGTGCGGTGTGCGGACTGCCCGCCCTGCTCATCCTCGGCGCCGGGTTCGGTGTGCTGGTACCGATGGTGGCCTTGGTGTGCTGGTTGCCGCCGCCGGATACACCCGACGGGTCGCCACTCCCGCCACTGACCTTCGGCTGCTGGTGAGCGTGCCTCGCGGAGCCAGCACCGCTTGACGTCGCGTTGTCGGGATTACCGTTGCGGCTGGTCGAGGGTGTGCAGCGCCACCGTCGAGTGCGCGAACGCGCCGCCCGCGCGCATCTCGGCGGCCACCCAGATCGCTTCCATGATCTCCTGATCGGTCGCGCCTTTGCGGTGCGCGAGCGTGGTGTGTCCGGCGATGCAGTACGGACATTGGGTCACGTGCGCCACGGCGACGGCGATGAGTTGCTTGGTCTTCTCCGGCAGCGCTCCTTCGGCGAACACCCGCTTGCTGAACTCGTCGAAGGTGCGGTGGATTTCGGGTGCCAGCTGACGACGATGGTCGCCGATCTCTCGGGTGGCGCTGGGGTATACCGCGTCCGTCATGGCTGGATCCTTCCCGTGTCGGTGGTGTTCGCTCAGGCGTCCGTCTGGGTCTCGCGGCCGCCGGAGCCAGCGGTGGCCGCCCGTCGGTGGCGACGGCCGATGTGGGCTTCGGCCCGGAGCCGTTCGATCATGTGCGGGTAGTGCAGTTCGAACGCGGGTCGTTCGGAGCGGATGCGGGGCAGTTCGGTGAAATTGTGCCGTGGCGGCGGGCAGGTGGTGGCCCATTCGAGGGAGTTGCCGAATCCCCAGGGGTCGTCCACTTCGGTGATGTCGCCGTAGCGGTAGGACCGCACGACGTTGTAGATGAACGGCAGCATTGAGGCGCCCAACACGAAGGAGCCGATGGTGGAGATGGTGTTGAGGGTGGTGAATCCGTCGCTGGACAGGTAGTCGGCGTAACGCCGCGGCATGCCCATGTTGCCGAGCCAGTGCTGGACCAGGAATGTGGTGTGGAAGCCGATGAAGGTGGTCCAGAAGTGGAACCGGCCGAGGCGTTCGTCGAGCATCCGCCCGGTCATCTTGGGGAACCAGAAGTAGATTCCGGCGAAGGTGGCGAAGACGATGGTGCCGAACAGGACGTAGTGGAAGTGGGCGACGACGAAATAGGTGTCGGTGACGTGGAAGTCGATCACTGGTGAGGCCAGCAGCACCCCGGTCAGGCCGCCGAAGAGGAAAGTGACCATGAACCCGAGCGAGAACAGCATCGGGGTTTCGAAGCTCACCTGCCCCTTCCACATCGTGCCGATCCAGTTGAAGAACTTGATCCCGGTGGGGACGGCGATCGTGAAGCTCATGAAGGAGAAGAAGGGCAGCAGTACCGCGCCGGTGGCGAACATGTGGTGCGCCCACACGGACATGGACAGGCCCGCGATCGACAGGGTGGCGAACACCATTCCTTTGTAGCCGTAGAGCGGTTTGCGGGAGAACACCGGCACGATCTCGGTGACGATGCCGAAGAACGGCAGTGCGACGATGTAGACCTCGGGGTGGCCGAAGAACCAGAACAGGTGCTGCCACAGGATCGCGCCGCCGTTGGCCGGGTCGAAGACGTGTGCGCCGAGCCGGCGGTCGGCCAGCAGCCCGAACAATGCCGCGGTGAGGATCGGGAACACCGCCAGGATCAGGATTGACGTGATGAAGATGTTCCAGGTGAAGATCGGCATCCGGAACATGGTCATGCCGGGCGCGCGCAGGCACACCACGGTCGTGACCATGTTGACCGCGCCGAGAATCGTGCCCAGCCCGCCGACCAGCAGCCCGGTGATCCACAGATCCGCGCCCACCCCGGGCGAATGGATCGCATCCGACAGCGGGGTGTAGGCGAACCAGCCGAAGTCCGCTGCCCCGCCCGGGGTGAGGAACCCCGACAGCACGACCAGACCACCGAACAGGAAGAGCCAATACGACAACGAGTTCAGCCGGGGAAAGGCCACGTCGGGCGCGCCGATCTGCAGGGGTAGCACGAAGTTGGCGAACCCGAATACGCTCGGTGTCGCGTACAGCAGCAGCATGACCGTGCCGTGCATTGTGAACAGCTGGTTGTACTGCTCCTGTGACAGGAATTGCAGCCCCGGGCGGGCGAGTTCGGCGCGCATCAGCAACGCCATCACGCCGCCGATAAGGAAGAACCCGAACGCGGTGCCCAGGTACATGATGCCGAGCAGCTTCGGATCGGTGGTGCGGACCAAGCGCAGCGCCAGCGCCCCCTTCGGGGCGGCCGTCGCCGGCGCGTGGGTGGTGATCGGCTCCTGTGTGGCGGTCACGTGTCGGACTCCTCTGGGCACGGGTGTCGGGCCGCACCGTTTATCGGCTCATTGGCGGTGCGCGGGTCTGGTGCGTGCGGCTTAAGCGGACATCGCCGGCCGTCCGATGCGCACTCGCCATTGGGCCGGGCCGGATTCCAGGTAGTCCCACGTGAATGCGCCGGGATAGGTGGCGGTGAACTCGCGGCGCAGCGGTTTCGGATCGTGGTTGTTGACCAGGACGAACGAGTCCCCGGGCGCCAGCCGGGAGTAGCGGCCGAAGACCCGCGGGTGGCGCTGGCCGTGTGGGATCGGGCGCACATCGATGACATCCGGAGCGTCGAGCTCGCCACCGTCGAGCAGGGTGCGCAGGTCGTCGGCGAGTCCGGGCAGGTCGGCGCCGGGCAGTTCGGCCAGGGCAGGCAGCAGCATGGTCTGGTCGAGGTCCAAGACGGCGCGCAGCACCGCGCCGAGGGCCTGGGCGGCATGGCTGGCCTGGTCCGGCGAGTTCGCCGCGGCCAGCTCGTCGAGGTGCTCGGTGATGGACTCGCGGAACCGCCGCAGTGCCCGCACCAGCAGCCGGGTCTCGCCCGCTCCGGCTGCGGCGGCGTAGAGGACACGGTCGGTCGCGGCCAGGTACGGCCGCACCTGGCCGATGGCGAAGTCCACCAACGCTGTATAGGTCTGCTCGCGGATCATGCCGTCCAGGCACAGGTCGGTCACCAGAGCGGCTTTCGCCTGGTACGTCAGCAGCAGCCGGTCGGCCGCATCGCGGATCGCGGCGCTCGCCCGCACGGCCGGGTCCGTGGTGGTGCCGGTGATGTAGAGGCCGGATGTCGTGGTCATGGGAAGCCTTCTCTCGCCAGGAAATCCCCATTATTCATAGTATTTATGAGTAATCATAGTATTAACTGTGGCGAGGTCAAGACGTCGCCAGTGGCTATGGGCGATCCCATACGCCGTCCGGCCGATGTGCCGGGTTACGCAGCCGGATGCTCAGGCAGTGGTCAAGGCCAGGTAGGTGTGAACGAGCAGGGCCACCAGGACGGCAGCGCCGAGCATGTGCAGTTCGACAAGATCGGCGGGTAGGCCGGTGAAGTACTGCAGGTAACCGACACCGGTTTGCGCGAGCATGAGCGTCACGATCCACCGATATCCTCGCCGGGCACCATCGGGAACGTGTCCGGCGCGCAGGAAGAAGTAGCCTGACACGATCAGGCCGAGCAGGAATATCCCGATCACGGCGTGCAGTTCGGTCACCGCCGGCCGGGGCAGTGGCAGCCGGGGCGTGCCGGGTTGGCCGGCGTGTGGGCCGCTGCCGGTGACCACCGTGCCCACGATGATGGCGATGCCGAGGACGGCCAGCATCAGCCGCCCCAGCCGCACCTGTGGACCGCCGGGCGTCACCGGATATGGCGCCCGTGCCGCGGCCCGGTGATAAAGGATCACCGTGATGGCCACCAGAACGAGGGCCACAGCCATGTGCACGGCTACCACCACAGGAGCCAGCCCGCGCAACACCGACAGCCCACCCAGCACCGCCTCGGCGACATACCCGACAGCAAGCCCCGCTGCGCACCACACCAGATCCGTGCGGCGCGGCCGGTGCCACACGGCAAGCGCGAACGTCGCGACGACCAGCCCCCCGACAGCGATGATCACGCATCGGTTGATGAACTCCACCAGCGAGTGATACGTGCCGCGCGCCACGAAGTCGTCGGCGAAGCACCTGGGCCAAGTGGTGCAGCCAAGTCCCGAATCGGACAGTCGTACCCAACCGCCGGTGCCGACCAACGCGACCAGTGCAACGAGTGTGGCCGCCACTGCACGGCGCAGCGTTCGCACCGACCCCCGCGGTGGCATGAGCCGTTCCGCGATCGCCGTGGACCGGCCGATCACGGGAAAACCTCGCCGTCCTCATCGTGGCGGTGGTCCAGCTTGGCAGTCACGCCGGCTCAATCCGAGTAAGGGCCAACCCGATCGGAATGCTCACCAACAGGAGCAGCACCAGCACGCGGAACCCGTACAGCGCCCACCGTCCGACCCGTGTGCTGCGCCGCAGGCCACCACGAACCGCGTGGATCAGCAGTGCCAGGTCGATCACCAGCAGCGCCCCGCCCAGATCCACCAGCGGGAGGACCCCGGTCAACGTCCCGGCCAGGACCGCGGCGTTGCCGACGTTCCACCCGATGACCTGCGCGGCGACCTGCCTTGTCGATGGTGGATGCGACGCGAGCGCGGCCTGGCCGAGACCGAGGGCAATCTGTGCGACACCGGCCACCAGGACCAGGTAGGCGGCCGCCCACGACGCGTGCGTCGAGGGCGCAGGGGCTGTGACGGCCGCGACAAGGCCCCCGGCCACCACGCACCCCGTGCCAACCGCGGCGAACGGAGCTGCAGCAAATCGCCGATCGAAAGTCATAGAAACAACCATAGCTAGTTAAAATGGAGCGCGGGCGGGAGCCCTGCCGGAAGGGAACGACGCAATGGCGACAACGGAGGACGACGACATGCCGATGGCCGCCACGGTGCAGGTCGAGATCGTGGTGCGGGCGCTGCGGCGCATTCGCCCATCCGTCTACCAGATCAGCCGGGAGGCGGACCGGACCTCGATCACCTTGACTGCGGTGGCCAGTGCGGCCGGGCGACGCAACGCCGCGACGCGGATCGTCGCCGCGTTGACTGACGGCGGGATCGCGGTGGTCGCCGACGATCCGATCGGCGAGTTGGCGCGCGGTGCCTGCCTCGTGTTGACCCACCAGCCTCGGTGAGCGCCGTGGCGCTATGACCGACTCGACTGGCGGGCTGGACTATTTGGCGACGGTGAGCAGGGCGACGCTGTCCTCGACCGCCACCAGGCCGTGCCTCGCTGGTGGGATGAGCAGGAGGTCGCCGGCACGTCCCTCCCAGGTGTCCTCGCCCGCGTGCAGCCGTACCCGGCCACGCAGCACGATCAGCGTGGCCTCGCCCGGGCTGTCGTGTTCGGTCAGCGAAGTTCCGGCGCGCAGCGCGACCAGGGTCTGGCGCAGCACCTGTTCGTGTCCGCCGTAGACGGTGGTGGCGCTGCGGCCGGTTGAACCGCTCGTCGCCCGGTCGAGGTGTTCCCGGGCCAGGGCGTCCAGAGAGAACTTCCGCATGGTCTGCCCTCTCGATCAGTAGGGGACGCCGATGCGGCGCCAACGGCGGCCGCTGGTGCCAGGTTCGGTCGGGTGGGCCGGGGTTCGGCCGCGGTAGACGATGAACGGCCGCCACAGGTACCACAGCGGGTAGCTCCAGGCGTGCACGAGCCGGGTGAACGGCCAGATGGCCAGGATGGCCCAGGCGGCGGTGGCGTGGATCTGGTAGATCAACGGGGCGTGCGCGATGGCGGCCACGTCCGGGTTGCCGGCGAACAGGCCGCGGAACCACAGCGCCACGCTCTCCCTGTAGTCGTAGCCGCCGCCGAGCAGGTTGACGCCCACGGTGGGGATGATGCCGAGCACGATCACGATGGCGAGCAGAATCAGCGCGACCCAGTCGACCGGGCTGGTGGTGGCCCGCACGCGTGGAATCGACATGCGGCGGTAGGCGAGCATGGCCACACCGATGGTCACGCCGAGCGCGGCGAGGGTCCCGGCGATCGAAGAGAACCACCGGTACACGTTCTCTGGGATGCCCAGCCAGCGGGTGAACGACTCCGGGATCAGGATGCCGATGACGTGGCCGGCGATCGCGGCGAACGTGCCGTAGTGGAACAGCGGGCTGCCCAATTTCAGCAGGACGCGTTCCTGGAGCTGGGTGGAGCGGCTGGTCCAGCCGAACTGGTCGTAGCGCCACCGCCAGATGTGGCCGACGACGAAGGTGACGAGGGCGAGGTAGGGCAGGATCACCCACCACCACAGGTCCCAGGCGGTCATCGGTGTCCTCCCGTGACGTAGTCGGGCGGGGCGAAGGGTTCCAGGCCCACCTGCTCGATCGGTGGTCCGGCTTCGGCGAGGGCGCGCAGCTCGTCGCGGTGCCGTTTCGGAAGGTCCGGCAGGCAGGCGCGGATCACGTCGAGCAACTCGGCGTAGGGGCTGTGGGCCTCGCGGACGGCCTCGGTGAGCAGTTCCAGCCCGGCCTGGCACTGGATCAGCAGGCGCTGCCCGGGTTCGGGGGCGGCTGCCGCGAATTCCAGCATCAAGGGCAGGAAGTCGGGCAGCTCGTCCTCGGGCGCGGGGTAGCCGGCTTGGCGGTAGGTGTGTTTGAGCGCGAGCAGGGCCATGCCTCGAGCGCGGGTGTCGCCGTGCCGGTAGTAGGTCAGGTACAGGCCGCGGCGGCGGGTGTGGTCGAAGGTCACCACGTAGTGCTGGGCGGCTTCGGTGGGTGTCCGGCCCGCCAACCAGTCGGTGAACCCGCCCAGCGAGTCTCGCGCGACGGTGTCCGTGATCGCCGGGAAGACCGCGGTCACCTGGGTGAGGTGGGCCAGGACGCGGTTGTCGGGGTACTGCAACAGGATCGAGGTGATCTTGCAGAGCAGCGGGGTATCTGCGGGATGCGGCGTGGCGCGTCGGGTCCGGCGGATCATCGGCCACCGCCTTCGCCGAACAGGTGTGCCGGGCGGCCGGAGCCGTTCCAGCCCAGCAGGTTGAACCGCGTCCGCCCGTCGTCGTCACGGAACTGGCTGCCGCCGCCCCCCGTTGCGGCGAGGGTGTCTTCGGTGTGCGCGCCGAGGTCGGCGACGCCGCCCGGGTAGCCGACGGCACAGTGCTGTGCTTGCAACCGGCCGGTGTCCTCCGCGTGCACCTTCGGGATGACGTAGCGTTCGTCGTACTTGGCGATGGCCAGGATGCGGTACAGATCCTCGACCTCCTCGGCCGTCATGCTCACCGACGCCAGCAGGTCGGCATCGACGGGGTCGCCGAGTTGCTGGGCGCGCATGTGGGTGCGCAGCACGGTCAGTCGCCGCAGTGCCCGCTCCACCGGCCAGGTATCGCCGGCGGTGAACAGGTTGGCCAGGTAGCCCAGCGGGATGCGCAGGGATTCGATGGCGGCGAAGACCTGGTCGGGGTTGTCGTCGTGGTGACCGGTGGCGTGCACGGCGTCGGTGATCGGGGACAGCGGCGGGACGTACCAGACCATCGGCATCGTCCGATACTCCGGATGCAGCGGCAGCGCGACCCGATGCGTGGCGATCAGTGCGTACACCGGGGAGCGTTGCGCCGCTTGGATCCAGTCGTGCGCGATGCCGTCCCGTTCGGCCCCGGCGATCACATCCGGGTCGTGCGGGTCGAGGAACACCGACAACTGGGCCTCGTACAGCTCCTTGTCGTCCTTGGTGGACGCGGCGGCAAGCACGGCGTCCGCGTCGTAGAGCATCACGCCGAGGTGCCGCAGCCGACCGACGCAGGTTTCCGAGCAGATGGTGGGTTGGCCGCTCTCGATGCGCGGGTAGCAGAAGGTGCATTTCTCGGCTTTGCCGGTGCGGTGGTTGAAGTACACCTTCTTGTACGGGCAACCGGAGACGCAGAACCGCCAGCCGCGGCAGCGGTCCTGGTCGACGAGCACGATGCCGTCCTCGACCCGTTTGTACATCGCGCCCGAGGGACACGACGCCACGCACGATGGGTTGAGGCAGTGTTCGCAGATGCGGGGCAGGTAGAAGTGGAACGCGTGCTCGAACTCGAGCTGTACCTGTTCGGCCAGACCGTCGAGGTTCGGGTCGGCGGCGGCGTAGGTGCCGGAGCCCGCGAGGTCGTCGTCCCAGTTCGGCCCGGCCGACGGGGACATGTTCCGCCCGGTCAGCTGGGATTTGGGGCGGGCGCTGGGGAAGGAGTCCGACAGCGGCGCGGTGGTCAGGTGCTCGTAGTCGTAGGTGAACGGCTCGTAGAAGTCGTCCAGCGACGGCAGTTCCGGGTTGTAGAAAATGGACAGCAGCTTGCGCAGCCGCCCGCCCGCCTTGAGTTTCAGCTTGCCGCGCCGGTTGAGGGCCCAGCCACCTTTGAACCGGTTCTGGTCCTCGTAGCGGCGCGGGTAGCCGGTGCCGGGCTTGGTTTCCACGTTGTTGAACCAGATGTACTCGCTGCCCGGCCGGTTGGTCCACGTTTGCTTGCAGGTGACCGAGCAGGTGTGGCAGCCGATGCACTTGTCCAGGTTCATCACCATCGCGACCTGCGCCATGACGCGCATCAGAACTCCACCTCCTGGGCACGACGCCGGATGACGGTGATCTCGTCGCGCTGGTTGCCGGTCGGACCGATGTAGTTGAAACCGTAAGTGAACTGGGCGTAGCCGCCGATCAGGTGCGTGGGTTTGATCAGCAATCTCGTGAGCGAGTTGTCGCCTCCGCCGTGCCGGCCGGAGACCTCGGTTTTCGGCACGTTCAGGTGCCGGTCCATCGTGTGGTACATGTACACCGTGCCTTCGGGCATCCGGTGGGTGACCACCGCGCGGCAGGCAACAACGCCGTTGCGGTTGTACGCCTCGATCCAGTCGTTGTCAGCCACGCCGATCTTGTCCGCGTCGGCCGGGCTCATCCAGATCACCGGCCCACCACGGAACAACGTGAGCATGTGCAGGTTCTCCTGATATTCGGAGTGGATGGACCATTTCGAGTGCGGGGTCAGATAGCGCACCACGATCTCCGGGCGCCCCGGGTCGGACCGGGAGGGATCACCGAAGTGGGCCAGCACGTTCAGCGGCGGCCGATAGGTCGGCAGCTGCTCGCCGAACTCGGCCATCCACTCGTGGTCGAGGAAGAAATGCTGCCGCCCGGTCAGCGTGTGCCAGGGTTTGCGCCGCTCGACGTTGACCGTGAACGGCGAGTAGCGGCGCCCGCCGGTTTCGCTGCCCGACCACTCCGGTGAGGTGATCACCGCGCGGGGCTGGGTCTGCGTGTCGGCGAAGGTGATCCGATCCCCGGCCCGCTCCCCGGCCAGATCGGCCAGCGCGACCCCGGTTTGTTGTTCCAGCACGCGGAATCCGGCTTCGGCGAGCCTGCCGTTGGTGGTGCCGGACAGCGCGAGGATGGCCTCGCAGAACTGGTCGTCCCGGGCGATCGAGGGGCGGCCGTCGGCGATGCCGCCGCGGACGGTGCCGTTGCGCCGGCGCAAGTAGTCGATCTCCGCATCCGGGACCCAGGTGATGCCCTTGGTGGTGGTTCCCGCCGTGTCCAGCAGCGGCCCGATCGCGGCCATCTTCTCGGCCACCGCCGCGTAGTCGCGTTCGACCACGATCAGTTTCGGCATGGTCTTGCCGGGAACCGGCTCGCAGTCTCCGGCCTTCCAGTCCCGGACGAGGCCGTGCGGCTGGGCCAGTTCGTCCGGGGTGTCGTGGGCCAGCGGTGCGGCGATCACGTCGCGGCGCACGCCGAGGTGTGTCGCGGCCTGCCGGGAGAACTCGGCGGCGAGGGTGTGGAACAGGTCGAAGTCCGTGCGGGCCTGCCACGGCGGAGCGATCGCCGGGCTGAAGGCGTGCACGAAGGGATGCATGTCCGTCGAGGACAGGTCGTATTTCTCGTACCAGGTCGCGGCCGGAAGGACCACGTCGGAGAACAGGCACGTGCTGGTCATCCGGAAGTCGACCGCGACGGACAGGTCCAGCTTGCCGACCGGGGCCTCGTCCCGCCACCGCACCTCGGTCGGGCGCAGTTCGGGTGGGGTTTCCGTTGCAGTGACGGCATCGTCGGTGCCCAGCAGGTGCCGCAGCAGGTATTCGTGGCCCTTCATCGACGAGGCGAACAGGTTCGCCCGCCACACCATCAGCACCCGCGGGAAGTTCGCCGGATCGTCCGGGTCCTCGGCGGCGAAGGACAACGCGCCGGATTTCAGTTGCTCAACGACGTGGTCCGGCACTTCCTTGCCGGCGTGGTCGGCTTCGTCGCACAGGTCCAGCGGGTTGCGGTTGAACGCCGGGTGGGAAGGCATCCAGCCCAGCCGGGCGGCCAGTGCGTTGCAATCGGGCAGGGTGCGCCCGGCCATCCGGCCCGAGCCGAGCGGGCTGGCCAGTACGTCGGCGCCGAAGGCTTCGTAGCGCCATTGGTCGGTGGCGAGCCAGAACAGCGGGGTGCCGACCATGTGCCGGGTCGGGCGCTGCCAGTCCAGGCCGAATGCCAGGTGGAACCAGCCGGTCAAGGGCCGTACCTTCTCCTGGCCGACGTAATGGGCCCAGCCGCCGCCGTTGACGCCCTGGCAGCCGCACAGTTGCAGCAGCGACAGGAAGGTGCGATAGATCTGGTCGGAGTGGAACCAGTGGTTGGTGCCCGCGCCCATCGCGATCATAGACCGGCCGCCGGTGCGTTCGGCGTTGCGGGCGAACTCCCGCGCGACCCGGGTGCACGCCGCCGCCGGAACCGAGGTGATCGCCTCCTGCCAGGCGGGCGTGTAGGGCTGCTCGGCGTCGTCGTAGCCGGTTGGCCATTCTCCGGGCAGTCCGTCGCGCGCCACGCCGTACTGGGCCATCACAAGGTCGAACACCGTGGTGACCAGATGGCCGTCAACACGAATCGCGGGGACGCCCCGTCGCAGGACCGCACCGGCTTCGCCGTTCCCGCAGTCGAAGCGAGGCAGATCCACCGCGACGGACTCGGCGCCGGGACGGCCGTGCAGCGTCAGGGCCGGATCGGTGTCCAGATTGAGGTTCCACTCGCCTGGCTCGGCCGCCCAGCGGAAACCGACCGATCCGTTGGGCACGACCGACGCTCCGGTGGCGTCGTCGAGCAGCACGGTTTTGAACGCAGCGTTCTCGGTGCCGGCGCCGCCGCCGAGGTCGGCGGCGGTCAGGAATCGGCCCGGGACAAGGCCGCCGTGATGTTCGGCCAGAGTGACCAGGAACGGCAGATCGGTGAACGCGCGGGCGTAGTCGAGGAATCGCGGCACCTGCCGCTTGGCGTAGAACTCGGTGAGGATGACGTGGCCCATGGCCATCGCGAGCGCACCGTCGGTGCCGGGGGCGGCGGCCAGCCATTCGTCGGCGAACTTGGTGTGGTCGGAGAAATCCGGCGACACCACCACGACCTTTTGTCCGCGGTAGCGGGCCTCGGTCATGAAATGCGCGTCCGGCGTGCGGGTGATGGGAAGGTTCGTGCCCCACACGATCAAATAGCCCGCGTTCCACCAGTCGCCAGACTCGGGCACGTCGGTCTGGTCGCCGAACACCTGCGGGGAGGCGACTGGCAGGTCGGCGTACCAGTCGTAGAACGAGGAGATTGTGGCGCCGATCATCGACAGGTAGCGGGTGCCCGCCGCGTAGGACGTCATCGACATCGCCGGAATCGGTGAAAACCCGATGATCCGGTCCGGGCCATAGCGTTGGATCGTGTGCACCTGCGCCGCGGCGATCAGCTCGATCACCTCGCCCCAGGTGGACCGCACGAACCCGCCCTTGCCCCGGGCTTGCTTGTAGGCGCGGGTGGCATCTGGGGCGGCCACGATCGATGCCCACGCCTGCACCGGGTCGACGTGCTGGGCCCGCGCCGCCCGCCACAGCTCCAGCAGCGGCCCCCGCACGTAGGGATAGCGGATCCGGGTCGGCGAGTAGGTGTACCAGGAGAATGACGCCCCGCGCGGACAGCCGCGCGGTTCGTACTCCGGAGAATCCGGACCCACCGAGGGATAGTCGGTGGCCTGGGTCTCCCAGGTAATGATGCCGTCCTTGACGTACACCTTCCACGAGCACGAGCCGGTGCAGTTGACCCCGTGGGTGGAGCGGACCTCCCGGTCGTGGCGCCACCGCTCCCGGTAGAACTCGTCCGCGCCCCGGCCGCCTTCCCGGTACAGCACGCGCCGGTCCGCTGACTGCTCACCCGGGAAGAACCACTGGGCGGCGCGCATCAGCGCGTCAACAGCGTCCTGTGTGGACGGTTGGCTAGTGTGCGGCGATTCGGCGGAGCACATAGGACAGGATCCCTCCGTGGCGGTAGTAGTCCGCTTCACTGGGCGTGTCGATCCGGACGTCGGCATCGAATTCCCGGCTGGTGCCGTCCGCCGGGGTGGCGATGACCCGGACCCACTCGGGTAGCTCGCCGTCGCCGGCCAGGCCGTGAATGGCGTACACCTCCTCGCCGGACAGGCCGAGTGTGGTGGCGTTCTGCCCGGGCGGGAACTGCAGGGGCAGCACGCCCATGCCGATCAAGTTGGAACGGTGGATCCGCTCGTACGACTCCGCGAGCACCGCGCGCACGCCGAGCAGGGCGGTGCCCTTGGCGGCCCAGTCCCGCGACGACCCGGACCCGTATTCCTTGCCGGCGATGACCAGCAGCGGCACGCCCTCGGCGGCGTACCGTTGGGCGGCGGCGTAGATGCTCATCCGTTCCCCGTCCGGCAGGTGGCGGGTGATGCCGCCCTCGGTGGCCGGGGCGAGCAGGTTGCGCAGCCGGATGTTGGCGAAGGTGCCGCGGATCATCACCTCGTGATTGCCGCGCCGGGAGCCGTAGGAGTTGAACTCGCGTGGACTGATCCCGTGCTCGCGCAGGTAGGCGCCGGCCGGCGCGTCCCGCTTGATCGCCCCGGCCGGCGAGATGTGGTCGGTGGTGACCGAGTCGCCGAGCTGTACCAGCACACGGGCGCCTTCGATGTCGCGCAGCGGCTCGGGGGTGGCAGGCAAGTTCTCGAAGAACGGCGGCCGGCGCACGTAGGTCGAGGCGGGATCCCAGGCGAACGTGTCGCCGGCCGGGACGGGCAGCGATTGCCAGCGTTCGTCGCCGGTGAACACGTCGGCGTAGTCGCGGACGTACATCTGGGGGTCCAGGCTGGCCGCAACGGCCCGGTCGATCTCTCCCGAGTCGGGCCAGATGTCGCGCAGGAACACCGGCTTCCCGTCCGTGCCGGTGCCGAGCGGGTCCTGGGCGAGATTGACGTCCATCGATCCGGCCAGCGCGTAGGCGACCACCAGCGGCGGCGAGGCCAGATAGTTGAGTTTGGTTTCCGGGTGGATGCGGCCCTCGAAGTTGCGGTTGCCCGACAGCACCGAGCACACCGCGAGGTCACCGGCGTTGATGGCGCGAGACACCGGTTCGGGCAGCGGACCGGAGTTGCCGATGCAGGTGGTGCAGCCGTAGCCGACCAGATCGAATCCGAGTTCACGCAGCGCCGACAGCACGCCGGCCCGGTCGAAGTAGTCCATGACGACCTTCGAACCCGGCGCGAGACTGGTTTTCACCCACGGTTTCGGGCGCAGGCCCCGCTCGGCGGCGTTGCGCGCCAGCAAGCCGGCGCCGAGCATCACCTGAGGATTGGAGGTGTTGGTGCAGCTCGTGATCGCGGCGATCACCACTGCCCCGTGGTCCAGCTCGACGGTCTCCCCGGTGTCCAGGGCGACCGGCATCTTCGAACTGGGCCGCCGCCCCGGCTCGGCCGCCGAGGGAACAGCCCGTGGCCGGTCGCCGGGGCGGTCGCCGGTGACCGCGATCGGGTCGGAGGCGGGGAAGGACTCCGCGCCGCTCTCGTCCAACCCGACCGGTGCCGGATCGGCCGGCAGGTACCCGCGCACCGCCGCGCGGAACGCCTGGGGTGCCCGGTCCAGCGGGATGCGGTCCTGAGGGCGTTTCGGCCCGGCGATCGAGGGCACCACGGTGGCCAGGTCGAGTTCCAGGACGTGGCTGTAGGCCGGTTCGTGGTCCGGTTCGTGCCACAGTCCCTGTTCCTTGGCGTACGTCTCGACCAGCGCGACGTGCTCGTCGGTGCGGCCGGTGAGCCGTAGATAGGCCAGGGTCTCGGCGTCGATCGGGAAGATCGCGCAGGTGCACCCGTATTCCGGGCTCATGTTGCCGATGGTGGCCCGGTTGGCCAACGGCACCTGAGCCAGGCTCGGGCCGCAGAACTCCACGAACGTGCCGACCACGCCGTGCGCGCGGAGCAGTTCGGCGATAGTGAGCACCAGATCGGTGGCCGTGGCACCCTCCGGTAGCTCGCCGGTGAGCCGGACCCCGATCACCTGCGGGATCAGCATGCTCATCGGCTGGCCGAGCATGGCGGCCTCGGCCTCGATCCCGCCGACCCCCCAGCCCAGCACGCCCAGCCCGTTCACCATCGTGGTGTGCGAGTCGGTGCCGACGAGGGTGTCCGGGAACGCCTGGCCGTCCTCGGCGAACACCACCCGGGCCAGATGTTCGATGTTGACCTGGTGCACGATCCCGGTCTTCGGCGGCACCACCCGCAGGTTGTCGAACGCCTGCTGGCCCCAGCGCAGGAACTGGTAGCGCTCCCGGTTGCGCTGGTACTCCAACTCGACGTTGCGGTCGAACGCGTCCGGGCGGGCGACGTAGTCGGCGATCACCGAGTGGTCGATCACCAGCTCGACCGGCCGCAGCGGGTTGATCGCCGCCGGGTCCCCACCCAGGGCAACCATGGCCTCGCGCATCGCGGCCAGATCGACGATGCACGGCACGCCGGTGAAGTCCTGCATCAACACCCGCGCCGGGGTGAACTGGACCTCGGTCGCCGGCTCCGCGGCCGGGTCCCACGCGGCGAGCGCGCGGATCTGCTCGGCGGTGACGGCGTGGCCGTCCTCATGGCGGAGCAGGTTCTCGGCCAGCACCTTCAACCCGAACGGCAGGCGCTCGGCACCGTCGAGCCGGTCGAGACGATGGATCACATACGACGCGTCCCCCGTGGTGAGGGTGTCGCGGGTGCCGAAAGTGTTGGTGGACATGGTGATCCTCCGCTCACATATCCGAGCGTGCCGAGCCGTCGGGGTCGCCGCCGGGTTTGCGCCGGCAGCGTGGGAAGAGGCGGCGCAGCGGGTCGTAGCGGCGGTCCACGACGCGTTCCTTCATCGGGATGATCGCGTTGTCGGTGATGTGGATGCTCTCCGGGCACACCTCGGTGCAGCATTTGGTGATGTTGCACAGACCGAGGCCGTGGGCCTCACGGAGCTGGTCGCGCCGGTCGACGGTGTCCAGTGGGTGCATGTCCAGTTCGGCGTGCCGGATGAAGAACCGCGGCCCGGCGAAGCTGGGCTTGTTGTCCTCGTGGTCACGGATGACGTGGCAGACGGTCTGGCACAGCCAGCACTCGATGCACTTGCGGAACTCCTGCGCTCGGGTCACGTCGGCCTGCCGCATCCGGTACTCCCCGGGCGCGAGGTCGGCCGGTGGGGCGAAGGACGGGATCTCCATGGCCTTGCGGTAGTTGAACGACACATCGCACACCAGGTCCCGGATGATCGGGAACGTCCGCAACGGCGTGATGGTGATGGCGTCTTTCGGCAGGGCGGACATGCGGGTCATGCACATCAGCCGGGGACGGCCGTTGATCTCCGCGCTGCACGAGCCGCACTTGCCGGCCTTGCAGTTCCACCGCACCGCCAGGTCACCGGCCTGGGTGGCCTGCACCCGGTGCACGAGGTCGAGCACGACCTCGCCGTCGGCCACGGTGACCGGGTAGTCGACCAGGCCGCCGCCCTCGGCGGTGCCCCGCCAGATCCGCAGGCTCATCCGGTAGCTCATGGTCACGGTACCTTCCCTGGTCAGGCGACGATGCGCGGATCATGCAGGACACCGGCCGCGTCCAGCCGCACGTACAGGTCGGTCAGCGCCACCCAGACCAGTGACGCCCAGGCGAACCGGCCGTGGATCGGGTTGATCTTCGACACGGCGGTCCAGAGTCGGTAGCGGATCGGGTGGCGGGAGAAGTGGTTGATCCGCCCGCCCACGACGTGCCGGCAGGCGTGGCAGGACAGCGTGTACAGCCACAGCAGCACCGCGTTGATCACCAGCACCACGGTGCCCACGCCGATGCCGAGGTGCCCGTCGAAGTTGAACGCGATCACCGCGTCCCAGGTGAGGATCACGTTGAACACCATCGCGGCGTAGAAGAAGTAGCGGTGCACGTTCTGCAGGATCAGCGGGAAGCGGGTCTCGCCGGTGTAGCGGCGGTGTGGCTCGGGTACCGCGCAGGCCGGGGGCGCCAGCCAGAACGCCCGGTAGTACGCCTTGCGGTAGTAGTAGCAGGTCAACCGGAATCCCAGCGGGAAGATCAGCACGATCACCGCCGGGGTGACGATCCACCAGGTGCCGAACCAGCCCAGGTGGGGCGCGCCCTGCGAGCCCGGGACGGCGCCGCAGTGCCAGGACAGGCACGGCGAGTAGAACGGCGACAGATAGGGGTCGGCGTAGTAGTCCCGGTTGGCCACCGCCGCGTAGGTGGAGTACACGATGAACGCCAGCAGGACCGTGAACGTCGAGGCCGGGTAGGCCCACCACCGGTCGATCCGCAGCGTCCGGGTCGTGATCGGCGCCCGCCCCGGCGCGCGGGTTCCGGTCCTACCCGGTCCGGCCGGGGTGCGCGTGTGCACCATCGGCCCACCTCCTCACCTACCGCCGTCGTATCACCCGTGTCACCTGGTCAGAGGACGTTGATCCGGGGACCAAAGACCCCGGTTCCCATGTGGTCCCGGTGGCTACAGTCACAGTGGGAGACGGTGCTTGCAGATTGCCTGCGATCGGCCGCGCCGGGATGGTGAACAGCGGCTACCGAAGCCACGAGAGACCGGCGGTGTCCATCGATGAGCCTGTCACGTCAGCAGACCCAACCGAACAGTCAACCCAACCCGGCGGACGAGCGGCCCGGCCCGCGGGTCAGCATTCAGATGCTGGGCCGGTTTACCGTCCGGCGGGACGGCCGGGAGCAACCCGACCGGGTGTTCGGTGGCCGACTGGCGCGCCAACTGCTGCGGATGCTCACCCTGGCTCGGGGGACGCTGCTGTCCAAGGACGTCGCGATCGAGGCACTGTGGCATACACACCCGCCGGTCGACGCTGGCGGCAACGTCGAGATCCTCATCAGCCGCATCCGCCGCGCGCTGGGTGACCGGTCGCTGATCCAGACCGGTTCCGGCGGCTACACCCTGGTCGGAGACGACCGCTGCTGGGTGGACATCGAGGCGTTCCTGACCGCCGTCGGCCGGGGACAGGCCGAACTGACCCACGACCCGGACGCCGCCCTGACCGCGTTCCGGGCGGCCCTGTCGTTGTGGCAGGGTGAGCCGCTGGCCGAGGACGCCTACGCCGACTGGGCCGTCGAGCACCGCCACCACCTGCTGCGCGCCCACCTCGACGCGCTGGAGGGCGCGGCCAGCGCCGCGCTGGCGGTCGGCGACACCACCGGAGCGCTGACCTGGGCACAGACGGCCGCCGACGAGCATCCTCTGCGCGAGGCCGCGGCATTGCTGCTGGTCCGGTCGCTGGCGGTCAGCGGGGACCGGGCCGCCGCGCTGGCGGCCTTCGACGCGTTCGGGCGGCGGCTGGCCGACGAACTGGGCATCGACCCCTCCACGGACGCGCTGCGGCTCCGGCAGCAGGTGCTGTGCGACGAGATCCGCCCGGGCAGTCCAGCGGGGAGCCAACTGGTGGAGGTCACCGCCGAGCAGCCGCCGGCGCTGATCATGCCGTTCGTGGGGCGGGACCAGGTGCTGGCGCGGATCGCCGGGCTGCTGGCCGATCGGCAGACGCGGGTGGTGCTGGTGCACGGCACGCAGGGCTGCGGGAAATCCCGGCTGCTCGCCGAACTCGCCGATCAGGTCGCCATGCCGGTCGTGACGCTGCACACGCATCGGGATCTCCGGGACGCCCCCGGCGCACTGGCCGCCGACCTGCTCCGGACCCTACAGACCTACCCGGCCGCGCGCGGCGAGCATCGCCACCTGGTCCCGGCGCCCCGCCCCGCCGAGGCGTCGCAGGACGGGAGTCCGCTGGACACCGAGATCCCACGGGTGGTGCGGACCGTCCTGCGCGCGGTCCGAGGCCAGGCCCGGCCTCGCTGCCTGCTCGCGATTGACGACCTGCAGTGGGCCGACGACAGCAGCCTGGCCCTGCTGCGGGTGCTGCGCCAGCGTGTGCCGGGCCTCCAGGTGATCGCTACCTGTCCGACGTCGCGACCGCCCGGGAGTCCTGATCCGGCCGAGGCGCTGGCCGGCGCCGATCCCGGACTGATTCGCAGGGTGGACCTCGCCCCGTGGTCGGCCACCGACCTGTCCATGATCATGGGCCCGATTCTGCGTGCGGTCGTTGCCGAGCGCAGCGACCGCACGCCCGCGACCGTCATCCAGGTGCTGGAGGCGCTGGCCGCGGAACACCTGATCGAACGCGATCCGCGCGGCCGATGGCGACTACGCGACCGCGGCGCGCGGTCCCGAGTTCGGGCGCTGGTGACCGCCGGGGGACGACCGCTGCTGCGGGCCAGGGTGGCGTCGCTGCCCACGTCGAGCCGGGAGGCGCTGGCGCTGCTCGCGCTGCTGGGCCGTCCCGCCCCTGCCAGCGTGGTGGCCACCGCCGCCCGGCTGGACCTGCCGGCCGCCCTGGACGCGCTGACCACTCTGGCCAGCGCTGGCCTGGTAGTGGGTGACGACGACGGCTGGGCACCTGCCACGAGCACCATCGGCGACATCGTGACCGCCGACCTCGATCCCGCGGGCCGGCTGCGGCATCACCTGATGCTCGCCGAGGCCCTGCGCGAGCACGACGCGGACCTCGCTGAGGTCGCCGCCCATCTGACGGCGGGTGGCGACCACCCCGCGGCGGCTGTTGCGTTCGCCGACGCCGCGCGGGTCCGGCTGAACCGGATCGCCGACCGGGAAGCCCTGCGCCTGACCCGGGCGGGCCTGACGGCGGCGACGCCCGGCCACACCCGGGCCGCGCTGTGGCGCATCCGGGGTGAGGCGCACCGGCGGTGCGGCCAACTCCCGGACGCGCGCGCCGACCTGGACGTGGCGCTGGCCGACGCCCCGTCCGGGGCGGAGCGCTCCCGCGTGCTGGCCCAGCGGGCCCTCCTGGAGACGCGGTCCGCCAGCGCGTTCCGGGGCGCGGAGCTGGCCGAACTGGCGATCGCCGACGCCGGGGACGATCCGGCGGCCCGTGTCCAGGCGCTGGCCGCGCGGGCGCTGGTCGACCTGTGGCTGGCCCGGCTCGACGGGGCCCGGCGGTGCTTCCGGCGGGCACAGCGGCTGGTGCGGCGGGCCGGGGACCCGGAGGGTGCCGCGCGGCTGCTGCACTGGCAGGCGATGGCCGCACTGCTGGCCGGCCGGCTCGGCGAGGCCGCTACCCGGCTGGACGATCTGTCCCGGCTGCCCACGACCTCACCCGAGACGCTGCTGCTGTGGAATCCGCGCGCCACCCGCGGGCACGCCCTGGTGCTGCTCGGCGAGCCGGCCGCTGGCCTGACCGAGATCGACGCGGCGTGGGCCTGGGCCCGCGCCGCCGACCTTCCGGAGATGCACGCCTCCTGCCTGTGGCATCGCAGCGAAGCCCTCTCGACCCTCGGCCGCCACGACGAGGCCGAGGACGCGGCCAGGGCCGCGCTGGCCATCGCCCGGCGCATCGAGCACACCGAGTGGACCGCGGCGGCGCTGCGGGCGCAGGGGATCGCCCGGCAGTGCGCCGGCGACCTGGACGGCGCCGAAGCCGCCTTCCGCGAGTGCCTGGACGCGGGCCGGGAGATTCCGTTGTTCGCGGGCTGGGCATCGGCCCGGCTGGGCCTGGTGCTGGTCGGCCAGGGACGGCTCGCCGAGGCGGAGCCGCTCATCGACACGGCGCTGCGTCAGGGTGTTCCGCTGGCCCGGCACGAAGCCCGGTGGGCGCAGGCCGAACTGCTGCACGCCCGCGGCGCCCCAGGTGCCCGCGCCGTGGCTGGGGCGGCGCTGGCCGCGGTGCGTGAGGCCGGCTACCAGGCGCTGGTGCCGCAGCTGGCCGCACTCGCCGGATAAACCCATCGCACATCGTCATCGCAGGCAAATCGCAAGCCGACCCGACCACGCTCATGACCGGAACCCATCCCGAGCGGCACGTGTCTGGGAGGCGGTGTGCGATGGCGACGGTGGCGATCAACGGCCTGGGCCGGATCGGCCGGGCCACACTGAAAGTGTTACTGACCACCGAGGGCGTGCAGGTCGCGGCGGTCAATGACCTCGTCTCGATCGACAACCTCGCCTACCTGCTGCGCTACGACAGTGTCTATGGCCGCTACCCCCGGCCGGTGAGCGTGGACGGTGACGCCCTGGTCGTCGACGGGCACCGGATCCCGGTGTCCGCGCGGCGCACCCCCGCCGAGTTGCCGTGGCGCGAGCTGGGCGTGGACCTGGTGTTCGAGTGCACCGGCGTGTTCCGGCACGAACCCGAACTGGCCGGGCACCTGACGGCCGGGGCCGGGTTTGTGATCCTGTCGGCGCCTGCCCGCACCGAGACCGTCGCCACCGTGGTGCACGGCACCAACCGGGCGGCCGCGGATCAGCGGATCATCTCGTGCGCCAGTTGCACCACCAACTGCATCACCCCCGTGGTGGAGATCCTGGATCGCCGGGTCGGCGTGGCCCGGGCGGTGATGACCACGGTGCACGCCTACACCTCCACCCAGCAGTTGATCGACGGCCCCAGCACGGATGTCCGGCGCGGCCGGGCCGGGGCGGTGAACATGCTGCCCGCCTCGACCGGGGCCGCACTGGCCACCACGCGGGCGCTGCCCGAGCTGGCCGGCCGATTCGACGGGGTGGCGCTGCGGGTGCCGCTGCCGGTCGGCTCGATTGCCGACATCACGGCGGTGACCACCCGGCCCACCACCGTGGCCGAGGTCAACGACATCTTCCGCGCCGAGGCCACGACCGACCGCTACCGGGACATCGTCGGGGTCGCCGAGGACCCGATCGTGTCGACCGACATCGTCGGTGACCCGCGCGCCTCGGTGATCGACGCGGCGATGACCCGGGTGGTGGACGGCACTCTGATCAAGATCATGAGCTGGTATGACAACGAGTGGGGCTTCACCCACCAGATGGTGCGCGAGGCGCTGGCCGTGCTGGGCATCGCGGAGGGATCCTGGTGAGGGTCAAGGAGATCATGACCGCGCCGGTGGTGACCGTGCCGGCCGACGCGACGCCGGCCACGGTGGCCGCGGTACTGCGGGAGCATCGGATCAGCGGTGTGCCCGTCGTCGACCCCGATGGCGCGGTCGTCGGTCTGGTCAGCGAGTACGACCTGCTGGCCCGCTCCGGTGGCACCGCGGGCGAGGTGATGTCGACCGCGGTCATCAGCGTCACCGAAGACACCGACGTCGACGAGGTGCGCCACCTGCTGGTCGAACGGCGTATCCACCGGGTTCCGGTGCTGGCCGGAGCACGGCTGGTGGGCATCGTGAGCCGCTCCGACGTGGTCGCGCTGCTGGCCACCGAATGGGTGTGCCAGGTCTGCGGTGAGGCTGTGCGCGGCAGTCAGGCCCCGACGTCGTGCCCGAAATGTCAGGCCGGCGCCGACCAGTTCGTGCTGCAGGACCCCGACCCCGGCAGCTGAACCCAGACACGCGGCGAGGAGGTATCGGCATGGTCGACCCCGCTTCGGCCCCGGCGAGCGGCCCCGTGGCCACCCGTGGCAACAGGCTGTCGGAGGACGCCGAGGTGTTGCGCGGCTTCTACCGGCAGATGACGCTGATCCGGGTCTTCGAGCAGCGCGCCGCCGAGATGTACACCAAGGCGAAGATCGGCGGCTACTGCCACCTCAACCTCGGTGAGGAAGCCACCGTCGTCGGCTTGATGGCCGCCCTGCGACCCACCGACTATCTGTTCACCACCTACCGCGAACACGGCTACGCCCTGGCCCGCGGCGCCGAACCGGCGCGGGTCATGGCCGAACTGTTCGGCCGCGCCACCGGCCTGTCCGGTGGGCGGGGCGGCTCGATGCACCTGTTCGACACCCAACACCGCCTGCTGGGCGGGTACGGCATCGTCGGCGGCCAGATCCCGCCAGCGACCGGGGCCGCGCTCGCCGTGTCCTACCGCCACGAGCCGGGCGGGGACTGTGACGCGGTGATGTGCCTGCTCGGGGACGCGGCCACGAACATCGGGGCCTTCCACGAATCGCTCAACCTCGCCGCCGTGTGGCGGTTGCCGATCGTGTACGTGATCGTCAACAACCAGCTCGGCATGGGCACCCCGGTCGAGGCCGCCGCTGGCGAACCCGAGCTGTACCGAAGGGGCTGCTCCTACCGCATCCCGGGGCAGCGCGTGGACGGCAACGACGTGCTCGCCGTCCGCGAGGCTGCCCGCGACGCCCTGGATCAGGCCCGGGGCGAGCACCAGCCGATGCTGCTGGAAACAGTCAGCTACCGGCTGCGCGGCCACTCGGTGGTCGATCCGGCCCGCTACCGCAGCGACGCCGACAACCAGCGTCTGCGGGAACAGGATCCACTGCCCGCCTTCCGCGCCCGGCTGATCGACGACGGTGTCCTCGACACGCAGGACGCCGCGCGGATCGACAGCGAGGCCGAGCAAACCGTCGCGGCAGCCGTCGACGCCGCCGACCACGCCCCGGCCCCGGACGTCGAGGCACTGTTCGACTACGTGTACGCGACCCCGGTCGCCAACACCTACCGGGGCCGGCCCGGTGATCCGGTGGTGACGCCGTGACCGTGATCAGCTACCGGCAGGCGCTGCACGACACGCTGCGCGCCGAGTTGTTGCGCGACGAGGACGTGTTGCTGCTTGGCGAGGAGATCGGTGTCTTCGAGGGCTCCTACAAGATCACCGCCGGGTTGCTCACCGAGTTCGGTCCCCGCCGGGTACGGGACACCCCGATCTGCGAGGAAGGATTCGTCGGCACCGCGATCGGCGCGGCCATGCTGGGGCTGCGGCCGGTGGTGGAGATCATGACGATCAACTTCAGCCTGCTGGCCATCGACCAGATCGTCAACCACGCCGCGAAGATGCGCTCGATGTTCGGCGGACAGGTCAGTGTGCCGCTGGTGATCCGCACCCCGGGCGGAGGCGGACAACAACTGGCGGCCACGCACTCGCAGAACCTGGAGGTCTGGTACGCCCACGTGCCTGGCCTGAAGGTGCTCGCCCCGGCCACCCCGGCCGACGCCAAGGGCCTGCTCGCCGCGGCGATCCGCGACGACGACCCGGTGCTCCTGCTGGAGAACCTCGCCCTGTACAACACCAAGGGCGAGGTCCCCGACGGCGACCACACCCTCGACATCGGCACCGCCACGGTGATGAAACCCGGCGCCGATATCACCGTCATCGCCTATTCCCGCGCCGCCGTCGTCGCCCTCGACGTCGCCCGCCGACTCGACGAGGACGACATCTCCGTCGAGGTGATCGACCTGCGCAGCCTGCGCCCCCTGGACCGGGACACGATCTGCGCCTCGGTCCGCAAGACCAGCCGCGCCGTCGTGCTGGAAGACGACTGGCTGTCCTACGGCATCGGCGCGGAAATCGTGGCCACCCTGCAGGAGGGCGCGTTCGACTACCTGGACGCCCCGGTCCGCCGGGTCGCGGCGGCCGAAGTCCCACTCCCGTACGCCAAACCGTTGGAACTGGCCGCGCTACCCGATGCCACCGCCCTGACCCGCGCCATCCGGGACACCCTCGACGCCACCCGCTTCACCGGCCAGGAGGCCACCGATGACGGACGTGTTGATGCCCCGCCTGTCCGACACCATGGAGGAAGGCGTCCTGTCCACGTGGCGCAAGCACGAAGGCGACCCGGTGCACAAGGGCGACGTCCTGGCCGAGATCGACACCGACAAGGCCACCATGGAACTGGAGGCATACGACGAGGGCGTCCTCGCCCGCCTGCTGGTCGACGAAGGCGCGACCGTGCCGATCGGCACCCCCATCGCGGTCATCGACCCCACTGGCACCCCGCCCGCCGCCAGCTCCGATCTTCCGGCGACAACCACTGCCCAGACACCGTCCGCAGCCCTACCTCCGGCGCCGCCCTCACCACCGCCCACCCCGGTCGCGGGCCCACCGTCCACAGTGGCGTTTCGGGCATCCCCGCTGGCTCGCCGGCTCGCCCGCGAACACGGACTGGACCTGGCCGCGATCCCCGGCAGTGGCCCGGACGGACGCATCGTGCGCGCCGACATCGACGCCGCCATCGCCGACCAAACCGCCGACCAAGCTGCTGAGCACGCCGCCGCCCCACCAGCGCCAACACCGGTCCCAGCGCCGGTAGCACCGCAGCCGACAGCCCGGCCGACACCCGCAGCAGCCGTGGGCCCAGATACCGAGGAGGTGCCGCTGACCCGGGTGCGGCGCCTGACGGCGCAACGCCTCGCCGCCAGCGCCCAGCAGGCCCCGCACTTCTACCTCAGCCGCGTCGTGGATGCCGACGCTCTGGTGGCCTTCCGCGCGCAGGTCAACACCGACCTCGCGGACGCCGGTGTCCGGGTCAGCGTCACCGACCTGCTGGTCAAAGCCTGTGCCCAGGCACTGATCGCGCACCCGGAGGTCAACTCCTCCTGGGGTGAGACCCGGCTGCTGCGCCACCACCGGGTGCACATCGGGATCGCGGTCGCTCTGGACGAGGGGCTGATCGTCCCGGTCGTCCAAGACGCCGACCGCAAGACTGTGTCCCAGATCAGCCGCGAGGCCCATGACCTCGCCGAGCGGGCCCGCGCCGGTCGGTTGTCCTTGGACGAGATCACCGGCGGCACCTTCACCATCAGCAACCTCGGCATGTACGGCATCGACCAGTTCACCGCCGTGATCAACCCGCCCGAGGCCGCCATCCTCGCCGTCGGGGCCGCCACGCCTGGTCCGATCGTCCGCGACGGCCAACTCGCGGTCGCCACCATCATGACCCTGACGCTCTCGATCGACCATCGCGTCCTCGACGGTGCCACCGGCGCCCAGTTCCTCGCCGAGGTGACCGCGCTGCTGGAACACCCCACCCGGATCGTGCTATGAGCCCCCACTCGTGCATCCGACCGACCGCCCCACCGCGCGATGAGGCGACCGGCAGCATCGACCTGTCCGCCGCGGCGGAGGCCGCCACCGCCTTCCTGGCCGCCCTGGGCCTCCCGGACGACGCCTCGGTGCGTGGTGACGCCGGCTGGCGCCTGGCCCGCACCTACGCCACCGTCCTGGCCACCGAACCGCCGCCGCCCGCCACGGAACATCTCGACGCGGACGGCGGTGATCTGGTGGTCATCCCCGCGATCACGCTGGGGACGCTGTGCCCCGACCATCTGCTGCCGATCACCGCCCTGGCCCGAGTCGGCTACCTCCCGGACCGGCTCGTGGCACCCACCCCCATCATCGCGGACGCCATGCGATACCTGGCCGCACCGCCCCAATCCGTCGCTCGCCTGGCCGGCCGGCTGGCGGACTGGCTGCACGCCGCGACCCACGCGCACGGCGTCGGCGTCACCGTCCAGGTCGAGCACACCTGCCCGCTCCCACCGGGCCCCTCCGCCGCCGACGTGACCGGCGTCGGCACAGCCCTGCGCGGCCGGGTCCGTGACGACCCCGCCATCCGCGCCGAACTCCTGTCCCTCACCAACGTGCCCGCCACCCAGCGCGGGTGCCTCTCCGGAAGAAGGCCACGGTGACCGACCCGTTGACCGCTCTCACCGACGCCGGAGTCTCGATCTGGCTGGACGACCTGAGCCGCGAACGACTCACCAGCGGCAGCCTGGCCCGCCTGGTCGCCGACCAGCACGTCGCCGGGGTCACCACCAACCCGACCATCTTCGCCAAAGCCATCACCGGCAGCGACACCTACACCGAGCAACTCGGGCAGCTCGCCGCGCGCCGGGTCGAGATGGACACCGCGCTACGCGAGATCACCACGTTCGACGTGCGGTGGGCAGCCGATGTGCTGCGCCCGGTGTATGACGCCACCGACGGCGTGGACGGCCGGGTGTCCATCGAGGTCGACCCACGCATCGCGCACGACACCGAACGCACCATCGCCGAAGCCAAAGCCCTGTGGTGGCTGGTGGACCGGCCCAACCTGTTCGTCAAGATTCCGGCCGCCAAACAGGGACTGCCGGCGATCAGCGCCTGCCTGGCCGAGGGGATCAGCATCAACGTCACGCTGATCTTCTCCCTGGCCCGCTACGGCGAGGTGATCGACGCATTCCACGCCGGCCTGGAACGAGCCCGCGAAAACGGCCGCGACCTCGCCTCGATCTCCTCGGTCGCCTCATTCTTCGTGTCCCGAGTGGACACCGAGATCGACCACCGGCTGGACAAGCTCGGCAGCGACAATGCCGCCGGGCTGCGCGGAAAGGCGGCGATCGCCAACGCCCGGCTGGCCTACCAGCGCTACGAGCAGGCGTGCGTCACCGAACGGTGGCAGGCCCTGCACCAGGCCGGCGCCCGGCCGCAACGTCCACTGTGGGCATCCACCGGCGTCAAGGACCCCAGCTACCCCGACACCCGGTACGTGGTCGATCTCGTCGCACCCGAAGTGGTCAACACCATGCCCGAGGCCACCCTGCGCGCCGTCGCCGACCACGGCGTGGTCCCCGCCGACAGCGTGCACGGCACCTACGAGGCCGCCCAGCAGACCCTCGACGACCTCGCCGAACTCGGTATCGACTACGACGACGTGGTCCAGGTCCTCGAAGAGGAGGGCGTGGCGAAGTTCGACGCCAGCTGGGATCACCTCGGCGAGCAACTCGCCCGCACCCTGTCCACCACACCCGCCACCGCGTCGGGACGGTGATCAGCGATGGCCCCTCAGCCCGCGTTCGTGATCGTCGGTGCCGGTCTGGCCGGCGCCAAAGCCGCCGAAGCCTTGCGCGAGCAGGGTTTCGACGGCCGGATCGTACTTGTCGGCGACGAGGAATGGCGTCCCTACGAACGACCGCCGCTGTCCAAGGACTACCTGCAAGGCAAGGCCGAGCGGGACAGTGTCTTCGTCCACGACGCCGACTGGTACCCGAGCCATGACATCGACCTGCGGCTGGGCACCGCCGTCCAGCGCCTCGATCGCGACCGGCACGAGGTGATCCTCGCCGACGGCGACCGCCTGCCCTACGACAAACTCCTGCTGACCACCGGCGCCGAACCCCGCCGGCTCCCGATCCCCGGCGCGGACGCGGAGGGCGTGTACTACCTGCGCCGCGTCGAGGACAGCGACCGCCTGCGCGAGGTGTTCACTACGGCGTCGCGGATCGCCGTCATCGGCGCCGGCTGGATCGGCCTGGAAGTCGCCGCCGCGGCCCGGACCGCCGGTGTCGCGGTCACCGTGGTCGAGGTCGCCGCCCTGCCGCTGCTGCGCGTCCTCGGCCCGCAGGTGGCCCCGGTGTTCGCCGACCTGCACCGCGCCCACGACGTCGACCTGCGCCTGGACACCGGCATCCAGGAGATCACCACCGGCAGTGGCACAGCGACCGGGCTGCGGCTGACCGAGGGCAGCCACATCGAGGCGGACGCCGTGGTCGTCGGGGTCGGCGCCGCGCCCAACACCCAACTCGCCGCTGACGCCGGCATGGAGGTGGACAACGGCATCGTGGTCGACGCCTCGCTGCGCAGCTCCGACCCGGACATCTACGCCGCCGGGGACGTGGCCCGCGCCTACCACCCGTTCCTGGGCAAGCACATCCGGGTCGAGCACTGGGCCAACGCCCTCAACCAGCCGGCGACCGCCGCCGCGGCCATGCTCGGTCAGGAGGCTCGGTTCGAGGCGCTGCCGTACTTCTACACCGACCAGTACGACCTGGGCATGGAATACACCGGCTACACCGAACCCGAGGGCTACGACCAGGTCGTCATCCGCGGCGATCTGAGCACGCGCGAATTCATCGCGTTCTGGTTCCACCAAGGCCAGGTGCTGGCGGGCATGAACGTCAACATCTGGGACGTCACCGACGACATCAAGGCCCTCATCCATGCTCGAACGCCAGTCGACACCGCTCGGCTGGCAGATCCCAGCGTGCCGTTGGCCGAGGTGGGGACCACGGCATGACCGCAACCAGGACCCATGAGGACATGCCGTGGATGCGCGAGCTGGCCGGACAACTGCGGGTCGACTCGATTCGGTGCAGCACCGCCGCCGGCTCCGGGCATCCCACCTCCAGCCTGTCGGCCGCTGACCTGATGGCCGTCCTGCTGACCCGCCACCTGCGCTACGACTGGTCCCAGCCCGAGCATCCCGGCAACGACCATCTGATCTTCTCCAAGGGCCACGCCTCCCCGTTGCTGTACGCGATGTTCAAGGCCGCAGGCGTCCTCAGCGATCACGAACTGGTCAACGGGTTCCGCCGCTTCGGGTCCCGGTTGCAGGGGCATCCGACTCCGGTGCTGCCCTGGGTGGACGTGGCCACCGGTTCCCTGGGGCAGGGATTGCCCTACGGGGTCGGCATCGCGCTGGCCGGGGCGAAGCTCGACCACCTGCCCTACCACGTGTGGGTGCTGTGCGGGGACAGTGAGATGGCCGAGGGGTCGATCTGGGAAGCCCTGGACAAGGCCGGGTTCTACGGGTTGGGCAACCTCACCGCGATCGTGGACGTCAACCGGCTCGGCCAGCGCGGCCCCACCGAATGGGAATGGCAGATGGAGGTCTACCGGCGCCGGGTCGAGGCGTTCGGCTGCCGTGCGCTCGTGATCGACGGACATGACCTCGACCAGATCGACCAGGCATTCGTCACGGCGCGAGACGCGGACGTCCCCACGGTCGTGCTGGCCCACACCGTGAAGGGCAAGGGCGTGCCGGAGATCGAAGACCGCAATGGCTGGCACGGCAGGCCGCTGCCGGCCGATTTGGCCGAGCGTTCCGTCGCCGCGCTCGGCGGACCGCGCGCGCTGCGCGTCACACCACCACCGGTCCCGGCCCACCCGACCGCCGTCCAGGAGGCAACGCCAATCAGCTGGCCCCGCTATGAGCAGGGGAGCCGGGTCGCGACCCGGATGGCCTACGGCGACGCGCTCGCCGCCCTGGGAGCGCGACCGGAGGTCGTCGCCCTGGACGCCGAGGTGAGCAACTCCACCGGCGCCGCCCGGTTCGCCCAGGCGCACCCGGAGAAGTTCTTCGAGATGTTCATCGCCGAACAACAGTTGATCGCCGCCGCCGTCGGGCTGGCGGCTCGCGGGTATGTGGCTTTCGCCTCCACGTTCGCCGCGTTTTTGTCCCGCGCCTACGACTTCCTGCGCATGGCCGGAATTTCCCGCGCCAACATCAAACTGTGCGGCTCCCACGCCGGCGCCGAGATCGGCCCGGATGGCCCCTCGCAGATGGCGTTGGAAGACCTCGCCGCACTCCAGGCCGTGCACGGCTCGACGGTGCTCTACCCGGCCGACGCGGTCGCCACCACGCACCTGGTCGCCGCGATGGCCGACAGCCCCGGCCTGTGTTACTTGCGCACCACCCGCGGTGCCTACCCCGTGCTGTACAACACCGACGAACCCTTCCCGATCGGCGGATCCAAGACCCTGCGCACCAGCGACGCCGACACAGTTGCCCTGCTCGGCGCTGGCGTCACTGTGCACGAATGCCTTGCCGCGGCCGAGACCCTCGCCGCCGACGGCATCACCGCCCGCGTGATCGACCTCTACAGCGTCAAACCCCCCGACGCGGACACAATCGGCCGGGCCGTCCGCGACACCGGCGGACGGCTCGTCGTGGTCGAGGACCACTACCCGCAGGGCGGCCTCGGCGCCGCCGTCCTGGCATCACTCGCCGATACCGGGCTGCCGCTGCACCTGGCGCACCTGGCCGTCGCCGACCTGCCCGGCTCGGGCACCCCGGCCGAACTGCTCGACGCCGCCGGCATCTCCGCGCCCCACATCGTCACCGCGGCGCGGCGACTGCTGACAACGTGACGCGATCACCTGCCCGGCTGGCACGAGCGCCAGCCACCATGCTGGCGGACCACCGCGTTCGCCAGCTCGGGACCCCAGGAACCTCGCTGGTACGGCAGCGGCGGTGGCGGCATGGTCACAGCAGGCTCAACGATCCGCCACGCCTGCTCCACGGCATCCTGTCGAGCAAACCGGGAGGGATTGCCGTCCAACGCGTCGTCGAGCAATTGTTCATAAGCGGCGGGGCCTTCGCCCAGCGCCTCGGCCTCCGACATGGCCAGCGCCACCGGTTCGGTGACCAGACGACCACCCGGCACCTTGGCCTGCAGGTACAAGGTGATCCGGCCGTCGGGTTTGACCCGGAACCGCAACTGGTTGGGCCCCGGCCTGCTCGGATCGGCTTCGGCGAACAACAGGCGGGGCGGCTCACGGAACTCCACGACCGCCTCGGTCACCGTGCACGGCAGTGACTTTCCGGCCCGCACGTAGAAGGGCACTCCGGCCCATCGCCAGGAGTCGATCTCCAAGCGCAGCGCGGCGAAGGTCTCCGTGCGTGAGTCAGTCGCCACCCCGGCCTCGTCCCGATAGCCCACGTACTGGCCGCGTACCAGGTCCGCGGGCTCCACGGCACGGGTCGCGGTGAGCACCTTGACCTTCTCGTCGCGCAGCGCACCCGGATCGGCCGACACCGGCGGCTCCATCGCCAGCAGGGCGACCAACTGCAGCAGGTGATTCTGCACCACGTCCCGCACTGTCCCGACCCGGTCGTAGAACGTGCCCCGGCCCTCCACACCGAACGACTCCGCCATGGTCACCTGCACGTGGGCCACATAGTTGCGGTTCCACAGCGGTTCCAGCACCGTGTTGGCGAATCGCGTGACGAGCACGTTCTGGACCGGCTCCTTGCCCAGGAAGTGATCGATCCGGAAGATGTCGGTTTCGGCGAACACGTCGTGCAGGCAGACATTGAGATGGTGCGCAGAACTCAGATCGCGGCCGAACGGTTTCTCCACGACCACCCGGCCTCCCCGGTGCAGGCCCGTTCAGTGATGCCGCCAGCCGGTGATACAACTGCGGATCCCGGTAATCACCCGCCACGTAGTCGACCCGCCCGGCCAGATCACTGAAGATGCCGTCATCCACCGTCTCGCCAGCGGCTTGCGCCGTCGAACGGATCTGGCGGCGAAAGCGCTCCGCCGTCCAGGCGGTCGCCGCGACCCCGATCACGTGTACGCCGTTCAGCCGTCCGCGACGCGCGAGCCGGTACACGCTGGGCAGCAACTTCTGGCGGGCGAGGTCACCGGAAGCCCCGAACAGCACCAGCGCATCCCCACGCGGCGACTCCATTGCTGTCCCTCACTTTCGTCCTCGCAGCGAGCACGACGACCCCGTAGCGGTGTCAACGCCCGGGGCCTCGGGCGTCACTCACCCACCTCGGGATCCCGACGCACCTGCCGCACCCGGCCGTCGCCGGCCTGCCCGCCTCGGGCAACCCGGCCGAACCGCTCGACGCCGGCATCCCCGTGCCCCACATCTCCGTGTCCCACATCGCCGTCGCGCACGGACCGGGCACGGCGTAGCCACCGGCAGCCCGCGACGAGCATGCCCGCGAACACGATGATCCACACCGCCAGCGCCACCCACGCCTCGCCCCCGCCGAAGACGGCCAGCCAGCGGATACCGGTGGCGTGACCGAGCTGGGCACTCGCCACGCCGTACATGCCCACCGGGAACACCACGCTCCACAACGCGCTGTCGTAGCGCAGCGGCACCCGCCGCACGAGATGCCGCCACACACCGAGCGCCACCAGCAGCGGGATCAGCCAGCTACAGAACGACCACAGCACCAGCGAGACGTCCGCGAACAGACCACGCGAGAAGAGGGCGTCCGGCAGGGGAAGCAGCCGCGCGCCGGCCACGATCGTGATCGCCGCGGCCCCCATGAACACCCAGTACGACGGGACCAACTCCCGCGCCGGAACCGGCCGCACCAGCAACCGAGCCAGCTCGATCCCGGCCAGCAACAGGTACAACACCAACCCGATCGCCCAGCACACCGACCCCACCACCGCCAGGATCGTGGCCGGGCCGAACGGGACGAGCATGGCGGCGGCCACCGCGATCGACTGGGTGCCCACGACCCAGATGAACCAGGTGCCGTTGACCTGATCCAGACTCGGATGCCGCCGCGGGTCGGCGATCAGCCCCAGCGGCACGCCATAGCCCAGCACCACCCAGCTCGCCACACCGACGACCAGCAGCACGCCCGCCGGCCACCACCAGCCGCCGACGGCGAGCCGCACGGCCAACACGTCCGAGGCGGCCACGAACGTCAGGAACGCGAACCCCCGAGGGCTGACCACATCCGCCAGCAGCTGCCGCGGCCACCGCAGCAGCCGCCACCCGGACACACCCACCAGCCCGACATACCCGGCCACCGCGATCAGCAGCAGGGCGTCCGACACGGCCAGCTCGCCGTCATCGTGCAGCGCGGTGGACACGATGCCGGTGGCCATGACGAACGCGAACACGCCGGGGTTGAGACCACGCACCACGCACCGCCATCCCGCCCAGACTGGGCGGGACTCTCGCGGCACCGGCTGGTCCACGCGGTCAGGCTCCGCCTGGCCGTGGTCAGCTCGACCGACCACGGCCGTGGTGGCTGTGCTGATCCAGCCACTCGGCCAGCACGGCCGCCTGGCTGTGCTCGACATCCCGGGTTGCGGTCAGCAGTGTCAGATCCTGCGTCCGGGACAGCGAGCACAGGTGCTGGGCGGCCTGCCGGTGCGGCGACTGGCCCAGTTCTTCCAGGTACCGGCGGCGGAACTCGGCGAACCGCTCGGGGTCATGCCCGTACCACTGGCGCAACTCGGTGGACGGCGCGACCTCGCGCAGCCACTCGTCCAGATGCGCGTTCTCCTTGCGCACTCCGCGTGGCCATACCCGGTCCACCAACACCCGCACGCCGTCCGACCGGGCGGGCTGGTCATAAATCCTGCGATAGGCGACGTGCGTGTCCACGGCGCGCTCCTTCCCGACGCTCACAGGTAACCTCCTACCCCGTCATTTTATCCAAGTTGACTTGTATAAACTATGGGTGCGTGACGCACCACCCATACCCAGTGTCCCCTCAGTGAAGGTGCCCGTCCATGCGACGCAACCACCGTGACCGGGTGCCGACGACGCCGGATGATCCGCGCTACCCGGCCGCCAGTGCGCCGGACGCGGAGACGGTGGCCGACATGGACAGCGCGCTCGTCGGATGCCGGGCGTGCCCCCGGCTGGTGGCCTGGCGCGAACACGTCGCCACCGTCAAGCGCAGCGCTTTCCGCGAGTGGGACTACTGGGCGAAACCGGTCCCCGGATTCGGTCCGGCGGACGCCAGGATGGCGATCATCGGACTGGCTCCGGCCGCACACGGCGGCAACCGCACCGGCCGGATCTTCACCGGCGATCCCTCCGGCGCCGTGCTCTACGCCGCCCTGCACGCGGTCGGCCTCGCCTCCCAGCCCACCGCGACCCATCGGGGTGACGGCCTGGCCCTGCGCGGGGTGCGGATCACCGTGCCGGTGCACTGCGCACCCCCGGACAACCGGCCCACCACCGTCGAGCGGGACACCTGCCGGCCGTGGCTGGCCCGCGAGTTGGCACTGCTGCGCCCGACGCTGCGGGTGGTCGTGGTGCTCGGCGGGTTCGGCTGGCAGGCCGCACTTCCCGTGCTCGCCACGGCCGGCTGGTCACTGCCCCGACCGCGGCCCCGCTTCGGCCACGGTGCCCACGTCCGGTTGGCCGATCCGCGCACCGGCCGCGGCCTGCACCTACTGGGTTGTTACCACCCCAGCCAGCGCAACATCGCCACCCGCACCCTCACCATCCCCATGCTGCACGACGTGCTCCGTCGCGCCGCCCACCTCGCCGAGCAGTAGCCGCTCCGTTTGCCTGTTTCAGCCGGCCAGCAGCACGCCGAGGAACAACGCCGCCAGCGCGCTGACGCCGGTGAGTGCGCCGAACACGGCCAGCCCGGCGGTGCTGCGGGCGCGGGCGTGCAGGAACGCCGTGATCCCGGAGACGGCGACCACGGCGAGCTTCACGATCAGCGTGGTCCGGTAACGGCCGGTGTCCTTGGCGGCCTCGGCCAGGATGCTCCACACGCCGGTCGCCACCAACACGGCGAACGCCGGCCAGGCGACCTGGTTGAACCGCCGCGCCGCAGTCGTGGTCACCCGGGCGCCGAGCCCACGCAGCGCGGGCACCAACACGGCCAGCGTGAGCTGCCCACCAACCCAGATCGTCGCGGCCAGCACGTGCAGAAACAAACGGACCGTGTCCCAGGACACCACGAGCATGACCGCTGATCATTCCCTTCCGGCGGCCCGGCCGCACAGGACCTCCGTCCCTGACGAACCCGCCGGCCGCACCGTACCCTAGTCTTGTTTCTACTAGACGAGTTGTGAAAAAGCTGGGTGGTTGAGCGGGTTGACTGACCACGGACCAGAGCCGGCGCCGAGCTATCGGCGCCTGCCGCTGACCGACGGGCCCGGCGCATCGCCACGCCGTCGTCGGCACGCCCTCGCCGCGAGCCTGATCGCCGGGTACCTGGTGGCCGCCGCCGGCGCAGTGGCCGCGCACGGTGTGCTCGCCATGCCGGAATGGCTGGCGTTACACCTGCTGGTGCTCGGCGCGGCCAGCAACGCCGTGCTGGTGTACAGCCGGCACTTCGCCCAAGCCCTGCTGCACGCCCGGCCGGGACCCGAGTGGCCGGCCAACGCCCGCCTCGCGGTGTTCAACCTCGGCGCGATCGCCGTGCTGACCGGCATGTCGGCCCGGCTGCCGTGGCTGGCCATCGCCGGGGCCGTGCTGGTGGTCGGGGCGGTCCTCGCGCACACGGCCAGTCTGATCGCCATGGCGCGGGCCGCACGGCTGTCCGGGCGGCTGCGGGTCGTGGCGTGGTATTACGTCGCCGCGGGAACGTGCCTGGCCGTCGGTGGCACCCTGGGCGGCCTGCTGGTCGGCGGCGCCGCACGCTCGGCCCGGTGGGAGCAAGCGCTGCGCCTGGCGCACGCGCACCTCAATCTGCTGGGCTGGCTCGGCCTGGTGGTGATCGGCACCCTGTTCATGCTCTGGCCCGCGGTGTTGCGCACCCGGATGGCCGACACGGCCCCGCGCACCGCCCGGCGGGTCCTGGTGATCACCGTGCTCGGCCTGACCATCACGGTCACCGGTGCACTGCTGACCGCACTCGTCGGCCAGGTGCACTGGTTGGCCGCCGCCGGTATGGCCGGCTACACCGCCGGCGTGGCCTACGCCCTGGTACCCGCGATCCGGGAGATGCGGGCCAAACCACCACGCTCGGCCGCCCCGGTGGCGCTGCTGGCCGGCAACGGCTGGCTGCTCGCCGCATTGGCCGTCGACATCGTCGGCCTCACCCTGGGCAGCACCACAGCCGACAACCTGCTCGGCCGCCTCCTGGTGCCCATGCTCGGCATCGGGGTAGTCGCCCAGATCCTCACCGGAGCGCTGACCTTCCTCATCCCGGTCACCGTGGGCGGCGGGCCGGTCGGCAACCGGAGGCTGACCGAGGTGCTGGAGTACGCGTGGCTACCCCGTGCCGTGCTGGGCAACCTCGGCACACTCCTGCTCGCCCTCCCCATCACGAGCGGTCCGCGAGTGCTGGCCTGGATGCTGGTTCTGGTCGGTTTCGGGTCGTTCCCGGCCCTCGTGATCGCGGCCCTGACGGCGTCGCGCCGTCTGGCCCCCAACATGACCGGCGAGTTGGGCGCCGGATCGGCGCGGTGGCGACTCGCTGGCCACGAGATCCTGGCCATCGGGTCCGTGGCGGCCGTGCTCGCCGTACTCGCCCTGGTCGGCACCGGCACCTGGCCCGGCCAGATCGACAACGCCACCCAGCCCACGGCAACGACCGCGACCTCCGGCGTGCCGGTGGCGGTCAGCCTGACCGAGTTCACGATCACCCCGGCGACCATCACCGTCACCCCGGGCACCGACTTGGTGCTGACCGTGCGCAACACCGGCCACATGAGTCACGACCTGAAACTGAACGGTCAACATAGCACCGCAATGCTGGCCCCCGGCCAGCAACAAACTGTCGACTTCGGCACTATCGCCCACGACGAGCAGGCATGGTGCACCGTTCCCGGCCACCGGCAAGCCGGCATGACCCTGACCATCCGCACCACGACGACACCCCTCACCGCGCCCACGGCCGGACACAACGATCCCGACATGGCCGGCATGGACATGAACGCCGTCCCACCGCCGACGTGGCGGCCCTACGACCCGACTCTGCAGTCGGCCCCCGGCGGCACCGAACACGACGTCACCCTGCGCGTCGAACAAACCACGATCGAGGTCGCCCCTGGCGTGCGGCAACAGGTCTGGACCTACAACGGCACCGTGCCCGGACCGATCCTGCACGGCCGGGTCGGCGACCTGTTCACTGTGCACGTGATCAACGACGGTGATATGCCGCCCTACCTTTCAGGGATGTCCGCGGTCCGCGAGGATCGGCGGATGCAGGTGGAGCGGGTATGGCTTTCATGCCTGCTGCCGGTGATGGTTCAGAGTGCTGTGCCGCCCGCTCCACCACCTGGTTCTGACCGCTGATTAGGCACTGCGAACCATCGCTATGTAGGGCGTTGACGGCGGAATCGGGACGCACCACACCGTGTGATCGACCGGAGGTTCGATGGCAGTAAAAGCAGGCATCGATGTCGCCAAGGAGTTCCACTGGGTCGCGATCGTCGCCGCCGAGACCGGGAAAGTCCTGCTCTCCCGGCGCGTCGACAACGACCCGGACAGCATCGACGCCCTGATCGCCCAGCTGCGCCAGGCCGAAGCCGAGCACGGCGAGCTCACCGCCGCGATCGACCTGATGGGCGGAGTGGCCAGCTTGCTGACCGCCATGCTGCTGGAGGCAGGTGTCCGCCTGGTCCACGTCCCGGGCCTGGTGGTCAACCGAGCCCGCCGCGCCAGCAAGGGCGGCGAAGCCAAATCCGATCCCCGCGACGCGGCCACCATCGCCGACCAGCTGCGCCTGCGCGACGACTGGCGCATCGTCACCGCCGAGGACGACATCACCCTCGACCTGCGGATGCTGGTCTCCCGACGCCGTGAACTCGTCATCGATCAGACCCGCCGCCTCAACCGGCTGCGCGAAACCCTGGCCGGGTTCTTCCCCGGCCTGGAACGCGTCGTGGACGTGACCAACCTCAGCGACCTGCGGCTTCTGGTCCGCTTCGTCACACCGGAAGAGGTCCGCGAAGCCGGACGCGACGGCCTGATCGATCACATGCTGGCCGCGGGCGTCCGCCGCAGCTATGCCGAACCCTTGGCAGGCAAGGCGATTGCGGCCGCTCAGGCCCAGCATGTGATCGTTCCCGGGCAGAAGCGCATGGCCGAGTTCGCCCGCGAGTTCGCCACCGACGCGATCGCGGCCCGGCACCGCATCGGCGAACTGGAGAACCAGATCGCCGACGGGCTCGACCGCCACCCTGACGCGGCCCTCGTCCGAAGCCTGCCGGGGATGGGGGCCACCCTGACCGCGGAATTCCTCGCGGAGGCAGGAAACCTGGACCGCTTCACCAGCGCCGATCAGCTCGCTTCGGCCGCCGGCCTCGCGCCGGTCCTGCAGCAGTCCGGGAAGATGAACTACCTGCGGCGAGCCACCGCCGGCAGCAAACACCTGAAGTTCATCTTCTACCAGTCCGCGTTCTGCGCGATCCGCACCGACCCACTCAGCAAAGCTTTCTACCAGCGCAAACGCGCCGAAGGGAAGCGCCATCACCAGGCACTGATCGCGCTGGCCCGACGACGCATCAACGTCCTCTACGCGCTCCTGCGCACCCGCCAGCCTTACCAGGCCGACTACCGACACACCACGGCTACCGCTGCTTGACATAAACATTAGGCAGCACTCCATCGACTTCCACGCCAGCCAGGTCGACCCCGACACCGCCATGCGACCGATCCCGCCCGGCGGCGAACTGACCTATCAGTTCCAGGCCGAGCACGCGGGAATCTGGCTCTACCACTGCGAAACCGCGCCGATGATCCAACACGTCGCGATGGGCATGTACGGCGCCGTGATCATCGACCCACCCACCCTCGACCCCGTCGCGGCCTCCGAGGTGTTCGTGCAATCCGAGTTCTACCTTGGCCCGAACGGCGGCGTCCCGACAATGTCGCAACTGCTCGCCGCCAACCCCAACCTCGTGGTGTTCAACGGGTACGCCAACCAATACCGCGACGCGCCGATCCATGTCCGCGTCGGGCAACGCATCCGGCTGTGGGTACTGGACGCCGGCCCGAACGAACCCAGCGCGTTCCACGTGGTCGGCGCCCAGTTCGACACCGTCTTCAAGGAGGGCGCCTATCAGCTCGTGCCGGGCAATGCCGCCGACGGTGCCGCGCAGGAACTGGACTTGCAGCCCGGTGAAGGCGGTTTCGTCGAACTCACCCTCACCCAGCCCGGCACATACACCCTCACCACCCACCGACTCGCCGACGCCGAACGAGGTGCCATGGGCAGCCTCATCGCCGACCCGTGACTCGACAAGCCGCGTCCTCACGCCACCGCGACACGCCCGAGAAACCTCAATGTCCAACAACGGATGACATCACAGACAGTGACACCACTCAGTTCACCAATGCCAGCACGCCTCGTTAGTTCAGGAAAGATGTGAAACTGGGCGGTCTACTCGGCCTCGCGCTCGGCTGGTTGAGCTGGTCTGCACTCGTCACGGCGACCGTCCTCGGCTGGTTCGCAGCCGCCCTGGTGTGGCTCCTGGTTCGGGCGACCCGACGAAGACCGCAGGGCTCATTGGTGCCTATGGGACCGTTTCTCGTGGTCGGGGCGTTGATCACGATCGTGGTCGCTCCGGGGTGACGTTCGCTGAAGCTTCGCCTGCGGCGTGCATCACCATTCCAGAGGTTCGCGTTCGTAGAAGAATCCCCCGGTGGGGCCGCCGTCGGGCAACGTGGCGAGCCAGACGGGAGTGTCGGCACCCTGCTCGACCGTGCGAGGAGCGTTCGGGCCGCCGAGGTCGGTGCGGACCCAGCCGGGGGACGCGGAGTTCACCAGGATCCCGGTGCCGGCGAGTTCCGCCGCGAGGACCCGTGTGACGGCGTTGAGGGCCGCCTTGGAGACGCGGTAGGCGGGCTCGGTGGGCCGCGTCATGTGATGCAGAGAGCCGAGCGTGCTGGACAGGTTGACGATCCTGCCGTAACCGGCGGTACGCATCGCGGGAACGACAGCTTCGGCGCATTGCCAGGCGCCGAGCACGTTCACCTGCCAGACACGGGCGGCCAGGTCGACGTCGATGTGCGACGGCTGTTGGTCTCCGTCGCTGATCCCAGCGTTGTTCACGAGGATGTCGATCCGGCCGTGCCGGTCGAGGGTGTGCTGGACCGCTGCGGCGATGGTGTCAGATTCGGTCACATCGAGGCGTACGCCGGAGGCGGCCCATCCTCGGCCGACGAGATCGGTCGCGGTCCGGTTCGCCTGTTCGACGTCGCGGGCGGTGGCGACGACATGGATATCGCGTTCGGCGAGCTGTCCGGCGATGGCGTAGCCGATACCCCGGTTCGCGCCCGTCACGAGCGCGACCCTGCGAGAGCTGTGCATTCGTTAGGCGGCCAGGTCGGCGAGGTGGAGATCGAGCTTCTGGACCCGAGCCTCCCGGTCGTGGTGCGACATCGCACGCCGCGCTTCGCGGATGGTGTGGATGGAACGCACCGAGCCGGTGTGGGCGGCGAGGTCGGCCGCGGTGTGGAGGTCGTCGCAGGCGAGGTCGAGGTCATTGGCGTGCAGGTGCGCTTCGGCGCTGCGGACGTGGTAGATCGTGCGGTCTCGGACGTACTGGGGGTTCATGCTGCTCAGCGCGTTGTCGATCAGCGGGCGAGCCTTGGCGGGCTGGCGCAGGTCGACCCAGCAGGCAGCGGCCTGCGCAGCGAGCTCCGACTCGTCGAAGAAGTAGATCCAGTCAGGTTCCGGGTTCTGGGACGTGGTCGCGTCGAGTCGTCGTTCGGCATCGTTGAGGGCGTGACCGCAGGACGCCGCGTCGCCCGCTTTCGCGTACGCCCGCGCCTTCCGGCTGGCCAGCAGCGCCCGAAGACGGGGAGTGGCGGTGTGCTTGGTCCGGTCCTCGGCGGCGTCGATCAGGGCGATGGCTTCCTGGTGGTGGCCGGTCAGCGTTGCCTGGAAGCTCATGCACGCCAAGACGTGCGCGCCGGTCAGGGAGTCGTTCGCGCTGGCCGAGGACCGTAGGGCCGCGACGTAGTAGGACTGGGCGGCGGCATGGTGGGCCGCGTCGAAGTGCAGCCATCCGCACAGGCGGGCTGCCTCGGTGACGAGACTGAACAGCCGCTGCCCGGCGGAGGTGCTGTAGTCCGCTTGATCGGCGAGACGAGTCAGCCAGTTGAATTCCGCGACCGCGAGCTGGTGGAGCTCGCGTCCGCCAAACTCGTCATCGAGCTGGCGAAGGTCGGCGAGCCGGTGGTCGAGCCGGTCCAGGACCGTGGCGGACAGGCGCGGGTCGCGCTGCTCGGGCAGCGCGACCGTGGTCGGTGGAAGGACACCGGTCAGGGCTGAACCCCATCGGTCTGCAACGCCAGCGAGCGCGGCACCCGTGATGATCAAGAACCCCCGGCGATCCATCGTGCCTCCCGCGACCTCGTGAAGAACCTGCATCGTCCCGGTGATCGACCAAGGTGGCTCCAGGACGCTGGCCTGCCCGGCGTGGTGCCAGTCCGGCCAGTTGAACGCAGCGGCCACGTCGCGCGCAACCTCAAGCTCGGACGTCCGGCCAGCGGGAGGACTGGCGAGTTGATCAGGACCGAGGAGAGCGGCGAGGGCGTCGCGGGACAAGTCGAGGGCTTTGGCGAGGTCTGGCTGGTTCCACGGCTGCGGCGTGCCCGTGCCGCGCTCCCAGCGTCCTACCGTGGATCGTTCGAGCCCGAGGCGCTCGGCGAGCGTGTCCTGGGTGAAACCCATCGCCGCGCGGCGTCGTGCCAGGCCGTCTCGTCGTGCTGCCATGCTCGTCCCCGTCCGGCTAGACCGCCCCTGATATTCCCGTCGCCGTTTGGCCAGGTCAAGACTAGGGCCACAAGACACCAAAAGCCCGGCAGGCCGGCGGATCAGCGGAGTGACCGGAAAACACGCGTACGAGCTGCCTTTTTGTTCGTTGAGAAGCATCACCGACTGTGGCGTGGCGTGGGTACCATTCCCTCACGCGTCCGATCGCGGCGAGTAAATATGCCTCCTCGGGGCTGCGGCGTCCAAGACACCGCCGAGAAGCCTGGTTACACACGGTGTCAACCCGCTTCACCCGATTGACGTAGACGCCGCTCGGTCAACGTTTGGGCAGGTCATCGGGGATGACGCTCCATCCGCGCCCCATCGCCGCCCCACCGCCGCTCTGGTCCGCTCCCCGTGGCGATCGTTTAGTTGATCGGTGTTCGCAGCCGCAACCACCAGCAGTTTTGGAACCGGCAACGGGCACCTCCCGGCTGGCGCACCGAATGGTCACCGGGTGCCGATCGCAGGCCGCTCTTGACGGCCTGCGGCGGACGACAAACGACGCAACAAACCAAATAGGGACTCGCTGACTATTGGAGTAGATGATGCTCTCCCAGCGATTCGCGACGCCCTGCGCGCCGCGATGCCCACAGACTCAGCTCGCTGTGCCGTGTTTGTTCGTGCAGCCGGTGTGTCGACGGGAATGGAGTAGGGACACCGCGCGAGGCGGTGCCGCACGATGAACACCGGACCCTGGTCCATCGCGTGCCGTGATGTCGCCGGCCGCGAGAGGACCCTGCGTGTTGTCGTGCGTGGCTCGGAGGTCGTGGTCATGGCTCCCCCTGGGGAAGTCGCGGTCCTCGACCGCGCCGCCACCGCCCAGTTCCGCTCCGCCGTCATGCAAGCCACCGAGGTGGCGACCACACCCGCGCCAGGTGCACCTGGCCCTTTCACGGCAACCGGCATGGCGGGCACGGCGGAGCAGAACAACGGCGGTCTTCCCCCAACCGCCGAGGGGCGCCCTGCTCTGCTGTCATGTCGCGGCGGGACCACGACCCCGATACCTGGTCTCGCCGCGATCCCCGCCATCAGGGGTGAGGCCGGATGATTGCCGTGGTCATCACGGCGAGCGCCGCGCTGGCGTTTGTCTGTTGCCTGCTGCGGCTGGCGTGGCGGCGTCGGCAGACCGAATCCGCTTACGCCGGTTCGCATCGCCGCGCGCCGCGCCAGCCCCCGAACCGTGTCCTGCGGCACGCGATCGCCACGGCCGGAACACATGGCCTCGGCATGATCAGAAAAACCGACGGCTCATGAGGCGGTCATGTCCGACCGTGCCCGCCGCGACCTTGCTTCGTCGACTGGGATGGCACCACCGCAAAGTCGACTGCCGCGACGGCGACGGCCAGCGGTCCGCGCTGCACCTGCGGCGGCGCACTCCCGCGGACGTCGAGATCGAGCTGCCCGGCGGACGGCTTGCGCGGCTGACCAACGCCGAGGCCGGGCAGCTCCGGGCGGCACTCCGCGACGTTCTGCTCGCCGAGCACCCGCCGCACCGAGCGGGGGCCGTCTAGCCAGATGTTGAAGCCAGGCCGGATTTCTCGCCGTGCCTTCGGACGAGCGCGCGCTCGCGACACCGACTGCGGTCGGGCGGAAGCGGTTCGACGACGCCTTCCGCCCGGCCGCCACCAGCACCCACCCCTCTCGAGGAGGACCGACTCATGACCGCCGTCATCGACGACCACCCCGCCCTGGCTGAGCAGAAGCCTGACCAACGAGCGCGGGACTACAGGGACGTGTTCGCGTGGCCAACCACCATCGACAGCGTCACCGGTGATGTCCGCCTTCAGCTTGGCACGACCGTCGACGCGCTTATCATGCGCGCCGGGTTTGCCGGGGAGGTCAACAACTTCCTTGCGCGGCACATGTTGCGCGCGCCCATCATCGTGGTTCCCGGCGATCCCAACGACTGGATCTTCCTCACCCAGCCACGCACGCCCCTGCGCCAGTCGTCCTGGGACGACCTGGTGCGCATCCAGGTCGGCTGGAAACAACGCGGTGACTCCATCTTGCTTCCCGCTTTGGACAACGTGGACGAAGGCGTGCGGTGGCTTGAACAACCGCAACCACACATGACCCTTCCGCCGTGGACCGCAGTGGTCGGCGCGGCCCGCTCGACGTCCTCGCTGTGCGGGACGTGGTGAACATGCCGATCGGCACCCCCGCTCACCGACATCCGCGCCACGCCATTGTGATCGCCTCCGGCGGGTTGGACTCCACCGTGCTGGCGTACTGGCTAGCCGCGCGCGGGGCCGAGCTGACGCTGTTGTCCTTCGACTACGGCCAACGGCACCGAGTCGAACTTGAGTACGCGGCCGAGATCGCGCGACTGCTCAACTGTCCACACGAGACCGTTGAGCTTTCGATGCTCGGTCGGCTGCTGGTCGGCTCGGCCCTGACCGACACCGACGTGGCGGTGCCTGACGGCTACTACACCGACGAGTCGATGCGTGCCACCGTCGTCCCGAACCGCAACGCGATCATGCTCGACATCGCCGTCTCCGTGGCTGTTGCCCGCAAGGCCGATGTGGTCGCGTTCGGTGCGCATGCCGGTGATCACGCCGTTTACCCGGACTGTCGACCGGAGTTCGTCGAGCGGTTCACCCGGTCGGTCCGCACCGCCAACGAGGGGCTGCTGGTCGACGATTTCGAGATCCTCGCCCCGTTTCTCACCCAGAGCAAGACCGACATCGTCCGCATTGGCACGGCACTGGACGTTCCGTTCGAGCGGACGTGGTCGTGCTACCGGGGCGAGGCGACGCACTGTGGGACATGCGGAACCTGCACTGAACGCAAGGAAGCGTTCCAACAGAACGGCATCACCGACCCCACCAGCTACCGCTGCGCGTGACGAGGTGATGATGATGACGGAGGCGGAACTCGGCTCGCCAACTGGGCCTGGGCGGGGCCGTCGTTCCTCGCGCCACGGCTCGCGCGTGTTGGGTTGCGAACCGGTACAGCGTGGCGAGGGGATCGTTCCTGCCGCCCAAGCACCCAGCACGGTAGCGCACCAGGCGGCAACGCCGCCAGCGCCCTCCGCCTCCGGACCGCAGTCACACTCGTTGATGCCGCTGCTGTCCGAGCCGTACCTGCGCCGCGCGTTGCGCCAATGCGGCCGGCGAGCTTCGGCACCCGGTGCTGACGACATGACCTGGGGCCACCTTCGCCGCGAGGCCCGCGTGATGCTGCCGCAACTGGCCATCGAACTCGCAAGCGGTACGTGGCAGCCCGGACCGATCCGCGACGTACGGCTCCCCACCTACACCGGCAAAGAGACGCACACCTTCATCCCCACCGTGCGGGATCGACTGGTGCACCGCGCGCTGCGCAACGCCCTCGAACCGGTGCTGGAAGCGAGCGCCTTCCGCGATTGGGTGTCCGGATTCCGTCCGCGCCGCAACCGCATCACCTCCCTGCGTCAGGCCGCTGGGTATAGCCGCGCGGGCTTCCGGTGGGTCGCCGATCTCGACGTCGCCTCGGTGTCGGAAGGCGCGACGATCGACGAAGTCATCGACTGGCATGCCGAGCACATCCACGACGGCACCTTCCTGGCCCGCCTCCGTACCGCGCTCGCCGCGATGCCGAGCCCCATCGCGCCGGGCTCCGGCCTGGCGCCCATGCTGATCAATCTCCGATTGTCCCAAGTGGATAAACGAGTCTCTGGGCTTCGGGTCGTCCGCTTCGCCGACAACTATGTCGCTTTCGCCCGAACCCGCGAGGACGCGCAGGAGGCGTTCTACACCATCAGCGACGCACTCCTGCAGCTTCGGCTGCGGCCCAACGAGGCCAAGAGCCGTATCCGCGACGACGCCAACGTCGAAGACCTTTTCCTGATCGGCGGCTGAGGCATGAACCTGGAATGGATCGAGGTCACCGGCGGAGTCTGCGCCTTCGGGGACGACGCCCGCCCTATCCAGGTCGCCACTTTGTTGTGGACGCGCACCCCGATCGCCTACGGACACCTGCCGAGCGAGCACCCTGGCCTCGGGCCGCGGTTCCCCGTCGCCGAGATCAGCCACGCCGAGGCGACCGAGATCGCCAGCCGATTGGGCGGGCGGTTGCCACGCTCGGCGGAGTGGGAGTGGATGGCCGCCGGAGCTGACCGCCGACGCTGGCCGTGGGGCAACGCACCGTGGCAGGCGGCGTTCGCGAACCTGCGCGACTCCGGGCACGGCACGGTCACCCCGGTCGACACCCACCCTGACGGTGCCACACCCGAGGGCCTGCTCGATGTCGCGGGCAACGTGTGGGAGTGGACCGCCAGCACCGCGATGAGCGACGGAGTCATCATCCGTGGCGGTTCCTATGCCGCGCCACCGCTGTATGCGCAGTGCACGTTCCTCAACGCCGCGCCCGCTGAACTGCGCTCGCGCGGCATCGGCCTGCGGGTGGTGCGCGAACCATGACCCTTCGGCCGCCCAGCACGCGCATCCTCGCGCCCGACCAGGGTTTGATCATCCTCAACTGTTCGCGGGAGAAGCTCGTCACCAGCGCCCCGGTTGCGGCGCTTGATCTCTACCAGGGCGCGTGCGTTCCGCAGGCGCGTGATCACTTCGCCGCAGATCCTTCTCGCCGAGCCCGTATCCGTATCCTCTCGGCCGCGCACGGCCTGCTGCGTCCCGAGAAGGCGATCAGCACCTACGACCACCGGCTCACGAACCGGGTCGACGCCGTGCGTCTGCACGAGCGGACGGTCTCCGGGCAACTGGACGCCGAATTGGCGGAGACACCGTCGTTGCGGCACCTGTTGATCGTGGTCGAGCCGTTGTACCTGCTCGCCTTGCAGCGCGTGTTCGACCACCTCGACCGGTTCGATCAGATTGCGGTCATCCCGGACCCGTGGGGATGGTGGGACGGGTTGACCTACCTCCACCAGTGGGGGTGGGCGTGACCACGCTGCACGAGGAACTGTTGCGCCGCAACAATTTCCACACCAGCAGCACTCGCAGCCGGGAAGCCATATCCGGGATCGGGTGGCACGAGCCCACGCCGTCGGAGCTTTCACTGGCCGCCGTGCGCACCCTGTCGGTCGTCGTCCCGGCCTACAACGTCAGCTACTGCCTGCCGGCTGTGCTCGACGCCTTGGAAGGCCAGCACCATCGGCTCGGGTTCGAGGTCATCGTCGTCGACGACGCCAGCACGGACACCACGGCTGCCATCGCTGCCCGACACCCGGTCGTCACCACCGTCCTGCGGCTCCCAGAACGCGCGGGCGGGGCCACCGCACGCAACCTCGGCACCGCGCTCGCCCGCGGGCAAACGGTCCTCTACCTCGACGCCGACATGGTCCTGCCCCCACACGTGATCACCGACATCACCGCCCGCGCCACCGACACCACGGTGCTCGTCGGCTTCCGCCACAACCTGCCCTACGACCTGCACCAGGGCGGACGCGGCGTCTTGGCCGAGCATCCCCAACTCGGCGCAGACCATCGGGTCGTATGGCGGCCACCGGTCGGCCGCCCGTTGCTCTACACCGGCGTCACGCTGACCGAGCGCCTGGACGGCCGTCCGCTGGACCACACCCACGACTTCGTCGACCTCGGCTACGGCCAGCGCTATGTCGACTGGGACCTGCCCCGCATGGTCGTCACCTGCCTCGTCGCCGTTCCACGCGCCGCCGTCCTCAACGTCGGAGGGTTCGATCCCGAGTTCGGACGGATCGGCTGGGGCATGGAAGACACGTACCTCGGCGCGTGTCTGATCGCGAGCGGGCTGCTGGTGATCCCGCTGCGGCAAGTCGTCGGGTTCCACCTCGATCCACCGGACGCGGAACAGCAATGGCAACGCAAGCTCGCCACCTGGCCCGGCACCCTCGCCCGCTACTGGGACCTGATGCGACGGCCCGCCCCGACCGGCCGCACCTACTCGTTCATCGCCGAGGTAAGCGAGCTGCTGCGCACCTGCGAGGTGCTGCGACCCCACTAGCGCCAGCGACGGACCCCTGCATCGAAAGCCGCAACGACGACAACGACGAGAAGGAAGACACTGCCCGATGATCGACCCGATCTCCCTCGCGGTCGGCGCTGGCCTGTTCGCCACAGGGCTGCTGGCCGGCAAGCTGACTCGCCGCCGCGCACCCGCAGACACCACGCCGAAACCGTTGTGCGGCTGCTCGCATGGGCTGGAACAGCACGACCCTGACACCAACGAGTGCCACGGCCAGATCCTGCACAAGGATGCGCGCACCGAGGACGGTACCTGGATCGGAAACCAGTGGGTGCCTTGTACCTGCCGCCAGTACGTCGGCCCGAAGCCGTTCGAGGAGCTGTACGCCCCGCCGATGCTGCCACCGCAGGACACGCTGTGATCGGGCGACGTACCGCCATGACGCGGACCTTCACGGCGCGGACACACGGTACCGGGTTCGTCGTCCATGACCCGCTGACCGGGCTAACCCACCGCACTGGTGCCGAACTCGCCTCCGGCCGGATCCGGCTGTCCGACGACGCCCTCTTCTCCTGGCCCGAGATCCACCCGGCGGCCTTGCACGCCGACGTACCGATCAGCGTGTGCTGGTCGCCCTTGGTGCGCTGTAACCTCGCCTGCCCCCACTGCCTGGACGACAAGTCCGTGCCCGAACTGGCTCGACCCGACCGGCACCGCATCGCGCGGCTGGTCGCCGAGTCCGCGATCCTGGGCGTGGACATCTCCGGTGGCGAACCACTGCTGCTGCGCGAACTGCCCGAGCTGATCGACGTACTCGTCGCGGGCGGCTGCGCGGTCAGCGTCACCACCAACGGAACGCACCTGGTCCGCCGTGCCGAAGCCCTAGCGTCCCGCGTGGACGCCGTGCGGGTCAGTCTCGACGGCCCGGACGCCGAACGCCACGACCGCTGGCGCGGCGCGGGCAGTTTCGAGCGCGCCGTCGCCGGAATCCGCGCAGCGGTCGCCCACGGCATCCCAACCCAGATCCAGACCGTGCTTCTGCGCTCCACCGCGCGGGCCAGCGTCCGGCCGCTGGTCGAGTTGGCCGCCGCGCTCGGTGTGCACGGGGTGACCTTCCTGCAGATGCTCCCCATCGGAGAAGGTGCCGCACTGGCCAGCACCGAGCAGTTGACCGACGACGAGGCCACCGACCTCCTTGCCGAGCTGAGCGCCACGTCGGCCGTACCCGTACGCCTGCGCACTCGCGAAGCAGCCGGGGGTTTCACCGTGATCCGAGCCGACGGCCAGGTATGGCGCAATCAGCCGGACGCGCAGGCCATCAGCTCCCTGCGCCCGCTGCTTGGGGTCAACGACCTCGCACTGACTGCGAGGGACGGCTCGGCATGAACGACTCCTCGAACCGCTCCGGCGTAGCCCGGCTGAAAGTACGCATCGCATTGCAGGAGGAAGGGCGATGAACACGCCGACGAGCGAACAACTCGAGCAGTTCGCGCGGGTGCTGGGAGACCTGCTGCGGACCGCCCGGAAAGAACGCGGCTGGACCCGCAAGCAGATGCGCGCCGAAATGGGCGCTGACGACGAGGACGAGCTGTCCCTGCAAACTCTCGCCACCTACGAACTCGGCACACGCCGCATATCCGTCGAGCGGCTGGTCGAACTGTGCGCCGTGCTGAAGCAGCGGCCCGACGAGCTGTTGCTCCGCGCGACCACCCTCGCGTTCGGCAGCGATCACGACGGTCGCGTCAAGGTCGACCTGTCGGCCCTCGCTCATACGACCGACCCCCGACTGCAGCCCCTCCAGCGATGGGCGACGGTCCGAGCCCGCCAATGCCCGGTCGGACGTACCCCCGTCGAAGAACTGGACGCCCACGCACTGACGGCACTTGCCGGGATCGCCGGATCTCCCATGTACGACCTCGTGCAAGCCCTGCGTGAGCTCCAAGGCGCATAGGACCTGCGATCGCCTCACTGACGCGACATCCCTTGCCCCTCAAAGAATGGACCACGAATGACCACTGCACGCCGCGTCTTCGAGCACCACCAGATCTGGCGCTTGACTCCCGACTCGCTCCGCGAGGCCACGACCCTGTTGGTTGGCGCGATCCTGCGCGATCACCAGTCGGTCGAGCACGTCATCGGCATCGCCAACGGCGGCGTCGCGCCCGCCCGCATGATCGCCTCCACGCTCGGGGTGAAAGCCCGCATGGTCCATGCCCGCCACAACACCGGCGACGCGACCTATCAGCAGGCCACGGGCAAGGTGACGCTCGACCTTGATCCGCTGACACGCGCCTTGAACGGGCAACGAATGAAGGGCCGGGTGCTGCTAGTGGACGACATCTGCGGCAGCGGCGCCACCCTCCGCCGCCTCCGACACGACCTCACGCCCTTGCTCAGCCCGAGCGCGGAGCTCCTGACCGCAGTCCTGTGCCTCAACACCGGGGCGGCAACGCTGCCCGACTACTCGATCTGGACCGTCTCGGACTGGGTCGTCTTTCCCTGGGAAAAGCCGCCCGCCGACCAGAACACCACCCCTCTGCCACGCCCGGAGGAGGCGCTCTGCCATGCCTAGCCCGCCTCCGCTGACCATCGCGTTCGTCCTGGCCTCCTACACTCCGAACGCGCCGGCCGGGATCGAACGAGCCACCGCCGCCTTCGCCCACGGACTGCGCCAGCTCGGCCACCGCAGCCTCATCCTGACCGCCGCCCCGATCACCACCCCTGACGACGACGTGGTGAGGGTGTGTTCGGTGGGCGTCGACTTCCCCTGCGACGACGATGAACTCCGCGACGCGATCAGCACCCACGGCCAGGACGCCCTGCTCGCCGCCGAACTGTGCGAGCTGTACCGCAAGCACCGGGTCGACGTCGCCGTCTACACCGACGGCTTGTGGGGCCTCGGCAGAGCCGCGCCGGTCAGCCGGGCGCGTTCGGTACTGGCCATGCACGTCGTCGGCCACGACCACGATCTCCAGCCCGCCCTGGACCGCGCCGACCTGGTGATCGCGCCGTCCCCGACGGTGCTCGACCAGGCACACGATCGCGGCTACGACACTGACCGTTGGCAGATCGTGCCCAACGCCCTGCTCCACGACCACGCACCGCCACCCGACTCACGACGGGAAGCCCTGCGTCGGCACGGCCCGATCCGGATCCTGGCCCGGCTCGGGCCGGAGAAGAACATCCGGGCCTTGCTGGACGCCGGGCGCCTGGTCGACCGGACGATCGAGGTGATCGTCGGCGAGGCCGGATTCGAGATCGCCGCCGGCGGCCAGGCGGCCGAACTCGAAAAGGCCCGCTACTCCGCGGCCCACCTCAAGCTCGGCACCATCCACGGCGACGGCCTGACCTGGGACCAGGTGCCGTCCTGGCTCGCGCAGGCCGCGGTGGTGATCGTGCCCTCGCTGCGCGAGACCTTCGGGCTGGTCGCGCTCGAGGCGATGAGCGTCGGCACCCCGGTGGTCGCCTTCGACGTAGGCAACCTTCCCGACCTGGTCGGCACCGGCGACGGGGCCGGTGGGGTGATCGTCCCCCGATCGTGGGGCGAGCACGGCCTGTGGCGCGCCGCCGAGCAACTGCTCGAAGATCCGATACGCTACGCCGAACTATCCAGGGCTGCGTACTACCGCTCGCGGGACTATCTGCCCACCACAGTCGCCGAGACATTCGTAAAGGCGGTGCGGTGATGCCTGCTGGCGTCCCTTTGCTCCTGGTTGACGGTCACAACCTCCTCTGGCGCGCGGCGTTCGGATTCCCCGCAGCGATCCTCTCCCGCGACAAGACTCGCGACCTCACCGCGGAGTTCGGGTTCTTCGCCCTCCTGCGCGTCGCCATCCGCGAAGAACTGTCCGAGCCACCCGAGGTGCTCGTGGTCTTCGACGGCGAGCACGGTGCCGCCGAGCGCAAGGACAGCGACGCCGACTACAAGGCCAACCGCGTCCTCGACGAAGCCGCGCTCAAACCCTTGCGCGCGATCCCGCACGTCCAGCGAGCGCTGACCGACTACGGCATCGCCTGGATCGAGATCGACACCGCCGAAGCCGACGACGTGATCGCCACCCTCGTCAAGGTCACCCGCAATCAGGACCCCGAGCGTCATGTGCGGATCATGTCCGGCGACCGCGACTTCTACCAACTCGTCGACGACCGGGTCCACGCACTCAACACCGTGATGAAACGCGGCCGACGACACATCGGCCCGGCCGAGGTCGCCGACCGTTACGGCGTTACACCGGACCAGTGGCCCGACTTCTGCGCGCTGAAGGGCGACTCCGCCGACAACATCCCCGGCGTGAAGGGAATCGGTGAAGGCACGGCCGCCAAGCTCCTGGCCGGCGGGCTGCACCTCGACCAGCTTCTCGCCTCCGGACGACTGACCGGGGCGAAGAAGACCAAGGTCACCGACGTCTGGGAGCAGGTGCTCGCCTGGCGCGACCTCATCCGGATGCGCACCGACCTCGACCTCCCACACCACCCGACCGGCCACCCCACGCGCGAGCTGCCCAAGCCGGCCGACGTCATCGAGAAACTCGGACTCTGGTGACCGCCCCGCCGTTCACCGCTCCGGCGTCCGTGCTGACCGTGATGGCACACCCCGACGACGCCGAACTCTGGGCGGGCGGAACACTCGCCCGTTGTTCCGCCTCCGGGGCCGCCGTCACCGTCGCGATTCCGCATCACCCCGAACCAGTGCGGGATGCCGAAGCAGCGGCCGGAGCGGCGATCCTGGGGGCCAAGCTGTACCAGTACGACCAACCCACGGCGACGGCCCTGCGCGAACTGCTGCTCGCCGTCCGGCCCGAGATCGTCATCACCCACCCCCTTCGCGACGTTCACCCCGACCACCGGAATCTCGCGGAAACGCTCGTCGCAGCCCTGCCCGACGTCGTCATCGCCACCGGCCACCCACGCCGCGTCTACACCGCCGACACCTACAACAGCCTCACCGCCGACGGCCCCGTACCCGCACACACCACCATCGACATCACCGACACCTACGAGATCAAAAAGCGCGCGCTCGCGGCCCACACCTCGCAGCCGATCACCGACCATTTCGGTCCCATGGCCGAGACCCTCGCCCGGCTATGGGGCTCCCGAATCGGAGTGCGTTACGCGGAGAACTTCGTACCGGTGCCCATCCTCGGACGCCTCCCAGCGGCGTCGACATTGTGACCAGGCTCCGATCGAGGGACGCCGCGCAGGCCCTGTGACCTGCGCATATGTGAGATTTCGCTACGATGCGACGGTGACTGACGAGGTGGTCTGCTGATGGTCGACTCGGTGAGTCCGCTGGCCGCGTACCGCCTGGCCGCTGGCTTCACGCAGGAGAGCCTCGCCGAGCAGCTGAGTATCGACCGCGGCACCATCGGCCGATGGGAACGGGGTACCCAAGCACCCCAGCCATGGCAACGACCGGACCTCGCGACAAGCCTGCGGATCTCCCTCGCTGAACTCGACGACATCCTGCACCGGACGAAACACCAGACCGACTCCAGATCAACCACCCCGACGTCGAACAAGACCGCTTCAGCTGACGTACGGCGCAGCCAGCAGGAGTGGCTCCACGTGCGGAACGCGCCAGGGGTGCGAGGTCGCGAGCTGACCGAGCTGGCCGCCTGGCTCTATCCGGAATCACAACGGGCACCCGGCGGCCACGTACTCGCCGGACCCGGCTGGCTGCTCGAGCAGCCAGTTCCCTTGGAATCGGTGCGGCTGGCGTGGTCAGACCAGCAGCGGCCGACTCGCCCATTGCGATCCTTGGAGCACGTCCTGCCGCTGACTGAGCGGGGCGAGCTGTACGCGGGCTACAGCCGAGCGGTGCGGGACCTCGTCCGACCACGGCTGCTGGAGAACCGGCTGAGCTACCGGCTACTTGGCCTGCAGTCCGATCACGGACTGGCGATGAGCTTCGGGACCACCACCTTCTTCGAGGTGTTCGACGTCAAGCAAGCCCTCGCGCACGAGTTCAAGGCTGCGTGGCTGGCCTCGAACCGCTCAGTGCCCGGCTGGAACGCTCTTCCCCTGCGCGCGGCGATCGGTGATCCTTTCGACCCTCAGCAGCTGCTGATGTCGCCGGGGATCAGCACGCTGACCATCCGGCGTGACAGGTCGGACGGTCAGCACCGGTTCGTGCTGCACGAGCGCGACGGCGGAAAGGTCGCGGACGGCGGCGGCCTGTGCCACGTGATGCCAGCCGGTGAATTCCAGCCGTCCTCGGTCGATCTGGCCGACGTGCGCAACGACTTCTCGTTGTGGCGCAACATCATGCGCGAGTTCTCCGAGGAGTTCCTCGGAAACCCCGAGCACGACGGCTCTACCTCCCGACCGATCGACTACGCACACGAGGAGCCCTTCCGATCATTCGATCGAGCACGCGCCGAGGGTGGGCTTCGACTCTGGCACTACGGCCTGGCGATGGAGCCCTTGGAGCTCGGGGCCGTCCAGATGACCGTGGCGGTGGTCGACGACGTGGTATTCGACCGACTGTTCGCCGACCTCGTGGACACCAACGACGAGGGACGGGTGATCGGCCGCGGCGGGCGAACCGACATGCCGTTCACAGCGGAGGCCATCGACCGGCTTGGCCCCCGGTTGTCAGCCAGTGCACTCACCTTGCTCCGCTTGGGCTGGCGTGATCGAGAACAGCTACTGGGTGATTGAGGCACCGTTGATCTACATTGGACGGTCGGCGCAGTGTGCGCGACGACAACGGAAAGCCTAACCGTCGCAGCACAAGCGCCTCGCTACCTGTCCACAACAGAACCGGTTGTGTCGCGCAGAGCTGCGATAATTTGCGACCAGTCGAATGTCGCCAGACCATCCTCAGCGCGCCTGGTTATGGCGTCTGGATCGAGTAACACCACGCCGGCATTTGCAAGCCGGGCGATGCTGTCGGCGTAAGCAGGATGCTGACGAAGTACCGGTTTGACACACGGGGCCGCGATGATCGGGACTCCGGCACCGAGCATCTCGTTGAGCACGCCCAGCGCGAGCGTGTCGCTGGTGCCCGATGCCCACTTGTTGATCGAGTTGAACGTCACCGGGGCCACCAGGACCGCTTCGGCTCGCGGGAGCGATTCCTCCTGCTGCCGGGGCGGTCGCGGGTGCACCCGTGTAAGGCACCCAGTGGTTGCGGCCAAGGCGTCTAGGTCGATCCACGTCGCAGCAGTCGGTGTCGCGATCACGCACACCGCCCAGCCGTCGGCGTACAGGGCTGGAATGAAGTCCTCGAGCCGCAACACCGGCGGGGCAGCTGAGGTCACCAGGTAAATCCACCGCGGATCGACGTTCACGCGGCCACTCCGGTGCGCAAGGCGAGACCGCGCAAGGCCGGCACGTCACGGCGGCGCTCGCGGGCGAGCAAGTCCTCGATCAATGAGCGAGCGTTCGGGTTGGCCCGGACCAACTCGGGTGCAACCCGCTCAGTTTCCAGCAGATGGATCACCGCCTGCGGGTCTTCGACTAGCTGCGCGTGCGCCCACGCGCTGTCCAGGTGGAACTGAGCCTGGCGTCCATTCAGGCCGACCGGCAACGCGGTGATGTCCAACTGCTCTGCCGTCGCGAGTGTACCTCGGGGATCATTCAAGGCGACTGCCACTGACGTGCGATGGATCAGCACGTTCGTTGGGCCGAACGCGGTCCACCCGATGTTGTCGTCGGCTCCGAGCCACCGTGCCAGTTCGTCGGCGTGATCGAGCCGCTCGCGCGCTGCGGCAAAGTCGTTGCGACGTGCGGCAATGACCGAGCTGATCAGGGTCAACGCGCCTCGCCAGGTTGCACTCTGCGGATCCTGGCCTCGAAGACCGGCGGCGGCGGAGACCGCTATCTGCTCGGCGTTCTCGCTATCGCCCGCGCGCAGCAGAGCGCACGCCCGCTGATATGCCGCCGCGGCGAGACCAAAGGTGTCCTCGGCCGACTCAGCCGCCTCCCGAGCCCGCTCAGCCGCGGCCCAACCCGCCTCACCGTCGCCAGCCTTGGTCGCCAGCTTGGCCGCCACGATTGCCACACTGCACTGCAGGCCGAGCGCTTCTCGTCGTTGTCGCGCTGGCCCGCCGGCTACCAGGGCGTCAACTGCCGCATTGACTTCAGGCAATCGCCGGGCAACGTCGCCATAGCGGGCGGCCTGATACTTCCGATGGAGATCTGTAACCCCCGCTGACGCGCTCACGAGGGTTGCCTGCTGGCGCAGGGGCTCCTCGCTGTGGGTGCCCAGCATGTGTTCGGAGGCGATCAAGCCGGCGAGAAGGGCCGCGTCCACCATGACCTCGCGCCGCGTCGCCGAGGAGCGGCCCGCCGCCATTGTCTGCGGCGGATTGAGCAGGATGTCCAGTTCATCCAGGGACACCTTGAGCAACTTGGCTAGATCCGGACGCCTCCAGGGCTGGGGCGTCAGCGTTCCGCGTTCCCACCGCCCGGTTGTCGAGAGCTCCACCCCAAGCGCCTGGGCGAGGGTTTCCTGAGTGAACCCGAGAGCCTCGCGCCGTGCTGCGAGGGCATCTCGTCGTATCGCCATGATCACTCCTGATTCGCTAGCTCGCCCACGCTACCCGGCGTTGATCGGACCTGATCAGCGGCCATGTCAACAGCCAACGGCGGACGTTCAGGTCCAGACGTACGACCCAGGCCGCCCGTGCAATCGTCAGGGCGGGGTGGCCGCTGAAGGGATCAGCGCGCCTCTACAGCGTCCCCTGCCGCGAGCCTGCGCACATACGCGCGGATTCGGTCGCGATCCTCGGGGAACACGCTCTCCCACGATTCGTTCAGGTCGACCCACTTCGGCGGCTGTCCCTTCTCCCCGCCGAGTGGCGTGTCGCGGCTGATGACGGCTCCGTAGGACAGGCTCAGCGTCGGCGTCCAGTCGGCGCGGAAAGAGCGGACAGCGACGGCCGCCGGCACTGACAGCAGCTTGCCCAGCAGGCCGGTCTCCTCCAAGAGTTCACGGGCTGCTGCATCGCGAGGAGTCTCGCCTGGCTCGACGGTTCCGCCAGGCGGTACCCAGCCTCGCACCCGGTGCCGCACGAGCAGCACGTAGCGGTGCTCCGGGTCGGTGACCCAGACCTCGGCCGCGAGCGGCTCCAACGCGGTCGAACGTGCGCGCAGCCACGCCTGAGCGCCGTCGTATTCGGTCTCGGCAAGGCGGGCATCGACGGCCGCAGCGTCGATGGTCGCCTGGTCAGGCATCGTGTTCGATGCGCTCGAAGATGTCGATGTCCGTCGCCTTCTGCCAGTCCGGCAAGTCGTTCCAGTCCGCGACGTACGACGGCTTCGGCTCGGGGAAGTGCTTGAAGATCTGGCCGATCCAGCACAACGCCACAAAGCGGCCTTTCTGGTCTGGGGTCAGTTTGGTGGTGGCGCCGTCGGTGGCCTTGATGAAGGCGAGGACCTGGTCGTACACGGCGGTCGCGGCGTCGCGTTCCCAGTCCGGGGTCTGGTCCCACGGGGTGATGTAGCCAGGCTTCGGCTCACCGGGGTAGTGCTTGGTGACTCCGGCTATCCACGCCTCGCGGAACACGCGGCCACGGTCGTTGTGCATTCGTTCGTCCTCCATCACGCGGCGCGGTTGCCGACGAGTTCGGTGATCTCGGCATCGAGTCGCTGGATTTGTTGGTCGTTGAGCAAGGAAGCGAGGTGCGGTTGAAGGCCCCGCAGCTTCTGTTCGATGACCCCCGAGCGGGTCTGGCGGGCGGTAGTCAGGACGGTGTCGGCGTAGGTGACGACCTGGTCCGGGTCGCGGCGGTGCACGCCGATCATCGCCAGGTCGGTCAGGACGCCTGCTTTCCGGCGGGCGGTCAAGGTGCCCTGCAGCGCGTCGACCAGAGCCGCTTCAGCTAGGTCGTGGCGGCCCAGCGTGACATAGCAGGTACCGCGTTCTTCGGCCAAGCGGGAGCCATCGAACCGGAGCCATCCGCCGTTGTGCACCTGGCCCCGTAGGTGCTGGACCTCAGCAGCGGTGTCGAGGGCGTGTTGGCAGGAGTCAAAGTCGCCGAGGCCGGCGAAGGTCTCGGCCTGCACCACGGCGACCCAGTGTCGGGTCGACAGGCTGGGGTCGCCTCGACGTGCGAGGGTGGCGGCCACGTCGAGCATCGGCGCGGCATCCGCGAATCGGCGCTCGTACACGGCGACGAAAGCATGCCTGGTCAACGCGCAGGCCCACAGGTCGGAAGCGACGGCCTCCTTGCTCGCTGTTGCCGCAAGCGTGTAGCAGTGAGCGGCGTCGGTGTATCGGTTGCCGTCGAAGAAGATTTCCCCCGCCAACTGGAAGAGGTCGGCGGTCAGTTCGCAGAGCCGTTGTCGGATGGTCGGTGTCTGCGGTCGTCGCAAGGAGTCGCTGAGTACACCGAGCTGGGCTCGGACCAGCGGCAGCACCTGGGCCTTGGTCGGTGACAGTGCGTACACGCGCCACAGGTGGGAGTTGAGCTGGGCGAACTCTGCTGCTCCCGCCGTGTCCACCGTGCCCGCGTGAGCTGTGGCGGCGAGCCGGTCGACGTCGCCGAGTACTGTCTCGCCAGCAGGAAGCGCGAGCAACGCGCCGGTCATGCTGAACAAGCGCAGCAGGTCGCGACGGTTCATGTCGTCGGCCTCCGCAGGGTCGGCTGGTTCAGTGGCAACGGTAGAAGCTTGCCGGTTTGGCGTGAGCAACGCATCCAACTGGTCGAGGCTCACATCGAGGGTCTTAGCCAAACACGGTCGACGGTACGGCTGCGGGGTCAGGGTGCCGCGTTCCCAGCGTCCGACCGTGGAGAACTCCACGCCCACCGCCGCGCCGAAGCTCTCCTGGGTGAAACCCATCTGCTCACGCCGCGCGGCGAAGGCATCTCGTCGGTCACCCATGAACACCACCTCACCCCGTCGGTCACCTGCCACGATAGCCAGCTACGGGTCAAGGCTGATCACCCGCTCGGCGAGCTGTACCCGTTCGGACTACCGCCTCTGAAAAGACGTTTATGCAGGTCAGAGGTGGTGACGCCTCATTGCCGCCTCATCGACGCCGCGTCGGCGCTCTGGCTGTCGTTGATCACCAGGGGTTGACTGATATCGCTGCGGTCCGGGCGAGCTTCCGCTTCGGCGCAGCCCGAGTATCCGGAAGCGTCTTTCACCGGGACGTGCCGCCGAGGGGTGTGTGGTGGTGAGACTGCCCTCCACTTCGATGGAATTCCGCTCGCGGGTGTGCTGGCGGGAGCGCTCGGTACCTCGGTCGAGTTCCGGGCTGGTCCGCCTGGCGGGCGAGTCACGGCCGACTCGCCGGGACTCGGAGCGTAAACCCACGAAGGAGGATCTGTGACGGTTCAGATGGAGTGGTCGCCGACCACGGTGGCCACGCCCGCCGCGGGGGTCGAGATGGGCTCGGAGTTCGACCTCGACATCACGCTGGTCGAGGTGGTGGACCCGGCGCATCTGATCAACATGACGGATGACGGCTGCGGGACGACATGCGAGAAGTCGACCTGCATCAGCGCCGCCTGATTGTCACGAGCGACCGGACGCCCGCCTGGGGCTTCTTGGGCGGGCGTCCGGTTTCCATCCGTCGCTTTGGAAAGGTGTCCCGTGTCCACGGCCTTGCCCGACCGCGTCGGCTTTCGAGCCGCGGGTGGCCTGTTGGTCCGAGCTGTTGCAGAGGGCGAGCTGAAACTTCCGCCATGGCCGGCGCTGACTGCGACCGGGGCCGACGCCGTCACCGAATGGGTGGACTGGCTGCGCGAAGTGTGGGAGGTCGAAGCCGTCCGTGACGCCATCGGCCTGGCCAGCCCTGTCCTTGCTGACCGCGTCCACAACCTGTGTGGTGCTCAGGTTGCCAACGAGCGCGAATCCCGGCGCGTGGTGCTGTCCGTTCTGCGGTACCTGGCACGGTTGACCGGCCGTCCGACCCCCAACGGCTTGTTCGCCGGGGTCGCCGCCGCGCGGTTCGACGCGGATCCCTCTCAGCGTTGGGGCGATGATCATCGCGCAGACGCTGCGGCCGACGCCGGGTGGCTGGCCGAGGTCATCCGACGGTTGGAAGGTCAGGCCGAGATCCTGGAGCGCTTGGTCCTCGTCGCGAACTCCACGTTGATGGTACGCGGTGAGCGGCTTGTGGTTCCGTACCAGCCGACCGTCAACCATCGAGGCACCGGCGCGGTCGAAGTCGGACTTCGCTACACCGGCCCGGTGCGCGCGGCCGTGCGAGCTGCGCGGACACCGATTCCTTTCGATGACATGCGCGAGCAGGTTCAGGCCGAGTTCCCGAGTGCCGCCGGGAGCACGGTGACCGGCTTGCTGGCCACGTTGGTCGCTCGTCGCGTGCTCGTCACCAACCTCCATGCGCCGAGCACGGAGCCCGACGCACTTGGCCACTTGGTGCGCGAGCTGGCCACGGTCGGCGAGGCTGCCACCGAGTGGTGCATGACGCTGAACGACATCCACGACATGTTGCGGCGACATCGGAACAGCCCAGCGGAAGCGCGGCGCAGGCTACGGACCGACGTCGCCGCGTCCATGAGCTGCCTGGCTCCGTCACGGCGGAGCCCAGTCACGGTCGACCTGCGGCTGGACCTGGACGTAGTGCTCCCCGGCGCAGTCGCCCGCGAAGCGGAACGTGCCGCGCTGGTCCTGGCGCGACTGACCTCCCGCGCCAGCAGTACGGCAGCCTGGGCGGACTTCCACCGACGCTTCTACCAGCGGTTCGGCACCGGTGCCCAGGTGCCACTGCTCGAGGTCATCGCCGACAGCGGGATCGGCTGGCCTGACGGCTACCCCGGCACCAGCGGAGTGGTCATACGACCCCAGCAGACGCCTCGGGATGAACGGCTGCTGGCGTTGGCCCAGGCCGCCGCGTTGGACGGTCAGCAAGAGGTCGTCCTCGACGAGAGGTTGATCGCCGAGCTGGAGCTGGCGCCGGTGCACTCGATGCGGCTGCCCTCGCACCTCGAGTTGTGCGCCCGCGTGGACTCCCCGAGCCAGCAAGCCCTGAAGCAGGGCAACTTTCAGCTCGTCGTTACCTCAGTCTCGCGATCGGCCGGCGTCGTCAGCGGCCGATTCCTGCACCTGTTCGACGAACACGACCGCCGAATGCTGGTCACGCCGCTCGCCCCGCCCGCGTCTGACGGGGTAATCCAGGCCCAGTTGTCATTCCCGCCTCTGGATCCCGCCACCGCACACGTCGCCCGCAGCGCCCAGGTCCTGCCAACCATCGTCAGCCTCGCCGAACACCGCGACACCGCCGCGTCAACAGCGGTTCTCACGGCGGCGGACTTGGCGGTCAGTTGCGACAGCGACCGCCTGTATCTGACCGCACCCGCCCTCGGCGCGAGGGTCGAAGCGTGGGGCTTGCACGCACTCAACCTGCGCAAACACACTCCGCCGCTGGCCCGCCTCCTGGTCGAACTGACCCGCGCCCACTGCGCGGAGGTCACCGACTTCGACTGGGGCACGGCGGCCACGTTGCCGTTTCTTCCCCGGCTGCGCTTCGGCCGCATCGTGCTATCCCCGGCCCGGTGGCGGTTGGTCGCAGCCGACCTTCCCGACCGGACCTCCAGCTGGGCGACCTGGGAGGGCGCCTTGGCCGAATGGCGCACCCGCCGCCGCCTTCCGCAGGCGGTGTTCCTGGTCGACGGGGACTGGCGGTTGCCGCTCGATCTCGTCGAGGAAACGCACCGGGTCCTGCTGCGCGAGCACCTCGGTACCCACCCCCACGCGGTGCTGGAGGAAGGACCCGCTGAGAACGCCGCCGGATGGCTCGATGGCCGTGCTCACGACGTCGTCGTGCCCATGGCCAGCTATCAGCCGCAGGCCACGACGCGACCACCACGCCCGACGTCCCAGCGGATCGTCCGGCCAGGTGAGCACGGGCTGTCGCCGGGTGGTTCCCCCATGCTGTTCGCCAAGCTCTACGGCGACCCGCAACGTCACAACAGCGTGCTCGCCAAGCACCTGCCCGCACTGCTGGCGGAGTGGGGCGAGGCCCAACCGCGGTGGTGGTTTCTGCGATTCCGCGAGGGCAACGAGCACTACCTGCGCTTGCGGATCAGTCTCCGCAGCGCAGAGCCAGTGGTGTTCGGCGAGGCGGCTGGCCGGGTCAGCGCCTGGGCCGACCGGCTCCGCCGCCTCGGCCTGCTGCGTGACATCGCTTTCGCGACCTCCTACCCGGAGACCGGCCGCTGGGGCTCAGGTGCGGCACTGTCAGCCGTCGAGGCGTTCTTCACGGCTGACTCCCGCGCCGTGCTCGCCCAGCTCGCCTGGCCCGCGCGAACGCACGACCATGCTCTGGCCGCGGCGAACTTCGCCGCCATCGCCGTCGCCTTCATGGGAGGGACTGAAGCCGGGATGCGGTGGCTGATCGACCATGTCCCGGCCAAACCTCCTGCCGTCCTGCCCCGGCCGGTGTTCGCCGAGGCACGATGCCTCGCCGACCCCTCCGACGATTTCCGTGCCTTGCGCAGCACGCCAGGTGCGGCTTCGGTTGTCGCGACATGGGCCGAGCGCGCCCAGACCGTAGCCGCCTACCGAGCGCACCTGTCCGAGGCCGAGGCCGAGGGCGTCGACCCGGACGCCGCCTTGGGCTCGTTGCTGCACACGCACTTCCTGCGGGCCTACGGCATCGAACCCGACGACAAGGCGGTGTGCCTTTACCTGGCCCGGACCGCGGCCCTGACCTTCGCCGCCCGCACCGGAGGACCGCGATGAACGCCGACCTCGCCTCGAACACCGCGGTCGAGTACGCGACGGGGATCGCCGATCGCCTCGCCCGGCCGGACGCCGCCCACCTGCCCACGGACGAGCCGTGGTGGCACCAATCCCTCGCCCACGGCGCTCCCGGCGTGGCACTGCTGCACATCGAGCTAGCAGCCGCCGGGATACGGCCATTCGACCGCGCCCACGACTGGCTGACCGCCGTTACCAGCAAGCCGATCACCGCCGGAGCGAGCACCGGCTTGTTCTACGGCGCGCCGGCAGTCGCGCGCGCCCTCGCGGGCGCCGCCACAGTCCGTCCCGGCACGTACCAGTCCGCCCTTACGCCCTTGACCCGGCAGATCGCCGCCGACGCCCACAACCGCGTCGACAAGGCCCACGAGCGCATGGATGCCGTCGGGATGTTGCCGCAGATGGCCGAGTTCGACACGATTCGGGGCCTCGCTGGTCTCGGTGCCCATCTACTGCACCACGACCCCGACGGCACCGCCCTGCCGGCCGTTCTAGGCGCCCTCGTGCGGCTCACCCAACCGGTGATGGTCGAAGGAGAGGCCATGCCGGGGTGGTGGACCCTCACCGGTCCCACCGGCCACGCGGACGACGAGTTCCCCGGAGGCCACGGCAACTTCGGCGTCGCACACGGCATCGGCGGCCCGCTGGCACTGCTGGCCCAGGCCCTGCGCCGGGGCATCGCCGTGGACGGGCAGCGCCAGGCCGTCGCGACGATCTGCGCCTGGCTGGACTCCTGGCGCATAAGCACTCCGAGCGGACACCGGTGGCCCTACATGATCACCCGAGACGAGGCACGGTCGACGCCCATGCACGTGCGGCACAGCGGGGCCAGCCGACGCCCGAGCTGGTGCTACGGAACAGCAGGCATCGCCCGCACCCTGCACCTCGCCGCCCTGGCCCTCGACGACGCCGATCGCCGCCAGACCGCAGAAGAAGCCCTGATCAGTGCCGTGACCGACCCGGAACAGGATGCGTTGATCAGCGACGCTTCGCTGTGCCACGGCTACGCCGGACTCGCCCGGATCACCGCTCACACCGCCATCGACGCACTGGAGCCGGCCGCTTCCCGACTCCGCGGGCTGGCCACCGAGATGCTGCACCGCGCCTGCGCCCAGGCCGTTCCCGAAAGCCCCGGCTTCCTCGAAGGCGCTGCCGGGGTCGGCGTAGCTGCGCTCGCCGCTGAGATCGAGCCCGCGACAGGCTGGGACACCAGCATGCTCATCACCTGATCCGTCCGAACCTGATCCGTCCGACCGAGAGGAGATTCCGCGCTGATGCTGCCGGACAGCTGGCACCACTACCTTGTCGAGTTCGCCGACCCGACAACGGCCGAGCACACCGCCGCGACCCTGCTCGTACCCGCCCTCGACCAGGCCCAGCAGGACGGCGAACTCAACACGTGGTGGCACCTGCGCAAGACACCCGCCTGGCGACTGCGTTACCAACCGGTCAACCCCGAGACCAAAGCGGTCGACACGCTGCTGTCCGACCTGGAGGCCGATGGGCATCTCGCGCGCTGGACTCGCGGCATCTACGAACCCGAAACCCTTGCCTTCGGTGGACCCGCCGCGATGGACATCGCGCACTCGCTGTTTCACCATGACAGCCGCCACTGCCTCGCCCGTGCCACGAAACCCGCTGCCTTGGGTCAGAGAGAGACCACCGTCCTGCTGTTCAGCTCGATGCTGCGCGCCGCCGGACTGGACTGGTTCGAGCAGGGCGACGTCTGGGACAAGGTGGCTGCGCTCCGGCCCACCGCCCAACCCCACTCCAACAACTCTCCGCACACCGAGCGGTTGAGCCAAGCCGTGCGCCGACTGATGACCACCAACACGCACAAGGTCGCCGACGTCGCCCCCGACGTGGTTCCCGAGACCTGGTGGACAGCGTTCGACACGGCCGGCCGCCAACTCGCCGAACTCGCTCGCCCCGGACACCTCGAGCGTGGCCTGCGCGCCGTTCTGGCGCACCACTTCATCTTCCACGCCAACCGCGCCGGTCTCTCCGGCACCGACCAGGCCACCATCGCCGCGCTGGCCGTCGACACCGTTTTCCACAGCACGCCTACCCGGCAGGCACCAGCCGGGACCACCTCCAACACCGTTAGGGTTCCCGCAATGACAACCACCGTCAGTGACGCTTCCACCGGCTCCGCCGACGAGCTGCGTACCAAGCTCGCCGACTGCCTCGTCAAGGACGGCACCGTCCGCACCGACGCTGTGGAGGCCGCGTTCCGGCAGGTGCCCCGACACCTGTTCCTGCCCGACGTCCCCTTGGTCGAGGCGTACGCCGACGAGCCCGTCTACACCAAACACGAGGGCGACGGCACCCGAATCAGCGCCGCGTCCCAGCCCAAGATCGTCGCCATGATGCTCGAACAGCTCGGCATCCAGCCCGGCGAGCGGCTGCTCGAACTCGGCGCGGCCACCGGCTACAACGCCGCCCTGATGGCCACCCTCACCGGCGCCGACGGGCATGTCACCACGATCGACATCGACGAGGACCTCGTTGCCGGTGCCCGCGAGCACCTGGCCGCCGCCAGCATCAGCAACGTCGAGGCGGTCGCCGCCGACGGCGCGCTCGGCCACCCGGAGACCGCGCCTTTCGACCGCGTCATCGCCACCGTCGGCGCCCACGAGGTCCCGGCTGCCTGGCTCGACCAGCTCGCACCCGGCGGACGCCTGGTGGCTCCGGTGCGCCTGCGCGGATGCGCCTCCCGCAGCATCGTCTTCGAACGCGACCAGGACGGCTGGCGCAGCCTGGGCAGCGAGATGGCGATCTTCATGCCGCTGCGTGGCCTTGGCGACGACGCTCGCCGCGTTCTGGACCTCACCGGTACCGGGGAGGTGACGCTGCAAATCCACAAGGACAACAACCACGCCACCGACCCGGACAACCTGACCGGGGTCTTTGAAAGTCCTGCCTGCGAAGTGTGGACCGGCGTGCACTTCGTCCCAATGGAATCCTTCGAATGGCTGGATCTCTGGCTGGCTTGCCACCTGCCCAACCCGCTGATGCGCATGGAGGTCGCTCCCGCCGCGAAGGAAAGCGGCCTTGTGCGGCCGATGTTCCCCTCGGTGGCGATGGCCACCACCGCCGCCGACGGCAGCCTCGCCTACCTCACCATCCGCGCCGCAGACCCCGATCCGGACGGCGGCCGACGCTACGAGGTCGGCGTCATCGGCCACGGCCCCAACGCGCAGGAACTCGCCGAGCAGGTCTCGGTCGAGATCTCGACGTGGGACCAGGGCTTCCGCTCCAGCACCGTCCGATTCGCCATTCCCGACACCGCGCCCCAGCCGGACACCAACCCCGGCTTCGTGGTTCTGGACCGCCCCACCAAGCCCATGACCGTCACCTGGGAGTGACGCCCGTGGACCCCGCCGGCCAGTTCGCGCGCCGCTTCCCCCTCGTTGCCCGAACCCGCCCGGCCTGCCTCCCGCTGGCCCGGCGGGTGGCCGAGCTGTGCGACCGAGCACGCCAAGTCGAGCACAGCGGCGACCTCGCCGAAGCCGCCGCCGTGCACAACAACGCGGCGCTCATCGCCTCCGACTGCGGCCTGCCCGAACTGGCCCGGCGGTGGTGCCACCAGCAGGTGAACATCTACCTGCGCGTCCGCCCCTTGGGCGCGCAGGTAGCCCGGCTCGCTCTCGAACCGATCACCAACCTCGCCCGTCTTTACATCCGCGAGGGTCAGGGCGAGCGCGCCTTCGCGCTGATGGACACCCTGTTCACCGCGGTCTCCGCCCGAACTGACGCCATCGTCGACGGCATCGAGATCCCGGCCGAACTCACCGACTCCGCCGAGACGCACCAGCACATCCGCAGCTGGCTGTGGGCAGTCCTGCTGGCGACCGGTGGCCGCGCTCTGGCCGCAGCCGGCCGCTGGGCGGAGGCACGCGCCCGGCTCGACGCGTACAAGGGCGTCGGGCGACGGATGCTTGACGGTCGCCAGATCGCGGTCATCGCCCACGCCGTATCCAGGGACACCGACAGTGCCCTTGCCCTCCTGGCCGAGACAACACCAGGAGACCCCTGGGAGAACGCCGTGACTGCCTGCCTGACCATCCAGTGCACCTCGGGCGACGCCGACTTGGCCGCGCTCGTGAACCGGTACCACGGCCTCGACGTCTCCGCCCCAGGCTTGGCGGTCTTCCACACACGGCTCGGGTTGTCCTTCATCGACGCCATCGGCACTGTCGACGATCCATCCGTCCGCCAGATCGCCGTCAATCTGATCGACCACGCCACCGCTACACGAGACGGATACGTCGCCCGCGACGTGCTCACCCACAATGGCTGCCGCGAGCTGCTCACCGACTCCCAAGCACGCGAGATGGCCGACTTGGTAGAAGCGTGTGCACTTGGCAGCGGCACACTCCCTGCCCCGCTGCTGGCAGACCTCACGACAGCACTCGCCTCCGCCGAAGAGGTCATGGCACGCAAGGTGAATGCGACGTCGTCCAACGTCAAACTTCCAGCAAGCTCGTGATGCTGGTCCCAATCGAAGCCGTTACACCACAACGGGTTTGGTTCCTCTGTCCGAGAAGCAGTCCGTGTCGATCATTAGCCAGTACTCGCCAACCCGACGACCATTGACACGAAGGAACCGATGCACACCACCACTACTTCGCCGGAAGCGTTGCGTGCGGCAATGGTCGAGAGAATCCGGAAAGCCGGACACGCGCAGCGAAGCGAAGTCGAGCGGGTCCTGCTCGACACACCGCGGCACGAGTTCGTACCGGACGCCGACCTGGCGGTCGCCTACGACCCGTGGCAGGCGGTAGTCACCCATCGCTTCGACGACGGCCGGTCGTTGTCCTGTGCGTCGGCGCCGTGGCTGGTCGCGGCCATGCTCGACCAACTCGACGTCCAACCGGGCAACCGCATCCTCGAGATCGGCGCGGGAACCGGGTACAACGCCAGCCTGCTTGCCCAGCTGACCGGCCGCGCGGACCTGGTGACCACCATCGACATCGACCCGGACGTCACCGCGAAAGCCTCACAAGCGCTGGCCGCCACGGGCTACGGCGACGTTCACGTGATCACCGGCGACGGCGGGCACGGCTACCCCGACCACGCCCCGTACGACCGCATGATCGCCACCGTCTCGCCTTGGGACATACCCGCCTCGTGGTGGCGGCAACTTGCCCCCGGAGCACGGCTGGTCGCCCCGCTGCGGTTCCCTGTCAAGTCAGCGTGTTGAACCGTTTCGTCGGGCGGTGGTGGCGTTCCCAGCCGCCGCTCGGACCGATTAACGTGGGTGCTGAGGGTGCTCAGCCGGTGCGCGAGCCGATGGTCAGGGTGACGGATTGGGATGTGTCTGCGCGGATGAGGGTGGCCGGCACCTTCTGTCCTGGCTGGGTGTGTCGGAGGGCAGCCAGGAGGTCCTCGACGCTGCGGATTGGTGTGCCGGCGAATTCGGTGATGACGTCGCCGGTGTGGATGCCGCTGGCGGCGGCGGGACCGCTTTGGTCGATGCCGAGGACGAGTGCGCCGTGGTCGGTGTGTACGCCGAGTTGTTGTTGGATGTCGGGGGTGAGCCGGCCGAGTGAGATCCCGAGGTAGGGGTGGGTCGCGGTGCCCTTGGTGAGCAGTTGGTCGGCGATGTCGGTGACGGTGGCTGAGGGGATGGCGAACCCGAGAGACACCGCCCCTGCGGCGGGTGGGATGTATGCCTCGTTGATGCCCACGACCCGGCCTTGCGTGTCGAGCAGTGCACCGCCGGAGTTGCCGGGGGAGATCGACGCGTCGGTTTGAATGAGGTCCACAAGGGACTGGGTTTGGCCGGCGGATCCGGGGATCTCGCGGTGCAGCCCGGAGATGATGCCGGCGGTGACCGAGTTCTCGAAGCCCAGGGGGCTGCCGATGGCCAGGGCTTGTTCACCGGGCCGGGGCAGGTCGTTGCGGTACTGCGGCACGGGCAGGTTCTTGCGGTCGGTGCGCACGACGGCGAGGTCGGTGATGGTGTCGGTGGCCAGGACGGTGCCGGGTGAGCGGGCGCCGTCGGCGTAGGCGATGGTGACCTCTCGCTGGGTTCCCACGACGTGCTGGTTGGTGACCACGACGTCCGGGCGCAGGACGACCCCGCTGCCCAGGTCCTGGCCGGCCTGGACGGTGACCACGCTGGGGCTGACCCGGTCGACCACGTCGGCGTACCCGGCCTCTGGCCCCGCGGGGGCCGGGGTGGTGGTGGTGGCGTTCGGCTGGGCGGGATTGCTCGATCCGGTCGTGCAGGCTGACAGCGCAATGGCCGCCGCCGCGACTGCACCGCAGATCCGCGCCGTTCGAGGGCTAACTGTGCTGTTCATCGCGCGAGGCTCCTCATCGTGGGGGCCAGTGCACCCGCCCAACTCGACCGGGGCGCGGGGCGCGCTGGACCCGACGGGCCGGCCGCTACCTGGCTGGCTAGCTGCCGCAGGCGGCGGATGCGCTCGGCGGTCGGCGGGTGGGTGCTGAACAGCGCCGCCACCCCGTCGTCGCTGAGCGGGTGAGCGATCATGAGGTGGGCGTAGGCGGCGTGTGGAGCGTCGGCGGGCAGCGGCAGCCGCCGTGTCCACTGGTCGATCTTCTGCAGGGCGCTTGCTAGAGCGAGCGGGTCGCCGGAGAGATCCGCGCCGTCGACATCGGCTTGGTATTCGCGGCTGCGGCTGATGGCGAGCTGGATCAGCCCGGCCGCGACGGGGGCGAGGATCAGCATCAGCAGCGCGGCCACCGGGTGGGGTCCGTCGTCGTCCTCGGTGGACGAGCCGATGGGCAGGAACAGGGCGAGGTTGGCCAGGCTGGTGAGGATCCCGGCCAGGGCGGCGGCGACGCTGGAGGTGAGGATGTCCCGGTTGTACACGTGGGACAGTTCGTGGCCCAGGACCGCGCGCAGTTCGCGTGGGGTGAGCAGACGCAGGATGCCGTCGGTAACGCAGACCGCGGCGTGGCGGGGACTGCGGCCGGTGGCGAACGCGTTGGGCTGGGCGATGGGGCTGACATACAGCCGCGGCATCGGCTGGCCGGCACTGGTGGCCAGCTCGCGCACCATCGCATGCAGCTCGGGTGCCTGCGCTTCGTTGACCGGGCGGGCGGCCATGGCGTGCAACGCGATCGTGTCGGAGTAGAAGTAGGCGGCCCCGTTCATCACCAGCGACAGCACGGTGGCCACGATGAGTCCGGTGCTGCCGCCGAGCGCGTAGCCGATGGTGAGGATGAGCGCGGTGAGCACACCGAGCAGCAGCGCGGTCTTGAGCGCGTTGGTGTAGCGCCGCACCATGAGGATTCACCTCCCGTTGTCGTCTGGTGTTGTGGGTTATGACCCGGTGCCGGCGGCTACTCGGTCGGCCGGGTCCTGGCTCGGGCCGGTGTTGGGGTTGTCGAAGCTGACCGTCAGCCCACCGTCGGATAGTCCGATGTGGATGGTGGCGCCGTCGTGCACGTCGCCGCCGAGCAGGGCGCGGCCGATGCGGGTTTCGACCTCGCGGGCGATGAACCGGCGCAGCGGTCGGGCGCCGTAGACCGGATCGAACCCTTGCTGGGCGATGAAATGCCGCGCCGGGTCGGACAGATGGAGGGTCATCCGGCGTTCGGCGAGCCGGCCGCGCAGCTCGTCGGTCATCAGCTCGACGATGCGCTCGATCTCGGCCTCGGTCAGCGGTTTGAACAGCACGATGTCGTCGATCCGGTTGAGGAACTCGGGCCGGAAGTGCCCGCGCAACGCCGCCATCACCCGCTCCCGCGCCTCCGGTTTGATCTCCCCGCCCGCCGTCGCGCCCTCCAGCAGATATTCCGAGCCGATGTTGGAGGTCATGATGATGACCGTGTTGCGGAAGTCGACGGTGCGGCCCTGGGCGTCGGTGAGCCGGCCGTCGTCGAGGACCTGCAGCAGCGTGTTGAACACGTCGGTGTGGGCCTTCTCGATCTCGTCGAACAACACGACCGAGTACGGCTTGCGGCGCACCGCTTCGGTGAGCTGGCCGCCCTCCTCGTAGCCGACGTAGCCGGGTGGGGCGCCGACCAGGCGGGAGACGGTGTGGCGTTCCTGGTACTCGCTCATGTCCAGGCGCACCATGTTGTCGGCGGTGTCGAATAGCGCCGCTGCAAGGGTTTTGGCGAGTTCGGTCTTGCCGACGCCGGTGGGGCCGAGGAAGACGAACGACCCGATCGGGCGGCGCGGGTCCTTGATGCCGGACCGGGCGCGGATGATCGCGTCCGCGACCAGTTGCACGGCCTCGTCCTGGCCGACCACTCGCTGGTGCAGGATTTCGTCCAGCCGCAAGAGTTTGTCGCGTTCGCCTTCTTGCAGGCGGGACACGGGGATGCCTGTCCAGCGCGACACGATCGCCGCGATTTCGTCCGCGGTGACGACTTCACGCAACAACCGCTGCCTGCCCTGCTTGGCCGTCAGCTGCTGTTCCTCGGCGTCCAGGCGGCGTTCCAGCTCGGGCAGCCTGCCGTGACGCAGTTCGGCGGCACGGTTGAGGTCGTAGTCGCGTTCGGCCAGCTCGGCGTCATGGCGCACCTGGTCGATCTCCTGCCGCAGCGACTGCACCTTGCGCAGCGCGGCACGTTCGGCCTCCCACTGCGCCCGCATGGCGTCGGCTTCGGCGCGCAGGTCGGCCAACTCCTTGCGCAACTCCGTGAGCCGGGACTGGCTGGCCGGGTCGGTTTCCTTCGCCAGCGCCGCTTCCTCGATCTCCAGGCGCATCACCCGCCGGGTCAGCTCGTCGAGTTCGGCCGGCATCGAGTCGATTTCGGTGCGCAGCATCGCGCAAGCCTCGTCGACCAGGTCGATGGCCTTGTCCGGCAGGAACCGGTCGGAAATGTAGCGGTGGCTCAAGGTCACGGCGGCGACCAGGGCGCTGTCCTGGATCTTCACGCCGTGGAAGATCTCCAGCCGCTCCCGCAACCCACGCAGGATCGAGATCGCGTCGGCCTCGTCCGGTTCGTCCACGAGCACGGGCTGGAAGCGGCGTTCCAGGGCGGCGTCTTTCTCGATGTGCTTGCGGTACTCGTCGACCGTGGTGGCGCCGATCATGTGCAGCTCGCCGCGGGCCAGCATCGGTTTGAGCATGTTCCCGGCGTCCATCGCCCCTTCCGCGGCGCCGGCACCGACGACGGTGTGCAGTTCGTCGACGAACAGCAGGATCCGGCCCTCGGCGGCTTTCACCTCGTTGAGCACGGCCTTGAGCCGCTCCTCGAACTCGCCGCGGTACTTCGCGCCGGCGACCAGAGAGCCCATGTCGAGGGCGAAGACGGTCTTGTCGCGCAACCCTTCGGGCACGTCGCCGCGGTGGATGCGTTGCGCGAGGCCCTCGACGATGGCGGTCTTGCCGACGCCGGGGTCGCCGATGAGGACCGGGTTGTTCTTGGTCTTGCGGGACAGGATCTGCACCACGCGGCGGATCTCAGCATCACGCCCGATGACCGGGTCGAGCTTGCCTGCGGCGGCGTCGGCGACGAGGTCGCGGCCGTACTTGTCCAGCGCTTCGTAGGCGACCTCGGGCATCGCGGAGGTGACCCGCTGGTTGCCGCGGATCGCGGTCAGCGCCTGCAGGAACCGGTCGCGGGTCAGGCCGTGCTCGTGCAGCAGCCGGCCCGCGGCGGTGGTGGTCCCTTCCTCGATCAGCGCGATCACCAGGTGTTCGACGGAGACGTACTCGTCTTTGAGCCGCTTGGCCTCGCGCTCGGCGGTGTCGAGCAGCCGGACCAGCCGCTGGGTGAGGAAGATCTGCCCCGGTGCGGCGCCGGGCCCGGACACCTTGGGACGGCGTCCCAGTTCGGTCTCCAGCGCGGTGCGCAGCGTGTCCGGGTCCGCCTGGGCTTGGGCCAGCAGCCGCGGCACGAGTCCGTCCGGGTCGTCCAGCAGCGCCAGCAGCAGGTGCTCACCGTCGACCTCGGTGTGGCCGAAGCGCACCGCCTTCGTCTGGGCGTCGTGCAGTGCCTGCCGGGATTTCTGGGTCAAAGGGTCGGTCTTGTCCACGGGTCACCTCCACGGTTGTCGTTGACTACGGCGCAGCGCGCGTTCCAGCTGGTCGACCCGGTCCAGCAGATCCAGCACCAGCCCCAGAGCGGCGTAGTTGACCGAGAACGCGGCGCGCAGTCGCTGCATGCGGGCCAGCCTCGCCAGCTGGTCCGGGGCGAACCACAGCGCCCCGGCCCGGTCTCGCTCTGGGTCGAGCAACCCGAGCGCGACGAACCGGGTCACCAGGTCCGGGTGGGTGCCGGTGGCGCGGGCGAAGGATTCCAGGTCCAGCCACCCACGCCGGTTGTGGTCGGGATCGCGCTGGTAGCGGATCAACGCATAGCTCATCGGGGCACCTGGGATCGAACTGTCGGTCATGACCGCCTCCTCGCCGACGTGCCGCGGGGGTCGAAGGTCGAGGCTGTGGCCAGTTCGGCGAACAGCCGGCGCTCGGCGTCGGTAAGCCGGTCGGGTACCACGATCCGCGCCTCGGCGTAGAGGTCACCGGCCTGGCCGCGCGGGTGGGGCATGCCCTGTCCGCGCAGCCGCAACCGCCGGCCGCTGGAGGTACCCGCCGGGACCTTCACCTTGGTCTGCCCGCCGGGGGTGTCCACCGCGACCGTCGCGCCCAATGCGGCTTCCCATGGCGCCAACGGCAGATCGACGGTCAGGTCTCGTCCGTCGACGCGGTAGCGCGGGTGCGGTGTCAGCCGCACCACCAGATACAGGTCGCCCGCTGCCGCGGCGTTGCCGATGCCCTGGCCGCCTTGCCCGGCCAGCCGGATCCGCTGCCCGTCGGTCACCCCGGCGGGAATGGTCACCCGCAGCGTGCGCGGCCCGTCGGGGCCGGGCAGGGTCAGCGAACGCTGCCCGCCCCGGTATGCCTCCTCGACAGTCAATTCGAGTTCGGCCTCCTGGTCCGCGCCCCGCACGGACTGCCCGCGGGCGCGGGCGGTGCGCTGGCCGAAGATGCTGCCGAACAGGTCCTCGACATCGAACTCGCCGCCGAACCCGGCACTGAACGGCGACCCGCCGAACCCTCCGCCGGGCCCGGTGTTCACCCAGACCCGCTCACCACCGGAACCGGACCGCGCGCCGGTGCCGGCGCGGGCGCGCTGCCAGGTCTCGGGGTCGACGCCCTCGGGCACCTGCCGGAAGTCCGGCCCGAACGCGTCGTAGCGGCGCCGCGTCTCCGGATCGGAGAGCACCTGGTACGCCTCGGAGACCTCCTTGAACCGATCCTCGGCCCCCGGTTGCTTGTTCACGTCCGGGTGGTACTTGCGCGCCAGCGTGCGGTAGGCGCGCTGGATCTCCTCCTGACTGGCGGTGCGCGACACCCCCAGCGCCTCGTAGAAGTCACGAGCCACCGAGCGTCACCCCCTGTCCCGCTCGTCTCGGGATCCGTCATCGGCGGCGCGGGCGGCGACCACGACCGTCGCCGGACGTAGTTGCCGGTCGGCGTCACCGTAGCCGGGGCGCAGTACCTCGACCACGGTGCCGGGCTTGGCCTCGGTGTCCGCGCGGGTGGACACGGCCTCGTGCCGGGTCGGGTCGAACGCCACGCCGTGGTCGTCGCGGCGTGGGTAGCCCAGTCCGGCCAGCACCGTCAGGGCCTGGTCGCGGACCGCGCGGATGCCCTGCACGATCGAGCCGGGGTCGGCGTCGGCGTGGGTCAGGGCGAGGTCGAGGTTGTCCACGACCGGCAGCCAGGCCGCGGCCACCCGGCCGCGCTCGTCAAGGCGTTGCCGTTCGCTGTCTCGGGCTACCCGCTTGCGCAGGTTGTCCAGCTCCGCGGCGGTACGCCGCCACCGGTCTTCCAGCTCGGCCACTTGTGCCCGCAGCCGAGCCACCTCGTCCTCGGGCTCGTCCTCGGGCTCGGCCTGGTCGGCCGGGGCGGCCGGGTCGGTTTCGGGAGCGGGCGGCTCGGCCCGCTCCCGCACGAACCGCTCCTCCCGCGGCTGCTGCTCGCCGACCGTCGCTCGGCCGCCGGGGTCGAGGTGCTCGCCGGGGCCGGAGCGGATGCGGTCCTCGGCCATGGCGTGCCCTCCTCTCACTCGCTGGTGAACTCGGCGTCGATCACGTCATCACCGCCGCCGTCCCGCCGGGCGCCGCCACCGGCCTGATTGCCGGCGGTGCCTCCGGCCGCGGTATCCAGGCCGTAGAACAGCTGCTGCAGCTCCGAAGTCAGCTCCCGCAGCCGCTCGATACCGACGGTGTCGTCCTTGACGGCCTGGTGAGCGTCGCCGATGAGTAGCTCCGCGCGGGCCTTCTCGTGCGCGGGCGCGGCGTCACCCAACTCACCGAGGCGCTTCTCGACCTGGTAGGCGATGGTGTCCAGGGTGTTGCGGGCGTCGACGCGCTCGCGGATCTTGGCGTCCTCGCCGCGGTGCCGTTCGGCGTCGGCGACCATCCGCTCGACCTCACTCTGGTCGAGGTTGGAGCTTTCGCTGATGGTGATGGTCTGTTCGGCGCCGGTGTCCTTGTCCTTGGCGGAGACGTTGAGGATGCCGTTGGCGTCGAGGTCGAAGGTGACCTCGACCTGCGGCACCCCACGCGGGGCGGGCCGGATGTTCTCCAACCGGAACCGGCCCAGCACCCGGTTGTCCGCCGCGCGTTCCCGCTCACCCTGCAGCACCACCACATCCACGGCGTTCTGGTTGTCCTCCGCGGTGGAGAACACCTCGCTACGCCGCGCCGGAATGGTGGTGTTGCGCTCGATCACCTTGGTCATCACCCCGCCCAGGGTCTCCACACCGAGCGACAGCGGAGTGACGTCGAGCAGCAGGACGTCGGACATCTCGCCCTTGATCACCGCGGACTGCAGCGCCGCGCCAAGCGCGACGACCTCGTCCGGGTTGACCGTCATGTTCGGGTCCTTGCCGCCGGTCAACCGGCGCACCAGCTGCTGCACCGCCGGGATCCGGGTCGAACCGCCGACCAGGATCACCTCGTCGATGTCGTTCGCGGTCACCTTCGCATCCGCCATCGCCTGCTGCACCGGGCCCATGCAGCGCTCCACCAAGTCCGCGGTGAGCTGGTCGAACTTCGACCGCATCAGCGTGGTGTTCAGGTGCTTCGGCCCGCCGGCGTCGGCGGTGATGAACGGCAGGTTGATCGTGGTCTGGGACACCGAGGACAGCTCGACCTTCGCCTTCTCCGCCGCCTCGTACAGCCGCTGCAGCGCCTGCGGATCCTTGCGCAGGTCGATGCCGTAGTCCTTGCGGAACTCCTCGGCCAGCCAGTCCACGATCCGCCGGTCGAAATCGTCACCGCCCAGGTGCGTGTCGCCGGCGGTGGCGCGGACCTCCACGACCCCGTCGCCGACGTCGAGCAGGCTGACATCGAAGGTGCCGCCGCCCAGGTCGAACACCAGCACGGTCTCGTTCTTCTTCTTGTCCAGCCCGTAGGCCAGCGCCGCCGCGGTCGGCTCGTTGATGATCCGCAGCACGTTCAGCCCGGCGATCTTGCCGGCGTCCTTGGTCGCCTGCCGCTGGGCGTCGTTGAAGTACGCCGGCACCGTGATCACCGCTTCGGTGACCTTCTCGCCCAGGTACTTCGACGCGTCGTCGACCAGCTTGCGCAGCACCGCCGCAGAGATCTCCTCCGGCGCGACCTGCTTGCTACGCACATCGAACCGTGCCGCGCCGTTCGGGCCGGACACCACCTCATAGGACACCGTGTCCCGTTCGGTGGCCACCTCCTCGAACCGACGGCCGATGAACCGCTTCGCCGACGCGATGGTGCCTTTCGGGTTCAGGATCGCCTGGCGGCGCGCGAGCTGCCCGACCAGCCGCTCGCCCTGGTCGGTGTACGCCACGACCGACGGGGTGGTGCGGCTGCCCTCGCTGTTCGGGATCACGGTCGGCTGGCCGCCCTCCACGGTGGCGATCACCGAGTTGGTGGTTCCCAGGTCGATACCGACTGCCTTAGCCATGAGAAGCGCCTCCCCTCACGTGATCAGGACTGGCTGGTCTGCAGCAGTTCGCGGGCGCGTTCGGCGTGCGCGGGGTCGACCAGCACCTCGTAGCGGTCGGCGATCAGCTGGCTGGCCGAGAGGAAGTCCCGGCGGCCACCGGAGAGCGCGTGCCAGATCAGGGCCGCCACGGCGCCGACCACCGCGCCCCACAGCAGCGCCCACAAGATCACCGCGAACCACGCGACCGCGTTGGTGGTGAACAGCGCCAGGAACACGCCGAACAGCAGCCCGATCCACAGCCCGTTGAGGGCACCCAGCCCGGCCGCCTTCGGATACGTCAGCCGCCCGAGCACGTCTTCCACCATGCGCAGCCCTACGCCGCTGATGGTGGTGTGCTCGACCGGGAAACCCTTGTCGGACAACGAGTCCACCGCGCGTTCCGCGTCGGCGTAGTTGTCGAAACCCGCCACGACCTCCCGGTTACGGGAGCTGGTCACCTGAGCCAATCGAGCCATTGCTTCCGCCTCCCTGTTGTTCCTGTTGTTGTCAAGTCGCCTTCCATGGGGCCTCTCCGGCCACGAGCGCCACCACACGCATGCCGCGCGTAGCGGGAGAGAAATCACCGGCCAACCACCCGCATACCCGCCGCGGCTCGCACCAACCGGGTCCGCGGTCACCGCCGCCGACAGGTCGACGGGGTTCACCTGTCGGCTGGTGCGGATGCTGCGCCTAGCGTGATGCCGCGGGGCTGCGGTGCCGGTGTCGGTCGCCGTGCCCGCTGCGCGCCGTGCGCCTGGTTTTGCTGCCGTGCGCCGCACTGCCGGGATGGAGCACCCGCTCACCACGCAGTCGGCGTGGCGTGCAGGGCGCGGCGGGAGCGCTGGTCCGGGGTGGTCGATGCGGGGCCGGCACCAGCCGGGCGTCGGCGAGCAGGTCGAGCTGGCTCAACGTCGCCGCGACGTGTCCGGCCGCCTCGGTGATCACCACCGGAACTCCGAGTACGTCGCGCAGCAGGCGCAGCAGCAGCCCGAACCCGGTGAAGTCCAGGCGCCGGACCCGGTGCAGGTCGATCACGACCTGCCGGGCGCCGCCGGTGCGCAGCCGGGCCAGCCAGCCGGGCAGGTGCCGGCACAGGCGCTCGGCCTGCTCCGCGTTCGGACGCAGAATCCACACGCCGTCGCCGGAGTCGGCCAGCACGCGCCCGGCGGGCACCCCGCTGGCACGGGTCGGGCAGTCAGGCGTCCACGCCTGGGGCATACGCCGGTTGGTGCCGGTGCGCGCTGGCGGGGCGCCGTGCCCGGTGCTCGGCGCGGGCGTCGTTACGAACGTCGGTGCACTCGCCATCCCGAACACCACCTCCCATCCTGGCGTCCGCGAGCAGAGCGGGATGAGTTGGCCGTCGTTCACCCAACAAGACGTGCACGACTCCGTCCCGTGTTCCCGACACCACCCGTATTTGTGACTCACATCACACAAATCTTGAGTCTGTCAGGCTCAACTTCGGGAACAAGTGGCGGCTCAGGTTCGTCGTCATGGGTGTCCGGCCGCCGGGGCGGCAGGCTCTGGCGGACGCGGTATCGACACGTGATCAAGTTGTGGAGGTGAGAGCCATGACGCTTCCTGCTGTGCGATCGTCGAGCTCGCTGCGGCACTGGGACCCGTTCCGGGAGTTTGAGGACCTCTACAGCCAGATGGGCCGCTGGATGGACTCGGTGGCCGGCCGCCTCGACGAGGGTGTGCGGGCCTGGGCGCCGCTGGCCGACGTGACCGAGACCGAGGACGCCTACCTGGTCGAGGTCGACCTGCCCGGCATCAAGCGGGACGACATCACCATCGACGTGGTCGGCACCGAGCTGGCCATCAACGGTGAGGTCAAACAGAAGGAGCGACAGGGCTGGTTCCGGCACCGCACCCGCCGCACCGGCCAGTTCGCCTACCGGGTGACGCTGCCGCAGGACGTGAACGCCGACAAGATCGAGGCCACCCTCGACGAGGGCGTGCTGACCGTCCGCGTGCCCAAGACCGAGGCGGCCAAGCCGCGCCGCATCGCGATCACCGGCAAGTGACCGTCCCCCGGCAGTCCACAGGCAATGCCCGCGCCACCTGCCCCGCCCAGCAGGGCCGGGGGTCGGTGGCGCGGGCGCGGCTGTGGCTGTGAGAAACCGGGCTGCTAGCTCGTCGCGGCTCCCGCTGTGGTGGCGTCAAGCCGGAACTTGGCCAGGGCGCTGGCGAAGGTGTCCTGTTCGTGGGCGGCAACCAGCGTCTCGGCGACGTCCCGGAGTTTGGTGTTGGTGTTCTGCGAGGCTCCCTTGAGCAAGTGGAACCCGCCATTGGCGTCGCAGCCGAAGTGGCGCATCAGCAGGCCCTGGGCCTGCCCGATCGTCTGCCGGGTCTCCAGCGCCACCTTGAGCTGGTCCACCAGGCGGCGGCTGTCGTGGAACAGCTGCGCGTTGTCGAACACCACGCCGGCGTGCACCGTCAGCAGCAGCGCGACATCGTGGACGGTCTCGTCGAATCGGTGCGGCTCATCGGAGAACACCGTCAGCACCGCCGACCCGCCCGATCCGCCGCGATGGCGGGTCGGCACCGGCAACACCAGGACACTGCGATAGCCCTGTTCGGCCAGGTGCGCACTGAACCGCGGCCACCGCTGATCGGTGCGCGTGTCGTCCACCCGGCGGGGCTCGCGATACCGCAACGCGCCCACGAGCGGCCCGTCGCCGGTCAGCAGGTCCTGCGCGGGCACCGCTGCACCCGGCGTCGCGCATGCCGCCACCACGTCCGCTTGCTCGGCCCGCGCGCCGGTCACGGTGACGGTGACCGCCGCGCAGCCCGGCACGGTGCGCAGCACCCGCTCGGCGAAGCGCCCCAGCGCGCCCGTCACGTCGTCGTCCTCGACCAGCCGCGACACCTCGGCCAGCTCCTGGGCGATGGTCAGCAGCTCGGTTTCGCCGGTCATGCGCACAAACCCCTTTGTCGCGGCAACGGCCACGGTCACGCGGGCTCACCCCGGCCTGCCGCGGGAGCGCCGGAGGCGACCTTCATCGCATCCGATGCTGCGCTGCTGAACACCGACCGTCGATGACCGTACCGAAGTATCGAGGTCGCCCCCGACGACCCCAAGTCTCGGCACCGCCCGCGCCGGCCGCAACCGTCCAGCCCACCACCTCCCCGAAGTCCCTCGCCCTCTGGCAAGCGGGCAGCGCCGTCACTAGCATGTCGGTCAGCCGCGGTTGTGCAGTCAGCCGGGACGTGCTGCAAACCCACTCAGGTGGAGCAGGACAACCAGGCCCATCCGCACCTGCGACGGCTCGCGCACCGCACGACTCCGGCGCGGGCCACGGCCGGCGTCCCCTCCGCCGCATCGCGAGACGGAGGTCTGGCCGTGTCCCCTGCCCACCCGCTGCCGCCGGGACGTCCCAGCCGACCTCCCTGGGGCGTGTCATGACCGACCGCCTCATTCGGCCACCCGCCGCCGGCGAGCCCGACCACCCGGACCACACGCCCGCCGGCCACGGCACGTGTCCCGCGTTCCGGGTTGCGCTGAGCAGCCCCACACCCACCGCGCTGCTCGCAGAGGTCCACGGCGAGCTAGACCTGCTCACCGCGCCCCACCTGCGGACCCGGCTCAGCCACGCCCTGACCAGCACCGAGCACACCGTGCTCGTCACGGACCTCACCGACGTGCGGTTCCTGGGCGCCGCCGGCATCACCGCGCTCCTGCAGGCCCGCGAAGACGCACACCAGCACCGGATCGCGTTCCGGGTCGTCGCCACCCACCGGCCCGTACTCCTGCCGCTGACCCTGCTCGACCTGACCACCACGTTCGACGTCCACCCCAGCCGTGCCCAGGCCCTGGCCGCACCGTCATATCCCGCAGGCAACGGCCGCGTCCGGCGCGAACAACCACCGACCCCGGACGGCGGCGAGCCAGGTTCAGAAGGCCACGGCCCCTGACACGACCAGGCGGCACGCGCAACCCGAACTCCACCAGGCGCGCGACGACACAACATCCATAGACCGTGGTGAGGGGATGCAACCTCATCGCCATCAGGCTGTCCGGCGAGTGCGAGCCCACTCCAGCGCGCAACCGACTCGCGGATCGCCTCGTCACCTGGCAGCGTTGCCGGGCACGCCGCTGGGTTGCGATGGAAACACCGCCCACGCCGTGCCTGGGCGCCGCTGGGTCAGTGAGCTGGTCGAGTGGAAGTCGGCCCAGGGAACGACACGGCACCTAGCGTGGACACCGCTCAGGTTTGCTGTGGTGAACCGTCGGGTATCTCCGGGGATGACTCTTCGCCGTGGAGAGTGTTCTCGGACGAAGGTGGTGTGGTGCCATGTCCACCCAGGCGTGGGAGACGGCAGGCAGCACCTCGACAGCGCCCGGCGTGAGCTGCGACCTCGATACGACACCGACCAAGCACGTGCGTCGGCTGGTCCGCGGCTTGGTGGCCGACCACGGCGGCGTGGTCGTCGAGGACGCCGTTCTGGTGGCCGATGAGCTGGTCAGCAACGCGCACCGACATGGTGCGCCCCGGCGCACCTGCCGCGCCACGCTGATCCATCATGGTCGGCGGCTGCGGATCGAGGTCGACGACACCGCGAGCGGGCTGCCCCGGATCCGTCCGCCGGATCACTCGGGGGGACGCGGCCTGCTGCTGGTCGACCGGCTGGCGTCGGCCTGGGGCGTGCAGCACCGCGCCGGTGGCAAGACGGTGTGGGCCGAGCTGGCCCTGGACGGCGCAGGACATAACGGTGCGTCCCGGCATCTGGCGGTGGCACGCGCGCGAGGCACCGAACCCCGTAGTGGCGGCTCGCTCACCTCGGCATCCTGGCCCGCCCTCACCGACACCTCCCACGTGCCGACGTGACCCCTCCCAGCGAGCAACCGCCGCCGGTGGAGTTGAGCATCCGCTCGCACCGAGAGGCCGACGACGGCACCCTGGTGATCGAGGTGACCGGCGAGGTCGACCTGGACACCGCGCCGCACCTGGCCGCGGCGATCATCGAGTGCCTCGATCGGGAGGCCGGCCGCGGCCCCTGCATCCTGGATCTGACCGCGGTCACGTTCCTGGACTCCGCCGGACTGACCGTGCTGCTGCAGGCCACCCGGCACGCGGGACGGCGGCACGCATCGCTGCCGGTCGTGGTCGACGCGAACCGTCCCGTCATCAGGCCCATCGAGGTCACCGGCCTCGACGACGTCCTGGCGCTCTACCACACGGTCGACGAGGCGCTGCAGGCTCCCAGACCCTAAGCCGCCCCCTGGGTTGCTGAGAGAGCGTCGGCGGCCACCGACCTCCGGCTGATGCATCCGAGCGATGCGCGGCGACCGGTGGTGCACGATCGCGCCGACCCTGGGGTGGAGCGGTCACGGTTCACTCGTTCGGGTTGAGTCCGCCGTCGGGCCGCGGCCATTGTGGTCCGCCGACCGTAGGGTGGCCGCGTGCGCGCCATCACCCGCAGCAACCAGGTCGCTGGCGGTGCGCACGGCACACCCCCACCACGGGATCACCTCATCATCGGGTGCGCGGGCGCCGAGCAGGTGCCAGGCCCGACCGTGCGCTACGCCGTGATCACACCCGAGGGCCTGTTGATGGTGCGCGAGGCGGTCGGCGACACGGGGCCAGACGAGTGGGGTGAGCCCTACCAGCACGAACTGTGGACCGCGGTACGCGACCAGGTCGATCCCGACGGCGGCGCCGTCAACGGCGTGCCGCTGGCCGGCGGGATGCGCGCCAAAGTGGCCGACGCGGCCGATCACCTGCCGCGAGTCCACCCGCCCAATCCGGTCGGCTCGGCCGTGCTGATCTCGCTGAGCTGCGCGCCGCGGGTCTGGCGCGGCAGCATCGCGATCATGGGCGAGGAGACCGACGAGGGCATCACGACCTCGCTCACCGCCGACCAGCTCGACACGCTGGCCGGGGCACACCGGCGGGCCCTCTCCTTCTACGCGCGCTGCCGTTGATCCCCGCACCGGCGCGGACTGAGCCGATGCGGAGCCGTGACTGAACGTGCCGGGCGATCAGGGTTGCGTCGCGGTGTCCAGCCGGCTGCGCAACTCGGCGATCTGGGCGTGTGCGGCGGCGAGTTCGTCTTCCAGCGCGATAATCCGGGCGCTCGCGACGATCCCGTGGCCGTCGTCGAGCAGACCCCGGATGCGCGCGGCGAGGTGCAGCTGGCGGCGGCTGTAGCGGCGGTGCCCACCACCGGAACGCTGCGGACGCACCAGCCCAGCGGTGTCCAGGCTGCGCAGGAACGCCTGCTGCACACCGAGCATCATCGCGGCCTGCCCGGTGGTGTACGCCGGATAGTCGACATCATCGAGATCGCGCAGATCAGTACTGGTCACGAGCGGGCCTCCCACGGACACCACGGGTCGACCTGACCCTCACCCGACACTCTCCGAACCACGGTACCTCCAGTGGCGCCTTGACATAATCTACAGTACTCACTATAAGAAAAGTATCGGTCAGAACCTGGTGGACACACAGCTGGGGAGTGATCGAGATGGATGGCACGAGCATCGCCCGCACGGCGGGAAGCGACCTCGCGTGGCCCCTGGAGGTCGGGCCGGCTCGCTTCGCCGACCTGATCTGCGCGGAGCCCGCGTGGGTGCGCGCGGAGTTCGACGCGATCGTCGCCGCCAACTTCGGCTCCTCCGCGACGCGGCCTCTCCCGCCGCACGACCGGCCACCAGGACCAGCGCCCACCCGTCGCCACCGCGGCGACGAGGCGTCGTCGCGCCGCGACCCGCTGTCCCACGCTGTCAGCGGTGATCTCGCGCGGACCGCGCGGCGAGTCGGAGCTCGCGAACGGTCTCCTCCGCCGCCGCTGTGCGACGCCGCGCCGACCGCGCGGACCCTCTTCCCGGATCGCAGCACCAGCGAACACGTAAGGAGGTGATAACGGCACGACCGTACCGGGGCACCATCACGTGAACCTGCCCGTGGCAGCCGGCTCTCGTCGTTGGCTGGCACACCGGTGAGCAATGCCAGCACCGCGTCTCGTGACGCACCTACCGACCCGCCACGGCCAGCACCGGTCACGGTCGTCGCTGGGGACAGCGTCCAGCCTTCCTCGATCATGTGAATCCGCGAGGCCCGCCACTGCATCGCCAGGGCGGGCTTCGGCGCGTCCGGGCACCCCCAGGTTCCCTCGCCGTCGTCGCCGAAGTTGTGGTCACGGGAACAGAAAAGCTGAGCGGACCGTTAGCAAGAATGAGCGGCGGGGATGCAGCCCCGTCCGATCGGAACTGACCTGATCGACAACCTGATGGTGTGGAAGGAGACTGTGACATGTTGATGCGTACCGACCCGTTCCGCGAGCTCGACCGGCTGACCCAGCAGTTCTTCGGCGCCAACGGAACCGCGGCCCGTCCCGCGGCGATGCCGATGGACGCCTACCGCACCGGGGACGAGTACGTGGTCGCATTCGACCTGCCCGGCGTCAGCCCGGACTCGATCGAGGTGAACGTCGAGCAGAACGTGCTGACCGTCAAGGCCGAACGCCCCGGCCAGACCAAGGAGCACGTGGAGTACCAGGTCGCCGAGCGGCCCCGCGGCGTGTTCAGCCGGCAGCTGTTCCTGGGCGAGGCTCTGGACGCCGAGCACATCCAGGCCGGCTATGAGGCCGGTGTGCTGACGCTGCGAATCCCGGTGGCTGAGAAGGCCAAGCCCCGCAAGATCGCCATCAGCGCCGGCAGCGACCGCAAGCAGGTCAACGCCTGACCCGCACGCCCTCGCCGGCCCCGCCGACGCGCCCCGTCGGCGGGGTGTTTCCGGGGCCGTGCCGGGGGAAGCCGACGAGGTGCGGGAAAGGAGGGAACCGATGACCGACACCAGGCATGACGGCGCGGCGCCGATCGACGCAGCGCGGACCGAGGTCGCGCGCGTCGGCGGGACGCGGATCGACGGGGCGCTGGCCGATGCCCGGCGGCGGCTCGCCGACACCGCCACCGCCCTGCGCACCGGTTTCCCTGGCGCGGCCGAGGTGTCCGCGGTCATCACCGGCACGCACGAGGTCACCACCACCCTGGCCGACCTGGTGCAGACCCTGATGGACCGCACCCCGGCCCTCGCCGAGCGGCACGGCCCGCAGGTCAGCAACGAGATCCACGCCGATCTGCGGGCACTGCACGGCTGCCTGACCACCGGCGCACTGCTGCTCGCCCCCGCCCTGGACGACCTGGCCGGTACCAACCGCGACGGGAAGACGCCGCAAGGGGAGGAATGACGATGAGCCTGGACAAGCCCTGGAACGACGTGGCCGACCAGCTGCGCCCCGCCCGACCCGACCTGGAGGACGAGTCCGGCGCGGACCCGCTCACCGAGCCGATCGACGTGGTCGAGGCCGACCCGGCCGACGTGGCCGATCAGCGGCGCGTCGTGCCGCTGCCCGACGAGCCCGCCGACGACCAGTCCTGGCCGTGATCGACGGGAGCAACGTGCGATGCCCCGTTCCCGCACTCGTTCAGGATCACCGCCCGGCGCGTCGCTGGCCGTCGCGCTGACGAGGGTGACCGAGGCCGTGCAGCACGCGGTAGGCCGCGTGACAGCCGGCCACGGGCCCGGCCCTGCCGGCCTGCGCGAGGAGACCTGGCAGCTGATCTATCTGCTCGGCGCGTTGGGTGACCTGGCCGCAGCGCTGGCACCGCAGGTCGGCGGCTATCCCGAGCGGTATCGGCTGCGTGCCGACGACGACGTCGACCCCGCCGAGCACGTCGCCCGCACCTGCCGGGAACTGGCCGCGCTGCGCCACGCGCTGGACGAGGCGGAAGGTGCCGCCCGCGAGGTCTACACCGCCGTCAGCCACCTGCACACCGTGCCCGAGAACACCGTGCCCGAGGACACCACGGGAACGGCGAGCAGGACCGACCATCCCTGACGGAGCGGATGACCATGTCACCGTCACCGGTACCCGACCCGTACGAAGTACTCGGCGTCTCGCGGGAGGCGACGCCGAGCGAGATCGCCGCGGCCTACCGGGCACTGGTGCGCCACCTGCACCCCGACGCCGCGCACGCACCCACCGATCCGGCCCGCCTGACCGAGGTGCTCGCCGCCTACGCCGAGTTGCGCGATCCACGCCGACGCGCGACCGACGACCGCGACCATCCCGCCCCGTCACCATGTCGAGAGCCCATCTCCATTCCCGTGCGGATCCACCGCCCCGGTGCGCGCAGCCAACCCGACCTGCGAGTCGGCCCCGTCCGCCGCCACCTCCACTGACCGCGCGACTGACCGCCTCCGCACCGACTTTCACCGGGTCCGCGACTTGATGCCCGGCAGGCGTGTCACCACCGGTTCCCGCAGGTCATGTGGCATCGACTGCGCTGGCGCACCGGATGCACCCCAGGGTTCATGGGTAACGGGCGGCCTGACGGGATACCCGAGGTAGTCAGGCGTTGCGGCGCCCGGCAGCCGACGAGAGGCAATCATGGACCGCGCACGGGACGAGATGTGGCCACAGGTGCTGGACGAGGTCACCGGCGCGCTGGAAAGCCTGACTGCGGCGTTGGGCAGCGTGGACGACTTCACCGTCTTGCTCCAGCAGGTGTGCGCCCAGGTCACCAAGGCCATACCGGGCGTGGACGAAGCGACCGTGACCCTGCTCGACGATGGCAACGCCCGGACCGCGGCCACGACCAGCGACGTCGTCGCCGGCCTCGACGGTGACCAGGGATGCAGCGCCGTGCGCAGGGCGATCTCCCGCCGGGGCGCGTGCACCGAGAACAGCAGGACACCGAAGGCGTCGGTCGGGAAATCGCTGTAGTCGTCGAGCTTGCCGGTGACCTTCGCCAGGGACTCGGTGCCGGTGTCGTGTTCGAGGAAGAATCGCACCGCGCGGCCCGCCTCCTCCCAGCAGCCGTAGCCGTCCGGGCGCAGCCGGGTCTCCCGACCGGCACCCAGGTACCGCCAGAAGAACTCGGTGCACCGCTTCTCCGACCACCACTGGGTCAGCCCGCCCACCTCGCCCTCGCGGCCCTCCTCGCGCAGCCGGGCAGGGTTGCGGTGGGCGGCGAGGGAGCAGAAGAAGTCGTTCACGCCGAGCTGGTGTTCCAGCTTCGGCCACAGCGCGAGCCGTTCCAGGCTCTCGGTGTACGCCTTCGGCGACGGTGGTTTCTCCGCGCGCTGTGCCGCGATCAGCCGTGCGCCGAGGTAGCCCAGCGCGTAGCGCGTCTGGCTGGTTCCGCCGCGCAGGTAGGACTCGCGGAACGCGAACACCACGCCCAACTCCCGCAGGTGCCGCAGCCGGTCCTGCGCGCGGCGCACCGACAGGAACTCGATCGCGGCGATCTGGTTGGTGGTCAGCACCTTGTGCTCGGCCAGCAGGGCCAGCAGTCGCCGGTCTCGGTCGACCAGGCGGAACCACAGGCCCGCGTCGGGTTCCCCGGCCCTCCGGCCGCCGCGCCCCGCGCGCCCCCGATGTGTGGATGGGTGAGGACCACTCCTCAGTCGGCCTTCCGCCTGTTCCCGCCGAAACCACCGCTGACCAGCGGAGTTAGTAGCAGCGGCCTCGGCGTTTTGGTCGGCGGATTCAGAACGCCGAGCCCCCGCCGACCCAGACGCGGAACGAGACGCCAACCCATCCGCACCGACTACGCCACGACTGCCAGTGCGGTCAGCACTGTCCACCATGATCACCACCGCCTTCCACCCGGAGCGGCCGAGAGATCCCCGGCACCCCTCAACTCCGGATTTCGGCCCCGAAATTGACAGCGGTAATCAAAAAGTGACAGAACCGTGCTCTCGCTGTGACCAGCCGTGCGGTGATCGTGCCTCGTCGATGCTCGGCGAGTGGTGACCATATCGGCCCGTCCCTTCCAGTGTGCCAGGAAACCCCTGCACTACTGAAGGCCGATTTTTCGGCCGATTTTGGACACCGACCCCGCCACTGTGACCAGGCCGTTACCCGTGCTTGCGCGGCTCAGGTGGAGCATCTTGGGCCTCCTGTGCGCGGACTTCACGCGCGTTCAGCGCTGCCCCTCGGGTGTCGACGGTTGGATCTCCAGATGTCGCGCGATGTGCAGATTCGTCCGCAGACCGAGGGCGCGCTATGAGGCGTGGACGGTGAGAACATGGCGGATCGAGCGCGTCCACTGTCCGCCGAGCACGGTAGGCAGATCCGCGAGTTCGCCCACTGAGGCCACAAGGTGCGCGACCTGTGCAGCGTGGCTGCGCAGCATGTCCAGGGCCAGGGCGAAGTCGTCCGATCGGCGGCGGCAGTACGAGAACGAGCCGATCAGGCGGATCGACCGGCGGAAGAGGTCACGCAGCGGCGTTGGAAGGTGGACGCCGGGGTGGTAGGCGTTCTGGACGATGATGGTGCCGCCGTCACCCACGAGTCGAAGGGCAAGGTCGAGCGGCGCTGGATCGGCTCCGGTGGCCGCGTCCACCACGACGTCGAAGGTCTGCTGCGGGGACAGCGCGGCGGGTGATCGGAACGAGGCCGGCACTGCCTTGGCTACGGCGTCGAAGGGAGGGCGTCCGTCGCGGTGCACAATGGTGACTCTCCAGCCCTGCTGGTGGGCGTAGAGCGCGGTGAGTAGGCCGACTGTGCCCGCGCCGACGACGGCCAGGTGTCCTGGTGAGGCGATCGGGTTGCACCGTAGGCCGTGGATGGCGACCGCAGCCGGGTCGGCGAGAGCCGCGTGGAGTGGATCTGCGCCCTGCTCCGTGACCGCGAGACCGATTCTCGCGCCGCGCTGCGCCATTACTGGCGGCAGGTCAGCGACGCGGCGGTGACCTACGGGCCGCTGTTCTTCGAGTTGTCCGGGCACGCGATGCAGGGCCGCGCGCACGCGGTCAGCCTGCGCGAGTCACTGATCCAGCCGTGGCTCGAACCGCTCGAACTGATCTTCCAGCGGCGCGGGTCCGACGGCGCGCAGGCCGCGGTGCAGGCCAGGATCAGCCTCGCCGTCGCTCGCGGCCTGCTGCTGGACCTGCTGCTCAGCGGTGACCGGGCCGGCGTCGACGCGGCCATGGGCCACCTCATCGACACCGAACTCGGCGCCCGCTGAGCACTGGTCCCGCGAGGGGGAACGGGGCCGGTCGATTCGTCCTCGCGGGCGGGCTCGCCGAGGCGCTGACCACGGTACGATTGGTCAATCGTCCAGCCACAGGGTGGTGGTGTCCCGGTGACGACAGCAGTGTCATTCGGAGTCGAAGAGATCCGGCTGGGGCCGGGCAGTCACGTCTGCGCCTTCTACCGCGGCGCGGCCGATCGGGACCGGTTGCTGACCGGGTACCTGTCGGCCGGGCTGGAGGCCGGCGACAAATGCATCTGTGTGGTGGATTCGGCGCGCACGGCCCAGCGGTTGACCATGCTGGCGGCCCCGCCCGCGCACGACACGCAGCTCGACATCCACCTGCCCGAAGCCACGTATCTGGCCGGGGGCCGGTTCGGCACGGCCGAGATGCTCACGTTCTGGTCGGAGTGCCTGGACAAGGCGCAGACCGAGGGCTACGGGTTCTCCCGGATCGTCGGCGAGATGACGTGGGCGCTGCGCGACGCGCCCGGCGTGGAGCATCTGGTGGACTACGAGTGGGAGCTGAACCGGCTGATGGGCCGCAACCCGACCGTGGTGCTGTGCCTCTACGACCTCGACCTGTTCAACGGGGAAGTGGTGGTGAACATCGTGAAGACGCATCCGCTGGTGTTCATCCAGGGCATGCTCGTCGAGAACCCCTACTACGTCGGTCCCGACGAGGTTCTGCATGCGACCGGAACATGACGGGCTGACCCGCCTCCCCGAACGACCGTGGCGCGACGACGACGGCATCGCGCCGGTCACGCTGGTGGATCCCGCGGACGCCGATCCCGCGCAGCTTCGCAAGCGGCTCGGTGACATGCGGGCGCTGCTGGTGATCTCGCTGCTGATGACCGAGTCCGTCAACGAGGACCAGATTTTCTCGCTGGCCACGTCGTCCGCGCTCGGACTCGGCGGCTGCCGGATCGACGGCTACCACTTCACGGACGGGACGTGGCGGCCGGGCACCGGATGTCTCGCCGCGACCCGTGAGCTGACCGGGCAGGTCGCGCTGCTCGACGGCGGCGGTCCGATCGAGCTGGCCGGGCGCACCTGGGCGTGGGCGTACCCGCTGCGCAGCGCGTCGGAACTGCTCGGGCACGTCATCGCGTCCAGCGACGCCGAGCCCAGCGGCGACGAGCGCTTCCTGCTCCAGGTGCTCGCCCAGCAGACCGCGGTCGCGGTGTCCAACGCGCGGCTGCACGCGAAGGAGTGCGCGTCCGCGGCGCAGCTCGCCGAGACGAACGAGGCGCTCGCCGACACGGTGGCGTCGCTGCGCCGGAGCATGCAGATCCACGAGCGGCTGACCCGGGTCGCGGTGTCGGGTGACGGGCAGCAGGGCATCGCGGACGCTTTGCACGAACTCACCGGGATGCCGGTCGCGATGGAGGACCGCTACGGGAACCTCACCGCGTGGTCCGGTCCCGGCCGGCCGGACCCGTATCCGAAGGAGTCGTTCGCGACCCGGGAACAGTTGCTGCGCCGGTTGATGCGGGCGGGAAAGCCGTTACGCGACGGGCATCGGCTGACCATGCTCGCCTCCCCGCGACCCGACGTGCTGGGCGTGCTCGCGCTCGTCGATCCGGAGCGCCGGGCCGACAGCGCCGATCTCGTGGCGCTGGAGCACGGCACGACCGTGTTGTCGATGGAACTGGCGAGGCTGCGCGGTATCGCCGACACCGAACTGCGGCTGCGCCGGGATCTGGTGCACGACCTGCTGACCGGAACCGACACCGACAGCGCACACGCCCGCGCGGACGCGCTCGACTACGACCTGCGGCGGCCACACCGGGTCGTGCTGATCGAGGGCAAGGGCCGCTCGCGGCGCCCGGACGCGTTGCTCGAAGCAGTCCGGCGTGCACTGCGGTCGGCCGAACTCGACGCGCTGGACGAGACGCGGTCGGGAAGTGTCGTCGTGGTCACCGCGGGACAGACCAATTGGGACCGGTTACGGCGCGACGTGCTGTCCAATCTCGGCGGCGGCCAATGCCAGATCGGCGTCGGCGGAATCCGGGTCGATCCCACGGAGCTGCCCGGCTCACTGCGCGAAGCCCGGCTCGCCCTGCGGTTGCAGAAGACGTTGCTGTCGAGCGACAGCGTGTGTGAGTACTCGAAACTGGGTGTGTTCCGGATTCTCGCCACCGTGCCGGATCTCGACGAGCTGGAAGTCTTCGTCCGGGAATGGCTCGGCTGCCTGCTGGACTACGACGCCCTGCGCGGGTCGGAACTGGTACACACACTGACGCAGTACCTGGAGCACGGCGGCAATTACGACGCCACTGCCGCCGAACTGTCCGTGCACCGCAGCACATTGAAGTACCGGCTGCAACGGATCCGCGAACTGACCGGGCTCGAACTGAACGACCCGGACGTGCATTTCAACCTCCAGCTCGCCACGCGGACGTGGGGCACGCTGCAGGCGCTGCGCTCGCAGACGTAAGGGCGCTGTCCGCCGCGCGGGGTTTCACTGTGGGCTCGTCGCTCCACCGCGATCGCACCTGGTTCCCGCAGGGTCAGGTTCCGGCGGTTCTTCGTCCCGTGATGACCTGTGGGGGAAGCCACTTCCGGGCGGATGCTGAGGTTCACGACCCCAGCGAGAGGAGCCCGATCATGATTGATGTCCGTAATCCCCAGGACGGTTTCGCGGCCTTACGCGCCCGGATCAGCGCACTGGGCGACCCGGTGGGCGACGACCGCGGCGCGGACGGTGAGCCGCTGACCGTCGGCGAGTGGGCGCTGCTGATCGACGACATCGTGGAGCATCCGGACCAGAACACCGAGGCGCTGTGGAACGTGGCGAGCCCGGAGGAGGACGACCGCGAGTACGACGCGATCTTCATCGGCGGCGGCGCGGCCGGGCGGTTCGGCTCCGCGTTCCTCAAGGCGCGCGGCGGACGCCAGCTCACCATCGACGCCTGGCCGTTCCTCGGCGGCTCGTGCCCGCACCAGGCCTGCGTGCCGCACCACCTGTTCTCCGAGTGCGCGCGGGAACTGGACCTCGCGAAGCACATGCAGGGCAAGCTCTGGTACCCGGAGTTCGACGCGAGCAAGGCGAGCATTCTGGAGATCGTCAAGCTGTTCCGCGCCGGCCGGGGCATGCCGCACGCGATCATGAACTGGCAGTCCAAGGAACAGTTGGGCATGGAGTACATCCTCAACGCGGCGGCCACCGTGATCGACGAGCACACCGTCGAGGTGGACGGCAGGCGGTTCCAGGCGAAGAACCTCGTGCTGTGCACCGGCGCCCGCACCGACTTCCCGGCCGAGATCAGTGGTCTGGACCGCAAGGGCGTGTACGACTTCGCGAGCCTCATCGAGGAACTGGACGAAGAACCGACCCGGTGCGTCATCATCGGCGGCTCGAAGGTCGCGCTGGAGTACGGCTCGTTCTTCCAGGCGACCGGTTGCCAGACCACGATCCTGACCCGCAGCCCGCTGCTGCGCACCGCGAGTCTGCACCACGTCGACGAAGGCCTGCGCGACTACGTGATCGACATGATGGTGGACCGGGGCATCGAGATCGTCGAAGGCGCGCAGACCCTCGACGTGCTGGGCGACGACCGGGTGACCGGGGTCCGCTACCGGGACGCGAACGGCGAGATCGTGGAGGTGGAGACGGACTTCGTGTTCGTCGGCACCGGCGAGCGGCCGGATCTGCGGATGTACGAACCGCTCGGGCTGAAGATCGACGACCGGGGCTTCGTGGTGGCGGACGCGACGATGCGCACCTCGGTGCCGAACGTGTACGCCGTCGGCGATCTGCTCGGCCCGCCGATGGAGATGTTCAAGGCGCGCAAGTGCGGGGTCACCGCGGCCCGCAACATCATGGGCGAGCACCACGAGTTCGACTTCAGCGAGTACCCCGACTTCTTCCATACCACCTACGAAGTCACCTGGTGCGGGCTGTCCGAGGCCGAGGCGCGCACCGAGTACCCGAACGTCATCAAGATCCAGATGCCGCCGGACGACGCCGACCCGGAATCGTTCGCGCTGCCCGCCGCCGAGGGTTCGATGCTGTACGCGTTCACAAGGCCGATCCTGTCCGGCTGGCTGAAACTGTTGGTGGACGCGGATTCCCGCAAGATCGTCGGCGCGCATCACGTCGGCTACGGCGCGAAGGACGCGTTCCAGTACATCGACTACCTGATCCGCAGGCCCGAGGGCTTCACCATCGACCAGATGGCCGACCTGAACGAGCTGTTCCTGAACCCGGAGCACTTCATCCAGTTGTCCCGGCTGCGGGCGGGCCAGATGTCGCTGGTGAGCCTGTGACCGGCGACGTGCGTTTCCCAGCGGAGGCGGCGAAATGACTGCCGAGCGGGTCGCGCTGGTCACCGGCGGGGCGTCCGGGATCGGGCGGGCGATCTGCGCGCGCTTGCGCGAGGACGGCCTGCAGGTGGCCGCGGTCGACCTGAAGCCGGACGCCGCCGCCGAGGTGGCCATGTTCGCCCGAGGCTGCGACGTGACCGATGAGTCCGATGTGGACAGTGCGGTGGCCGCGGTGCTCGACCGATTCGGCGCGATCGACGTACTGGTCAACAATGCCGGGATCACCGGGTCGCAGGCGGCCACGACATGCCACGAAACGCCGGTGGAGGAATGGGACCGGGTGCACACGGTGAACGTGCGCGGCCCGTTCCTGGCCAGCCGTGCGGTGCTGCCTTCGATGGTGGCGCGCGGCAGCGGGCACGTCATCAACATCGCGTCGATCGCCGGGCTGGTCGCGTTTCCCGGGCGCTGTGCCTACACGGCGTCGAAGGGTGCGGCACTGATGCTCGCCAAGTCCATCGCGGTGGACTACGCGGCGGCCGGGATCAGGGCGAACGCGGTGTGTCCCGGAATGGTCTATACCCCTATGACAAGCTGGCGGCTGGACCAGCCCGCGCTGCGAACCCAGGTGGAGGACCGGATTCCGGTGGGCCGGGTGGCCACACCGGACGAGATCGCGGACGCGGTCTCGGTGTTGGCGTCCGGGCGAATGTCCTATGTGACCGGTCACGCGCTCGTGATCGACGGCGGAATGACCGCTCTGTGAAAGACGCGCGGTGAGAGACAAGGAGAGTCGAATGGCAGGCAGGCTGGCCGGACGGGTCGCGGTGGTGACCGGCGGCGGCGGTGGCATCGGTGGCGCGGCGGCGAAGTTGTTCGCCGAAGAGGGCGCCGCGGTCGCGGTGCTCGACGTGGCCGCCGCGGCGGCGAAGGAAACCGTGGACGCGATCCAGCAGGCGGGCGGCACGGCCATCGCGGTGACCGCGGACATCACGGACGCGCGCGCGGTGGACGCCGTGTTCGACCGGATCGAGCGGGAGCTGGGCAGCGTCGGCGTGCTGTACAACAACGCGGGCGTGAACAGTGCGGGCTCGGTGGTCGACGCCGAAGAGGACGACTGGGACCGTTGCATGGCGGTCAACGTGAAGGGCACGTTCCTGTGCGCCAGGGCCGCGGCACGCCAGATGGTGCGCAGCGGCAAGGGTTCCATCGTGAACCAGGGGTCGGTCGCGGCGCTCGTCGGCGTGGCCAACTTCGCCGCGTACTGCGCGTCGAAGGGCGCCGTGGTGGCGTTGACCCGGTCGATGTCGGTGGATCTCGCGCCGAAGGGCGTGCGGGTCAACGCGATCTGCCCGGGCACGGTGTACACGCCGCTGATGGAGCCGATGCTGACCGCGCGCGGCGGCGGTGACCTGGAGAAGGGGCTCGCCATGACGACGGCGAAGTACCCGATCGGCAGGCTCGGCACGCCGGCGGAGATCGCGAACGTCGCGCTGTTCCTGTCCAGCGACGAAGCCGCGTTCCTCACCGGCTCGGTGGTGGCCGCGGACGGCGGGATGACGTCCCAGTAGGACAGTCCTCGAAGGAGAGTGGTGACATGCGGATCGCAATCGGGGTCGGGCCGGAGGTCGTCGGCGCGCCGGCGCAGCCGGGCGAGATCGTCGAACAGGTGCGCAAGGCAGAGGCGGACGGGTTCGCCTCGGCGTGGAGCGTGCACTTCTCCCGCGGGGTGGACGCGCTCAGCGTCCTCGCCGTGGCCGGCGCCGGAACGAGCCGCATCGCACTGGGTGCGGGCGTGGTGCCGACCTATCCACGGCACCCGCTCGCGCTCGCGCAGCAGGCGGCGACGGTGCAACAGTTTTGCGGCGGCCGGTTCACGCTCGGCGTCGGGGTGTCGCACCGCCCGGTGATCGAGGGCCTGCACGGCTTGGCGTTCACCAGCCCGGCCGAGCACATGCGCGAATACCTGAGCGTGCTGCGCCCGCTGCTGCGCACCGGAGAGGTGTCCTATCGCGGCCGGTTCTACCGGGTGGAGGGTGGGTTCACGGTGCCGGGCACGACCCCGATGCCGGTGCTCGTGGGTGCACTGGGCCCACGCATGGTCCGGGTCGCGGGGGAGTACGCGGACGGTGTGGTGACCTGGCTCGCCGGCCCCCGCACGCTGGGCGACGAGATCGTGCCGGCCCTGCTGAAGGCGTCGTCGGCGGCGCCGAGAATCGTCGCGGGCCTGCCAGTGGCGGTATGCGACGACGCCGAGACCGGCCGTGCGGCGGCCGAACAGGTCTTCGCACGCTACGGCGGGCTGGAGAACTACCAGCGCCTGTTCGCACGGGAGGGCGTGTCGTCGCCGGGCGAGCTGGCGGTCACGGGAACGGAAACCCAAGTGGCGCAACAGATTAAGCGCTACGCGGAGCTGGGCGTCACCGAACTGTGGGCGACGGTGTACCCAGTGGGCGATGCCCCGGCCGCGAGCATCGCCCGGACCAGGGCGCTGTTGGCGGAGTTGAGTGGTTGAGTGTCGGGGTATCCGTGGCCTGCTGAAGGCCCGATCAGGCGTCGTCGACCGGCTCCAATTCGACGGCAAAGCCGTGAAACAGCCTCTCGCTGAGATGTTGACGGTGGGCGCCGAAGTACTGTGCAGCCGAGGTCGACTACAGGTGGCCTTCAAGAATCCCGATATACCACCGGTCGGGTCGCGGGCTGCTGCTTCCCGGAAATCGTGAATATGTGGTCCTGCATCCGGCGACCACGATTTTTGCCGGTTCGAGATGGAATTCTCTGCTGAATTCCATCTCGCCGAGACCGCCAACCGCGAACGTCAACGGATGGACGCCGGGGGCAAGGTCGACCCATTTACGTCCCTGTCGCAGCCCAGGCCCGGCCCTGAAGAGTATTCTCGTTCCTTGGCGAATGAACACGAGTCGCCATGTCTACGGCGGAGGCGTGCTTCCTCCTGGAATTAACGCGTAGGCCAACAGGCCGGTACGCCCTTCTCGACGTGCGCGCTTCAACATGTGACGCGCGAAACGGGGAATTCGGCGCTCCTCGACCTGAATCTCGACATACTCGTCCCGCTTCACGACCTACCCTCGGCAAGAGGCAATCAGACTGTCCAATATTCCATCGACCGACCGAAGGGCTTGCTCCGAAGATATCTCTTTGCTGCCAGCGAAATCGCTACATGCCGAGAATCGAGCTGACGATCGGCCGAACAGGCCAACGTCCGGCAGCCCCGGCCGCGAATCCGCGGCCGGGGCGTTCTGCTACCTCCCGTAGCGCTGCCAGTGTGCGGCGAACAGGTCCTCCTCGCTCACGACACGTGGCGGGATCGGGCGCGACACCCACGTCAGGTTCACGAAATGGCGGGCGTTGACGTTCTCCGTCGTGATATTCCCGCCCCAGGTGCCGCAGCTCAGGCTCAGGGTGAACGGCAGGCCGTTACGCGGGCTGCCCGCGCCTTCGTTCAGGTTCTGGTTCACCAGCACCCGCGCGGTTTTCGTGGTCGACGCGAGGCGGGCCACATTCTCGTCCGAGCTGGTGTGGATGCCGCATGTGTGGCCGAGTCCTTGATACCCGGTGATGTCGTTGACGAGTTTCGCCGCATTGTCGATGCCGCCCTCGTAGCGATAGACCGCCAGCACGACGGACAGTTTCTCGCCGGAGAAGGGGTGTCCGGGGCCGGTGCCGGATTCCTCGACCAGCAGCAGGCGGCAGGTGTCCGGCACCTCGAAACCGGCGAGGTGAGCGATGTGCGGCGCCGGTTTCGCGACCACGTCGATTGTCGGGATCGGACCGTTGTCGGGCCACATCGCCTTGCGCAGCAACGCTTTCTGCTCGCCAGAGCACAGGTGCCCGCCGCCGTCGACGAGTCGCCGGACCAGCTCGTCGTACACCGAGGCGTGCGCGACGACGGCGTTGTCGGCCAGGCAGCTCGTGGCCTCGTCGAACGTCTTGGCCGTGATGATCGCCTCGGCGGCGTCGGCCAGGTCGGCGGTCTCGTCCACCACGTGCACCGAGTTGCCGACCCCGACGCCGTAGGCCGGGGTGCCGGAACTGTAGGCCGCCTTGACCATCCCGGCGCCACCGGTCGCGACGACGAGATCGGCGCCGCGCATCAGCAGACGCGTCTTCGCCAGCGACGGCTCCGGCACCACCTGCACCAGGTCCTCGGGCGCGCCGACCTGACGGCACGCCTCGCGCATGTAGTCGACGACCATTTCCGTGCTCTGCCGCGTCCTCGGGTGCGGCGCGCACACGATCGCGTTGCGGCCCTTCAGCGCGAACAGCGCCTTGACCGGCGGCGTCGCGTCGGGTCCGGTCGTCGGGATGAGCGCGGCGACGACCCCGACTGGCTTCGCGATCTGCACGATCCCGGCCTCCGGCCGTTCCGCCACCACGCCGACGGTACGCACCGGCCCCATGTCGGCCAGCACGCCCGTGACCCGCTTGCCGATCTTGGCGACCTTGTCCGCGTAGTTGCCGAACCCGCCCTCGTCGACGGCGAGCTTCGCCAGCTTCTCGGCGTGGTCCTTGCGCACCACCGCCCACGCGACGGCGGTGACCAGCTCGTCGACCTGGTCCTGGTCGTAGTGCTCGATGGCGTCGGCCGCGGCGCGCGCCCGGCGCAGCACGGCGTCGATTTCGGTACGGACGGCGTCCTCGGATGGCTCAGTCATGAGACCACGGTCGCCCCCGGACGGCCCTATTCCATCGATCCGGCAGGGCGAGCCGGCGCCGATTCTTCGTCCTGCCAAGGGGTGACCGCGAGGTGGCGCCGGGCCGCATGCTGACCATGTTGGTTCGCGACGAGAGGCGGCACCGTGGCGGGAATGGTGGTGATCGGGGGTGGCGCGGCAGGCATGTCGGCGGCTTCGGCCGCGCGGCGGGTCGCGCCCGAGAGGCCCGTGATCGTGTGCGAGGCGGGCGAGTACGCCGCGTACGGGATGTGCGGGATCCCTTACTACCTCGGCGGAATCGTCGACCGGGCGGAGACGTTGCTCGCCTACCCGCCGGAGGTTTTCCGTGACCGGCGGGGAATCGACCTCCGCCTGGGCACGACCGTGCGCGAGCTGGACACCGCCGCGCGGCGGGTGACGGTGGCGAACGACGGCGGCGCCGAGACCCTGGACTACGACACGCTGGTGCTCGCGGCAGGCGCCGATCCCGTGGTGCCGCCCATTGCTGGTATAGACCACCCGAGGGTGTTCACGGTGCGCTCGCTGGCGTCCGCCGCGAAGCTGCGCACGTTGCTCGACTCCGGCTCGGTGCGCAAAGCGATCGTCGTCGGCGCGGGCTACATCGGACTGGAGACCGCCGAAGCGCTCGTCGCGGCGGGCGCGGCCGTGCGGATCGTGGAGGCGCTGCCCCGCGTGCTGTCCACAGTGGACGAGCCAATCGCGGAGGTGGTCGACGCGGAGGTCCGGCGGCACGCCGACCTGCAGCTTGGCAGCAGGCTGGACGCGATCCTCGACGGCGCTACGGGCCCGGTCGCGGTCGTCGACGGGGCCGAGTTCGCGGTGGACCTGATCGTGCTGGCCGTCGGCGTGCGCCCGGCGACCGGTCTGCTCGCGGGCGCGGAGAAACTGCCGAACGGGGCCGTCGTCGTCGACGAGGGGATGCGGACCTCGTTACCCGGTGTGTTCGCCGCGGGCGACTGCGTGGCGTTGCCGCACCTCGTGCTCGGCGCGCCCGCGTGGGTGCCGCTCGGCCCCGCCGCGAACAAGACCGGGCGGGTCGCGGGGACCGTCGCGGCAGGCGGGCGTGCGTCGTTCCGCGGCGTGGTCGGCACCGCCGTGGTGAAGGTGTTCGACCTGGAGGTGGCGCGGACCGGGCTCAGTCTCGCCGAGGCGACGGCGGCCGGAATCCCCGCTGTGGCAACGGATGTCGAGTCACGTTCGCGCGCCAAGTACTACCCGGGCGCGGCCCCGCTGCACGTGCGCCTGGTGCACACGCCGGACGGCAGGCTGCTCGGCGCGCAGCTCGCCGGCCGCGAGGGCGCGGCCAAACGCATCGACGTGGTAGCCACCGCGTTGCACGCCGAGCTGTCCGTGGACGACCTCGGCGCGCTCGATCTTGCTTACGCACCACCGTTCGCGCCCGTCTACGACCCGGTGCTGGTCGCGGCGGGCCGGGCGAACCGATCGGAAGGAGCACGGACATGAGCCTGCGACCGCCGCGGGACAAGCGGACCACACTCGCCGAGGCCGCGTCGGCCGTCGCGGACGGCGCGATCGTCGCGCTCGGCGGCGGGCTGTGCGCGCGGCTGCCGATGGCGCTGGTGCGCGAGCTGATCCGGCAGGGTCGCACGGGTTTGCACCTCGTCGGGTCGGCGCACAGCATCGACGTCGACCTGCTCGTCGCCGCGGGCGCGGTGCGGCGGTGCGAGGAGAGCTACGTCGGGTTCGAGCAGGACCTCGGTCTCGCGCCCGCCTACCGCGAAGCCGCCAGGAACGGGTTGATCGAGATCGCGGAAAGCTGCTGCGCGACGATCCTCGCCCAGTTGCGCGCCGCCGAGATGGGCGTGCCGTTCCTGCCGGTCGTCGGGGTGCGCGGGTCCGACATCGGCTCGCTGCACCCGGAGTACCGCGAGATCGAATGCCCGTTCACCGGGCAGAAGCTCGTCGCGGTGCCCGCGCTGCGGCCGGACGTGGCGCTGCTGCACGCGCCGTCCGGCGACCGCTACGGCAACCTGCATCTCGAACAGCCGTACGTGCTCGACGAGCGCTTCGCGTCCGCGTCGAAGGCGGTGATCGCGACGGTCGACGAGCTGGTGTCCACAGAGGACGTCACCGCGGCCGGGATCACCGTGCCAGGACACCTGGTGTCGGCGCTCGTCGAGGTCCCGTTCGGCGCGCATCCGGCGTCCTGCTACCCCCGTTATGCCTACGACCGCCCGCATCTGAACGAGTACGTGACCGCCGCCCGCTCGGGCGACGCCGCCGGGTATCTCCAGAAATACGTGCACGACACGGGTTCCGAGGACGGATACCAGAAGGCGATCGGGCGCCTCGACGAGCTGACCGGCTGGTCCGCCTCGACCGACGCATGGAAGGAGCTGTTCGCGTGAGCCCGCGACCGTTCACTTTGGACGAATGGTTCGTCGTCCTGCTCGCCCGCACCATCCGGCCGGACGAGACCGTTTTCCACGGCTTCGGCAGCCCGTGCGCGCAGGTCGCGATGCACGTGGCCCGCCGGACGCACGCGCCGGACATGGTGCTGGTCGAAGGCGCGATGTACGCGATCAACCCCGAGCCGCCGTTCATCCCGCCGACCGGCAACGACGCCGCGCTGAAACAGGGCGCCGCGTACAGCATGCGGTTCGAGGAGTTCTTCGACGCCGCGCTGCGCGGCGACGTGGACCGGATGTTCCTGTCCGGCGGGCAGATCGACCGGTTCGGCAACACCAACGTGACCATGATCGGTCCGCGCGACCGGCCGAAGGTCAAGCTCGGCGGCGGTGGTGGCGGCTGCAACCTCTCCGCCACGATCGGCAACCTGACACTGTGGACGACCCGGCATCGCGGCGGCCGGACGCTGGTGCCCGAGTGCGACTTCATCACCGACATGGGCCACCGCACCCCGGCCGGCAGCAGGACCGAGCTCGGCTTCCCCGGCGGCGGTCCACAGTGGATGGTCACCGAACTGGGCGTGTTCGACTTCCCGGGCGAGACGGTGCGGCTGTGCCGGACCTTCCCGGACGTGAGTGTCGACGAGGTCCGCGCCGCGACGGGGTTTCCCCTTGACGTGGCGGGCGACCTGCGCCCGCTCGACCCACCGTCCACAACGGAACTGGCGGCGGTCCGCACGATCGACCCGCTCGGCGTTCGCAAAGGCGAGTTCGACGAACGCGAGTTGTCGCGGGTGTTCGCGCACGACCCCGGAGGTGGTTGCGCGTGCTGAATCGTGCGCTGGACGCGGTGTTCGCGCCACGGCGGGTGGCGCTCGTCGGCGCGTCCGATCGCGCTGGCTCAGTCGGAAAGCTCTTGTGGGACAACCTTTCCGGCTTTCCCGGCGAGGTGGTTCCGGTCTGTCCGAACAGGACTGTCGGCGGCCGGGCCGCATACCAGGACCTGCGGTCCGTGCCCGGCGAGATCGACCTCGTCGTGGTGGCGACCCCGGCGGACAGCGTGCCCGGTGTGATCGAGGCGGCCGCCGACAAGGGCGTGCCCGCGGCCGTGGTGCTGAGCGCGGGCTTCGCCGAGATCGGCGGCGATGGCGTGCGGCTACAGGAAAAGGTGCGCGCCGCGGCGAGAGCGGGCGGCGTGCGGGTGGTGGGTCCGAACTGCTTCGGCGTGCAGAACGCGGACCTGCCGCTCAACGCGTCGATCGCGGCCGGGACGCCACCGGGCGGTGGCGGCGTCAGCCTGGTCACCCAGTCCGGCTCGTACGGGATGGCCGTGCACATGCTCGCCACCGACGAGGCCATGCGGTTCGCCAAGGTGTACGCGGCGGGCAACAAGGCCGATCTGACCGACGCCGAAGTGCTTGCGTACCTGCGCGAAGACCCGGCCACCACGGTGATCGCGCTGCTGCTGGAGTCGATCACCGACCCGCGCGCGTTTTTCGCCGAGGCTCGCCGGGCGACGGCCGAGAAGCCCGTGATCGCGGTCGTCGGCGGGCGGACCGGGGCCGGACGGCGCGCCGCCGTCTCGCACACCGCGGCGCTGGCCGCCGATGACGACATCCTCGACGCCGCACTGCGCGACTCGGGCGTGGTCCGGGTCCGGACCGGGCTGGAGATGCTGGACGTGGCCCGTGCGCTCGCCGAGCAGCCGACGCCGCGTGGCCGTCGCGTCGGCATCATCACGAATTCCGGCGGGACCGGGGTGGAACTCGCGGACCTGCTCGCGGACGAAGGGCTCGACGTTCCGGAATTGAGTCCCGCGCTGCGGTCTCGGTTGAGTGAATTGCTGCCGCCGTACGGCAGTCCGCGCAATCCTGTCGACATCACTCCGGCGTGGCGGCTGTTCGCCACGGGTTATCCGGGCGCGATCGACCTGCTCGCCCGTTCCGGTGAGGTCGATGTCGTCGTTCCGGTGTTGCTGCAGCGGTCGGCGTCGCTCGAGGTAGCGTCGGCGGTCCGGGACGCCGTAAAGCGCCTGCGGGCTGACAACGTGCCTGTTCCCGTCTACGCCTGTTTCGTGGCGCCCCGCTCCGCCGATGACGTCGCGGATGTCTTGCACCAGTCCGGAGTGCCGTGCCTGCCATGGCCGGACAGGACGGCCCGCGCGATCGGCGCCGCCGTCCGGTACGGCATGTTCGAGCCGAAGCCGTCCTCGCCGCACGAGCCCAGTGACCTGCTCGGCCCGGTGGACGATCCGGGCGACCCGATCGTCGCGCGAGACCTGCTCGAATACGCCGGAATCCCGGTGGTGCCAACGGTTCGCTGCGAGTCGGCCGACGAAGTCGTGGCCGCCGCCGCGCGCTTGCCCGGCCCCGTCGTGCTGAAGGTCGCGCACCCGGACCTGACGCACAAGAGCGACGTCGGCGGTGTGCGGGTCGGCCTCGTCGGCGAACAACGAATACGCGCGGCGGCCGGGGAACTGCTCGCACTCGCCGAAGGCGCGTCGGTACTCGTGCAGTCCAAGATGGACGGCGTCGAGACGGTCGTCGGCGGCTTTCGCGATCCCTCGTTCGGGCCCGTCGTGATGGTCGGCATGGGCGGCGTTCTCGTCGAGGTGCTGCGGGACGTCCGGTTCGCGCTCGCACCGCTCGACCACGCACAGGCTCGCGCGATGCTCGAGGAGTTGCGCGGCGCGGCCGTGCTTTCCGGCGTTCGCGGCGCTCTCCCGGTCGACCGGGACGCGCTGGCCGACGTCGTGGTGTCGGTCGGCGACCTGCTGGCGGGCAGCGACCGGATCGCCGAACTCGATCTCAACCCGGTGCTGGCCGGACCGGACGGCTGCGTGTGCGTGGACTGGCGAATTCTGACCCGCGGTGCGGACACCACCGAAAAGTACGGTCCCGCCATGCCGAAGAACTGAGGTGTTCTCCCGTCCTACCGTCGTTTCGCACGACCGGCGACTGGAAGGACGAAGAACATGCTCATTGGTTCGCAAGACGTTCTGCTGCCGACCGCGATGGTCGGGAACTATCCGAATCCGCGGTGGTACGACGGTGCGGCGTTCGCCACGCTGCCCAAGGGTGAATTCATTTACGACTCGATCAGCAAGGAGGCGTTCGAGGACACGATCGGCGCGATCGTGCACGACCAGGAGGCCGGCGGGCTCGACATCATCAGCGACGGCAAGGTCTACGGCGGCGACTCGCCGTACGGCACGATTCTGTACTACTACCTGGAGCGCATGTCCGGGTACAAGCTCACCGGCCCGCCGATCGGCCTGCCCATCTACTCGACGCTGTTCTCGCCGACGTGCACCGGTGAAATCCAGCGCGAGTACCCGTTCCACCTGAACCAGTTGCGCGCCACCCGTAAGGCGACGAACAAGCCGGTCAAGGTGTCCTACACCGGTCTGGGCGTGCTGGCCGCCGCCACCACGAACCTGCACTACAAGGACACCAAGGAACTCGCGCTCGCGATCGCGAGAGCGTTCAACGAGGACTTCCGCGAGCTCGCCGACAACGGCTGCGACATCATCCAGCTCGACGAGTTCGTGTGGCCCTACGGCATGGGCGACTGGGAGATCGAAGCGCTCAACGTGGCCGTCCGCGACGTCGACTGCCAGTTCTGGGTGCACACCTGCTGGGGCAACTACTCGGGCACGCCCGCGTACTACCCGGACGAGACGGAGACCGAGTTCGGCGCGTTCGTGCTCGACCGCCGCGCCTCCGACGCCCCGGCGCCGGACCGGGCCAAGGCGCTGTTCCCGCACGTGCTCGACGCGAACATCCACGCGCTCAACTACGAGGTCGGCCGTACCGGCCCGGACGACCTGAAACCGTTGGTGGACAACGAATGGACGAAACCGTTCGTGGCCGGCGTGATCGACGTGAAGTCCACCGTGACCGAGACCGCGGACGAGGTGGCGGACCGGATCCGCCGGGTGCTGGAGTACGTGCCGGCGGACCGGCTCGGCCTGTCCACCGACTGCGGCCTCATCAACCTGCCCCGGATGATCGCGGCGAGCAAGCTGCGCGCGCTGTCCGACGGCGCGGCGCTGGTGCGGGCGGAGCTGAAGAAGTAGGCCACCCGCTCGCGGACAGGAGCCCGGCGCCGCCCGACCCGGCGCCGGGTTCCGGCAGTTCGAGCCGGCCGTTCGGCCTGACGGGGCGAGTGGCCGCGCGATCCTGACCTCTCCAGGACCAGGCACTCGGCGTGCGCGCTTCCTATCGTCGATGGTGTTCGACGATCTGCGGGAGGTGCCAGGTGAGCGGATGTCCCAGCTTCCTCGATCTGCCGGCGCGGACGGTGAAACCCAGGATGTGCGGCGTGACGCACGTCCTGGACAAGGGGCTCACCGTCGCCGGCACCGAGGCGTTCCTCGACCAGGCGGGACAGCTCGCGGACATCGTCAAGATCGGCTGGGGGATCGGCTACGTGGATCCCACGCTGGCGCAGCGGGTGCGTCGCTACACCGAGCACGGTTGCGGTGTCTCGCTCGGCGGCACCCTGTTGGAGATCTGCGCACTGCAGAACCGGGTGCGCGAACTGCGGGAGTGGGCGCTGCGCAGCGGGATCTCGCACGTCGAGGTGTCCAACGGGCTGCGCGCGCTGACCGTGGACCGGAAGCGGGCGCTGATCCGGGAACTGTCCGCCGACTTCGTGGTGCTGGCCGAGACAGGCGCGAAGGACGACACCTATCCGTCCACTCCGGACGAATGGGCCGAGGAGATGGCCGGTGATCTCGACGCCGGGGCGCGCTGGCTGGTCGCCGAGGGCCGGGAGAGCGGCACGGTCGGCATCTACGACCGCGATCACGGCATCCGGTCCGAGGTCATCACGGCGATCTTGCGGCGGGTGCCGGTCGAGCGGGTCATCTTCGAGGCGCCGGAGAAGAACCAGCAGGCGTGGTTCATCCGGAAGCTCGGGTTCGGGGCGAACTTGGGCAACATCGCGCCCGCCGACGCGCTGAGCCTGGAAACGCTGCGACTCGGCCTGCGCGCCGACACCGTGCCGTTCGACACGACGGTCGAGGCGTCGGCGTGATTCCCGACCCGGCGCCGAACACCATCACCCGCCCCTACCGCGGACTCTCCGTGCAGGAGGTGGACATCCCGCTGACCCCGCGCGCCATCGACGACCTGTTGCGGCCACGGGAGATCTACCGGCGCACCGCGTTCCTCGTGCTGCGCTCGGGCGACGACACGGCGCTCGTCGGCGTCCGGCCGGTCTCGCTCGGGCCGCTGTTCTCACCGGTCGCCGAACTGCGGGTACTGTCGGGACCGGACACGACGGTGTGGCTCGACGACCCGGCGACCGACGTCGGCAACGCGAGCGCGCTGGCCGCCGCCGCGCGTTCAGGGCACCAGGACGGCGCGCTGGCCTATGTGGTGCGCGGCCGGTTCGAGCACGTCAACTTCATCTGGCGGCCGGAGCCGCTGCGGGTGCGGGTGACCGAGGTGGTGCCGCCGTACCCGCCGAAGCTCCTTTCGATGGCCGAACAGGCCGTCGCGTTCGACGAGGATCTGCCGCCGGTGGAACTGGTGCTCGACGCGGTCGACATCCGCGCGCTCGCCGCGGACCATCCGGCGCCCGCGTTTCTGTTGCCCTGCCGGGGTTCCGGCGCCGAACTCGACGGCGAGGTGCGGTTTCTGGACACCCATCCGTCCTATCGGGACGATTGGCTGCTGATCGGCTGCGAGCGCTCGCGCGCGTTCCACGAGCAATTCTACGGCAGCGAACCGGACCGGGTGGATCTGTGCCCGAAGGCGCGCGCGGGCGCCGGGCCGGTGCTCACCAAGTGCTGCCTGCTGGAACGGGGCGTGGAGTACGCGGGCCGGTCCGCGACCGTGCCGTGGGGCGCGAACCTCGACGAAGTCCGCGCCGCGCTGCGTGCGATCTGCGGCCTGCCCGCGATGGCGGCGGCGTCATGATCTCCTCGCGCATCTTCGGTCATCTCTGGACGACGCCGGAAGCGACGGCCCTGTTCACCGACGAGGGCCGCACCCAGGGCTGGCTGGACGTGCTCGCCGCACTCGCCGAGGCGCAGGCGGACGTCGGCCTCGTGCCACGCGACGCGGCGGACGCCATCCATGCGGGCGCGAAAGTGTCCACAGTGGACATCGACAGCGTTGCGGAACAGACGCGGGCATGCGGTCATTCCACACTCGGCCTCATCCGGACACTGCGGGAAACCCTGCCGCCCGACGCCGCCCAGTGGGTCTACTACGGCGCCACCGTCCAGGACCTGACCGACACCTGGACCGCGCTTGTCTTCCGCACCGTCGGCGACATCGCCGAACGTGACGTGCGGCGGCTGCGTGACCGCGCGCTGGCGCTCGCGGTGGCGCATCGCGACACCCCGATGTGCGGCCGCACGCACGGCCAGCCGGGTCTGCCGATCACGTTCGGGTTCAAGGCCGCGGTGTGGGCGGCCGAACTGGATCGCCATCTGCGGCGGCTCGCCGAAGGCCGCGTGCGCTGGGAGAACGTCCAGTTGGGCGGCGCACTGGGCACCATGGAGTTCTGGGGCGACCGCGCGCTCGACCTGCTCGACGCGTTCGCCGCCCGTCTCGGGCTCGGCGTCGCGCCGGTGCCGTGGCTGACCGCGCGCGACGGGATCGCGGAGTTCACCGGGCTGCTCGCGGCGATGTCGGCCACCATCGCGAAGATCGGGAACGAGGTCTACCAGTTGCAGCGGCCGGAAATCGGGGAACTGGCCGAGGGCGGGTCGGCGGCGGCGGTCGGCTCCATCACCATGCCGCACAAGCGAAACCCGGAGATCTCCGAACAACTCGGCACGCTCTCGCGGGTGGTGCGCGCACAGGCGGCGCTCGCGCTGGAGGGCATCGGCTGTGAGCACGAGCGGGACGGGCGCGCGTGGAAGACCGAATGGCGGCTCGTGCCGGACGCGTGCTGCTCGTTCGCCGCCTGTGCCGCGCTCGGCGCCGAAATGCTCGACGGGTTGGCTGTGGACGCCGACCGGATGCGGCGCAACATCGACGCGCAGCGCGGATACCTGTTGTCGGAACCGGTGATGCGGGCGCTCGCGGACCGCGTCGGCAAGCACATCGCGCAGGAACTCGTGCGCTCGGCCGCGCTCGCTGGACTGCAGTCCGATGTGGACTTCCGCACCGCGCTGCGGAACTGTGCAGGCACCGCGCTGCTTTCCGACGCCGAACTGGACCGGTTGCTCACTGTGGACAGTGCGCTGGGCGCGTGCGGCGCGTTCGTCGACCGGGTACGCGCCGAATGCGGTGCGGCATGACCACGCACGCGCCCGTCGCAGATCGGTTGCTGGGACCGCACGAGCCGCCCCGGATCGAACTGGTGCGGTCGCCGACTCCACTGCACCCGGCGCCCCGCCTGTCGGCCGAACTCGGCGTGCCCGTCCTGTTCAAACGGGACGACCTGACCGGGCTCGGTCTGGGCGGCAACAAGGTGCGCGGCCTGGAGTACCTGATCGCGGACGCGCTGCGGCAGGGTTGTGACTGCCTGGTCACCGGCGCGGGCCCGCAGTCGAACTGGACGCTGCTGGCGGCGCTCACCGCGCTGCGGTACGGCATCGAGCCGCACGTCGTGTGCTACGGAAATCCTCCGCCGGACGAAGGAAACCTCCGGCTGCACCGCTGGCTCGGTGTGGACGTGCGGTTCACCGGCGCCGCCGACCGGTCCACCGTGGACGACGGGATCGCCGCGCTCGCGGCCGAACTGCGCGCGACCGGGCGCCGCCCGTACGTCCTGCCGAGAGGCGGCGCGACCGCGCTCGGTTCGCTCGGCTACGTCCGCGCGACGATCGAACTGGCTGCGCAACTCGACGAGTCCGGCACCGAACCGGCGGCGGTATGGCTGCCCACCGGCTCGTGCGGCACCCACGCCGGACTGCTCGCCGGTGTCGCGTTCGCGGCGGCCGCGTTCGACGTGATCGGGGTGACCGTCAGCAGGCCGGTGGCCGAATGTCGAACCCGGATCACCACACTCGCCGCCGCGGCCGCCGCACTCGTGCACGGCCCGGAACCGGCGGAACCGCGAGTGCTGGGCGGCTGTCTGGGGCCGGGATACGGGATCCCGTCGCCGGAAGGGGCCGCGGCCGCGCTCCTGGTGGCGCGCGCCGAAGGCGTGTTCCTCGACCCGGTGTTCGGCGCGAAGGCCATGGCGGGCCTGGTCGCGGAATGCGCCGCGGGCCGGGTCACCGGCCCCCAGGTGTTCCTGGTGACCGGCGGCGCGCCGACGTTGTTCACCGACCGCAAGGGGGCCTCGTGACCGGAACTACCACACCGAACGGCTATCTCGGCGCCGAGGCCATGATCACCAGTGGCCCCGCGCCCGAGCTCGTCGACGCCGGTTACGCGCTGGAGATCGCCGATGCCCCGCTGCTGCACCGTGGCCTCACCCTCGCCGACCTCGCGCACCTGCTCGCGCTCATCGACTGCCGGGTGCTGAGCGAAGCGGAGGTCCGGCCGCTGCTGCGGCGGCTGCTCGACCTGCTCGACACCCCGGCGGCCGAGTTCGAGTACGACCCGGCCTACGGCGACGCCTACAACAGCCGGGAACGGGTGCTGGAACGCGAACTCGGTCCCGACGCCGGGCGACTGCATCTTGGCCGCACCCGTCGCGAGGCGGGCCGGATCGCGTTCCGGCTCGCCCTGCGCGAGCACCTGCTCGACCTGCACGACGCGGTGACCGGGTTCGCCGAAGCGCTCGCGGTCGCGGAGACCGACGCGGCGGACACGCTGTGGGCGGACACCACATATCTCCAGCCTGCCCAGCCGTCCACCTTCGGGCACTACCTCGGCGGCTTCGCCGAGCAGGCGGTGCGGCACCTGGACCGGATCGCCGACGCCCATCGCCAGGCCGACGTGTCGCCGGGCGGGTCCGGCGGCGTCGGCGGCACACGCCTGCCATTGGACCGGAACCACCTCGCGGCACTGCTCGGTTTCGCCGCCGCCGGGCGGCACACCAGGGACGTGATGTGGTCCACCGACGGTCTCGTGGATGCCGTCGGCGCGGCGACCCAGGCCGTGCTGACCGTGGACCAGCTCGCCGAGGACCTGGAGATCTTCGCCAGCCCGGCGTTCGGCTACGTGACACTCGACGCGTCGCTGTGCCGGGCCAGCGTGCTCATGCCGCAGAAGCGGAATCCCTATGCGCTGGCGGTGATCCGGGGCGGCGCGAGCACGGTCGTCGGCAGGCTGACCGGGTTGCTGGTGACCCGGCGCTCGCCGTCCGCCCGCACCGACAGTTGGCTCTACGCCTACGGCGAAGTGGCCGGTGCGCTCGCGCTGTCGACCCGTCTCGTCCGGCTCGGCACCGCCGTCGTCCGCGGGCTGACGCCCAACACCGAGAACCTGGCGGCGCAGGCGGGTGCGCACCACACGGGTGCGGCCGACCTCGCCGAGGACTTCGCCCGGCATCTCGGGCTCGACTACCGCACGGCCTACCGGGTGGTGGGCCGTGCGGTCTCCATGGCGGGCGAGCACGCGCTCACCCCCGCCCTGCTCGCGGAGGCGGCCGAACAGGTGACCGGTGCAGCACTCGTGGTGCCGGACCGGCTCGTCGCGCTGGCCGCCGAGCCGCGCTGCCTGGTCGCCGAACGCGTCGCGGAGGGCGGCGCGGCGCCGCACCGGGTCCGCGAGCACGCGGCCGCCGTCGCCGGTTCGGTCGCCGCCGCGCGCGAGTGGCACCAGGCGCGGTTCGAGCACGCGCGCGACGCCGAACAGGCACTCGTCGCGTCGGCGCACGCCATGGCCTCCGGCCGGTGATCGGGCGCTCGCCGTACCTACTCGCGAGTCGCCGTTGAAGTGCGGTAATCGGGCGGATTTCCGCTGCCGTCCGGCTCAACGCCTGTTGGCGCTCGTACCAATTGGGCTACCGTACCTAATACTCCAGCCGCACTTCGTGATGTTGGTTGTGTCTTCGCTGGTAGTGGCTGGTCTTGGCGCGGTGTTGGTGGCGTCGGCACCAGCGTGACCAGGCCTGGATCCGGAGCCATGGGCACCCGGTGTGGATCAGATGTGCCAGGAGACGACGGACTTCGCCGAGGGTGAGCGGGATGAGGCCGTGGCCAGGGCTTTTGGGGACACTGCGGCGGTGACGGCGAGGTAGGCGTGGGCGAGCATGGCGAGGGTGATGTGGCGATACCAGGCGTCATAGCGTCGGACCTGGTTGGACCGCCCCGGCTTTCGTGGAGACGTGGTCCTTTGTCTCATGCCACTGCCAGGGGCTGCTCGGGTGTGTCGTGCCAGTAGCCCTGTTCGAACTCCAGTGGCGGGCGATGCCCGCACCACGAATGCAGCCTCTCATTATTGTACCAGTAAACCCATTCCGCGGTAGCCGTCATGACCTCCGCGACATCGTTCCATGAATCATCTTCCCCAGGCGGTTGAGGGACTGTAGCAGTTAGGGACGGTGCAACGGAATCACCGTGTCGGGCACGGCTGCTGGTGGTGTCGGCCGTGCGGCCTCGGGTGTGGTGAGCAGCGCGACGATGGTCACCGGTCCACCGCAGTGGGGACAGTCCCGGACGGCCGCCGGTTGCGGGCGTGCCGACGAGCTCACGGTGTGCTGCCGGCCGGCGCCCTCGGCGTCCGCCTTCTGGGGGCGGCGTTTCCGGTCGAAGGCGGTGTTCTTGCAACGCTTGGAGCAGTAGATGTTGTTGGCGCGACTGGGAATGAACTCGCGCCAACAGATCCCGCAGATGCGGCCGGCCGGCTGGGGTTGGTCAGGAGACATGTGCGTTCACCGCCTTGCGCAGCTTGTCCGATGTGGACTGATGCGAGCGGAGCCGATAGGACGGGCCGTCGATGCCGACCACGGTCGCGCGGTGCAGCAACCGGTCCAGCATCGCCGCGGTTATCTCGACTTCGATCTTCAAATACCGCCTTTGACCTGGCGTTTCGCGTCGTGGACAGGTGTCTTTGACTATCGATCACCGGTGCTGAGGCGGGCTGCGCGGAGTTGGCCGTGGGCGTGGGCAAGGGCGTCACGGAGTTGCTGGTTCTCGGTGCGGAGCTGGTTGATTCGCTCGTGCGCCAGGGCCAGACGTTGACGCAGTGAGTCGTCGGTGGCCCGGGTGGCGGTGTCGCGGACGAAGCCAGCGCTGGCGCGATGCTGCTGTAGCTGCCGGATCCGGTCGCGCAATGCGGGTTGGGTGTAGATCCATGACCGCGAGACGCCGGCCCGGTTGGCAAGTTGCGCAACGGTCACCTGTTCTCCGGCGTCGGCCAGCTCGGCGAGCGCCTGTTGGGCGCGGTGCAGGGTCTGATCGTGGCGCTGACGGGCGTGTTCGGCGAGGTGTCTGGGGTTGTCAGCAAGCATTCGAGCCGCTTTTTCCGTTGCAGGCGCAGGACTTTCCGCCGCCGCAGCAGCCATCCGATGTGGTCAGGCCGTCGATAATGGCCAGGAGGTTCTTCTCGACGGTGCGATTCATCTCGGCAAGGCGCTGGTGTCCGTTGCGGTCGGCCTGGGCGATCAAGTCTTGGGTCTGCTCGAGCTGGTGACGATGCTGGGGCAGGAACTCCGGCGTCGTGACGAAAACTGGGCAGGTCAAACAGGCATTGGCGAACTCGCACTTCTGCTGCAGCGGCAAGGAGCAGTAGCCGTTGGGCAGCGCCATCTTCGCCCTGGAGAGGTTGTTCTTCATCCAGACAGCGTCGGCCAGCGGACCGGTGTCGGTGGCCAAGGCCTCACCGGCGATGTTGACTTTGCGAGCGCGTTCCCACTGCTCCCGGATGGTCGTGTCCGACAGCCGCGCATAGTGCGAAGTCATGGCGTGCGAGTCGTGGTCGAGCAAACGACGGACGGTCTCCTGCGGGACCTCGTTGTTGATCAGGCGAGTGCCAAACGTGTGGCGCCATTGATGCGGCGCGACATGGACGGCGCGGCCGAGTTCGTCCCGGACATCGCTGACGCGCAACCACTCTCGCAGTTCTCCCCGGAAGGTTGCAGTGCTGAACGCCACCTTGCCGTCAGGGTTGCGGGTGGGCCGCGGCAGCAGGACCGCCGGGTCATCGAACTCGTCGAGCACCGCCTGCTGCTGGACGGCGATCGCCTCGGCCAGGTCGGTGTCGATCGGGACGAACGCGTCCCGGCGCATCTTGTGGTTGGTGTAGCGCAGGTAAGGCGCGCCCTGGCCGTCGCGGACGACGCAGTCCAGCCGCAGCCGGGCGCCGTCACCGACGCGCAGCCCAGTGCTCATCAGGATCCGCGCCAACAACCGGCCGCGGGAGTCGGCGAAGCGGGCGAGGACGCAGGGGTGTTCAAGCTGGGCCATCACCGCTTCCGACAACGCCCGTGGTGGCCCCTTGACCAGGCGCGGGTAGTCCTCGGGAAACAGGTCAACCTGAGCAGACAGCCGGGATTCCCAGCCGTGTTGGCGGGCCGCGCGCAGCAGACCGGCGAGGCTGCTGAGCTGACCGGTCCGGCTCTTCGGATTCGGAAACCGTTCGATCAGGTGCGCCAGATGGACCTCGACCAGCTCCCGGGTCAGTGCTTCGGGTCCGCGCTGCAGGGCCGGGAACGACTGCGCGAACAGGGTGATCGCGCGGATGTCGGCGCCGACGGTCGCGACGGCGATCCCGGTGGATAATCGCCAGCGGGCCCACCGTTTCGTCAACTGCCGCAACCAGATCGGTTCGATCCCGGTGAACCGGAACCGGGTGTCGCGGCCGGGGAACCCGAGCCGGCGCAGCAGCCACACATCGCGCGGGAACTCCGCGTCCCAGCCAACGCCGTCGACGAGATCACGCAGATAGCCGATCGCGTCCAGCAGGAACCGTCGCTCGATGTAGCCGCGCTCGCTGGAGAACCCGAGATAGGCCATCCAGGAATCGGGGCTGCGGTCCAGCAGCGAGGGGACGCCGCCGCCGGGCAGGGCTCGCAGCAGCCGCCGGATCGAGTGCGGCCGGGTGATCGTGCGGCGTTCGTCGACCCGGCATTGGATCGCGTAGGCGATCTCCAGCCGCATCTTCAGCGGCAGGGCGCGCAGGTCGAACCGGTCCTGCCCGAACGTCGCGCAACCGAGGAGCCAGGACTCGATCGGCGGCCGGTCGGCGCGGATCCACCGATTCCGGTGATGGTCACATAATCCAGCCTCGCCCTCGGCCTCCAGGCAGCAGTCGGGGAACCGGCAGCCGTCCCCGGCCGGCAGCGGCGGACCGCCACCGCCGTCGGCGATCCACTGTGTCAGCCCGGCGCGGCCCTGTTTCTGCCACCGACTGGCGTGGGAGTGGCAGAGACCGTGCTCGCGGCGGCTGCGGTGGCAGGTCGTGATCGCGCATTTCCGGGGCTGGTGCAGCCAGCGCCGGTTCGCGGGCGCCGACTTCGCCCAGGTCTCGACGTCGTCGGGGCGGCCGGCCTCGATCCAGCGCTGATGGTGGGCCGAGCACTTGCCGAAGATCACCGCGAGCCGGTCGCAGACCGGGACCAGGCACTGCGGCCCTCCGATCACCGGGTCGTCGGGGTCGACCAGGATCACCGGTTGCGCGAACTGCGGCCGCAGCCGGGCCGCCAGATCGGTGCCGGAGTCGTTGTCGCCGTGCGGGATCGGGTGCAGCTGCCTCATGCGGTCGGCTCCGTTGTCGCTGGCGCGTCGAGGAACCCGGCCGCGGCCAGGGCGCGACGAGCGTCCTCGACACCCAGATGGGAGTAGGTGTCGACGGTGGTGCTGATGCTGGCGTGCCCGAGCAAGTGCTGGACGATCTCGGCGGCGACCCCGCGGCGCAGCAACCCGGTGGCGTAGCTGTGGCGGAACAGATGCGGCGAGAACGCGATCCCGGTGCGGGCTCGCAGGCGGCGCACCAGTCGGTCGACGGTGGCGTAGCTCATCGGCGCGCCGACCGGCGAGCCCCAGAGATTGACGAACACGTAGTCACAGTCCAGCGTCCCGTATTCCTCGTGCAGGTAATCGCTGTAGAGGCGGAACAGGTCAGCATCGGCGGGAACTTCCCGTGACCACGTCTTTGCCCGCGCTCGGTTCACGTTCCTCCGGGGCCGAACCGCGACCAGCCGACGGCGGGCGTCGAGATCTTCGTGCCGCAACCCCAGCGCCTCACCGATCCGCAATCCCGTGCCCTTCAACAGGTTCAGCAGGAACTTGTCCCGCAACCGGTCGCAAGAACCGATCAGCGCCGTCATCTCCGCCTGGCTCAGCTCCCGTGGCGGCCGCCGCTCTGCTCGCAGCGAGATCGCGCGGTGCCGCTCCGGCCGTGCGCCCAGGTGCGCCAGGAACGGCTGCCACGACCCGCCGCGGCGGCCCGGCCGCCACCGCGTCAGCAACTCACCGAGCTCGACACCGTGCCGCTGATGAAACTCATAGAACGACGCCAAAGCCGACAGCTTGCGATTCACCGTCGCGGCAGCGAGATTCGCCTCCACCCAGGGCAGCATCGCCACCCGTCCATCGCGGGCCCCGACCGGCAACCTCAGCCACGTCACGAACCGGCCCAGATCCTCCAGCGCGACCCGATCCCAGTGCAGGCCACGGCAGTGCAGGAACTCGAAATAGTCCCGCAGATCATGGGCATAGGCGCGCACGGTGTTCGGGGAGCGGTCGATCGCGGTCAGATGCGCCAGGAACCGATCCACCGGATCCAGCACCAGGCCGTCGGCCACAACAGTCGCCGACTCCGTGCCCGAAGGCATCACGACCCGCTGCACCCTCAACGCTGATCCCGTCATAGACGGAGCAAGGTAATCCGTCCACAACGGACGCAAGGGAGGCACGCCAACCCAATCGTGTACATCGTGGACACTCAACCCGAGCAGTCAGATAACCGCGGCAACGACGTCGTCGCCGAAGACCTCGCCCCAGCGGCCGAACGGCTTGTTGCTCGTGACGATCAAGCTGGCTCGCTCATAGCGCGACGACACGAGCTGAAAGAACAGGTTCGCCGCCTCGGCCTCGAACGGGATGTAGCCGACCCTCATCCACGACGATCAGCGGGATCCGGCCGAGTTTGACCAGCTCATCCTGCAGTTTCCCGGCGTGGTGGGCGTCGGCGAGGCGGGCAACCCACTCGGCTGCGGTGGCGAACGCGACCCGGTGCCCGGTCTGACAGGCCCGCATCCCCAACCCGATCGACAGGTGCGTCTTCCCGGTCCCGGGCGGACCGAGGAAGACGACGTTCTCCTTGGCGGAGACGAAGTCCAGGGTGCCCAGGTGGGTGATGGTGTCCCGTTTGAGTGAGCGCTGGTGGTCGAAATCGAACTCCTCCAACGACTTCCGCGACGGGAACCGAGCGGAACGGATCCGGCCCTCCCCGCCATGGGACTCCCGCGCGGCCACTTCACGTTGCAGGCAGGCAGCGAGGAACTCCTCGTGCGTCCAGTTCTCCGCCCGGGCCCGCTCGGCCAGCCGCTCGACGGCCTGGCCCAGTGACGGGGCTTTCAAGGCGCGGGTGAGGTAGGCGAGTTCGCCGGCGACGTTGCGGCCGCTGGTCTTTGCGGTGGGTTTCGTGGTGGCCATCAGGCGATCCCTTCTTCGGCGCCGTCCAGGCCGAACAGCTGGTCGCAGTCGGTCAGGGCCCGGTGCTCGACGCTGGTGTCGACCTTCGGGACTGCGACCAGGCGGCGGGCCTGGCGCATCTCGGCGGCCGCAGCCGCGTGAACCGGGTCGGTGATGCTCTGGTGATCGGCCCAGCAGCGGGCATGCCGGGCGACCTCGGTGCCACCGCAGGTCACCACGACCTCGTCAAGGCCGGCGGCGAGCTGGACGCGGCGGCCGACTGCGCTCGGGTGGACCGAGTAGTCGTTCGAGTCCAACCGCAAGTAGTGATCCCGCGGCAACCGGCTGCTCGAGCGCCAGCCGGTCACCGCGGCGACCAGCGGCAACGCCAGCATCGCGGTGCGGTCCGCGGCCCAACGGTCGACCGGACGGCAGCCCAGCCGGCGATGCTGGCGCTGGTTGGCCCGCTCGAGCCAGTCCGTGAGCTGGGTGTTGAAGTCGCCCGGGCTGGTGAACAAGCGGCCGGGCAGGAACGAGGTCTCCAGATAGCCGTTGGCCCGCTCGACCAGGCCTTTGGCCTCCGGGTCACCGGGCCGGCACTGGATCACTCGGATTCCGAGCGTTCCGCGGAAGGCGTTCATCGCCTCCGTGAGCTGCGGTTTCCCGCCCCGCCATTGCCCGATCGCGGACTCGTTGTCCCAGACCAGCGCCTTCGGGACCCGTCCCCAGCTCGAGAGCAGGCGCCAGTGCCCGGCCAGCAGATCCGGTGACTGCCCCGATGGCAGCATCACCGCGGTGATCATCCGCGAGTAGCCCGAGACCAGCACCAGCACTGGCGGCCGGCCGGTCTGGCCGAACCCGAGCGGGACGTCCGCCGGTGGGAACCACAGGTCGCACTGAGCCAGCTCGCCGGGCTGATACTCCGTCCGCGACGCCGGATCCGCGGGCTTGAACAGCGGTCGCAGCGCCTGGACCCGCTCGAAGAACACCGTCTTGCCGCGTTCCCAGCCGACCCGTTCCATGATCACCGTCGAAGGCATCTCCGGGAACTCGGCCAGCAACGCCCGGATCTGTGGTTCCACCGCGTCGACGATCGAGCCCTTCGCCGGCCGCTCATACCGCGGTGGCTCGTGCGCTTCCAGCGCCCGTCGCACAGTGTTTCGCGCGATCCCCAGCCGCCTGGCTATGGCCCGGATCGCCATCCCTTCGGCGCGATGCAACCGGCGGATCTCCGCCCAGTCCTCCACGTTCAGCACCTCATGATCGTTCACAGGTGGGTCAAGGTTCACCCGGAACCAGAGGGTCAGTCTTCAGCCGGAACCGACACCGTGAGAATGAGATCCCGACAGCAGGGCCGCCGCGCCGCGATCAGCACGGCCGCATCGACGCCGAAACTCAACGCCGATACCAACCTCGGGTTGCGCAACCCCGTACATCAGCGCCCCGTCGGTGTAACCGTCGAGCCGAAGTCTTCCGCCCGCTGGCCGAACGGCGTCCAGTTAGAGAGCCCGTACAACGCCACGAATCCTGGCCAGCGAACGGCGCCCGCGGCAACCGGCCGAGCCCGGCGCGCCAGGCTTCCACACCCCTGGATTGACTCCAACCGCCGCGCACGCCGGACGCCGCAGTGAAGGCCCCACCCCCGCACGCCTTCTCACCAATTTTCCTGGAGCAACCCTGGAGCAGACGTGCGTGATCAACGCCCACCAACGACCCCCAACGGCACCGAACGGCAGCGTTTGACCACGGCATTCTCGACCTGCTAACGTCGACCTGGAGACTAAGGGTAGTCTAGTCCTCACTGGCAGTGAGAGGGTCAGCTGTACCGTTCGCGCAGGTCAAGCGCGTGCGACCAACAGGATCCGTAGCAATGCCGCTACCGGACTGGCCCACTGAACAGCCTCGCCCGACATACTGAAGCGAATCGCCTCACGGCGACTCTTCAACAATACGACTCAGCGCATCAGCCCTGCTCCGTCCCGGGAAAACGCGCCTTCCGCCGGATGGATCAAGAGTCTCCCGCGCCATCGGCGCGCGCCAATCCGGTTCAAATCCCGCAACAATCAAATCCGCCCGCCGAGCGAATTCCCGACAGGCCCGGGCAGCCATCGAGAACTGCCGAAAGCCAGCGGTGTTGAGTGACCAACCAGCATGTCGCAGCATCCAAGTCGCGGCTTCGACCCCGTTGGCACGTCCCGTCACCCACTGGCGCCCGCGCCTTCGACAGCCCGGCCCCGCCGCCGGCGCAGACTGGAATTCGCCCAGGGCCGGCCCACGCCATCCCAAGCAGGCGCCCGCGACCGGGCGGCATGACGATCTGTCGACACGACAGGGAGTCTGCCGACCACGACAGAAGCCCGGGGCACGGCCTCCTGACGACCACCTGCCTGCGGCTTCACCGACCTCTGGCGGTGGGTCCTCGACGCGCCGCGACTCTTCGCCCGCGACACACGTTCATCAAGTCGCCCGCCCCAGCTGAGGCCCTGAGGCCCGAACCGCCCCAGCGAACCCCGCCCTGCCCGCACCGAGGCCAGAGCAGGAACCGAAGCGTCGAGCGAAGATCACCGCGGCAGGATCGGCTCCTGCCAACCACAACACCCCCGCCCCGCGAGCCCACCGGACCCCGTGCAGCGGGTCACCAGTGGCGCGGCGACCGGTTCACTGGACGACCGTCAAGATCGACACTAAATCGCCCCTACTCACGGGTAGGAAAAAAGCCCAGGCCGTTGGCCTGGGCTTTTGCTCCCCCGCTTGGACTCGAACCAAGAACCCTCCGGTTAACAGCCGAATGCTCTGCCAGTTGAGCTACAGGGGATCGTGCTCCGCCGGTCCGGATCTCTCCGGGCTGACGGGAAGAACTTTAGCCCATGCCGTTCCGCCCTCGCACAGGGGGGTGGGTTTTCGGCGGCTCCCGCACGGAGGGCGGTTGTGTTGGACAATGGACAGTCGGAAGTCCTGCTGACGAGAGGTGTGTCCGCCGATGAAGAAGTTCCTGCTGGGCGTGGGCCTGGGGTACGTGCTGGGCACCAAGGCCGGCCGGGGACGGTACGAGCAGATCGTGCGCACCTACCGCAAACTGGCCGACCATCCGATGGTCCAGGGCGCCGCCGGGGTGGCGCGGGCCAAGCTCGGCGAGCGGTTCGGGCACCGGAACGGCTGAGAAACCCCAGCTCAGGCCGGTTTCTGCCAGGTGAGCGAGTATCGCCGCAGCACGTGTCTGCGGTACCGCGCTCCTGGCAGCAACCGCTGCGCTGCTGTGCGCACCTCGCGGTAGCTCATCCGCGGCTGCATCGCCGGCATGCCCTCCGGGCCACGCGCGCGGCGAACCGTCTTCACGATCCGCACGACAGGCGCGGCTGCGATCGTCGCCGCCCAGTCCGTCACGCTCGCGTCGCGGGCCAGGCCGACGACCACCACTACCCCGCCCGGGTGCAGCAGGTCGCGCATCCGCGCGAGGGCCGCTTCGAAGTCCAGGTGGTGGATGGTGGCCACCGAGCAGACGAAGTCGTACAGGCCGAGGTCAGCGGAGAGAAAGTCTCCCTCGACGAAGGTGTCGCCGGACAGCGAACGCGCCTGAGCGACCATCTCCGGCGACTTGTCGATCCCGGTGACGTCCGGCACCGCCTCGGCCAGTTTCCGCACCAGAAGGCCGTCTCCGCAGCCGACGTCCAGCGCGGTCGCGCATCCGGCGGGCACGGCACGGAGGATGCCCGGATGGCGGGCGACGTTCGTGTTCCAGTACGGCATCAGCCGGGGATGCTCGCGACGAAGAAGATCCGCCGGAATTCGAACCAGGTCGTGCCGTCCGGGCGCGGCGGGTAGGCCTCGTCCAGCAGCGGGGCCAGGTCGTCTTGGAAGGCGGCCCAGTCCTCGTCGCTCAGGGCCGCGCGGATGGGGCGGAGGGCGGTCCCGGTGATCCATTCCAAGACCGCGCGCGGGCCGGAGAGTCGTTGCACGTAGGTGGTTTCCCAGGCGTCGACCAGGCATCCTGCGTCGGCGAGCAGATTCGCGTAGTCGCGGGGTTCGCCGACCGCGTCTTCGGCACGCAGCGTGACCGAGGACAGCCGTGAAGCCCAGGCCGGAGAGGCCGCCAGCTGCCGGGTGATGGCGTGCGAAGGGGCGGAGAAGTTGCCGGGGACCTGCACCGCCAGCACCGCTCCGGCGGGGAGTTCCGAGACCCAGCGGCGCAGCAGGTCCTCGTGTTCGGGCACCCACTGCAGGACCGCGTTCGAGACGACCACGTCGGTGTCCGGTTTCGGCGTCCACGTCCGGACGTCGCCGACCTCGGCGGCCACCCCGCGCTCCCGGGCCGCGGCGACCATCTCCGGCGAGCTGTCCATCGCCTCCAGGACCGCGTCAGGCCAGCGGCGCGCCAGATCCAGGGTCAGGGTGCCAGGGCCGCAGCCCAGGTCCACCACCCGGCGGGGCGAAGCCGCCGAGATGCGCCCGATCAGGTCGTAGAACGGCCGACCGCGCAGGTCGGAGTAGTCGAGGTACTTCGCCGGGTCCCACATGAGCAGCCTCCCCAGTAAACAGTACAGCCGTACTGATTACGAGCGTACTGCTACTCCGCGCGGTTGGCCAGCTTCTCCGCGACCTCCGCCGCGACCGCCTCGACCAGCGCCGGGTCGGTGCCGGGATCCGGACGGACCTGCAGTTCCACGCCGTCGCGGCCGGGGACCTTGCGCTGGACGAACCACGCGCCGCCCTCGGGGAACTCGTGCCGGTGCCGTCCCCGCACCGAGCCGTCGACGCGCAGGCGCACCTGCTGCGGCACCTTCCCCGGCTGCGGCAGCCGGAACCGCACCGGCTCGCGGTCGGCCAGCACCGCGACCGCGCCGGTCCGCCCGGTCTCCTCGGATTCGGTCAGCGTGAACACGCCGTCGTCCCAGGCCGCCTTGCCGACCAGGTGCCAGCCGACGCGGCGCGCGCCGTCGCCGGACGGGATCCACAGGCCCAGCGACGTCACGACCAGGTGCCCGCCGGACTCGACCGCGGCGGCCGCGACCGGCTCCTCGCCCTCGGCCAGCTCGCCGGGGAACCCCTCGGGCAGTCCCCGGCCGAAGAACCGGCTCAGCAGTCCCACGTCACTCCCACCCGCTCGCCGCCTGCTCGCGCAGCGACTTCCGGTACTGCTCCAGCGCGACCAGGTCGCCGAAGAGGGCCCGGTAGTCGTCCGGGGCCTCGACCGGCGACAGCCGCTGCAGCTTCGACTTGATCTCGCCGATCTGCCGGCCGACGAGGTTCTCCTGCACGCTCGCGAGCACGCCGGAGATGTAGCGCGAGTCCACTTCTCCCAAGGCGCGCAACGGTTCCACCGCCAGTTCGCTGAGCACGCGGCGGACCGTCCCTTCCGGACAGTGCGCCGACGCGGCGTCCAGCAGCGCGGGCCCGGTGAGCCCGGACGCCGCCCCGCCCGCCTTCAGCACGGCCAGGTGCACCGCGACGTACACCGGGTGCGTGAACGCCTCCTCCGGCAGCGAGTCGTACTCCGGACCGGCGATCGCGGGCTGCTGCAGCGCGGCTTTGAGCGCCTCTCGCTGCGCCAGGAACCGCGGGTCGTTCGGCGCGGGACGCGGCAGGTCCTGCTTCTCCGGCTGGGGCGCCGGGGCCTCCTGCCGGGCCGCCGACCGCCGCTGCTGCGGTTCGACCGGGCCGCGCCGCGCCGCCGCTCCGGCCGCGCCGCGCACCCGGTTGACCACCTGCGCGACGTCCTGCCAGCCGACCCACCAGGCGAGCTTCGACGCGTACCCGTCCCGGCTGGCCCGGTCCTTGATCGCGGCGACCATCGGCACGGTCTTCTGCAGCGCGGCGACCTGGCCGTCGACCGAATCCAGGTCGAACTGCTTCAGCATGCTCTTGATCACGAACTCGAACAGCGGCGTGCGCCGGGCCACGAGGTCGCGCACCGCGGCGTCGCCCTTCGCGATGCGCAGCTCGCACGGGTCCATCCCGTCCGGCGCGACCGCGATGTAGGTCTGCCCGGCGAACGTCTGGTCGCCCTCGAACGCCTTGAGCGCCGCCTTCTGGCCCGCCTCGTCGCCGTCGAAGGTGAAGATCACTTCGCCGCGGAAGGCGTCGTCGTCCATCATCAGCCGGCGCAAGACCTTCATGTGGTCCTCGCCGAACGCGGTGCCCGAGGACGCGACCGCCGTCGGCACGCCCGCCGCGTGCATCGCCATCACGTCGGTGTAGCCCTCGACCACCACGACCTGGTGCCGATGCGCGATCTCCCGCTTGGCCAGGTCGAGGCCGAACAGCACCTGCGACTTCTTGTAGATCTGCGTTTCGGAGGTGTTGAGGTATTTCGCCGAGATCCGGTCGTCGTCGAACAGCCGCCGCGCGCCGAAGCCGACCACGTCGTTGCCGAGGTCGCGGATCGGCCACACCAGCCGCCGGTGGAACCGGTCCATCGGGCCGCGCTGGCCCTCCTTCGACAGGCCGGACGCGATCAGCTCCTTCACCTCGAACCCGCGGCCCAGCAGGTGCTTGGTGAGCTTGTCCCAGCCGCCGGGCGCGAACCCGCAGCCGAACTGCTTGGCGGCCGCGGCGTCGAAACCGCGTTCGGTCAGGAAGTCCCGGGCCGGTCGCGCCTCCTCGGTGCCCAGCTGCTCGAGGTAGAACTCGGCCGCCGCCCGGTGCGCCTCGATCAGCCGGGACCGGGTGCCCCGGTCGCGCTGCACCGACGCGCCGCCGCCCTCGTAGGTCAGCCGGATCCCGACCCGGTCGGCGAGCCGCTCGACCGCCTCCACGAACGACACGAGGTCGATCTTCTGAATGAACTTGATGACGTCGCCGCCCTCGCCACAGCCGAAGCAGTGGAAGGTCCCGTGAGTGGGGCGCACGTTGAACGACGGGGTCTTCTCGTTGTGGAACGGGCACAGGCCCTTCAGGCTGCCCCCGCCGGCACGGCGCAGCGCGACGTACTCCCCCACGACCTCGTCGATCCGGTTGCGCTCACGCACCTCCGCGATATCGCTCTCCCGAATCCGTCCTGCCACGGCAACCACAATAGTTCTCCCTCCCGCCGCGCCGTGCGGCACACTCGGGACATGAGCACCACGACCGCGCTGGAGGACCTCGCCGCCGAGTTCGACGCGCACCGGCCGCACCTGATCGCCGCGGCCTACCGGCTCACCGGCACCCGCGCGGACGCCGAAGACGCGACGCAGGAGGCCTGGCTGCGGCTGGCCGGACTGGACGACGCGGGCCGCGCCGGGATCCGCGACCTGCGCGGCTGGCTGACCGCGGTGGTCGGCCGGATCTGCCTCGACCGGCTGCGGTCGGCGGCGGTGCGGCGCGAGAAGTACGTGGGCGAATGGCTGCCCGAACCGATCGTGACGCCCCTCGGCGCGCCAGCGAGCGAGGATCCGCTCGAGGCCGCGGTGCGCGACGACGGCCTGCGCATGGCCGCGATGGTGGTGCTCGACCGGCTCACGCCCGAGCAGCGCGTGGCATTCGTGCTGCACGACGCGTTCGCGGTGCCGTTCGCCGAGATCGCCGACGTCTTGGGCTGCAGCCCGGCCGCCGCGCGCCAGCACGCCTCCCGCGGCCGCCGCGCGGTCGAGGACGCCGATCCGCCCGCCCGGATCGAACTGGCGCAGCAGCAGCCGGTGCTGGAGAAGTTCGTGGTGGCGCTGCTGGCGGGCGACATCCGCGCGGTCACCGAACTGCTGCACCCGGACGTGGTGATGATCGGCGACTCCAACGGCCATTCGCGCACCAGCCGCCGGATGATCGTCGGGCCGGACAAGGTCGCCCGCTTCGTGCTCGGGGTGCTGGCGAAGTACGCGCCGGGCACGATGGAAAACGGGCGGCCGGTGCTCGTCAACGGCGACCTCGGACTGTGGATGCCGCAGCTGCCCGCCGTCGACGGCTACCTCGCCCTCGACGAGCGCGTGCAGACGTTCAGCGTGCGCGACGGCCGCATCGTCGGCGTCTACGACCAGGTCAACCCCGAGAAGCTGACCCGGATCACCCGGCCGGAGCAGTAGTCCGTGAAGGACTCCTTGAGGGAATCTGATTCCCTCAAGGAGTCCTTCACGGACCTTCCCGAGGTCACGGAATCGGGACCCGGCAGGCGTCGCCCGAGGTGAAGCCCTGGTCGACGATGCCGAGCGCGCTGTTCATCCGCGCCCGCGAGTTCTCCAGGCCGATCTGATAGGTCAGCTCGACCACGCCCTTCTCGCCGAATTCGGCGACGAGCTCGGCGATCTGCTCGTCGGTGACCGTCACGGTCGGGCCGGACATCGCGTCCGCCAGCGCCAGCGCCAGCCGCTCCTGCCGGGTGAAGAGCGGCGACGTCTCGTACTCGTCGATGTGCTTGAGCCGGTCGATGTCGAGACCGTCGTGCCGCTGCAGCATGGTGCCGAAGTCGACGCACCACGAGCAGCCGATCCGCGTCGCGACGCGGTACACGGCGAGTTCGCGCACGTTGGCGGGCAGGTGCTTCGACGCCTTCTCCGCCATCATCTCGTGCGCGATGGTGGTCCGCAGCAGCCCGCGGTGGTGCGCCACGACGGCCGTCGGCTCCGGCACCGCGCCGTACCGCTTCCCGGCGATCCGGTAGAAGAGCTTGAGCACCGGGCCGCCGTCACTGGCTCGTTTGACCGGGATACGAGGCATGTCGGGTCCTCCTTCTGAGTGGTTCGACAGGAGGAACGGGACAGCCGCGCGGGATGTGACAGCCTCAGCGATGCCCGGTGATCGGCCGCACGTCCCAGATCCACACGCCGTCCACGTACTGCCCGGGTTTGCGCAGCAAGAGGTCGACGGTGGCGCGGTAGGCGTCGCTGTGCTCGCGCGGGATCAGCACGAGCACGCTGGCGTTCCAGTAGCGCAGGTCCTCGATCGCCTGGTTCCGGTCGGCGTCGGTGACCTCCTGCGCCTGGTGGGAGTCGCGGACGCGGTCGAACAGCGTCGAGGTCGGGCGCTGGTACGAGCCGTAGCGGCCGCGTTTGTCGTTCGGGCCTTGGGGGCCGACGAAGTAGCCCTCCGGCATCGCGTAGCGCAGGCCGGCGTCCATCTGCCAGTGCAGCGGCTCCGACTCCCCCGAGCTCGGGAGCGGCACCGGCACGACGGTGCCGCCGGGCGCGACGTAGGTCTGCCAGGTGCCGTCGGCGAAGAACGCGGGCGTCGGCGGGCGTTTCTGCACGAGCAGCTGGGTCGGCGCGATCGGCAGCAGCACGGCCGCGACCGCACCGAGCCAGATCAGCCGCACCGGCAGCTTCAGCTCGCCCTTCTCCGCGGCGGTGAACACCCGGTCGGTCGCGATCGCCAGCAGCGCGCCGATCGCGGGCACGCACGCCATCGCCAGCCGCGATTCCAGCAGCGATTCGAACAACGGCAGGTCCGCCAGCAGTTTCCACGGACCGGGGATGCCGGTGTTCTCGTGCAGCACGGTGATTTCGGAGCCGAGCGAAAGCCAGGCCATCAGGAACATCGAGATCGCCAGCGACCGGGCCACGACCTCGCGCCGCAGCCACACCGTGATCACGACCATCAGCACGATCAGCGGCCAGCCGAAGAACGCGTTCTCCTCGGTGCGGTTCAGCGACACCGCGGCCGCCGCCTCCGGCTGCCCGGACACCGACTGGGTCGCGAACCGGGTCATCGCGGCGGTGTCGTTGCCGACCTGGCCGTGTTCCAGCCCGGTGTAGCTGTCCGGGCCGAAGAACTGCCACCACAACGGGAAAGCGACGACCACCAGGGTCAGCGCGACCGCGATGCCGCCGCCGAGGAGCACCGGCCGCACCATCGCCTTGACCTCGCGAGGCCGCGAAGCGCAGTACGCGACCGCGAAGATCAGGAAGCCGAGCGCGAAGATCAGCAGCGGCTCTTCGCCGAGGAAAATCTGGTACGCGGTGAGCACGCCGAGCCAGATCCCGTTGCGCACCGGGCGCTTGCCCTGGGCCAGCTGGATCACCTTGAGCGCGATGAACGGCAGCAGGAACCACGCCACGAAGTTCGGATGCGCGTTGGCGTGCGAGATCATCGGCGGCGCGAAACCGGCGAACGCGCCGCCGATCGCCGCGGACACCCGGTGCCGCACGAGGTGCCGCGAGAACACCCAGTACCAGGCCGCCGCGCTGCCGGCGAGGCTGCCGGTGAGCACGATCGCCCAGGTGGCGGTGGGGCCGAAGGCGAGCGTGACCGGGGTCAGCGGGATGCCGACGCCGAGCATGGCCGTGTTGGCCATCATGTTCACGCCGAGCGGGTAGTTCTGGAGACCGCTGGTGAGCGGATTTTCCAGGTGCTGCACCGATTTCGCGGTGACCGCGAAGAACCATTCCCACAGGTTCTGGTCCGACGCGCTGTTCCACAGGTAGCCCTGGCCGAGATCGGCCCACAGGCCGCCGAACAGGAGCACCGAGAACGCCAGGTACGCGCCGATGATCCCGGCGTCGGCCCAGGACCGGCGCATCCGCGGTTCGGGGGCGACGGCGGTCGCGCCGGGTTCGCGAGGCGGTGCTTCGGGTTTCGCGTCGGGGTTCGCGTCGGGGTTTGCTTCGGGCCGGAACACGCTCACGCGGGGCGCACCACCCGCGCGAAGAAGTACACCGCGCCGGTTTCGGCGTGGCGGACGAGCAGCAGGAAGGGCCGGTCGACCCGCACCTCGAGCGGCTCGGCGGAGATGAGCGACATCGTGCGCATCTGGATCGCGGTGGCGGCAGCGCCTTCGAGGCCTTGTTCGTCCAGCCGGAGCACGGCCTGGTGCAGGATGCTGTCCACCCACAGCGGACGGTCCGGCGTGAGACCGGTCAGATCCGCGTCTTGGGTGAACAGCTCGCGCACGCCGAGGCCCTGCAGCGCACGTTCGAGGTCAGCGCGCACGTCGAGCGAGATCTTGGGCAGCGACAGCTGGATTTTGTGCTGCTTCGGCCTTTCCACAAGCGCGCGCAGCGACTGTCCGTCGAGCGCGGCTTCGGCGCTCTCGAGGTCGCCGTCCGGCAGCAGGATCACCGTCTCGACGCCGCCCTCGGCCGCCAGCCGGACGACCTGCCAGCCGTTTTCGTGCGCGTAGCCGACGGATTCGTCCAAGTGCATCGTCGGCACCTGGCGCACGCCTTCGGGGGTGTGGAAATCGGCGTCCGAGGTGGCGCGCTCGGGGAACGGATGCCGCCAGGCGGTTTTCAGGTAGAGCGCGTTGACCAGGCTGGCGCGCGTGTGCGGGTGGATCGCGCCTTCGGGCAGCAGCTCGGGGATCAGCCCGTGAGTGGTCTGGTCCACGTCGGTGTTGATCCGCTCGCGCGCGCCCTCGGGATCGGTCTCGAACGGCGCGGTCTCGGCTTTGCCGCCGGGCCAGCGCACGAGTGCGGCCTGGAAGCTGTCCTCGACCGTGATCCGGTCCGAGGCCCAGAGCGTGTTCGCGACGGCCAGCTGGACGTCGTCGCCCGACTCGGCCGCGGCGTGCAGCAGGCCGCTCTGGTCGCGGCCGAGCACGCCGGCCAGCTCTTCCGCGGTGCGTCCGCGTGCCGCCTGCTCGGCCAGGCCGAGCGCACTCGCCGCCGAGTAGGGCGAGAAGCACGCGTCGCTTCCCGGGGGCGCGGTCGCACCGTGCAGCGCCAGGGTGAAGGTGAGGTGGCTGTCCAGGGCCATGCGGCGACCGTACCGGAACGGGTGGTCGCGCGGCTCACGGTTCGGCAGGCGGCGCCGTTCCGTGCCGTCCGGTGTGCCATCGATGCCATTCGTACGCCTGCGCGTCGGTGAGCGACGCGACCTGGTCCACCACTACCCGTAACCGCGCCGCGTCGTCGGAGGCCGCGTTCCACGCCGGCACCAGCAGCGGGTCCAGTGCCTCGGGCGCGCGCCGGCACAAGGCCGCCACCAGCTCGGTGATCACCTCCCGCTGCCTGTCCTGCATCGCCAGCCGGCGGCGATCGCTCATCACGTACCGCAGCGCCAGCGCCTTGAGCAGCGCCACCTCCGCCCCGACCTGCTCGGGCACCGCCAGCCGCGCCGCGTACCGGGTGAGCGGGCCCTCGCCGTAGCCCGCGCGAGTGCCGGTGACCGCGGCCGAGGCGAACCGGCCGACGAGTTCGCTGGTGAGCCGTTTCAGCGCGACCTGAGCGCGCAGCGAACCGTCCGGCTCCGCGCGCACCAGCTCGGCGACCACCGGCAGGTCGAGCAGCTCTTTCGCCGCACCCTCCAAAGTGGACACCGAGAGCGTGGAGAAATGCCGGGCGGCCGCCTCGGCGACGGCCGCGCGTTCTTCCGGATCGGCCAGCAGCCGCAACCGGATCCGCCCGGCCAGCACCCCGTCCTCGACGTCGTGCACCGAGTACGCCACGTCGTCGGACCAGTCCATGATCTGCGCTTCCAGGCACCGGCGCAGGCTCGGCGCGCCCTCGCGGATCCAGCTGAACACGGGGGTGTCGTCCGCGTAGACGCCGTATTTCGGCTCCCCGGACCGGCGCGGCCACGGATACTTCGTGGTGGCGTCGAGACAGGCCCGGGTGAGGTTGAGCCCGGCCGTCGTGCCGTCGGGCCCGACCGCCTTGGGCTCCAGCCGGGTGAGGATGCGCAGCGTCTGCGCGTTGCCCTCGAAGCCGCCGCACGCCTGGGCCGCCTGGTCGAGCGCGTGTTCGCCGTTGTGGCCGAACGGCGGATGCCCGATGTCGTGCGCGAGCCCCGCAGTGTCGACCAGGTCCGGGTCCGCGCCGAGCTCCTCGGCGATGCCGCGGCCGATCTGCGCGACCTCCAGCGAATGCGTGAGCCGGGTCCGCGGCGCGCCGCTGACCTCCGCCCCCTCGCCCGGCCCGACCACCTGAGTTTTGCCCGCCAGCCGGCGCAGCGCGGCGGAATGCAGCACCCGCGCGCGGTCGCGGGCGAACGCGCTGCGCCCGTCCGGCCGCGCACCGGCCAGCGCCGCGCCCTTGGGTTCCTCGGCCAGCACGCGGGCGCGGTCGTGCTCGCGGTAGCCGTCGCTCACCCCGCCAGCTTAGGCGCGGGGACCGACAATTCAGCCCATCGTCGTGCCGAACAGGTCGTCCGCGGGCGACTTGGTCAGCTCGTAGAACAGCAGCGCGCCGGTTTCGCGGAAGATGTAGCGGACCTGCGTCGACCGTTCCTGCACGATCGGCCCGCTGTGCGTCGGCGCGGTCCACGCCTCCAGCCCGAGGTCCTCGGACATCGTCCGCGACCGGTAGGAATGCCACGGGTCGCTGACCAGCACCACCGAACGCCAGCCGCGCGCCTTCACCTGATCGGCGACCGCGCGGAGGCTGCGCAGGGTGTCATTGCCCTCGCCGACCGGCAACGTCGCGGATTCCGGCACGCCGTGTTTGGCCAGCCATCGGGCCCCCGCCGTCGCCTCGGTGAAGTTGTCGCGAGTTTTCTTGCCGCCAGCGGTGATGACGGTCTTCGAAACGCCTGCCGCGTAGAGTTGCCGGGCCTTCTCCAGCCGCGCGGTGAAGATCTCCGAGGGCTTGCCGTTGTATTGCGCGGCGCCCAGCACGACGATCGCATCCGCCGGTGTCCGGTCGTTCTCGCGCGCGACCTGCCACACACGGAACGCGGTGCCCCCGATGACCGCGACAAGGGCCAGCACCGCACCGAAAACGATGCGGCGCACCCAGTTTCCCGCCGTAGGACCTGTCCGCGCATCCATGACGGCCATCCTCGCAGAGCCGACCTCCGGTGGCGGGAAGGCACCCCGGTGCCGCCCTGGGCGGGTGGCCCTTCCATTGAGGTTTTTGATCAGCCCACCGCGCGCCGCACCTCCGTTTGAAGGCAGGGGCCAAGGCGCACGCCCACAACGGCGGTCCTATGGTTTGCCGAGGTGAGTGCGGCGAGGTCTGCTGCGTGGCATTCGGTGCGACGGACACACCCCAAGGCCGCCACGTCGAGGTTTCTCAGTGGTGGGTGCGGCGTCGGCGGCACGGGGTTCTTGTCTCTGCCGATCGGCCCGGCGCGCGATGTGGAGGTCCGTGAGCGGAGCCACGCGGCCCGTGACCTCTCAGCCGGTGCTCCGCACCGACCCGGCGAACAACACGACAGCGAACTCGCCGCACACCCGCGCCGCGAGACTTCAGTGAGCCGCTTGGCGCGGAGCCGAAGCTAGAGCCAACCGCGTTCCTCCGACAGCCGCACCGCCTCCGCGCGCGTGCGCGCACCAGTCTTCCCGATCGCCGACGACAAGTGATTGCGCACAGTTCCGTCGGACAGGAAGAGAGATTTCGCGATGTCCGCGACCGTGCTGCCGTCCTTGGCCGCGCTGAGCACGTCGCGTTCCCGGGCGGTCAGCGGGCTGGTTCCGGTGGCGAGCGACTCCGCGGCCAGCGCCGGATCGACCACTCGCAGTCCACTGTGGACTCGGCGCACCGCCTCGACGAGCTGTTCCGGCGGCGCGTCCTTCACCACGAACCCGGCCGCGCCCGCGGCCATGGCCCGGGCCAGGTAGCCGGGGCGGCCGAACGTCGTGCAGATGATCACCCGGCACGCCGGGAGCGCGGTTTTCAGCTCGGCCGCCGCGGTGAGGCCGTCCATGCCGGGCATCTGCACGTCGAGCAGCGCGACGTCCGGTGCCGTTTCCTTCGCCGCGGCCACGACCTCGTCGCCGGTGCCGACCTGGGCCACCACTTCGATGTCGCCCTCCAGGCCGAGCACGGTGGCCAGCGCGCCGCGCACCATCGCCTGGTCGTCGGCCAGGAGTACCCGGATCATGTCAGTCCTCCGGCGGGTTCGGCCCGCACCGTGACGGCGGATCCGTCCGGGCTCGGCTGCCGGACTTCGGCCCGGACGACCCATCCTCCCCCGGGCCGCGTCCGCGTCGTCAGCGTGCCCCCGATCGCGGCCAGCCGTTCGGACAGTCCGCGCAACCCGTTGCCCGGCGCGACGTCCCCCACCGCACAGCCGTTGTCCTCGACCTCCAGCCAGTCGCGGCCCAGCCGCACCTTCACCGACTTCGCACCGGAGTGCCGCAGCACGTTGGTAATCGCCTCGCGCAGCACATAGCCGAATGTGCTCTGCAATTCCGGCCGGACGTTGTCCACCGCGTGCGGCAGTTCGGCGTCGATCTCCGCCGCGCGCAACGCCGCCCGCACCCCAGCGATCTCCGCGGGCAGCGAAACCTCGCGATATTCCGACACCGTCGCCCGCACGTCCGACAACGCCGAACGCGAAAGCCCTTCGACCTCTCGGATCTCCTGCACCGCGCGGTCGATGTCGCCGGAGCTTTCCAGCACCCTCCGCGCCACACCGGACTTGACCGTGATCGTGGTGAGGCTGTGCCCGAGCAGATCGTGCAGATCCCGGGCGACCCGCTCGCGTTCGTTGGCGACCGCGAGCGTCCCGATCTCCTGGTTCGCCAGCTCCAGCCTGCGGATCACCCGGATCAGATTGGACATGAAGAACATCGCCGACGTGACCGAGACGACCGTGATGACGTCGCTGAAGTGCTCCGACAGCGCCCCGCGCAGGTACAGGACCAGCACCAGCAGACCCAGCGCCGACCCGTTGAAGATCACCGCCCAGGCAGCCGGGAACAGGAAGGCCAGCGTCGCGGTGGCGTAGAGCAGGATGTACGGGCTCGCGTCCGCGACCAGCGCGCACAGCAGGCCCAGCACCAGCATGACCCCGCCGAACCAGAGCTTCACCCGCCGGGACTTGCCGAAGACCGCCGGGAACACGACGTAGCAGAGCGCGTAAACGTCGATCAGCGCGAAGAGCAGGATCCGCATCCACAGCGGCCCCGGGTCCTGGATCAGGCCCCGGGTCGCGGGGATGAGGTACGGCAGCAGGAAGCCGACCGCGAAGATCGGCCACCCGATCTTGTGCGGTCCCCGTCCCTGGCGCACCGGCGGGTCGTCCCACCAGGACGCCCGGTCGGTGAGCCCGAACCGCAGCGTCGCGGGCTTGCTGGTCGCGAAGCGCAGCGCCGTGGGCTTGCCGGTCGTCGCCTCCCGCCCGAGTGGCCACACGTCGTTCTCCCCTCCCCGGCCCGGTCAGACCCGAGCGCTGTCCTTACGGTATCGCCTGACCACGACAATCCCGAGCGCCAGCGTCCACGCCCCGAGCACGCCGATCGCGGTCGGCAAGCTCACCAGCAGCTGGTTCGTCACCACGGGCCGGACCAGCCCGAGTACCCAGTAGGTCGGCATGATCTGCGCGACGTCGTGCATCCAGGACGGCATGCCCTCCAGGGGGATCCAGAGCCCGCCGAGGAAACCCATGCCGAGGGTGACGATCATGCTGATCGGCTGCATCGACTCCGGAGTGCCGAACTGGCCCAGCAGCAGTCCGAGCAGCACCAGCGGAATGGTGCCCAGGAAAATGCCGAGGAAGACCCGCGTCCAGCCCGCCGGGTCGAGGTGCACGCCCTGGGAGAAGGCCGCGATGACCGGCACCAGGATCAGCGCGGGCAGCCCGGCGAGCATCCCGGACAGCGCTTTGCCGCCGAGGTATCCCGCGCCGGACAGCGGGGTCAGCCGCAGCTGCCGCTGCCAGCCGCCGGCCCGTTCGATCGCGAGCCGGGCGCCGTTCGTGGTGGCCGCGGCGAAGGCGCCGAACGTCATCATGTTGACCATGATCACGCCCGCGATCGCGACGTGGTCCGCCGCCGACTGGTCGGTGAACACCGTGGCCTGCAACAGGAACATCAGGACCGGGAAGGCCACGACGAAGATCAGGAACCGCGGCGAGCGGAACAGCCTGCGGGTTTCGACAACCAGGTAGGCGGGGTTCATCGGACTGCTTCTTCCGTTTCGTCGGAGGTCAGGGAAAGGAACGCGCCCTCGAGGCCGACCGCGCCGATCTCGATGTCGCGCACAGCCGGGACAGCGGCGAGGAGCGCGCGCAAAGTGGTGTCGGAGTCCGAACTGGACAGTGCGACGCGTTCGCCGCGCAGTTCGAAGGAGGTGACCGCGGGCAGCGTCGAGACCAGCTGGTCGCTGACCCCGGCGGGCAGCACCGCGCGGATCGTGCGGCCGCCGGCGAGGGCGCGGACCTGCGCGACGGACCCGTCGGCGACGACCTCCCCGGCCCGCATCAGCACGACCCGGTCGGCGAATTCCTCGGCTTCCTCGAGGTAATGCGTCGCGAACAGCACGGTGCGGCCGGTGTCGGTGAACGAGTACATCGACTTCCAGAATTCGCGCCGGCTGCCGACGTCCATCGCCGCGGTCGGCTCGTCGAGCACCAGCAGATCAGGGTCCGACACCAGAGCGACCGCGAAGCGCACGCGCTGCTTCTGCCCGCCGGAAAGCTTGTTGGCGCGCCGGTCGGCGATGTCCTCGACGCCCGCGGCGCGCAGCGCGTCCCGCACCGGCATCGGACGGCGGTGCAGTTTCGCGACGAGACCGACGGTTTCGCGCACGGTCAGGTCGTCCAGCAGCGTGCCGCCCTGCAGCATCGCGCCGATCATCCCGGCGCGGACGGCGTCGGCGGGTGCCTGGCCGAACACCGAAACGGTGCCCTCGTCGGGGGTGGTGAGCCCCAGAATCATGTCGACGGTGGTCGATTTGCCCGCCCCGTTGGGCCCGAGCAGCGCCACCACTTCCCCCGGCGCGATGGTCAGGTCGACGTGGCTGACCGCGCGCACGTCGCCGTAGCGCTTGGCGATCCCGCCCAGCCGGATCGCCGCCCCCGCCGCGATTTCCTGTGTGTTGTCCATGGCTTGAAGCGTGCCGCGCCGGGGCGGGCGGCACGCAGGCCGAGCGTCACGACCCGACCGTGACAGGTGTCAGGGGTGACCGGGGCGAAACGCCGGACGGCCCTTCCCGCGAGTGCGGGAAGGGCCGTCCGGAACGGGGTTTCGCGGCGGTCAGCAGCCGAGCAGGCGACCGGCCAGGTACGACTCGACCTGGTCGATCGAGATGCGCTCCTGGCTCATGCTGTCGCGCTCGCGGACCGTCACGGCGTTGTCCTCGAGCGTGTCGAAGTCGACCGTGACGCAGTACGGCGTGCCGATCTCGTCCTGGCGGCGGTAGCGGCGGCCGATCGCCTGGGCGTCGTCGAAGTCGACGTTCCAGTGCTTGCGCAGCCGCGCGGCCAGGTCGCGCGCCTTCGGCGACAGGTCGGCGTTGCGCGACAGCGGCAGCACCGCGGCCTTGAACGGCGCGAGCCGCGGGTCGAGGTGCAGCACGGTGCGCTTGTCGGTGCCGCCCTTGGCGTTCGGCACCTCTTCCTCGTCGTACGCGTCGACCAGGAACGCCATCATCGAACGGCCGACGCCCGCGGCCGGTTCGATCACGAACGGCCGGTAGCGCTGGCCCGAGGCCTGGTCGAAGAACGACAGGTCCACGCCCGAGTGGTTCGAGTGCGTGGTCAGGTCGAAGTCGGTGCGGTTGGCGATGCCTTCCAGCTCGCCCCACTCCTGGCCGGCGTTGAACGCGAACCGGTACTCGATGTCGACGGTGCGCTTCGCGTAGTGCGAGAGCTTTCCCTTCGGGTGCTCGTAGTGGCGCAGGTTCTCGGCCTTGATGCCGAGGTCCTTGTACCACTCGGTGCGCGTGTCGATCCAGTACTGGTGCCAGTGCTCGTCCTCGCCCGGCTCGACGAAGAACTCCATCTCCATCTGCTCGAACTCGCGCGTGCGGAAGATGAAGTTGCCCGGCGTGATCTCGTTGCGGAAGGACTTGCCGATCTGGCCGATGCCGAACGGCGGCTTCTTGCGCGAGGCGGTCTGCACGTTGAGGAAGTTGACGAAGATGCCCTGCGCGGTCTCCGGGCGGAGGTAGTGCAGGCCTTCCTCGGACTCGACCGGGCCGAGGTGCGTCTTCAGCATCATGTTGAAGTCGCGCGGCTCGGTGTACTTGCCGCGGGTGCCGCAGTTCGGGCACGGCACCTCGGACAGGTCGTCCTCGGTGGTGGCCTTGCCGGTGCGCGCCTCGAAGTCCTCGGCGAGCTGGTCGGCACGGAACCGCTTGTGGCACGAAAGGCACTCGATCAGCGGGTCGGTGAACACGTTCACGTGCCCCGAGGCGACCCACACCTGGCGCGGGAGGATGACCGAGGAGTCGATGCCGACCACGTCCTCGCGGCCCTGCACGACGGTCTTCCACCACTGGCGCTTGATGTTGTCCTTCAGCTCCACGCCGAGCGGCCCGTAGTCCCACGCCGACCTGGTGCCGCCGTAGATCTCTCCCGACGGGAAGACGAAGCCACGGCGCTTGCACAGACTGACGACGGTTTCGATGGTATTGGCGGGCACTCCACGCTCCGGACGCATGCGGGGACGGTTATCGGACTTGAAGGTCCAGCGTATCCGGCCGGTCCCCGGGGCCTCCGCGCAGGTCGGAGGTCACGAACGGGTGACCGGCGAGGCCGTGACGACCCGGTTGTCGTCGTAGCCCTCCTGGCCGCCCACGTAGTCGCCGCCGCACGTGACGAGCACCAGCCGGTGCGGGCCCTCGGGGTCGAACAGCTTCGCCGATTCGGCGGCCAGGTCTGATTTGTGGATCGTGCGCACCTCGTCGATCTTGTACTGCCACTGCTTGCCCGCGGTGTCGGCGACGCTGACGACCTGGCCGGGTTTCATCCGCCACAGTTCCTGGAACGGCCCGGACTCGCCCGCCCAGTTGACGTGCCCGGAGAGCAGCGTGACGCCCTGCGCGGCCCCGACGCCGGACCCCCACCAGGCCGCTTCGCCGAGGCTCTTCGGGATCGGCAGCGCGCCGTCCGCGCCGACCTCCTCGGGAATCAGCTTCGCCTGCCCACCGCCGGGCAGCTTGACGGTGCCAGGGGTCTGCCCGGGGTCCGGCGGGGTGTTCCCGGCCTGGCTGCTCCCTGCCGGACCGGTGCCGACCTGCGCGGTGCCGGCCTGCTGCCGCGGCTGCGCCGAGTCGGCGGTGTCCTTGCCGGTGAAGAAGATCAGCACGGCGGCGATGGCTGCCACTAGTACGACGGCAGCCACGACGATCACTGCGCCGCGTTTGCGTGCTGGTTGTGCTTGCGTGCCCTGCATCGTGCTCCCCATGGTCCGGAGGTTTCTCCGGGGAGACATGCGATGGGGAGGTGATGGGGTTGCAGGGTTTTTCAGGGACGGCGGGTGGGTCGGCGGCCTTGATCTCCGCGACCTTGGTCTCCGCAGGTGTTTCGGATGAGCGGACCCATCACGCGGCACGGCTGGTGCGAGGTTGCCAGCCGTGCCGACCTGGACGGCTAGGTCCGGCCGGATCAGTCCGAGCAGTTCACTCCGGACGGGTCACTCCAGCGAGATCAGTCCGGCCAGGCCACTCCAGCCAGATCAGTCCGGCCAGGCCACTCCAGCCAGATCAGTCCGGCCAGGCCACTCCAGCCAGATCAGTCCGGCCAGGCCACTCCAGCCGGGCCACTCCAGCCCGGCCAGTCCAGAGAGATCAGTCCAGCCGGGCCACTCCAGCGCTGTCAATCCGGCCCGGCTACTCCAGCTCGGTCAATCCGGCCGGGTCAATCCCGCCAGGCAAGTCCGGCCGGGCCAGTCCGGCCACGCCACTCCGGATGGGCCAATCTGGCCGAATCAGTCCGGCCAGATCAGTCCAGCCCGGTCAATCACGCCAGGCCACTCCCGCCGGGTCAATCCAGGCCGTTCAATCACGCCAGGCCACTCCGGCCGGGCTAGCCCAGCCCGGTCAATCCAGCCAGGTCAATTCCGCCCGGCCGCGCCGGGCAGGCCACTCCGCCCGGGCCAATCCGGCCAAGTCAGTCCGGCCAGATCAGTCCAGCCCGGTCAATCACGCCAGGCCACTCCCGCCGGGTCAATCCAGCCGGGTCAATTCCGCCCGGCCACGCCAGCCAGATCACTCCGGCCAGATCAGTCCAACCCGATCAATCCGGCCGGGAGACCAGGTCCGCCGTGACGATCCGGTTCTCGTCGTAGCCTTCGGTGCCGCCGATGTAGTCGCCGCCGCAGGTGACCAGGACCAGGCGGTGCGGGCCCGTCTGGGCGAACCAGCCGGGGGCTTGCGCGGGCAGTTGTTCTTTCGGGATCGTGGTCGCGCCGGTGACGCGGTAGAGCCAGCGGCCGCCGGAAGCGTCGACGATGCTGACGTTGTCCCCGGTGTGGACGCGCCACAGGTCGTCGAAGGGACCCTTCGTACCCGCCCAGTTGACGTGTCCGGACAGCACCGCCGCGCCCTGTGCCGCGCCGAGGCGGGCGCCCCACCACGCGGCGTCGCTGAGGCCGCGCGGAATCGGCAGGATGCCTGCCTGGGTGATCTCTGTGCGCCTCAGCCGGGCCTCGGAACCGTCCGGCAGGCGGATGCTGCCGGGGCGTTGCAGGCCGATCGCCTGGCCGTCCGAGGGCAGTTCGGCGGGAGCGCCGTCCTCGCCCGGCAGCGAACCGGGCGGCGGGTCGGCGACCGCGGCCGGAGACGGGGCGGGCACCCAGGTCAGGACGATCACGCCGGCCGCGATCGCCAGGACGGCGATCACCGCCGACGCGACCGTCAGCACGGTGCGCGGCACGGTCTATTCGCCGCGGGAACGCACGACCCGCGCCGCGCGCCGCCGGCCGAGGACGATCGCGACGGCACCGAACAGCAGACCTCCGCCGAGCAGGCCGAAGCCGAGCGGCAGGCGCAGGTCGTCCGACGGTGCGGCGGCCTGCGGGCCGAGGTAGCCGGCCGGGACCTCGGTGGGCACCGACGGCTGCTGGACGGTGCTTCCGCTGCCGGAGCCGTTGCCAGCCAAAGCGACGAAGTCCTTCGGGATCGAGCAGCTGACGCCGCCGAGCACCATGGTGGTCTGCACGTCGCTCAGCTTGGTGTCTTTGGCGTCGCGCGCGTGCGTGGTGATTTCGACGCGCCAGCCCGCCTGGGCGGTGACGTCGCCGGAACGCCAGCCATCCTGCTTGATCAGCTGGTCGAACGCGGAAACGCGAGACACCACGAGGTCCGAGGTGGTCTTGGCGGGGTCGCTCTGCGGCACGTCGGTGGGCGAACCCATCTTGAGGCCCGTGACGCTGAGCGTCCCGCTGGCGGGCATCGCGACCTGCTTCAGCGCGTCGTCCTCGCCGCGCACCCAGACGCGGGCGGCCGTGGCGGTGCCGGTGACCTTGCCGGGGCCCGAGCAGTCGACCGAACTGCGCGCGCCCTCGAGGACCAGCATCGTGTTGTCGACCGGCTTGGGCTTCTTGCGGCCGTTGTCGCGCAGCGCGTAGTTGGTCTCCGCGACGGCGGTGGGCACGTGGGTGGTCTGCAGCGCGGCGACGACCTGATGGTCGCGGCTCGCGATGCCCGCCGGGTACGGGCTGGCCGAGCTGTCGCCGTACTTGCCGAGGTCGATCTCGTAGTTCGGGCCGAAAGTGTTGCGCTCGCCGTCGTTCTTCGGCACCGCGACGCGGTCCGTGCCGAGCTGCGACTGGCCGGGGGTGAGCGGGGACCGCTGGGTTTCGGTGATGAGCGCGCCGCCGTGCTGCGGGTCGCCGCCGAGCCGCACGGACGCCACGTTGGCGAACGACACCGGACCGGTCTTCTCGTCGACGGCCTGCCCGGCCTGGGTCTGGGCCGCGGCGGCCGGGGCCAGCGCCGGCAGTGCCACCAGGGCCGCCACCGCGGCCTTCGTCACGAAACGAGTCATGTCTCCCCACTGCCCTCCGGCGGCCCCGAGCGATCCGCCACCCTACGAGACGCGACGAATCGCCCCCGCGACAACCTTGCACCGTCCGCCACCGCTTGCGAAGCCGACAAGCCAAATCTTCACGAACTCACCCGGTCGGGTCAATCCGGAACGCCGGTCCCCCGAGACCCGGCGATCACCGCGCCCGGGGAAGGGAACACTACGATGGCGGCGAAGGTTATCGGCAATGACATCCGGCTTCGGAAACGCCGTCCCCTGGTCGGCGCCGGCCGCAGGGGTGCGGCGAGACGGAGCGGACGGCGGGACGCGAGTGGAGGCAGCGATGACGTCGGCACCTTCGAGCGCCCTGTCCGACGGTCCGGGCACCGGGTCTCGGGGCGTGGGTCCGGCGGTGGACGGCACGGGCTCGGCAACGACCAAGAACGCCGAGGCCTCAGTGAACAGCGCTGCCGCGTACTACCCGGGGGCAGCGGATCCTGCCGCTCCGGCACCGACCGCAAGCGAGAACACCGAGACTTCCGGCGAGCTTGCTTCCTCCGCCTCGGACGACGCGGCCATCAGCGGCACCCAGGCCGAACTGTCCGCGGAACCGCCACGCCACGTCAACGCGGGCGGCACGAGCGGCTCGGCAGAGCGTGCTTCCGCCGCCTCGGACGACACGGCCGTCGGCGGTGCGCAGGCAGAACTGCCCACCGACCCGCCGCACCCCGTCGACGCGGGCGGCTCGGGCGGTTCGGGCGCGCGTCCCGCTGGGTCTGGGCCTGCGGTCGTGCCTTCGGGCGTGCTCGCCGACGCTGGCGAACTGCTCCGGGCGCTCGCCGCTCCGGTGCGGATCGCTATCGTGCTGCAGTTGCGGGCGGCGGACCGGTGCGTCCACGAGCTCGTGGACGAACTCGACGTCGCCCAGCCGTTGATCAGCCAGCACCTCCGCGTACTCAAGACGGCGGGCGTGGTCCAGGGCGAGCGGCGCGGCCGCGAGGTCGTCTACCGGCTGGTGGACGACCACTTGGCGCACATCGTCGTCGACGCGGTCGCCCACGTGCAGGAAGGGAAGTGACGATGTCCTCGGTCCCCAAACCGGCCCCGGTGCCCGGCCGGCGGTCCACGAAGCAGCGTGCGGCGGTGGTCGACCTGCTCAGCACCGTCGACGACTTCCGTTCGGCACAGGAACTACACGACGAACTCCGCAAGCGCGGCGACGGCATCGGCCTGACCACCGTCTACCGGACGCTGCAGTCGCTCTCGGAGGCGGGCGAGATCGACGTGCTGCGCACCGACTCCGGCGAGGCGATCTACCGCCGGTGCTCGTCGCACCACCACCATCACCTCGTGTGCCGCGTGTGCGGGCGCACGGTCGAGGTCGAGGGTCCCGCGGTGGAACGCTGGGCGGAGAAAATCGCGGCGGACCACGGGTTCACCGACATCAACCACACCGTGGAGATCACCGGCACCTGCGCCGAGCACGCGAGCTGACCCCTCCGGACAGGTTGTGCGGTCTCCGACTGTCCAGAGGGCGCGGGTCTCGTCGAGGTTCGGAGCACGCTTCCGGCAAGCGGAGCCGCTGCGACGCCTTCGGGCCGCAGGGTTTCGCAACTCTGAGCAACTCGGACTGAACTCGGTCAGAGTCCGTTCGGCGGCCCTCTCAAGCGGCGGACTTGAGCGAGTACGCGAAGCAGGACCTCTCCGGATCAGCCGAAGAAACTCGGGTGCACCGGGCGGGTGGACGCGGCGGTCCGCGTTCCGAGGCGGCCGCGGCGGAACAATCGAGCGCGTCGCTCCTTTCAGTACTCATACGGATCCTTCGGCGCGGTGATCCGCTCGACTGTCACCGGGACCAGGTCCGGCGTGTAGCTGTTGGCCTCGGTCGCGGTGCCCGGGACGATCTGGCCCGCGACGCGCAGCCAGGTGTCGCTCGGGAAGCGGTCCGCACCGCCGCCCTTGAGGTGCACGGTGACCGGTGCGGCGTCGGCTGCGCAACAGCTGATGACCAAGCGGGCCAACAGGGTTTGGCCTCCGGTGTGCACGACGAATCCGGAAATCTGGACGGTGCGTCCGTTCAGGGTGCCGTTGGCGTCCCAGCCCGCGCGCGTGACGACCTCGTTCATCGCCATCGGAACCACTGCTCCAGCAGGCAGCGGCGGGAACGCGGCGGCCGACGTGCTCGAGGCGCTGGAGGGCAGGCGCGCTTCGGTGCGGGTGACCGAATCCGCGCCGAGTGCGGGCGGGGCGACCAGGAACACCGCCAGTACCGGGACGACCAGCAGCCAGGCTGAGCGCGCGGGGTGATGGTGGTGGCCGTGCGCGTCTGGAGGTTCGGTGTCCGCCTCGGATTCGTGGGCCGCTTTCGCCTCGGCACGCGCGGCTGCGATGTCGCGGACGATCGCTGTCGCGCCCAGCAGCAGCATCACGGCGCCACCGATGATGATCCATGGTTGCTGGGCTGGTTTTACGTAGCGCAAGTAGTCGCCGTTGAGCGCGATCTTCACCAGGGCGCCGCCCAGCAGGATCAGCAGCACGTTCTGGGTTTCGCGCCTCATCGGACGCCTCCGAGGAAGATCACGCCCGCGACGGTGCCGCAGGCGATCGCCACCACGAAAGTGACCGGGGCGAACCGCGCGGCGAAGGAGCGGCCGAAAGTGCCTGTCTGCAAAGCGAAAAGCTTGACGTCGATGGCCGGGCCGACCACCAGGAACACCAGCTTCGGCAGCAAGGGCACGGCGGTGAGCGAAGCGGCGACGAACGCGTCGGCCTCGCTGCACAGCGCGAGGACCACGGCCAGGACCGCCATCACCACGACGCCGACGACGATCTGCCCGGACAGCACTTCGAACCATTTCGCGGGCACGAGAACGTTGAGCGAAGCGGAAATCAGCGCGCCGAGGACGAGGAATCCGCCGGCTTCCACGAGATCGGTGCGGGCGGTTTCGGCGAATACCCGCCATCGCTGTCCCGGTGGGACATCGGGCAATCGGCGCAGCGCCCGCTCCGTGATCCAGGAGAGCTTGCCCCAGCGGGCCCAGATCCAGCCCATCACCATCGAGGTGGCGAGCGAGCCGGCGAACCGCGCGAACACCATTTCCGGACGGCCGGGGAACGCGACCGCCGTGGCCACCAGCACCACCGGGTTCACCGCGGGCGCGGCGAGCAGGAAGGTGAGCGCGGCGGCGGGCGCGACGCCTTGGCCGATCAACCGGCGCGCCACGGGGACCGACGCGCATTCGCAACCGGGCAAGGCGACTCCGGCCAGCCCGGCGACCCCCACCGCGGCTGACGCTCTCTTCGGCAGCACCCGTTCCAGCGCGCGGGCGGGCACGAAGGCCGCGATCGCGCCGCTGATCAGCACGCCGAGCACGAGGAACGGCAGCGCTTGCACGCACACCGCGACGAACACGGTGGATCCGGTGCGCAGCGCGGGCACGTCGAAGAGGTTTTGGAGCTTGCTCTGTGCGAGGACGGCGACCAGCAGCACGGCGCACAGGATCTCGATGGAGCTGATCCGGAACCGCCGCGTGCGGGGGCGCTCCTCGGCGGCGTTGTTGGAAAGGGTTTCCACGACGGCGATGATGCCAGCCGGGTCCGACAGAACCCCAGCCGCCGGTGTCGCGAGGGGTCCCCTCGCGCCGGTTTTGCGTGAATGTCACCCGATTGGACAGGAGGAAGGGGCGGAATCGGGCGGGTGGCACGGGGATCGCGACGGACCGGGGTCTTCGGGGCGGGTGGCGGCGAGACTTGGACAGGGAAGGCGAATACAGAAAACGAAGCGAAACGGCCGCCACGAACAAAGCCGCAGCGAAGCCACACTTCGGGCGCGCCGCAAGGGGTCGTTGGGTTTGCCGGTCGTGGGGGTGCTGGTCTCGGAATCCCACGGCGCGGTGCGGCTGGAGACACGGTGCGCGACCCAGACGCCGCCGCGACTGGTTAAACGGCCGGGAGTGGTTAAACGGCCTGGAGCGGTTAAGCCCCCGCGACTGGTTAAGCCGTCGGGACTGATTAAGCCGCCGGGAGCGGTTAAGCGACCGCGACTGGTTATGCCGCGGCGACTGGTTAAGCGACCGCGACTGGTTAAGCGACCGCGAGTGGTTAAGCGGGCGCAAGTGGTTAAGCGACCGCGACTGGTTAAGCGGCTGCGGAAGCTAGCAGCGAACCCAGCAGACAACGGGTCCAACGGCAGGCTGGTCGAGTCACGAAGCCAGCCCCGGCGTAGGAGCTCCGAGATGCAGGAGAAGCCAATAAGGGCAAGGCATCAGCGACCTCCGCCCGGCCGAAAGCGAGCCAGAACCCCCGAAGACTGGCCCAGCCAAGGAGATTCTCCAACGAACGCCCGCTGGAGTGCGAAGTCACCAGACAGAGCAGCCAAGCCATCAGCGCGAACGACCGAAACCCGGCCCAGCCCCGCCACCCCGGACCCGGCACCGCACGAGCCGAGGACAAAACCCGGTCAGGAAACGGAAACCCGGCTCACGCCTCCACGCCGGGCAACTCCGTCCGCAACTGCGAAGCGGTGGAAACCACCAGCATCAGCAACGTCCCCAGCGGCGACGGGTCCATCCCCTCCGCCGGGAACGCGTACCGCAGCGTCACGTCCATCCCGCGCTCCGTGTGGCCGACGCCCAGCGTCCCGAACAGCCCCTGTCCAGCCCGCTCGGCGACCGCGACCGCCAGTGCCGGGTCGTCGGGCATGTCCCACGCCACTACGCAGGTCAGGCTGAGCACCGTCAGGCCGTCGGCGAGGCGGGTCGCCTGGATGACACACGGGACGTCCGCGTGGGAGAACGTGATCGCGCCGTCGTCGTCGACGTGGACTTCCAGGTAGCGTTCCAGTGCTTCGCGCGCCCGGGTGAGCAGTGCGCCGGTTTCGGCGGCTTCCGCGGTGCTCATTTCGTGCTCCCTGCCTGGTCCACCGCGCCGCCGAACCGGCGGTCGCGTTTCGCGAAGTCGAGGCACGCCTTCCACAGGTGGGTCCGGTCGAAGTCCGGGAACAGCGTGTCCTGGTAGACCATCTCCGCGTACGCGGACTGCCACAGCAGGAAGTTCGACGTCCGCTGTTCCCCCGAGGGCCGCAGGAACAGGTCCACGTCCGGCATTTCCGGCTGGTACAGGTACTTCCCGATGGTGCGCTCGTCGATCTTGTCCGGGTTGATCTTGCCCGCCGCGACGTCCTGGCCGATCCGCCGCATCGCGTCGCCCAGTTCGGCGCGGCCGCCGTAGTTGACGCACATCGTCATGTTGAGCTTGGTGTTGTGCTTGGTCTTCTCTTCGGCGATCTGCAGTTCCTTGATCACGCTGGCCCACAGCTTCGGCCGCCGCCCGGCCCAGCGGATGCGCACGCCGATCGAGCCGAGGTAGTCGACCTGGCGGCGGATGGTGTCGCGGTTGAAGCCCATGAGGAACCGGACTTCCTCGGGGCTGCGCTTCCAGTTCTCCGTCGAGAAGGCGTACACCGACAGCCACTTGATGCCGAGTTCGACCGCGCCGCTCGCGACGTCGATCATCACGGCCTCGCCGCGTTTGTGGCCCTCGATCCGCGGCAGGCCGCGCTGGTTGGCCCATCGGCCGTTGCCGTCCATGACGAGCGCCACGTGCTTCGGCACCAGGTCCGGCGGGATTTCCGGCGGTTTCGCGCCCGAGGGATGCGGATCCGGCGCCCGCAGTTCGTACCCCGGCGAGCGGGTCTCCCGTCCCCTGCGCAGCACTCGCGGCCTCCTGAAGAATGGACTTCCTACCCGGCCGACCCTACTGGGCCCGGCCCGGCGGCCTCCCGGGCACGCCGCTCCACGAGCGGGAGCGACCGCAGCTGCCGTTCCAGATGCCACTGCAGATGCGCCGCGACCAGGCCGGACGCGTCCCGGCGGGTGATCCCGGGCGACGACTCGGCGACCGCCCACTCCCCCTGCAGCAGCGCTTCCAGCAGCGTCAGCACCTCGGGCGCGGGATGCACCGAGCCCGCGATGCGGCAGTCCGGGCACATCGAGCCGCCCGCGGCGACGTTGAACGCGGCGTGCGGGCCGGGCAGGCCGCAGCGCGCGCATTCGGTGATCGCCGGCGCCCAGCCGGCGTAGGCCATGGCCCGGAGGAAGAACGCGTCGAGCACCAGCGACGCGTCCCGCTGACCGCCGGCCAGGGCCCGCAACGCGCCCACGACCAGCAGATACAGCTTCATGACCGGTTCGCCCTCTTCAGCCGAGAGCCGGTCCGCGGTTTCCGCGATCGCCGACGCCGCGGTGTAGCGCTGGTAGTCGGCCACGAGCGGCAGGGCGAACGCGTCGACGGTCTCGACCTGGGTGATGACGTCGAGCGACCGGCCGGGATAGAACTGCACGTCGACGTGCCCGAACGGCTCCAGCCGCGCTCCGAACCGCGACGACGTGCGCCGCACGCCCTTCGCGACGGCCCGGACCTTGCCGTGCCGTTTCGTGAGCAGGGTGACGATCCGGTCGGCCTCGCCCAGCTTGTGCGTGCGCAGCACCACCCCGGTGTCGCGGTAGAGGTTCACCACCCCGACATCGTCGCACTTCTCCGACGATGCCGGGGCGGGACACCCTGGTTCAGCAGTAGCTGCCGGTGCAGTAGTAGCTGTGCACCTCGGACGCGGCCACGAGGCTGATGATGATCATGATGATCGCGACGACCCAGCCCAGCGCCCCGAGGATGGTGGCGACCAGACACAGCGTCTTCGTCGTCTGCGACGCCTGCTGGGCCATCGCGGCGTTGCCCTGCATCTTGTAGCTCTGGACTTCGTTCGACTTCATGATCGCGAAGATCGCGATGATCCACATCAGGAAGATGCAGCCGATCGCCCAGCCCTTGTAGTCCTTGATGGAGCTCAGGTCGCCGCCGGGCGCGCCGCCGAAGGCGGGCTGGCCGTACGGCGCGGGCTGGCCGTAGGGCTGCTGCGGGTACGGCTGCGCCGGCGTCGCACCGGACTGCGGGTACGGCTGCTGGCCGTAGGGCTGCTGCGGCTGGCCGCCGTAGGGCTGCTGGGGCTGGCCGTAGGGATTGGTCATCTGGGTTCCCCCGAGTTCCTCGTGCTTACCGTGATCCGGTGCGGATCAGGACTGGGCCGGACCGGATTCAGGCGTTTCCGGCTTGATCATCTGCGTCGCTTCCGGCTCCCCGGAAGGCGGTACGACCTGGGTGCGCTCAGCGGCGCCGAGCGCTTCGGACGGCGGTTGCCGGGGTGCGGGCGGGCGCACGACCTGCGTCGGCTCGGGCTGCTCGAACGGCGTCGGGCCCGGCGGCTGGTTCGGCGGACCGGGCTGGTTCGGCTGCCCGAACGCGGGCTGCGGCGGAACTCCCGGCTGGCCGAACGCGGGCTGCGGCGCACCGCCCGGCTGCCCGAATCCTTGCTGCGGCGGCGTTCCCGGGACCGGCGGCTGCCCGAATCCCGGCTGCGGAGCGCCGGATCCGGGCGGTGCGGCGGGGAATCCGCCGTACGGCGACGGCTGCGCGGGGAACCCGCCCGAGGCGGGCTGCCCGAATCCCGGCTGCGGCGCGGGACCCGGCTGCCCCGGGAAACCGCCCGGCTGACCGGGTTGCCCGGGAAATCCGCCGGGCTGGCCCGAGAAACCGGCGGGCTGCCCGAATCCGCCGGACTGGCCGGGAAAGCCGCCCTGCTGGCCGAATCCGCCCGGCGCACCCGACGGCGCGGAACCGGCGGGCACCACGATCGTGCTGAGGATCTTGTCCGAGAACGTCTGCGCCTTGTCGTCCCACAGCGGCCACAGGTAGCCGAGGGCGCAGGCCATGTTGTCCAGTGCGTGCGCGATGTCGCGGACGAACGCCATCCCGGCCCCGATCGGCTCGCCGGTGGCCTCGCTGACGAGTTTGATGCCGACGATCCGCTTGCCCAGCGACTGGCCGGTGTTGCCCCCGTTGATCCAGCGGTTGAAGACCGTCCAGGCGAGATTGCCGAGGATCGCGAGGGCGTAGACGATCGTGCCCGCGATGCCCGACGCCATCGACACGAGCAGAGCGATCAGGAGCCCCGCCAGGAGCGGGGCGAAGTCGATGAGGTAGGCGCCGGCGCGCTGGCCCCAGTCCGCGTAGACCTTGCCGGGGCCGTACGGGTTCTGCTGCCCGGAACCGGGCTGGGGGTAGCCGCCCGGCACCTGCTGTCCCGGCGGCGTGCCGAACGGCGGTCCGCCTTGAGGCGGGCCGCCGGGCTGGCCGTAGGGATAGGTCATCGAGTGTCCCCCTCGTTGCTGGTCTCGGCGCGCGAGCTGACCCACGTCGTGTCCGCGGCGGACACGTCGGTGCGCGGGAGCGTACCTCGTTCGGCGCGGCGAGGCCGAGCAGGTGTCCGCATCGGGTGACACAGTGGACGCGACAGCGGCCGAATCGGTTCCCGGGACAGCGAAAACGAGGCGAACTCAGACGAACAGGCTGGTGAACGGCGCGAACGGAAGATTGCGCACCACGAACCACAAGACGAACACGACCGCGACGACGTGCGGCGTCCACCGCCAGTGCAGCCACGACCGCATCGTCCGGCCGCGCAGCCGTCCCATCGTCCAGGCGAGACCGCTCCACGCGAAGAGGGCGACGAACGCCAAAGCCACCGCGTTGTAGTGCAGTGCCGCGGAAAAATCGCCGTGCAGCACGCTGTATGCCATGCGCATCCCGCCGCAGCCGGGGCAGTCGATCCCGAAAAGCAGCTTCGTCGGGCACACCGGGAGCGGCCCGCCGGGAGTGGTCGGATCGCCGAACCACACCGCGACGCACGCGAGGCCGACCCCTCCGGCCGCGGCCGCGGGACCGGCGAGAGCCTTTGCCACCGCACGGGTTCCGCGCGCGGGCAGTCCGGTGTAGACGGTGCTCAATGCGGCCACCAGATCGCGCTCCCGGCGATCAGGAACACCACGAGCGCGACGATCACGTACAGCCCGATCAGGATGGCGACGCTGAGCGCCGACCACATCGCCCACTTGCGCGCCTCGTCCGCCGCGCGGTGCGCTTCGGCCGCGTATCCCTGGTACCACAAGGTGTTCACCTGGCTGGCCTTGACGATCGCGACGATGCCCAGCGGCAGGCAGCAGAACACCGTCGCCAGGATCGCCCACACCAGGTTGCTGTCCGGCGGCGGCGGATACTGCGGCGGGTAACCGTACGAAGGCGGGTACGGGCCCTGCGGCGGATACGGGCCGGTCATGCGGTCCCCCTGGACGAATCGGGTGCGGTTCGGCCTGACGCTACCCGCCCGCGCCGCCGGGCACGATCACAACCGGTCAGAAACCCAGCCTGCGCAGCTGCTTCGGGTCCCGCTGCCAGTCCTTGGCCACCTTGATGTGCAGGTCGAGATACACCTTCGTGCCGAGCAGCCGTTCGATGTGCTTGCGCGCGGTCGCGCCGACCTCGCGCAGCCGTTCGCCCTTGTGCCCGAGGATGATCCCCTTCTGGCTGGGCCGTTCCACGTACAGCAGCGCGTGGATGTCGATGAGGTCGTCGCGGTCTTCGCGCGGGATCATCTCCTCGACGGTCACCGCGATGGAGTGCGGCAGCTCGTCGCGGACGCCTTCGAGCGCGGCTTCGCGGATCAGCTCGGCGACGAGGGTCTGCTCGGGCTCGTCGGTGAGTTCGCCGCCCGGGTACAGCTGCGGTCCCTCGGGCAGGCGCTGCACCAGCAGGTCGGCGACCGTCCGCACCTGGAAACCGTCCACAGCGGACACCGGCACGAGGTCGGCGAACTCCATCACCTCTTGCAGCGCGACCAGCTGCTCGGCGACCTGTTCGGGCTTCACGAGGTCGGTCTTGGTGACGACGCCGATCACCGGGGTGCGCCGGGCGATCTTCTTCAGCTCGGCGGCGATGAACCGGTCGCCGGGGCCGATTTTCTCGTTGGCGGGCACGCAGAACCCGACGACGTCCACTTCGGACCAGGTCTCGTGCACGACGTCGTTGAGCCGCTGGCCGAGCAGCGTGCGCGGGCGGTGCAGGCCGGGGGTGTCGATGATCACCAGCTGCGCGTCTTCGCGGTGGACGATGCCGCGGATGGCGTGCCGGGTGGTCTGCGGTTTGCTGGACGTGATCGCGACCTTCGTGCCGACGAGCGCGTTCGTGAGCGTCGATTTGCCCGCGTTGGGGCGGCCGACGAAGCAGGCGAAACCGGAACGGTGCGGTTCGGTCACGAGTGCAGCACCTCGACCACGGCGCCGGACGGATCGGCGAAGATGATCGGCGCGGCCTTGGTGACGTCGCGGACCGCGTGCATCGACGCCTCGGCGACCAGCGCGTCAGCGGTGACGACCGCGGCGGCTTCGATGCCCTCGGCGCCGCTGGACAGCGCGGCGGCGACGGCGGCCTGCACGGCGGTGAGCTTGAACGACGGCTGGTCGACGGTGGCGGCGGCGTAGGTGCGGCCGTCGCTGTCGCGGATCGCGGCGCCTTCCGCGGCACCGGTGCGCGCGCGGGCCGAACGGGCCAGCGTGACCAGCTTCTGGTCCTCGGCGTCGAGGTCAGGCATGTTCGACTCTCCTGTCGTGCTCTTCGGGCTGGGGCGGGCGGGTGCGCGGGCGCGCGGAGGACGGCCGGACGACCACGGACGTGATGCGCATCCGGCCGCGGCGGTCCTTGCCCCCTTCGGCGAACAGCCGAAGACCGGCGACCTCGGCTTCGGCCCCCGGCAGCGGGACCCTACCCAGTCGCTCGGCGAGCAGCCCGCCCACGGTCTCCACGTCGTGGTCCTCGAGGTCGATGCCGAACAGTTCGCCGAGGTCGTCGATGCTGAGCCGGGACGACACCCGGACCGAACCGTCCTCGAGCTCCTCGACCTCGGGGCGCTCGTCGGCGTCGGATTCGTCGGTGATCTCGCCGACGATCTCCTCGAGGATGTCCTCGATGGTGAGCAGGCCCGCGGTGCCGCCGTACTCGTCCACGGCGATCGCCATGTGGTTGTGCGTGCGCTGCATTTCCTTGAGCAGCTCGTCGAGCCGTTTGGAGTCGGGCACGAAGCTGGCTGGGTTCATCACCGCGTCGACGACCGTGCTCGGCCCGTCCGGGCCCATGTACTCGGGCATGAGGTCTTTGATGTTGACCACGCCGACGATGTCGTCCACCGACTCGTCGATCACCGGGACGCGGGTGAAGCCGGTGCGCAGCGCGAGCGCGAGGGCCTGGCGCACGGTTTTGGTGCGCTCGATCCACACGATTTCGGTGCGCGGCACCATGACCTCGCGGGCGACGGTGTCGCCGAGTTCGAACACCGAGTGGATCATCTCGCGTTCGGAGTCCTCGACGACGCCGCGTTCCTGGGCGAGGTCGACCAGTTCGCGCAGTTCGACCTCGGAGGTGAACGGGCCTTCGCGGAAGCCGCGGCCGGGGGTGATCGCGTTGCCGAGCACGATCAGCAGCCGCGACAGCGGGCCGAGGACGGTGCCGAGCGCGCGGACCGGTCCGGCGACGATCGTGCCGACGCGGTAGGGGTGCTGGCGGCCGATGGTGCGCGGGCCGACGCCGATGAGGACGTAGCTGACCACGACCATGACGACCGCGGACACCAGGATGGCGAGCCACAGCCGGTCGAACCAGGCGACGAAGGACACGGTGACCAGCACCGTGGCGGTGAGTTCGCAGGCGAGCCGCAGCAGGAGCAGCAGGTTGATGTGCCTGCGGCGTTCGGCGACGACCGCGGCGAGCTGGCGGGCTCCGACGCGGCCGTTGCGGACGAGGCCGTCGACCCTGGCCTGCGACACCGTGCCGACCGCGGCGTCCGCGGCCGCGAACACGCCCGCGAGCAGCACGAGCGTCACCGCGATGACGACCTGTGCTGGGGGGTTTCCCATGGTCGGAGCCTAGGGCGTTTCCCCGGGCCGCGGTGCGTCGAGCCCGGCGATGCCGAGCACCCGGTCGTCGACGTCGCGTTGCACGTTGCGGGCCTCGTGCGCGGCGACCGCGGCCTGGAATTCGCCGAGGATCCGCTTCTGCAGCCCGAACATCTCGCGTTCCTCGGCGGGTTCGGCGTGGTCGTAGCCGAGGAGGTGGAGGCAGCCGTGGACGGTGAGCAGGTGCAGTTCGTCGATCAGCCGGTGGCCCGCGGTTTTCGCCTGGTCTTTCGCGAAGGCCGGGCAGAGCACGATGTCGCCGAGCAGGGCGGGGGACGAGTCGGGCGCGTCGGGGCGGCGGGAGGAGTCGAGCTCGTCCATCGGGAAGGCCATGACATCGGTGGGCCCGGGCAGGTCCATCCAGCGTTCGTGGAGGTCTTCCATCACCTCGAGGGTCACGCACAGGATGGACAGCTCGGCGAGCGGGCTGACCTCCATTTTCTCGAGGGTGTAGCGCGCGGCGGAGACGATGGACGCCTCGTCGACGTCGACGCCGGATTCGTTGGCGATCTCGATGCTCATCGGCGGGTGCCTTTCCAGCCGCCGGTCTGCTGCTCTTGCGCGTCCTGCACGGCCTGCCACTTCTCGTACGCGTCGACGATGTCGCCGACCAGTTTGTGCCGGACGACGTCCTGGCTGGTGAGCTCGGCGAAGTGCAGGTCCTCGACGCCGCCGAGGATGTCGCGCACGACGCGGAGCCCGCTGCGCTGCCCGCCGGGGAGGTCGATCTGGGTGATGTCGCCGGTGACGACGATCTTGGCCCCGAAGCCGAGGCGGGTGAGGAACATCTTCATCTGCTCGGGCGTCGTGTTCTGCGCCTCGTCGAGGATGATGAAGGCGTCGTTCAGCGTTCTACCCCGCATATAGGCGAGCGGTGCGATTTCGATCGTGCCCGCCTGCATGAGCCGCGGAATCGACTCCGGCTCGACCATGTCGTGCAGCGCGTCGTAGAGCGGGCGCAGGTACGGGTCGATCTTCTCGTTCAAGGTGCCCGGCAGGTACCCGAGCCGCTCGCCGGCTTCGACCGCGGGGCGGGTCAGCACGATCCGCGTGACCTGCTTGGCCTGCAGCGCCTGCACGGCTTTCGCCATCGCGAGGTACGTCTTGCCGGTGCCGGCGGGCCCGATCCCGAACACGATCGTGTGCTTGTCGATCGCGTCCACGTACCGCTTCTGGTTCAGCGTCTTGGGCCGGATGGTCTTGCCGCGCCGCGACACGATGTTGAGGCTCAGCACTTCGGCGGGCGAGGCGTCGCCGCTGGACAGCATCCCGACGGTGCGCCGCACGGTGTCCGGCCCGACCTGCTGCCCGCCGCCGGCGAGCTGCACGAGCTCGGTGAACACGCGTTCCGCGAACGCGACGTCCGCGGCGGCGCCGGTGAGCGTGACCTCGTTGCCGCGCACGTGCACGTCCGCGGCCAGCAGTTCCTCGGCCACCCGCAGATTTTCGTCCCGGGACCCCAGCAGGCTCAGCTGGGCCGCTTCCGGGATCGGGAATCGAACCTGTGCCGCCCCAGCGGCGGTTGCCTCGGCCGATACCCGATTGTCAGCTCGGGCGGCTCCACCTGTCTCAGTTCCGGCCACGTGGCCTCGGTCCTGCTTTCTGCGCACTTCGCAAGTCGGCGTACGGGGACCCTTGAATGCTACTTGTCCTGATCCCCGCCCCGCAGCCCGGTTTCAGTGCACTCCGGCCTGCGGCTTCCCGAACAGCCCCAGCTGCTCGCCGCCGAGCACGTGGGCGTGCACGTGGAACACGGTCTGCCCGGCGTCGGCGTCGGTATTGAACACGACCCGATACCCGCTCTCGGCGATCCCCTCGATCTCGGCGACCTTCCGCGCCGTCAACAGCACGCGCGACAGCAGCTCCGGGTCTCCCTCGGCCAGCTCCCCCACGTTCCGGTACCTCTTCCGCGGCACCACGAGCACGTGCACCCGCGCCTGCGGATTGATGTCCCGGAACGCGAACGTGCTGTCGTCCTGGTACACGACGTCCGCCGGAATCTCCCCGGCGATGATCCGCTCGAACAAAGTCTCCGCAGCACCCGCATCACTCATGCGAACACCCTACAAAGCCCAAGCACACGGCAACCAACGAACGCCACGCAACCACCCCACGCACTAACGCGACGGACGCACGACACGCAACCACCGCACCGCGGGGGTCCGGGGGGCTCGGCCCCCCGGGAGTAATAGCCGGAACCGCAGCAGCGAAGGATCGCGCCGGCGATACGAAGACGCCGCGGCGCGGTGGAGCCTGGGGGTCGCTCCACCGCCGCCGCGGCTCCGCCGGACCGAGGGGGGAGGTGCCCGGCGGGGTTCGGGTTCGTACTCAAGAGTAATGCCCGCCTGGGGGCGGGGTGAAACCCTTGGGTTCGCGCGTTGCCGTGCAGAGTAGCTGGCGGGGGTGCGGCGCGCCATCACCTGGGGCGGATATTGAGGGGTTCTGCCGGGTTTTCCGGGTTCGCGTCAGTGCCAGCGGCCGGTGAGGACGCCTAGCGCGCCGAGCGCGACGGCTGCTGCGGTGGAGGTGCGGAGGACGGTCGGGCCGAGGCGGACCGTGGTGGCTCCGGCTTGTTCGAGGAGGGCGAGTTCCTCGTCGGTGATGCCGCCTTCGGGGCCGACGACGAGGAGGAGGTCGCCGCCGTCGGGGAGGTCGAGGTCGGTGAGTTTGCTGGTGACGCCGGATTCGAGGACGAGTGTCGCGGACATCGTCGCGGCGAGCTGGGCGAGTTCGCGCGTGCCGACGGGTTCGGCGACGGCGGGCACGTGGGCTCGGCGGGCTTGTTTCGCGGCCGAGCGGGCGGTGGCGCGCCAGCGGGCGAGGGCTTTCTCGCCGCGGGGTCCGTCGTCCCAGCGGGCGACGCTGCGGGCGGCGCGCCAGGGCACGATCGCGTCCGCGCCGGCTTCGGTGGCCAGTTCGACGGCCAGTTCCCCGCGGTCGCCTTTGGCGAGCGCCTGGGCGACGTGGACGCGCAGTGCGGGCGGTTCTTCTTGCCAGCGCTCGAGAACGGTGAGGGTGACCGACGCCGCCCGGCCCGCTTCGACCGCGTCCACGGCACAGCGCGCCATCGCGCCGGCACCGTCGGAGAGCACGAGCTGCTCCCCTACGCGCAGCCGGCGCACGGTGGCCGCGTGCCGGGCTTCCTCGCCGTCGAGCAGCGCCCGGCCTTCGGCGGGCACGGCCGGGGCGAGGAAGACCGGCAGGGTCGTGTCCGGCACCGTCAGCGGTTCTTCGCGCGCAGCTTGGAGAACAGCCCGCCGTGCTTGCTGCCGTTGGCGGCGAGCGTCGGGACTTCTTCGCCGCGCTGCTGGGCCAGGTCGACGAGCAGGTCACGCTGGGCCTCGTCGAGTTTGGTCGGCACCACGACGTCGATGTGCACGTGCAGGTCGCCGCGGCCGTCGACGCGGCCGGACGAGCGCAGCCGCGGCATGCCCTTCCCGGTGAGCACCAGTTCGGTGTTGGGCTGGGTGCCGGGTTCGATGTCGAGTTCGTAGTCGCCGTCGACCAGCGTGGCGATCGGGACCGTCGCGCCGAGCGCCGCGGTGGTCATCGGGATGCGGAAGTTGCAGTGCAGGTCGTTGCCCTCGCGGACGAACACCTCGTGCGGGGCCTCGTCGATCTCGACGTAGAGGTCGCCCGCCGGGCCGCCGCCGGGGCCGACCTCGCCCTGGCCGGACAGCCGGATCCGCATGCCGTCGCCGACGCCGGGCGGGATCTTCGCGGTGACGCCGCGCCGCGACCGGATCCGGCCGTCGCCGCCGCACTGGCGGCACGGGTCGGGGATGACCTCGCCGAAGCCGCGGCACACCGGGCACGGGCGCGCGGTGACGACCTGGCCGAGGAACGACCGCTGCACGGACTGGACCTCGCCGGCCCCGCCGCAGGTGTCGCAGGTTTTGGTGCTCGTGCCCTCGGCGGTGCCCGCGCCGCGGCACAGGTCGCAGACGATCGCGGTGTCGACGGTGATCTCGCGGTCGACGCCGGTCGCGCACTCCTCGAGGGTGAGGCCGAGCCGGATCAGCGCGTCGGAGCCGGGCTGGACGCGGCTGCGCGGCCCGCGGCCCCTTCCGCCGCCCCCGCCGGCCGCTCCGAAGAAGGCGTCCATGATGTCGCCGAGCCCGCCGAAGCCGGCGAAGGGGTCGCCGCCCCGCCGCCCCGGCCGCCCGTGTCCATCGGGTCGCCGCCGAGGTCGACGATCTTGCGCTTCTGCGGATCGGAGAGCACCTCGTACGCGGTGGTCACCTCGCCGAAGCGGTGCTGGGCGTCCTCCGACGGGTTCACGTCGGGGTGGAGCTCGCGGGCCAGCTTGCGGTACGCGCGCTTGATCTCCTGATCGCTCGCGTTCTTGGCCACCCCGAGGATCCCGTAGTAGTCCCTCGCCACGTTGCTCTGCCTTCTCCTTCGTGTTCCGCCACGTCCCCGGCCTGCCGCCGGTCAGCGGCCGGACAGGATCTGCCCCACGTAGTTGGCGACCGCCTGGACCGCCGCGATCGTGCCCGGGTAGTCCATCCTGGTCGGCCCGACGACGCCCATCCCCCCGAGCAGCATGTCGTCCCGGCCGTAGCCGATGGACACGACCGAGGTGCTGCGCATCTGCTCGTCCTCATTTTCCTCACCGATGAGCACGGTGACCGCACCGGGGTTGCGGGCCGCGGCGAGCAGCTTCAGCACCACCACCTGTTCCTCGAGCGCTTCGAGCACCTGGCGCAGCGATCCGGGGAAGTCCGCGACGTTGCGGGTCAGGTTGCCGGTGCCGCCGAGCACGATCCGCTCTTCGGGGTGCTCGACCAGCGATTCGACCAGTGTGGTGCAGATCCGGGTGAGGTGGTCGCGCAGGTCCGGGGGCGCGCCGTCGGGCAGTTCGGCCACGTTCGCCGCGGCGTCGGCCAGCCGCCGTCCGGCGAGCGCGCCGTTGAGCACGGTGCGCAGGCGCAGCACTGTCTCCTCGGTGACCACGTCGCCGAGGTCGACGGTGCGCTGGTCGACGCGGCCGGAGTCGGTGATCAGCACGAGCATGAGCCGCGCGGGCGTGAGCGGGACCACTTCGAGGTGCCGCGCCACGGTGTTGGTGAGCATCGGGTACTGCACCACCGCGACCTGGCGGGTGAGCTGCGCGAGCAGCCGGACCGACCGGCGCAGCACGTCGTCGAGGTCGGTGCCGGAGTCGAGGAAGCTGGTGATCGCGCGCCGCTCGGCCGCCGACAGCGGCTTGATCTCCGAGAGCCGGTCGACGAACAGGCGGTACCCCTTGTCGGTCGGGATCCGGCCGGCGCTGGTGTGCGGCTGGGCGATGTAGCCCTCTTCCTCCAGCGCGGCCATGTCGTTGCGCACGGTGGCGCTGGAAACGCCGAGATTGTGCCGCTCGACGATCGTCTTCGACCCGACCGGCTCCTGGTTCGACACGTAATCGGCGACGATCGCGCGCAGCACCTCGAAGCGACGCTCTTCCGTGTTCGCCACCGGCACCTCCTTCGCGGTCCTCCTGCTACTCACAACGAGTTTACGGACCCGGCGGTGCCCGGCGCGCCCTCCGGCCCGGGCGGCGCGAGGTAAATGGCGGGCAAACAATTCTTAATGACGACGAACCGGGCAACTCGGAACTTAGCTTGCACGGGGAACCAGAACCCGGTTTTCTGCCTCGGAACGACTATGCAGAACTCGATCCGAAAGCAGCGGCCGACATGAACGCACTTTCTCCCGAAATCGCCGAAATCCGGCAGCGGGCCGCGGAGGCCCAGGAACGGCTGAAGCACGTGTCGGCGACCGCGACGAGCCCGGACGGCGCGGTCACCGCGACCGTCAACACCGCCGGTGCGCTGCAGGAACTCCAGTTCGGCTCCCGCGCGGACGAGATGCCCCGAGCCGCCCTCGCGGCCGCCGTGCTGGCCACCGCCCGGCGCGCCCAAGCCCAGGCCGCGCAGCAGCTGACCGCGATCATGGCACCGGTGATCGGCGAGAACAGCGACGCGATGAAATTCCTCGAAGAGCAGATCCCGGAGCCGGAGATTCCGGAGGAAACGGCCCCGCCGGCGCCGTCGCAGCCGCAATTCTTCGACGCCCAGGACGATTCCGCTCCGCCGTCCCGGCCCGCGGCCCCGCCCGCTCCGCCGTCCCGGCCCGCACGCCCCGCCCGCCCGGCGCCGGACCCGACAGATGACGACGACTACTACGGCGGCGGCTCGTTCCTGGGGAGGAACTGATGGCAGACGGATCGAAGGTCGACCTGCCGGCGCTGCGCGCGCACAAGGGCGAGGTCGAGGACATCGCGGCCGGCGTGCACACCGCGGCGCAGGCCACCGAGTCCGGCCAGTCGTTCGGCGACGACGCGTTCGGCATCGTCGGCCAGGTGTTCGCGATGCCGCTGCAGATCTGGATGTCCGTGGCGACCTCGTTCGTGACGGACCTGGCGGGCGAAGGCGACGAGATCGCGAACCTGCTGCAACAGGCGCACGATCACTACGACAGGCACGAGCAACAGACTGTCGGCCACATCAACGGCCTCGGCAAGGAGCTGCCGGAATGACCGAGACGCAGGAAAACCCGCTGGTCGCCAAGTCGGAATCGCCGAGCGGCTTCAGCACGAACATGGGGTCGTCCTCGAACGAACTGGACAACCTCAACGCCCAGACCTCCGGTGCGGGCATCGTCAACGATCTCTCCGCGACGCAGACCGACCTCCGGCACGGCGACTGGGGCAACCTCGCCGTCGACGGGGTGACCGACGCGCTCGACCTGCTCGGTGTGGCGATGGACCCGCTCGGCAGCTTGGCCAGCGCGGGCGTCGGCTGGCTGATCGAGCACATCAGCTTCCTCAAGGAGGGACTCGACCAGCTCGCCGGCAATCCGGAAGCGGTCACCGCCAAGGCCGTGACCTGGTCGAACGTCGCGAAGCAGCTCGCCGATAGCGCGGACAAGTACGAGCAGGCCGCGGGCAAGGTGGCGCCGAACTTCCAAGGCCAAGGCGGCCAGGCCTACCAGGGCCGGGCGAAAGACTACGTGGACAAGCTCCGCAACGCGGCCGGGCAGGCCAACGGCGCGTCCACCGCGATGAACGTCGCCGGTGCCCTGGTCGGCACCGAACGCGGGCTGATCCGCGACATGATCTCGTCGTTCGTCGGCGAGCTGATCATCAAGGGCCTCGCCGCGCTCGCTTCGTCGTGGTGCACTCTCGGCGGCACGGTAGCCGCGTTCATCGCCGACACCATCGTCGACGGCGGGATCCTGGCGGAGAAGATCGGCACCCGGATCGCGAAGGTCGTGGAGAAGCTGGACAAGCTCGCGGAGAGCGCGGGCAAGTCGAAGGCGGCGATCGAGCAGGCCGCGAACGCGCTGCGCAAGGTCGGCAAGTCGGCGGGCAAGATCACCGACAAGAGCGTCGACGTCGGCATCAACCTGGAGAAGAAGGCCGGAGAGCTGAAGGCCGCGGGCAAGGCCGAGTCCGCCGAGGTCAAGGCCGACCGCTGGAAGGAAGCGGCCAAGGACAAGGTGCAGGCACCGCTGAACGAGAAGTGGAAGGACCGGGTCAACGAGTGGGGAGAGACCTACTCGGAGGACGGCCGCAGCGTGCTCAGCCCGAAGGGCTGGAAAGAAGCGGAGGGCGGCGTGCCGAAGTGGAGCCCCGCCGACACGGTCGGCGTCGGCGCCGAGACCCGACGGCAGGAGAACGAACAATACGACCGATACTCCGAAGCGTCCGAAGCCGCCAAGAAGGAACGCGAGGCCAAGGAGGCGAAGGGCGGCTCCGGCGAGTGACCCAGGAAGCTGTGCAAGCAGCCGCAGACCAGGCCAACCGCGAAGGCAAACTGCATCCGTCCCAGCGGCGAGTGGTGCTGGACGGCAATTTCTGGACGCTCGTCCTGGTGCTGCTCGTTCTCGTCGCGCTGGCGGTCCTGACCCCGATCTGGTTCGGCATCAGCCCCGCCATGATCCAGGCCACCAACAATCTCAACGCCTACTTCGGCAAGCCGCTGGTGTCCTACTGGTCGAAGAACGCGCCCCTGTACGTGATGTCACTGGTCTTCCTGGTCATCGCGGTGTATCCCGGGCGGGCGATCGGGCGGCGGCTGGCGGACTGGCGCGGGGGCAAGGTCGACGTGGTGACGGGCTTGACGCACGATTTCGGCCATGTGCAGCACCGGCCGTCCGGCGTCCTGCCCCCGATGTACCTGTACGAGATCACGGAACGGATCCCCTTCACCTACCTCGTCGTGAACGGCAAGAGCTATCGGCTCGACCCCGACCTGAAGAGCCGGGTGCTCGGCGGTCGGGCCAACGGCGCGGTCTTCGTCCCGCGCAGCAAAATCCTGGTCAACGTGATCGCGGCATGAGCGCGAAGGCTGATCCCGGCGAGGTCGCCGCCGCCAATCTCGCCGGGAGACTGCACCGGAGCCAGCGCGGAGCGGTCCTCGGCTGGTTCTTTTGGGCGGTCTGGGTCTTCGTTGCGATCGCAGTGGCGATCGCGGTCGTCGCGGTCGTCAAGTCCGGCTTCAGCGCGTCCGCGTTGTGGGCGGTGGCGTCCGCCGCCGTCGTCGTCGCGCTGGCGATCCGGTTCGGACGACGCGAGCTCGCTGACTGCGGGGCACCGCTGACGGTCGTCCCCGGGCCGGCGCACGATTTCGGCACCGGCCCGATCACCGACGACTACCCGGTCGGGTTCAAGCACACGCCGCGCGGCCCGGGCACGGTCGAGAAATGGCAGCTCCGTGTGGGCGGCCGCACCCATGAGCTCAATGCGGCCCGGGGCGAACGGCTGGCTGCCGAGCGGGTGCTCGCGGTGTGCCTGCTGGGGAACAGCGGCTCGGTGGCGAGCATCGTCGGCGAGAACGGCGTGTGGTGAATCCGGTTCAGGAGTTCTTCGGGAACCCCAAGTTCACCCCCGCGTGCGAGGTGTCCGGCCAGCGCGAAGTGACCACCTTCGTCCGCGTGAAGAAGTGGAACCCCTCCGGCCCGTACGCGTGCGTGTCGCCGAACAGCGAATCCTTCCAGCCGCCGAACGAGTAGTAGCCGACCGGGACCGGGATCGGCACGTTGACGCCGACCATGCCGACCTCGACCTCGTTCTGGAAGCGGCGCGCCGCCCGTCCGTCGCCGGTGAAGATCGCGGTGCCGTTGCCGTACGGGTTGGCGTTGATGAGCGCGAGCGCGTCGTCGAAGGTCGTCGTTCGCGTGACGGACAGCACGGGGCCGAAGATTTCGTCGGTGTAGACCGACATACTGGGAGTGACCCGGTCGAAAAGAGTGGGGCCGAGCCAGAAACCGTCGTTCGCGCCGTCTGCTTCCACGCCCCGGCCGTCCATCACCAGTTCCGCGCCTTCGGCCACTCCGGCGTCCACATAGGACGAAACTCGCTCGTGGTGCGCCCTGGTGACCAGCGGTCCCATCTCGGACGACGGCTTGCGTCCGTCTCCGACGCGCAGTTTCCGCATCCGCTCAACGATTTTGGCCACCAGTTCGTCCGCGATCGGCTCCACGGCGACCACCACCGAAACCGCCATGCACCGCTCCCCCGCCGATCCGAAACCGGCCGAGACGGCGGCGTCGGCGGCCAGGTCGAGGTCAGCGTCCGGCAGCACGACCATGTGGTTTTTCGCCCCGCCGAGCGCCTGCACGCGCTTGCCGTTGCTGGTGCCGGTTTCGTAGACGTAGCGGGCGATCGGGGTCGAGCCGACGAAGGAGATCGCCTTGACGTCCGGGTGCGCGAGAAGGCCGTCGACCGCGACTTTGTCGCCCTGCAGCACGTTGAACACACCTGACGGCAAGCCCGCTTCGGCGAGCAGTTCGGCGATGAACAGCGCCGCGGACGGGTCCTTCTCGCTTGGCTTGAGCACGACGGTGTTGCCGCACGCCAACGCGTTCGGCACGAACCAGAGCGGCACCATCGCGGGGAAATTGAACGGCGAGATCACGCCGACCACGCCGAGCGGCTGCGCGATCGAGTAGACGTCGACGCCCGTGGAAGCGTTCTCGCTGAAGCCGCCCTTCAGCATTTGCGCCGCGCCGCAGGCGTATTCGACGTTTTCGATCGCGCGCGCGACTTCGCCCGCAGCATCCGATTCGACCTTGCCGTGCTCGCTCGTCACGATCTTCGCCAGCTCGTGTTTGCGTGCCTGAAGCAGCTCGCGGAAGGCGAACAGCACGCGCGTGCGTCCGGCGAGCGACGTGCCCCGCCAGCCCGGCAGCGCGGCGGTCGCGGCGGCCACGGCTTGGTCCACCTCGGCCGGTCCCGCGAAGTCCACCTGCGCGCTGACCTGGCCGGTAGCCGGGTCGTACACGTCGCCGGTGCGTCCGGAGCCGACGACCGGCTTGCCGTCGATCCAATGGCTGATGCGGTCGGTCACGACGTCCGCTCCTTCCGGTCGGGTGCCCCCGAGTCTCCGGGCGCGGCACCCGGGTCCGCCATCGACAACGTGTACGGACTACCCCTCTCCGCCGTACAGTCTGTGCCTGGCCGGCCAGCAAGGGGGACCGATGTACCCGACCGTCGCCGAGGCGCTCGCGTTGCCGGTGCTGCGCCAGGGCTGTCCGCGCGTGGTCGCGGGCAGCACCGGGCTCGAACGGCGAGTCCGCTGGGCGCACGCGGCCGAGGTCGCCGACATCGCGCACCTGCTGCGCGGCGGAGAACTCGTGCTCACCACCGGTGTCGCGCTCCCGGACGACGACGCGACGCTGACCCGGTACGTCGCCGATCTCGCCGACGTCGGCGTCGCGGGCCTGGTGGTCGAGCTCGTGCGGCACTGGAACGACCGGCTGCCGCACGCTCTCGTGACGGCGGCTGAGCAGCGCGGATTGCCGCTCGTGACGCTGTCCCGCGAGACGCGCTATGTCGCGGTGACCGAGGCAGTGAACGGAATGATCGTGGACGCGCAGCTCGCCGAGCTTCGGGCGGCGGAGCGGGTGCACGAGACGTTTACGTCGCTGACCGTCGCCGGTGCCGAGCCCGCGGCGGTGCTCGCCGAGGTGGCGCGGTTGACCGAACAGCCGGTCGTGCTGGAAACCCTGGAACACGAAGTCCTCGCCTACGACACTGCGGGCACCGATCCGGGCGAACTGCTGATCGGCTGGCCGGCGCGGTCGCGAGTGGTGCAGGTCGGCGAGCGCACCGGATACCACTCGGCGGCGGGCTGGCTCGTCACCGTCGTCGGCGCGCGCGGCCACGACTGGGGACGGCTGGTGCTGGTGTGCGCCGAACCGCCACCGCATCGGTATCAGGTGGTCGCCGAACGAGCAGCGTCCGCGCTCGCGGTGCACCGTCTCGTGACGCGCGACTCCGACACCCTCGAACGACAAGCACACCGCGCGGTCTTGACCGAGTTGCTGAATTCTCCCGCGCCGACAGCCGAAATCCTCGCGCGCTCTTCTGCGCTAGCTGTGCCGTTGACCGGTCGGCAGTTGGTCGGTCTCGCGGTGAGGCCGCGCATTACCGCGACTACGCGACCGACGCTGTCGACGCCGCCACTGTTGCGCGAACTGGCCGAAGCGACTGCTCTCGCGACGCGTCGCGCGAAGGTTTCCGCGCTGGTGTCGACGGACGAGACCGCCGTACGCGCGCTTCTCGCCCTCTCGCCGGACGCCAACGCTGACGCCGTGCTCCAGCGCCTTGCCACTGACATCCACGACGCGCGCGCGTCCGCACCAGCCGCCATCGGCGTAGGCACGACTGTCACGGGACCTGCTGAGGCACAACGCACCTTGGTCGAAGCCGCACACGTCGCTGCCGCCGCCCTCGATGAGGACGACGACCAACCGTTGCACCGTCTCAAGGATGTTCGGCTACGCGGCCTGCTGCACCTTCTCGCCGACGACGAGCGCGTCCACGCCTTCGCCGCGCGAGAACTAGGCCCGCTCCTCGAACGCGACGCTGCTTCCGGCAGTCGTCTCGTCTCCGCGCTGCGGCACTACTGCGCGCACGGCGGCAACAAGTCCGCCGCGGCCGTCGCCGCCCACACCTCGCGGACCGCGTACTACCAGCAACTCGCCCGCATCGAACAGGTGCTGGGAGTGCGACTGGAAGATCCGGAGTCGATGTTGTCGCTGTACGTGGCATTGCTGGCGCACGACCTCGGCACCGCCACCCGTCCGAGCGAGGAAAACCCACCCGGACGAGGAGCACAGTGATCGGGTCCGCGGCGCCGATATCCCTCGTATGGTGTTCTCTTCCTTCGCTCCGGTCGCAGCTGCCTTGATCGGTTTCGGCGGCCTGGCCGCACCGCACGTCCCGGATTCGATGCTGCAGCTGACCATGCACGAGACTTCCGGGCGCGTCACGAGCGCGTCCCTGACCTGCGAACCCACCGGCGGCACGCACCGCCACCGCGACGCCGCCTGCGCGACCCTCGAAGCGGTCAACGGCGATTTCTCCCGCATCTCCCCGCGTCGGCAGAAGTGCACGATGATCTACTCGCCGGTGGACGTCACGGCACTGGGCAGCTGGCGGGGCACGCCGGTGACGTACCGGGCGACGTACCCGAACAAGTGCGCGGCGGACAGCCAGTCGAACGGAGTGTTCGCGCTTTAACGTCGGGCGGACGCGGGAAGCGGTTCCGGCAGCCCTGGAATCGCTTGCCGCGGCGAACATTCCGGTGGGAGCGGGCCGCGGACGCTCGCCGGTTCTCCGTCGACGCGGACGTGGGCATCGACCAGGAAAGCCCGTTCGGTGCCACGGAGCTGACTCCCGACGCCGCAGCCAGGTGCATCATCACTGCACGGTGGCCCCGAGACCCATCTCCGGAGGCCGAAGCACCCTTGGCTGACCGCGCCCGGACCGGAACCCGTCACACGCACGGCGGCCCCGACCGGATGATCTCCCGGGCCCGGGAACGGCTCCAGTTCCAGGCTGGCCAAGCGTCGTCGGGCAGGGAATGGGCGAGCGGGCGCAACAGGCAAGCCGCGTCGGGGCGGCGGCTTGCCACGACCGGCGCCACGTCGGCGGAGAACCGGCTCAGGTAGCGGACGTCGAGCGGCTTGCCCTGCGCCGCCCGGTCCAGGTTGGCGTCCGCGATCGCCGCCTCCGGATTCGCCGCGGCCAGTCCCAGCAACGCCAGTGCGGCGGCGGCGATCGCCGCGCGGGGCAGCCAGCCGGGGCGGAGGGTGCCCAGCGTCGCTCCGATCAGGACGAACACCACGCCCAGCCAGATCTCGCACACCTCCACAAGCAAGCGCAGCACCGTGAATCCGTACGCCTGCTGGTAGGTCCACATGCGACTCAAAGCGGACAGCACCACGACCAGGCTTAGCACGGTCAGCGCACCGAGCAGCGCGCGCAGGACCGTCCGGTCGGCGCGGGTGGCTTTCGGCGCCCAGCGCAGCGCCGCGGCGACGATGCCGAGGGTTAGCACTGTGCAGACGCAGAGCTGCCAGAAACCGCCGCGCGCGTAGTCCGCCGAGGTGAGGCCGTCGGTGCGGAGGACGTAGTCCGTGCCGCCGAAAAGTGCAGTCGCTTGCACTCCGACGTAGGCGGTGAACACCACCGCCAAGGTGCCCAGCGAGGACGTCCACGACAGCCGGTCGCCGAGCGTGGTTCTCCGGTTTTCCCGTTCCGGCAAGGGTTCCGTGGAGATCAGGAAGACGGCTGCCATCGCGGCGAAGGCCACGACGAACACCAGCGCGGCTTGGACGACCGAACCCGGACGCACCTCCGGGACAAGGTCGCCGACGAACTGCGCGAAGCGAGGATCCGCGCTGATCAGCAACGGCAAGAAGACCACCAGGACCAGCCCGGACAGCAGCACCGCCCCGAGAACCCGTCCGCGTTGCCCGCCGGGGCGTGGCCTGCGGCGGAGCAGCCACGGCACCGCGCGGAACGCTTCGAGCGGCACGGCGAGAACGTCGTACGTCGTGCCGTGCACAGTCCGCTTGCCGACGACGGCGAGCGATGCCGTGGCTGCCGCTCCCGCCGCGCACAACGCGAACAACCACTCGGCCGCTCGCAGGGCTCCGACCGCGAGCAGGGCGATCGCCATCAACGCCCACGCGGCCTGCCGCCAGCGTCTCGCCTTGGCCGTCCGTTCTTGCCTGCCGCGCAGTTTCGCGCACGCCAGGAGCACTCCGGCCGCGATCAGCAGGGCCAGGACCCAGCCGATCCCGGGCCGGTCCACCGGCACGACGACCGCCCCGGCGACCGCGACCGCCAGCGCGACCAGTTTCGCGCCGCCGGGCACCGCGGCCTCGGCCCTTTCGAACAACGGCCTCGGCCCCGGCTGCCGGACGACCCGCACCAGCCAGGGCGGAACGGCATGGGCGGGGTGATTCTGTGCCTGCTCGGACATGAACCCTCTCTTCGCGATAGCAAATATGTGTGCCTGAAGTGGCCTCGGAGGGACTTCACGATTTCTCAGAAGCGGCCCGCCGGGCGCAGCGGCGGAGGTCCGTGAGGGGAGCCCTCAGGGAATCAGATTCCGTCAGGGTTCCCCTCACGGACTTCCGTAGGCACCCTTCCCCGGGACCAAGCCGCCGCCTCCCGGCGAGGCAACAGGCCCTCGCGTAGACGGCGTCCCCGGAATCGGCCGCCGTCTACGCGGCACCCAAATCAACGACCGCCGGGCCCGAAGCCGTCAAACAGCCACCGCCACCAACCCCCGGCAACCCCCGGCAACCCCCACCAGCCTCATCCGGCGCGCCCAAGCCCACCGTCAAGCAGGCAGTGTCACCCGGATCCGGCACCCCGGCCCGCCGCCGCCAGTCGCGGGACCGCCGGGCACTGCTGCGACCGGCTCCGGGTCGACCACCGCGATCGTTCCGCCGTGCAGTTCCACCACCCATCGCGCGATCGCCAGCCCCAGTCCGGTCCCGCCGCCTCCGGCGCGTTCTCCTCGGGTGAAGCGTTCGAACACCCGGTCCCGGTCGGGTTCCGGGATGCCCGGCCCCTGGTCGTGCACCTCGATCCGCGCTTCTCCGGCCTCGATCCGCGCCAGCACCGCCACTTCTCCCCCGGCCGGGCCGTGCCGGGCGGCGTTCTCCAGCAGATTCAGCACGACCTGGTACAGCCGCTCGCGGTCAGCGGGCACCGTCGCGCCCGGCGGGGACACCGACACCGCGAACCGGACCCCTCGACCGGCCGCGGCGGCCATTGCTTCCGCTTCGGAGGCGACCTCGGCGAGCAGGTCTTCCAGGTCAACCGGCGTTCGGTCCAGCGGCAGAGTCCCGGCGTCGATCTGCGACAGGTCCAGCAGTTCGGTGACCAGCCGGCCCAGGCGTTCGGTCTGGTGCAAAGCCGTGCGGAGCGTCGCGGGGTCCGGCGAGGCGACGCCGTCCACCAGGTTCTCCAGTACGGCGTTCAGCGCGGTGATCGGCGTGCGCAGTTCGTGCGAGACGTTCGCGATCAGCTCCCGGCGCTGGCGGTCCGCGGTGGACAGGTCGGCGGCCATCTGGTTGAACGCCGCGGCCAGCGAGCCGACCTCGTCGCGGGCGGTCGCGCGGATCCGGCGGGTGTAGTCGCCTTTCGCCATCGCCCGCGCGGCGGCCGTCATCTCGCGCAGCGGCCGGGTCATGCCGTGCGCCAGAACCTGCGACGTCAGCAACGCGATCGCCACCGCGGTCACCGTCGTCCGCGGCGGCAGCCAGCCGATCTGGACCCGGAAGAACGCGAACGCGATCCCGCCGGACGCGACCATCAGAATCGCCAGTTTCAGCTTGATCGACCGGATCCCGTCCAGCGGTCTCGGCAGAAAATCAACCGCCTTCGCGAAAAACGGCTTCACGCGGGCACCTCCAGCGCGTACCCGACCCCGTGCACAGTCCGGATCAAGTCGGCCCCGAGCTTCCGCCGCAACGCCTTGATGTGGCTGTCCACCGCCCGGGTGCCGGCTCCGGTCGCCTGCACGTCCCAGTCCCACACCTCGCTGAGCAGCCGTTCCCGCGGCTGCACCGCGCGCGGCCGGCGCGCGAAATGCACCAGGAGGTCGAATTCGATCGGCGTCAGCTGGGCGGGTTCGCCTCCTCGGCGAACCCGCCGTTCCGCGATGTCGATCTCCAGGTCCCCCAGCACGATCCGCTCTTCCGCCGCGGCCGACGAACGTTCCACCCGGCGCAGCAACGCCTGGATTCGCGCGGACAGGACCCGCATCGAGAACGGCTTCGTGAGGTAGTCGTCCGCGCCGACGCCGAGGCCCACCAGCAGATCGGTCTCGTCGGCGCGGGCGGTGAGCATCAGCACCGGCACCGGCCGTCGCGCCTGGATGCGGCGACAGACCTCGAGGCCGTCGAAACCGGGCAGCATCACGTCGAGAACCACCAGGTCGGGACTGGTCGCCGCCTCCGCCTCGACCGCCGCGGGCCCGTCGTGCGCGACCGTCACGGAGAACCCTTCCGCGCTCAGCCGGGCGTCGATCGACGCGGCGATGGTGAGGTCGTCCTCGACGACCAGCACCCGTCTTCCCCCGTTGTCCATGCCGCCGACTTTAAGCAATCGCCGTGGAGGCCATCCGGGTGAGATGTGGAGATCCGGTGGAGATGTTTCGGCCGTTTTGCCCCGGGATGACGACCAGGTTGTGACGCAGGTCATGCACTCCGGCGCGGTTCGGCGCAATCGACAGACTGCGCCGAGGGCACCGCAACAGTGAACAGACTGTCTCTGCCCCCGGCCCCCGCCCGGCGCGCAGGATTCCGCAATGGAGCCGATGACACGTGAGCACAGCCGGGTGGATCTCGGCGACGTGCGGGCGCTGCGAGGCAGCCGGTTCTTCAACGACGAACTGGCCCCGGTCCCGGTCGAGAAGCGGACCTGGACGACTTACAACTATTTCGCGCTGTGGATGGGCATGGCGCACAACATCCCGTCGTACGCACTGGCCGCGTCGCTGATCGCGCTCGGCATGAACTGGCTGCAAGCGCTGATCACGATCACCATCGGCAACCTGATCGTGCTCGCGCCGATGCTGCTCAACAGCCACGCCGGCACCAAATACGGCATCCCGTTCCCGGTGTTCGCCCGCGCGTTCTACGGCCTGCGCGGCGCGAACCTCGCCGCGCTGCTGCGCGCGTTCATCGCGTGCGGGTGGTTCGGCATCCAGACCTGGGTGGGCGGCGAGGCGATCTACGTGATCGTCGGGCGGCTCGCCGGGTCCGGCTGGCGCGATTCGGCGGTGATCGGCGGGCAGCACTGGACGCTGTGGCTGTCGTTCGCGGTGTTCTGGGTGGTCCAGATGCTGATCATCTGGCGCGGCATGGAAGCCGTCCGCAAGTTCGAGAACTGGACCGCGCCGCTGGTGTCGGTCGGGTTCCTGATCCTGCTCGGCTACGTGCTGGTGAAGGCGGGCGGATTCGGCCCGATCCTGCACGACAACGGGAAACTCGGCTGGGGGCCGGGCTTCTGGAAGGTCTTCGCGCCGTCGCTGATGGCGATGATCGCCTTCTGGTCGACGCTGTCGCTGAACATGCCGGACTTCACCCGCTTCGGCGGCAGCCAGCGCAAGCAGATGCGCGGGCAGATCCTCGGGCTGCCGACGACGATGACGTTCATCGCGATCGTCGCCATCCTCACCACGTCCGGCGGGCACGTGCTCTACGGGCAGGACATCTGGGACCCGGCGCAGCTGGCGGACAAGTTCTCCAGCCCGGTCGTGGTGGTCGTCGCGCTGATCGCGCTGGTGCTGGCGACGATCTCGGCCAACCTGGCGGCGAACGTCGTCAGCCCGTCCTACGATTTCTCCAACGCCTTCCCGAAGCGGATCACCTTCGCGCTCGGCGGGCTGATCACCGGCGTAATCGGCGTCCTGATCCAGCCGTGGCGGCTCTACTCCGACCCGAGCATCTACATTTTCGCCTGGCTCGGCTTCTACGGCGGGCTGCTCGGCGCGGTCGCCGGGGTGCTCGTCGCCGGGTACTGGGCGGTGAAACGGACCCGGCTGAAGCTGGCCGAGCTCTACCTGCCGAGCGGCGAGTACTGGTTCACCGCGGGCTGGCACTGGCGCGCGCTCGTCGCGACCCTGATCGGCGCGGTGCTCGCGGTCGGCGGCGCCTATGGCGGGCCGTTCCCGGCGGACGGGCTGATTCCCGTCCTGAAGCCTTTGTACGACTACAACTGGGTAATGGGCTTTGTCGGCGCCTTCGTCGCCTATGTCCTGCTCAACCTTCCCCTGAACGCGCACCGGAACGAGGAGGAAACCAGTGTCTGACACGGTCCGAGCCGGCTTGATCCAGCAGCGGTGGACAGGCGACAAGGAATCGATGATCGCGAACGCGGTCGACGCCATCGGCAAGGCGGCTTCGCAGGGCGCGCAGGTGGTGTGCCTGCAGGAACTGTTCTACGGCCCCTATTTCTGCCAGGTGCAGGACGCGGACTTCTATTCCTACACCGAGGCGATCCCGGACGGCCCCACCACGAAACTCATGCAGGAGGTCGCCGAACGGCACGGCGTGGTGCTCGTGGTGCCGATGTACGAACAGGAACAGCCGGGCGTCTACTACAACACCGCGGCGGTGATCGACGCCGACGGGAAATACCTCGGAATGCACCGCAAGAACCACATTCCGCAGGTGAAGGGGTTCTGGGAGAAGTTCTACTTCAAGCCGGGCAACCTCGGCTATCCGGTCTTCGACACCGCGGTCGGCCGGATCGGCGTGTACATCTGCTACGAACGGCACTTCCCCGAAGGCTGGCGCGCGCTTGGGCTGGCCGGAGCACAGATCGTGTTCAACCCTTCGGCGACGAGCCGCGGACTGTCGGAGTACCTGTGGCGGCTGGAGCAGCCAGCGGCCGCGGTGGCGAACGAGTACTACGTGGGCACGATCAACCGGGTCGGCGTGGAACCGTTGGGCGACAACGACTTCTACGGCCAATCGTACTTTGTGGACCCGCGCGGGCAGCTCGTCGGCGAGGCGGCCTCGGACACCGAGGAGGAGATCGTGGTCCGCGATCTCGACATGGGCAAACTCGCCGAGGTCCGCGACCTGTGGCAGTTCTACCGCGACCGTCGCCCGGACACCTACGGCCCGCTCGCGGAGGCCTGATGACCACCCTTATCCAAGGCGGGCAAGTCGTTTCGCCGTCCGGCGCGGTCACCGCCGACGTGCTGGTGGACGGCGAAACCATCGCGGCAGTCGGCGCACCCGGCACGCTGGCCGGCGACGAAACGATCGACGCGACCGGCAAGTACGTGCTGCCCGGCGGAATCGACGCGCACACGCACATGGAGATGCCGTTCGGCGGCACGCATTCCGTCGATACCTTCGAGACCGGCACCATCGCGGCCGCGTGGGGCGGAACGACGACGATCATCGACTTCGCCGTGCAGGCCAAAGGAACCTCGCTGTTGTCCACCCTGGACAAGTGGCATTCCAAAGCGGACGGCAACTGCGCGATCGACTACGGGTTCCACATGATCATGTCGGACGTCAACGACTCCACGCTCAAGGAAATGCGGGCGTGCGTCGACGGCGGCGTCGGCAGTTTCAAGATGTTCATGGCCTACCCGGGCGTTTTCTATTCCACCGACGGGGAAATCCTGCGCGCCATGCAGCAGGCGCGCGAGATCGGCGCGACGATCATGATGCACGCGGAAAACGGCATCGCGATCGACGAACTGGCCGCGCAGGCGGTCGCCGCCGGACACACCGACCCGGTGCAGCACGGCCTCACCCGCCCGCCCGAACTGGAAGGCGAGGCGACCTCGCGGGCCATCCGGCTCGCCCAGGTGACCGGGTCACCGCTGTACATCGTGCACCTGTCGGCTTCCCAGGCGCTCGCCGCGGTCGCCGAGGCGCGGGACAACGGGCAGAACGTGTTCGCCGAGACCTGCCCGCAGTATCTCTATCTGTCCATTGAGGACCTGGCCAAGCCGGATTTCGAGGGGGCCAAGTTCGTGGCTTCGCCGCCGTTGCGAGAGAAATCGCACCAGGCGGACCTGTGGCGCGGCCTCCGTACGAACGATCTGTCCGTCGTTTCGACCGACCATTGCCCGTTCTGCTTCAAGGACCAGAAAGAGCTGGGACGCGGCGACTTCCGGGCGATCCCCAACGGAATGCCGGGCGTCGAGCACCGGATGGACCTGCTGCACCAGGGCGTTGTCGCGGGCGAGATCTCACTGGGCCGCTGGGTCGAGACGTGCTCGGCGACGCCCGCGCGGATGTTCGGGCTGTACCCGCGCAAGGGGGTCATCGCGGCGGGCTCGGACGCGGACATCGTAGTGTACGACCCTTCGGCGCAGCAGACGCTTTCCGCGGAAACGCACCACATGAACGTGGATTACTCGGCGTACGAAGGGTTTTCGCTCACCGGAAGGGTCCACACTGTCCTGTCGCGCGGTCGCGTCGTGGTGTCGCCGGACGGATTCCACGGCCGTCCGGGGCACGGCAAGTTCCTTTCTCGCGAGCTCAATCAGTACTTGAATTGAGGGCGGTCGGATGGATTTCGGGATCGTGCTGCAGACCGACCCGCCGGCGGCGGAGGTCGTGCGGATGATGAAGGCCGCCGAGGACGCCGGGTTCCGGTACGGCTGGACGTTCGACTCGTGCGTGCTGTGGCAGGAACCGTTCGTGATCTACTCGCGGATCCTCGAAGCGACGTCCGCGCTGGTCGTGGGGCCGATGGTGACCAGCCCAGGCACACGGGACTGGTCGGTGATGGCGTCGACCTTCGCGACGCTCAACGACATGTTCGGCAACCGCACGGTGTGCGGCATCGGCCGCGGCGACTCCGCGCACCGGGTGGTCGGCCGTCCGCCGTCCACTTTGGCCACGGTGCGCGAATGCATGCGCGTGGTCAAGGATCTCGCCGAGGGCCGCGAGGTCACGATGAACGACACCGCGGTCCGCATCCCCTGGATCCGCGGCGGGCGGCTGGAAATGTGGATGGCCGGGTACGGCCCGAAGGCGCTGCAGACCGTCGGCGAACACGCGGACGGCTTCATCCTGCAATGCGCCGACCCGGCGATCGCCCGCTGGACGATCAGCGCGGTCCGGGACGCCGCGCGCGCCGCGGGCCGCGATCCGGGCGGGATCACGATCTGCGTCGCGGCCCCGGCGTACGTCGGCGAAGACCTGGCGCACCAACGGGAACAGCTGAGATGGTTCGGCGGAATGGTGGGCAATCACGTCGCGGACCTGGTGTCCCGGTACGGCTCGTCCGGCCCGGTGCCGCACGAGCTGACCGACTACATCCGCGAGCGCGAAGGCTACGACTACTCCCACCACGGCCGCGCCGGGAACCCGTCGACCGCGTTCGTCCCGGACGAGATCGTCGACCGGTTCTGCCTCCTCGGCCCGGCGCAAGCGCACATCGCGCGGCTGGAGGAATTGACGGAACTCGGCGTGGACCAGTTCGCGCTGTACCTGATGCACGACGAGCGGGAGGAGACGATGGCCGCGTACGGGTCGCAGGTGATTCCGAAGCTGACCGCCTGATCAGTCCACCATCGCCTGATACACCAACTGCCGCAGCTGCTGCCGGATCGGATGGGTCGACGACGGCAGCAGCTGCGTGTAGAACGCCACCGTCAAGTCCTCGTCCGGATCCACCCAGAACGCCGTCGACGCGGCCCCGCCCCACGCGTATTCGCCGGGCGTGGACAGGGTTTTCGCCTTCACCGAGTCGATCAGGACCGAGAAGCCCAGCCCGAATCCGTACCCGTCGAAAGGCATCTCCGCGAACAGCGGGCGGCCGTACGCCTCCAGGTCCACATGGCCCGGCAGGTGGTTGGCCGTCATCAGGTCCACCGTGCGCGGGCTCAGCACCCGCACGCCGTCGAGCTCTCCGCGGCGCAGCAGCATCTGCGTCAACCGGTGGTAGTCCGCCGCCGTGGAGACCAGGCCGCCGCCGCCCGAAAGGCATGCTGGACGCGACGTGCCCGTCGCACCGAAGGCGTCGTTGCGAACGAGCTTTTTCGTCCGTGGAGCGGGCAGGTACAGCGCCGCCAACCGGTCGGTGTCCGAGGTCCAGAACCCGGTGTCGGCCATGCCCAGCGGACCGAAGATCCGCTCGGCGAACACCTCGTCGAGCGGCTTCCCCGCGAGCACCTCGACCAGCCGGCCGAGGACGTCGGTGGCCACCGAGTAGTTCCACTCCGCACCCGGCTGGAACACGAGCGGGAACTGCGCCCACGCCTTGGTGCACTCGGCCAGGTCCAGCCCCGGCGGCGTGCCCCACTCGTACCCGCCGGCGCGGTAGATCGCGTCGACCGGATGCGTGTGGTGGAAGCCGTAGGTCAGGCCCGCGGTGTGCGAAAGCAGGTGCCACAACCGGATCGGCTCGGTCGCCGGCTCGGTGACCGGAGCCAGCGCCGACCCCTTCACGTACACCCGCGGCTCGGCGAACTCCGGCAGCCATCGCGAGATCGGGTCGGTGAGGTCGATCAGGCCTTCCTCGACGAACGTCATCGCCGCCACCGAGGTGATCGGCTTCGTCATCGAGTACATCCGCCAGATCGTGTCGGTCTCGACCGGGGCGCCGGCCTCGACGTCCCGCGCGCCGTGCGACGCGACGTGCACGATCCGGCCGTGCCTGCTCACCACCGCGAGGAAGCCCGGCAGCAGACCGTCCTCGACGTAGCGGGCGAAATGCCGGTCGATCCGCCGCAGCCGTGCCCCGTCGAAACCCGCGTCGGCCGGATCGGCCTCCACCTTCACCTCGGTCGCCATGGCGGCGACCTTACGCCGAACTGGCCGCTTTCCGCTCCGCCGCCTTTTCCTCGCGCCAGGCCTCGTCGTTCTTGCCCTCGCGCCAGTATCCGGACAGCGACACCGACTCCCGCGCGACGCCGCGCTCGTCGAACAGGTACCGCCGCAGCTCCCGCACGAAACCAGCCTCGCCGTGGACGAACGCGTGCACGTCCTCGCCGGGCCACGGCAATGCCTTCACCGCGGCGACCAGATCGTCGGACGCCGAGCGGTGCAGCCACGTGACCTGCGCGTCGGCCTTGGTCGCGAGCGGTTGGTGCTCCGATTTGTCCGCCACGAGGAGGAACACGTGCGCCAGCGCGCCCGCCGGCAGCGCCTCCAGCGCGGCGGCGATGGCGGGCAACGCCGATTCGTCGCCCACCAGCAGGTGCCAGCCGGCGTCGGCGCGCGGCGCGTACGCCCCGCCCGGACCGACCAGCAGCAGCTCGTCACCGGGCTGCGCGCGCTGCGCCCACGGCCCGGCGAGTCCCTCGTCGCCGTGCACCACGAAGTCGAGGACCAGTTCGCCCGCGGCCTCGTCGTACGAACGGACGGTGTACGTGCGCATCCGCGGAGCGTGCTCCCGCGGCAGTTCTTCGCGGATCCGGTTCAGGTCGAACGGCTCCGGATACTCCACCCCGGGCACCTTGAAGATCACCTTCACGTACGCGTCGGTGAACTCGTTCGGGCGGAAATCTCGCAGTCCCTCGCCGCCGGCCGCGATCCGGATCATGTGCGGGGTGAGGTGCTCCTTGCGCAGCACCTCCAGCCGCACCGCGGTCCTCCCCTTGCGCGCCGGACCTTCGGCCATCGAACACCCCTGTTTCAGTAAGGTCTACCTAAGTCGCGGGTCCCACGGTACGCGCCTTCACCCGTTCCGCCCAGTGCCGCGGTCCCCGCTCCCATTCTCGAGTCCGGCGAGCGTCGCCTGGAAACCCGCACTGACCCGGTCCCGGAATCCGACGAAGAACCGGTTCGCCAGCAGCACCGCCCACCACTGCCCGGCCGCGGCGTTCCGGATCCGGTGCGTGACGCGGGACCCGGCCGGATCGCCGGCGACCTCGTACTCCCCGCGATACCACCAGCCGCCTTGGGCGGCGAGGAACCGGCGCTCGCGGTCCACTTCCAGCTTCATCAGGCCGTCCGACGCGGTCAGCTGCTTTTCGAGCCGTGCGAACACGTCCTCCGGAGCGGCCGGGACGACGCCGGAGACCTCGACGAGCGTTCTCATGCTTCCCACGGCTTCGAGACCCGGGTGTTCTGGAAAGCGGTGATCCGCCAGCCGTCGTCGCCTCGCACCAGGACGTAGGTCAACGAACTTTCACGGCCCTCGGCGGCCGGGTCGTCGCCTCCGGTCAGCGACGAGCCGCCGCCGGTCACGATGACCGCGACGTCGTCCCGCAGAAACCGCACCCGGGGGTCGCCGAAGCCGGCGAGTTTCGAGCCTTTCAGCGGCCCCTGGAACAGCTCGCGGTGCGAGTCCACGATCGCCTGGCGGCCGACGGACCGGAGCCCGAAGAACGTCACGTAATCGGCGTCTTCGGTGAACAGGTTCCCGTAGGCGTCGGCGTCACCATTGTTCCACGCGTCGGCGAGACGAGTGAGGACGGACAGGACTTCTTCGCGCTGCGACATGCTGTTTCTCCTTAACGAACGTCGTTCGTGTACGAGGTCAGTTGTACTCACGAACACCGTTCGCGTCAAGCGCGGGGGTCGTCTAGGCTTCGGGCATGACCGCACCGCCCCCGCCGTGGCGCCGGACGCCGAGCCCGCGCCGACGCGCCGCGAAGCAGATGCTGTCGCAGGAACTGATCGTGAAAACCGCGCTCGAAATCCTCGCCGCCGAGGGCATCGACGCCGTCTCGATGCGCCGCGTCGCGCAGCAGCTGGAGACCGGGCCCGCGTCGCTTTACGCGTACGTGGCCAACAAAGAGGAACTCGACGAGCTGATGCTCGACGCGGCGCTGAGCGAGGTGCCGTGCCCGGAACCGGATCCGGAGCGGTGGACCGACCAGGTCAAAGAGCAAGTGCGGCACCAGATCCGGGCGATGATGGCGTATCCGGGCATCGCGAAAGTCGCGTGGCGGACGCCGATTCCGGTGACGCCGAATTCGCTGCGGCAGGGCGAGGTCATGCTTCAGCTGCTGCGCGCGGGCGGTTTGGATCTCAAGCAGGCGGTGTTCGCCGGAGACGCGCTGAGCACATACGCCAAGGCCTTCGCGTACGAGGCCAGCGGCTGGACCTTCGGCGATTACGACCCGGAGGAAATGAGCGAACGCGGGCGGCAGATGGCGGAGTACATGCGGTCGCTGCCCACAACCACGTTCCCGAACCTGTTGCAGGCAGGGGAATACTTCACCGCGGAAACCAGCCAGCCCCGCCTCGAATTCGCCCTGGAGGCGTTCGTGGCGGGGCTGGCGGTGATGGTCAAACGGTAAGCACGATCTTTCCGCGCGTGTGGCCCTGTTCCAGCTCGCGGTAAGCGGCTTGCACCTCGGCCAGCGGGTACGTCGCGGCGATCGGGACGTCGAGCAATCCCTTGTCCGCCAACGCGACGAGGTCCCGCAGCACCTCGGCGCTCGCTCCGGCGATGTTGCCCTCGGTCTTCACGCGATAGGTCTCGGCGGCAGCGAAGTCGACCACCGTGTCGATCCGGCCGGGGTAGACGCCGAGCCGCAGGGCGAGTTCGACGTACCCGTCGCCGTAGGTGTCGATGAACGCGTGCACCTGGTCGCCGGTCAGCTCGCGGAGCCGCTCTTCGAGCCCTTCGCCGTACGCGATCGGGACGACGTCGTGTTCGCGCAACCACTCGTGGTTCGCTTCGCCGGCAATGCCGATCACGGTCGCGCCGGTGAGCTTCGCCAGCTGCACGGCCAGCGAACCGACCCCGCCGGCAGCCCCGGACACGACGATCGTTTCGCCCTCGCGCGGGCACACCGCCCCGACCGCGGCGTACGCGGTCGTTCCGGCCACGAACAAGCCGCCCGCGACCTCCCACGACAGCCCGCTCGGCTTCGGGACGAGATGCTCCGCCGGGACGAGCACGTACTCGGCGTGGCTGGAACGGGTGTGCACGAAGCCGACGACCTCGTCCCCCACCTGGATTTCTTCGACGTCCGCGCCCAGCTCCGCCACCACTCCGGCCAGGTCGCTGCCCTGCCCGGACGGGAAGGTGGACGGCCAGCGCTCGGCCAGCGCGCCCACCCGGATCTTCGTTTCCCCCGGATTGATCCCCGCGGCGCGGACCCGCACGAGCACCTGCCCGGATTCCGGCGCCGGCCGGGGCACTTCGGCCAGCTGCAGCACTTCGATCCCGCCGTGTTCGCCGTATCTGACCGCTTGCGGCATACGCGTCTCCCTCGCTCGTATGATTAGCCCAACAAACGATCGGCCGCGTTTATGCCCGGCGGGCGGAAATTCAGCCGGCGAGCCTCCGGACCACGGCGTCCGCGAGCAGGCGGCCGCGGTCGGTCAGCACCGCGCGGACCCGGTTGTCCACATCGGACAGTTCGAGCAAGCCCTCCGCGGCGGCCGCGTGGGCTTCCTTCACTCCGGCCTCGTCGAGCGCGGACAACGCCAGGCCGTCGGAGATTCGAAGCTCCAGCATGATCCGCTCCAGGTGCCGGTCCTCGTCGGTGAGCACCTCGCGGTCCGCTTCCGGGCTCTGCCCCTGCGCGAGGAGGCTGGAGTACTTGGCCGGATGCTTGACGTTCCACCACCGCACGCCGCCGACGTGGCTGTGCGCGCCCGGCCCGGCGCCCCACCAGTCGCCGCCCTGCCAGTAGCCGAGGTTGTGGCGGCACCGCGCCGCCTCGTCAGTCGCCCAGTTCGACACCTCGTACCAGGTCAGGCCCGCACCGGCGAGGACGGAGTCGATCAGCTCGTAGTAGCTGGCCAGCGTGTCGTCGTCGGGCGCGGGCAGTTCGCCGCGCCGCACCCGACGGGCCAGCGCGGTGCCGTCCTCCACGATGAGGGCGTACGCCGACACGTGGTCGACTCCGGCCGACAACACCGCGTCGAGCGAGGCGCGCAGATCTTCGACGCGCTCCCCCGGCGTGCCGTAAATAAGGTCGAGGTTGACGTGCTCGAACCCGGCGGCCCGGGCTTCGCGAGCGGCGTCGACCGGACGGCCGGGCGTGTGCACGCGGTCGAGCACCTTCAGCACGTGCTGGGCCGCGGACTGCATGCCGAGCGACACCCGGGTGTAACCCGCGGCACGGATGCCCGCGAAGAACTCGGGCGAAGTGGACTCCGGGTTCGATTCGGTCGTCACCTCCGCGCCCGGTGCGAGCCCGAACACCGACCGGACGCCGTCGAGCACCTCGGCCAGGCCGTCCGCGCCCAGCATGGACGGCGTCCCGCCGCCGACGAACACCGTCTCCGCCTGAGGTGCGCTGCCGAGGATCTCCGCGCCCAGCTCCAGCTCGCGCCGCAGCGCGTCCAGCCACGACCGCGGCGACGCGGCGGTGCCGAGTTCGCCCGCGGTGTAGGTGTTGAAGTCGCAGTAACCGCAGCGGGTCGCGCAGAACGGCACGTGGACGTAGACGCCGAACGGACGGGTGCCGAGGCCCGCGAGCGCGGTCTCGGGCAGTCCGGAGGAAGGGCGGTGGGTGTCGGGAACAGGCACGACGTCCATTCTCCCCCGCCGCGCGCGGACCCTCGCGCGCCCCTGCGCCGCCGGGAGGAAAGTTCGGCCGCCGAACGATGCACCGCCCGCCGCGCACCCGGTTGACAAGCGCCCGAATCCGTCTCACGATGCGTCCGAAAGCCGGGAAAGACCTGGCAGATCGCCCGCCCAATGCACATCCGGGGCGGTTTCGCACCCCTGGCGTGAGCCTTCTCCCACCATCCGGACGCGCTTGGACGACGTTCGGCCCGCGTGGCAATCTGAGCCGGTGAGTCCTGCCGGTGTCCTTCTCGTGGCGCGCCGCCACGTCGACCTTGTCCGGGTCGCGAGCGCGCTCTGCCGGCCTGTTCGCTGACTCCCGCGCAAAGCCTGCCCAGCCCACCACCTGGACCACCGGCCCCGCTCCCGCCCATCACCGACGCCGCGGCGGGCAGCCGGAGCCGCCTCGACCACCCCGCCCGGAGGATCTCCATGTCCGCACCCCCGCGTGAGACGCCCGCGAAGGGCCGCACGCCTCGGACTCGCCAGAAGCGCGGCGAGGGTCAGTGGGCGCTCGGCTACCGGGAGCCGCTGAACCCGAACGAGCGCTCGAAGAAGGACGACCACCCGCTCAACGTCCGCGCGCGGATCGAGAACATCTACGCGCACCGCGGCTTCGACTCGATCGACCCGGGCGACCTGCGCGGCCGGTTCCGCTGGTTCGGCCTCTACACCCAGCGCAAGCCCGGCATCGACGGCGGCCGCACCGCGCTGCTGGAGCCGGAAGAGCTGGACGACCGCTACTTCATGATGCGCGTCCGGATCGACGGCGGCGCGCTCACCACCGAGCAGCTGCGGCTGGTCGGCGAGATCTCGCGGGACCACGCGCGGGACACCGCCGACATCTCCGACCGGCAGAACGTCCAGTACCACTGGATCCAGATCGAGGACGTGCCCTCCATCTGGTCCCGGCTGGAGAACGCGGGCCTGACCACGACCGAGGCGTGCGGCGACTGCCCGCGCGTCGTGCTCGGCTCCCCCGTCGCCGGCATCGCCGAGAACGAGGTGCTCGACGCCACCCCGGCGATCGACGAGATCCTCGAGCGCTACATCGGCGACCCGCAGTTCGCGAACCTGCCGCGCAAGTTCAAGACCGCGATCTCCGGGCTGCCGGACATCGTGCACGAGATCAACGACATCGCGTTCGTCGGCGTGAACCACCCCGAGCACGGCCCCGGCCTCGACCTGTGGGTCGGCGGCGGGCTGTCCACGAACCCGATGCTCGCGCAGCGGCTCGGCGCGTGGGTGCCGCTCGAGCAGGTGCCCGAGGTGTGGGCCGGCGTCGTCTCGATCTTCCGCGACTACGGCTACCGGCGGCTCCGTTCGCGGGCTCGGCTGAAGTTCCTGGTCAAGGACTGGGGCGTGGAGAAGTTCCGCGAAGTCCTCGAAACCGAGTACCTCAAGCGGAAGCTGATCGACGGCCCGCCGCCGGAGAACCCCGAGGTCCCGGTCGACCACGTGGGCGTGCACCGGCAGAAGGACGGCAAGTTCTACCTCGGCGCCGCGCCGATCGCCGGACGCGTCTCGGGCAGCACGCTGGTCGCGGTCGCCGACGCGGCCGAGCGGGCCGGATCGCACCGGGTGCGGCTGACCCCGCACCAGAAGCTGATCGTGCTCGACGTGCCCGAGGACAAGGTCGCCTCGCTGCAGACGGAACTGGCCGAGCTGGGCCTGCAGACCAAGCCGTCGCCGTGGCGGCGCAGCGTGATGGCGTGCACCGGGCTGGAGTTCTGCAAGCTCGCGATCGTCGAGACGAAGGTGCGCGCGCAGCAGCTGGTCGCGGACCTGGAGAAGTCGCTCGCGGACATCAACTCCCAGCTGGAAACGCCGGTGTCGGTGCACCTCAACGGCTGCCCCAACTCCTGCGCCCGCGTGCAGACCGCAGACATCGGGCTCAAGGGCCAGATCGTCACCGACGCCGACGGCAACCAGGTCGAGGGCTTCCAGGTGCACCTCGGCGGCGGGCTCGGCCTCGACGCCGGGTTCGGCCGGAAGCTGCGCGGGCACAAGGTCACCGCCGGCGAACTGGTCGACTACGTGGAACGCGTGGTGCGCGCGTACGTCGCGGGCCGCGAACCGGGCGAACGGTTCCCGCAGTGGGCGTTGCGGGCGGACGAAGGGGTGCTGCAGTGACCGCCACGACGGATTACCGGGCTCTGGCCGAACGCGCCGAGAAGGAGCTGGCCGACGCGACCGCCGAGGAGGCGCTGCGCTGGACGGCCGAAACCTTCGGCGACGACTTCATCGTGGCGTCGAACATGCAGGACGCCGTCCTGATCGACCTCGCCACGAAGGTCAAGCCCGCGGTGGACGTGCTGTTCCTGGAAACCGGCTACCACTTCGCCGAAACCCTCGGGGTGCGCGACGCGGTGCAGACGGTGTACCCGGAGGTCCGGATCGTCAACGCACAGGCCGAGCAGAGCGTCGCCGAACAGGACGCGGAGTACGGGCCGAAGCTGCACGAACGCGACCCCGGCCAGTGCTGTTTCCTGCGCAAGGTCGTGCCGCTGCGGCAGACGCTCGCCAAGTACTCGGCGTGGGTCACCGGCGTGCGCCGGGTGGACGCGCCGACCCGCGCGAACACGCCGATCGTCACCTGGGACGAGCGCAACGGCCTGGTGAAGATCAACCCGATCGCGGCGTGGACCGACGACGAGTTCAACGGCTACCTGCACGAGAACGGGATCCTGCAGAACCCGCTGGTGTCGATCGGCTACCTCTCGATCGGCTGCGCGCCCTGCACGGCGAAGGTCGAGCCGGGCCAGGACCCGCGCAGCGGCCGGTGGGCCGGGCAGAGCAAAACTGAGTGCGGTCTGCATGGCTGAGGAAGGACGCATGACGACTTTGGAACCGGCGGCCGACGCGGCTGTCGACAACCTGGCCGCCCTTGAGTCCGAGGCCATCCACATCTTCCGCGAGGTCGCGGGCGAGTTCGACCGGCCGGTGATCCTGTTCTCCGGCGGCAAGGACTCGACGCTGATGCTGCACCTGGCGATCAAGGCCTTCTGGCCCGCGCCGGTGCCGTTCCCGCTGCTGCACGTGGACACCGGGCACAACTTCGACGAGGTCCTCGAGTTCCGCGACCGCGTGGTCGAAAAGCACGGCCTGCGGCTGGTCGTCGCGAAGGTCCAGGACTGGATCGACGACGGACGGCTCGAGGAACGCGCCGACGGCCTGCGCAACCCGCTGCAGACCACGCCCCTGCTGGAGACGATCGCGGAGAACAAGTTCGACGCGGTCTTCGGCGGCGGCCGCCGCGATGAGGAGCGGGCGCGCGCGAAGGAGCGGATCTTCAGCCTGCGCAACGCTTTCGGCCAGTGGGAGCCGCGCCGGCAGCGGCCGGAGCTGTGGAACCTCTACAACGGACGGCACCGTCCGGGTGAGCAGGTCCGCGTGTTCCCGCTGTCCAACTGGACCGAAGCCGACGTGTGGAACTACATCGCCCGCGAAAAGGTCGAGCTGCCTTCGATTTACTACGCCCACAAGCGCGCGGTCTACCAGCGCGACGGCATGTGGCTCAGCGAAGGCCCGTGGGGCGGGCCGCGGTCCGGCGAGGAAGTGCGTGAGCTGAGCGTGCGCTACCGGACCGTCGGCGACGGTTCGTGCACCGGTGCGATCGAGTCCACGGCGTCCACTGTGGAGGAAGTCATCGCCGAGGTCCAGGCTTCGCGGCTCACTGAACGCGGCGCCACTCGCGCCGACGACCGGATGTCCGAAGCGGCCATGGAAGACCGCAAACGGGAGGGCTACTTCTGATGTCGAGCCTGCTGAGGCTGGCCACCGCGGGCAGCGTGGACGACGGGAAGTCCACGCTGGTCGGGCGGCTGCTGTACGACACCAAGTCCGTCCTCGCCGACCAGCTCGACGCGGTCACCCGCGCGTCTGTCGACAAAGGACTGTCCACTCCGGACCTGTCGCTGCTCGTCGACGGCCTGCGTTCGGAGCGCGAACAGGGCATCACGATCGACGTCGCGTACCGGTACTTCGCCACGCCGAAGCGGTCGTTCGTGCTCGCCGACACCCCGGGGCACGTGCAGTACACGCGCAACACGGTCACCGGCGCGTCCACCGCGCAGCTCGCGGTGCTGCTGGTCGACGCGCGCAACGGCGTGGTCGAGCAGACCCGGCGGCACGCGGCCGTGCTCGCGCTGCTCGGCGTGCCGCAGCTGGTGCTGGCGGTGAACAAGATCGACCTCGTCGACTACGACGAGAACACCTTCGGCGTCATCGCCAAGGAGTTCACCGCGCACGCGGAATCGCTCGGCTACGACTCGGCGTCCGTCGTCGCCATCCCGGTTTCCGCGCTGGTCGGCGACAACGTGGCCACCCGGTCCGAAAAGACCCCGTGGTACGACGGCCCGTCGCTGCTGGAGCACCTGGAAAACGTGCCCGTGGCACCGGACCCGCACGATTCCGCGCTGCGATTCCCGGTGCAGTACGTCATTCGCCCGCGCACCCCGGAGTACCCGGACTACCGCGGTTACGCCGGGCAGATCGCCGCGGGCACGGTGCGCCGAGGCGACGAGATTGTCGTGCAGCCGCAGGGGATCCGCAGCCGAGTCGAGCGGATCGACACCGCGGACGGACCGCTCGAAGAAGCGGGTGCCGGAACCTCGGTGACCCTGCTGCTCGCCGACGACATCGACATCAGCCGCGGAGACCTCATCGCGGCCGCCGACGCGTCGCCGGAGGTCACGGACGAGATCACCGGCACGCTGTGCTGGCTCTCGTCGAAGCCGCTCAAGACCGGCGCGCGGGTGCTGATCAAGCACGGTGCCCGGACCGTGCAGGGGCTCGCGACCGAGTTGCACGCCCGGTTCGACGAGCAGACCCTGTCCAGTGTGGACTCTCCGAAAAGCCTGGAGCTCAACGACATCGGCAGCGTCAGCCTGCAGCTGGCCGAGCCGCTGCCGGTGGACGACTACGGCGTGAGCCCGCGCACCGGCGCGTTCCTGGTGATCGACCCGAAGGACGGCGACACCCTCGCCGCCGGACTCGTCGGCGAGCGCTTCTCGTGACGCCTCCCCTGGTCGCCGTCGCGCACGGCAGTCGCGATCCCCGCTCCGCCGCGACGGTGCGGGCGCTGGTCGATGTCGTCCGTGCGCAGGCACCGGGGCTGGACGTGCACGAGTCGTTCCTCGATCTGTCCGAACCGCGCGTTACCGACGTGCTGCGCGGGCTTTACGCGCAGGGCCGCCGCTCCGCGGTCGTCGTGCCGTTGTTGCTGGGCAGCGCCTTTCATGCCCGGATCGACCTGCCCGCGCTGGTCGACGAGGTGACCTCGGAGTGCCCGGGATTCCGGATCCAGGTGTCGGACGTGCTCGGCGCCGACCCGGCGCTCCAAGCCGTCGCCCTCGACCGGCTCGCCGGAGCCCGCCGCCGCAGCGGGACCGGCGTGCTGCTGAGCGCGGTCGGTTCCTCCAATCCCGAAGCCAACGCGGTCGTGGCCGGACTGGCCGCGCGCTGGGAAAAGCAGCTCGGGCTGCCGGTGAGCGAGGCGTTCGCCAGCGCCGCGCAGCCGGACATCCCGGCCGCCGCGGAACGGCTGCGCGCCCGCGGCGTGCGGCATCTCATTGTCGCGTCGTGGTTCCTGGCTCCCGGCTTGCTGCCGGACCGGATCGCCTTGCTGGCGCGCGACGCCGACCCGGGCGCGTTCATCGCCGAGCCGCTCGCGGACGACCCGCGCGTCGCGGACGTCGTGATCGGCCGCTACGCCGCCGCGGTCGCCGGTTTGCTGCGGACACCGCAGGCTGCCTGACTTTCGCCCCGGGCAACGGGACCACCGTCGGTAGGCCCGAACGGCCGATCAGGCCGGCCCTACCGCCACAAGGTGAGCACTATTCACATTTTTCGTCACGGTGCGCTCCTGTGAACGGTCACTCCTTGACGGACTGCTTAACTTGCCGGTAACTCTCTAATCGCTGCGCAGCTTTCTCTCTCCCCTCGTGAAACCCGCAGGTAGGAGCACACAGATGAAAGCACCTCACTTTTACCGGCTGGCCGCGCTGACGGCGGTCGCGGCCCTTCCGCTCGCGCTGGCGGCCCCGGCGTCCGCCGCGACCGCGATCAACTTCGACTGTCAGGCCGACGCGCCGGTGGTCGGCCCGCAGCAGGTGTCGCTGACCCAGAACGCCGACGCCACCGCTCCCGCGACAGTCGCGCCCGGCGCAGCGTTCGACGTCGTCATCGACCCGGCGCCCAACACCGTCCCGAGCGACGTGGGCGGCAACAAGGTCAAGAACATCAACACCTTCGCGCTGAAGTTCCCCATCCCGGCCAACTCGACTTACGTCAGCGCCGACCTCGCCGGCGGCTCCGGTCTCGGCGACACCCCGCCGACGATCAGCGTCGCCAACGGCGTCGCGACGTTGAGCTTCCCCGGCCCGATCGCCGGCGGGTCGACCTTCGAACTGCCGACCATCACCGCGCACCTCAAGGCAGGCGACTCCGGCACGATCGAAACGAAACTGTCCGGCACCAGCTACAGCGACCCCGGCCTGACCTTCAAGGCCGTGGCGAGCAGCATCATCGGGGACGTGACCGCGCCGACGTCGTGCTTCCCCAACCCGAGCCCGGTTTTCACGACCACGACCATCGGCTGACCCGGACCGCGGCCACCCGCTGCGCCCGGGTGGCCGCGCCCGTTCACGGCAGCAGCAGTCCCCAGTAGACCGCCCACGGCACGAACACCAGCCCCGCCGCCAGCGGTGCGATCGTCCCGCGCCGACGCTCCGGTTTCCGCAGGCCAGCCACGGTTATCGCCAACGCCGCCACCGTCGCGACCGCCAACGCCTGCAGTGTCAGCCACGCCAACGGCCGCCCGGCGAGCACCGGTCCGAGGTTCTTCATCCCGGACATCTGCGCCCAGCCGAGCATTCCCGCGAACCCGGCGACCGTCGCCGTTCCCCACCCCGCGAGCCACCGGGACGACCTGGTCCCCCGGCGACGCACCAGCGAAACCACCCCGCCGACAACGAACCCGCCCAGCAACAAAGCGAGCGCGATCCCTTGCGCCGCCACAGATTCCCACCACGCCAACGGCCGGAGTGCTTCCGTCGGACGCTGCGCAACCGGTGCGGCATCGACGTGCACGCCCTGTCGATCCGCCAGCCACTCCCCGACGGCCGCCGGATAACCGGGCACGACTTGGGGCAGCCGGTCGAACCCGGCGTCGCTGGTCGCGTACAGATCCGGCCCGCCGCCAGCGACAAAGCGGATCGTGTGGTTCGGGTTCGCCGTCAGCGCGTCCGCGAAAATCCGGGAACTCTCGACCGGCGCGTGGTTGATGTCGAGGTCGCCCCACAACGCCAGGATCGGCTGGTTCAGCCGCCGCAACACCGGCACCGGGTCGTAATCCGCCTCCGGAAACCACCCGGCCCCGATCGCGAACCGCGTCCCTCGCACCGGCAAGGTCGTCAGCAGCGAACCGGAAATCCCTTGGTGGCGAAGGACATTCCCCCAGTACCACGAGGTCTGCCGGGCCCCGCCCATCCCGGATCCGCCGACCGTGATCACATACGAGATGTCGGCCGTCCGCGTCGCCGCCAGCGGCGCGACCCACGCGCCCTCGCTGACGCCCCAGACGCCGATGTCCTTGGCTCCCGACTGCGCGCGCAACGCGTGCACCGCCGAAATCAGATCGTCCGCCAGCACGCCGTAATCGCGCTGGGTCTTGGAATAACCGCTGGTACGCCGGTCGTACACGAGTGTCGTGACGCCGAGCCGTGTGAACATCTCGGCCTGCACCCGCAAGTTGTCCCGCGTCCGCCAGTCCGACCCGCCCTGCAGGACGATCGCGGACTTCGCCGGTCCGCCGGGCCGGAATATCGTGCCGTGCAACGTAATCCCGCCAGCTCCGGTGAAGCTGACGTCAGCCGGCAATTGTGCTTGCACCGGCTGGGCGGTCGCCAAGACCGAGCCCAGCACGAGAATCGCGGCAGCGAGCCGCGATTTGCCCCAGGGCAGCATGAAGTGTTCTCCTTGCTTCGGGAGATCGTGCGCGTTTTCCCTTGTTCCTGGGTGCCGAGTGGCCGCTCGGCACCCAGGGCCTTCCTCGAGGTCAGTCCTGGGCGGCCTCCTCACCGGCCGGCGACGGGAACGCGAGCATCCGCGTCTCGACCCGGCGCGCCCCCTCCGGCGTTTCGCCGTCCGGACGCTGATACCGCCGCAGCAAGGCGAGATACGCCTCGAAGAAGTCCCCCAGCTCGTCCAGCGTCACGGTGATCGCGCCGCGCGAGTACGGAATCGCGTCCGCCCATTCCCCGAGCCTCGGCCGCTCGCGCTCGAACCGTTCGTATAGGTCGGTGTCGCCCGCGAGCCACAGCCGGTGCAGCTCGCCGATCGCCGCCTTGGCCGGATCGTCCCGCTCGTGCGCGGGCGGCAACCGCACGTCGTTCGGCATCGCGCGCCACCAGCGCTCCCGGCCGCGCGCGCGTTCGGGAAGCTCCTCGACGAACCCGTTCTCCGCCAGCACCCGCAGGTTGTAGCTGGTCCCGCCGCTCGTCACGCCGAGCCGCTCGGCCAGCGTCGTCGACGTCGCCGGTCCGGACGCGGCGAGCAGCTCCAGAATCCGCTGCCGCAATGGATTCGCGAGCGCTTTGAGGGCCTTCAGATCAGCGGAGCGAGGTTCTGACATGCCTCCAACCTAGCCATGCACGAGTCTCCGTGCACGGGTTTTCATGCATGAACTTCACACCCGCTCCCGGACCGGCGGTGTGCGAAAGTGTCAGGCATGGCTGACGAACTGGTGCACTACGAGGTGGCGGCCGGCATCGCCACGATCACCCTGGACTCCCCGCACAACCGCAACGCGCTCTCGGCGCAGCTGCGGCGGGAACTGAGCGAGTCGCTGGACAAGGCCCGCGAGGACGACGCGGTGCGCGTGGTGCAGCTGACCCACACCGGACCGGTCTTCTGCGCGGGCATGGATCTGAAGGAAGCCCGCGGCGCCGGTTCGTCCGACCAGGGCGTGAACGAGTTCCCGAAGATCCTGGACCAGCTGTGGACGAGCCCGAAACCGGTCGTCGCGCGCCTGGCCGGCCCGGCTCGCGCGGGCGGCATCGGCATGGTCGCCGCGTGCGACATCGCGGTCGCGGTCCCGGAAGCGACCTTCGCGTTCTCGGAGGTCCGCATCGGCGTCATCCCGGCGGTCATCAGCCTGACCGTCCTCCCGAGGCTCACCCCCCGGGCCGCGCACGAACTCTTCCTCACCGGCGACGTCTTCGACGCGAAGCGTGCGGTGGAGATCGGCCTTCTGAACGCCTGCGTCCCCGCCGAAGAGCTGGACAAGAAGGTCGAGGGCTACCTCAAGTCGCTGACCCTGGGCGGACCGAAGGCCTTGGCCGCCACGAAGGAACTGCTGGCCCGTCCGCGTCCGGCCACCCCGGCCGAGGGCTTCGCCGACATGAACGCCCTCTCCGCGGGCTTCTTCGCGAGCGAGGAAGGACAGGAAGGCATCCAGGCCTTCGCCCAGAAACGCAAGCCGAACTGGGTTCCGCAGGACTGAAGCGCTCGGTGAGGGGAACCTGGGTTCCCCTCACCGGCCATCAGTCGTCCACCAGCACCAAGGTCAGCCGCCGCGCCCCCGAGCCCATCGCCCGCTGCGCGTCCGACAACACGCTCCGCACCGCGAGATAAGTCTTCGGCTCGGCCGCCTTCAACGCGTCCGACCCGGTCCAGATCAGCACGTGCTCCCCGGTCGGCAACCACGACAAATCCGTGAGCATGTCGTACAGCGCGTCCAGATTCCGCCCGAAATACGACGGAAAAGACAGCGCCTCGCCGATCGCGTCCAGTGTGGACAGTTTGTCCATGGTCCGCGCGCCGTCGACCTGATGGGGATAAGCCCCTCGCGCGAAGGCCGCGTCCGCCGCGGTTCGCGCCGTCTCGCCCCCGCTCACCGGGCGGGGTCCACAACGACGAACGACGCGTAATGATCCCCTGTGTAATACAACTCTTTCCCCGCTCCCGTGATCAGCCGCCGGGCCCCTCGGTCCGGGCTTCCCGGCGTCTTCACGGTGTACTCGTGGTAATAGCCGTTCTTCTCCGGGGGAAGCTTCTTCTCCCGGTTCTGGAAGACGACGTCGTCATTGCGCGGATACGGGTACGGCCCGCCCTTTTGGATCAAGTTCCACGTGTCCTTCGCCTGCGGCGGCAGTGAGGACAACGGCTTGACCGGCAGCTTGGAGTCCGCCCCGGGCACCTTCCCGGAAGCGGCGGCGGGAGCACCCGACGAGGACGAGGGCGCCGGCGAACCGGAGGAGCCGGCGGTTTCCTTGACGAGCCACCCGCCGAGCACCAGCACGAGCAGACCGACGAGCGCAGCGGTGATCCGCCTACGGTTGACCATGGTGTGCCAGCTTAGGAGCGGCCGGGACCGTCGTCGTCACGGGCCGTGCCGAACCAGCGGCCGAAGCGTTCGACCAGCTTGTCGATGGCCCACGCGGCGAGCAGGCACAGCGGCACGAGCACGGCCATCACCAGCACGAACTGCACCGGGAACCAGGCTTGGGCGAGCCACAGCTCGACCCCGTCCCACCAGTTCGCCAGGCCGTCCAACACGAGTGTGAGCCTACGCGCGCTCGCCTGCGTCGGGGCGGGCAGGGGAGGTAGGTTGCTGCCATGTTCGCCGTATACGCGCAGGAACCCAACGCCGAGTCCCCGCTCGATTCGCTGGTCGTCGGCGAGCGGCCGGAACCCGAGGTCCCCGAAGGCTGGGTCCGGGTCCACGTCAAAGCCGCCAGCCTGAACATGCACGACCTGTGGACCTTGCGCGGCGTCGGCATCAAACCCGACCAGTTCCCGATGATCCTCGGCTGCGACGGAGCGGGAACGCTCGACGACGGCACCGAGGTCGTGCTGCATTCGGTGATCAACGCGCCGGGCTGGCAGGGCGACGACACGCTCGACCCGAAGCGCACCCTGCTCACCGAGAAGCACCAGGGCACGTTCGCCGACCAGGTCGTGGTCCCGGCCCGCAACGCGGTGCCGAAGCCAGCGGGCCTGACCTTCGCCGAGGCCGCGACGATGGGCACCGCGTGGCTCACCGCGTACCGGATGCTGTTCGTGAAGTCGGGCCTGCGGCCGGGCCAGACGATGCTGGTGCAGGGCGCGTCCGGCGGGGTGTCGACCGCGCTGATCGCGCTCGGCCGCGCGGCCGGGCTCCGCGTGTGGGTCACCGGGCGCACCGAGGAGAAGCGCGCGCTGGCCGAGAGCGTCGGCGCGCACCAGACGTTCGAGTCCGGCGCGCGGCTGCCCGAGCGGGTGGACGGCGTGTTCGAGACCGTCGGCAAGGCCACCTGGGGCCACACGCTCAAGTCGCTGAAGCCGGGCGGCGTGGTCGTGGTGTCCGGTTCGACCAGCGGCCCCGACCCGTCGGCCGACCTGCAGCGGGTGTTCTTCCTGCAGCTGCGGGTCCTCGGCTCGACCATGGGCACCCGCGACGAACTGGCCGACTTGCTCGCCTACCTCGATCTGAAGGGCATCAAGCCGCAGATCGGCACCGAGCTCCCCCTTGCGGAGGCCCCCGCGGGATTCGCCGCGATGGCCGCCGGGGAGACCGCGGGCAAGATCGTCTTCACCCGCTGATCCCAGTCGCACCGCGCTGGCCTGGGCTTTTCCGCGTCAAGCGGGCCTGGGCCAGCGCTTTTACCTGTTCTCCAGTGAATCGTCAACACCCCAGCTTCGCAATCAGATAGTGACCCCCGAAGTTCCACCAGAAGTCGACCTTGGGCGGTTAACCTGGAGAACATGACCGCGACGCAGCGGCCAGTCCCGGCCGGCCGGGGCGGCCGGCACCCCAGCGAACCGGAGCCGATCCGCGAATCGTTCCGGCGGTTCGCCGGCATGCGCACGCGCGTGCTCGAGGTCGGCCCGCCCGTCGCCGAGGCGTCCGCACCCAAGCGCACGCGCCGCAAGGGCACCGAGAAACCCCGCGCTCCCCGGCTCGTGTTGCTCCACGGGTATTGCGACAGTGCCGACACGTGGCGTCCGGTACTCGGAGAACTAGCCGCTGCGGGCATCGCCGCGGTCGCTGTCGATCTCCCTGGCTTCGGCGAGGCGCAGCCGCTGCGCCCCGGCCCGATGCTGCCGCAGCTCGACGCGTTCACCGCCGCGGTGGTGCGCGAGCAAGCCGTGCTCGGCCCCGTCGTGCTCGCGGGCAACTCGCTCGGCGGCACGATGAGCCTGCGCGCGGCGCAGAACCACCGGCTGCCGACCGCCGGCGTGGTGTCCATCGCCGCGCCCGGTTTCGTCGACTCGTGGCTGGTGCGCACGGTCGGGCGCAATCCGCTGCCGCTGCGGCTGTACTCCTCGCTTCCGTTGCCCGTGCCGGGGTTCCTGGTCCGCGCGGTGGCCGGACAGCTCGTGCCGCGGATCCTCTACGCCGACTCGCGACAGGCGGACGCGGGTCAGGTCCGCCGTTTCACCACGCTCTTCCCCGACTACCGGGCCACCACGTCCCGGCTCGAACAGGCCCGGCAGCTCGTCGCCGAACTCGCCGACGCCTACCGGCTCGACCTGATCCGGATCCCGCTGCTCGCGGTCGCGTGCGGCAAGGACAAGCTGGTGACGGCCGCGTCCGGGCGGAAGCTGCACACGCTGGTGCCGCACAGCAGGCTCCTCGTGCGCGAGGACTGGGGCCACTGCCCGCAATTGGACGATCCGGCCGAGGTCGCGGAGCTGCTCACGTTCTTCGCCGCGGGCGCGGTCCGCTCGGCCGCACGCCCGGCGCCCACGGTCAGCGAAACCGAGGACGACTCCGCGACCGGGTGACGCAGGGCTGCCGACATCGTCACACTACGGAGTCGGTGACAGGCGCGGCGCCTCCGGGTACGGTGCCCTGCCAGGGCCCGGAACCCGGGTCCGGCGAACCACCAGTCTGAGGAGACATCGATGTCAGCTCCGCGCGGCCCGAACCTGGGCTCCGGGACCGGGATCTTCCGGCGGAAGCCGATCGAAACCATCGAGCAGGTCGGGGAAAGCGGCCTGCAGCGCACGCTCGGCTTGCGGCAGCTGACCGCGATCGGCGTCGGCGGCATCATCGGCGCGGGCATCTTCTCGCTCGCCGGGGCGGTCGCGAACAAGACCGCGGGCCCGGCGGTGCTGATCTCGTTCCTGATCGCGGGCATCGCGAGCGCCGCGGCGGCGTTCTCCTACGCCGAGTTCGCCGGGCTCATCCCGCGCGCGGGCTCCGCCTACACCTACGGGTACGCGGTGCTCGGCGAGATCGTCGGCTGGTTCATCGGCTGGGACCTGCTGCTGGAGTACACGGCGATCGTCTCCGTGGTGGCGATCGGGATTTCCGGGTACTTCAACGATTTGCTGGGTTTCCTGCACGTGTCGCTGCCGCATTGGATGTCCGGCGCGCCAGGGACTGAACCAGCGGGCGTCGCACCGGGGTCTTACAAGATCAACCTGTTCGCGGCACTGCTCTGCCTGCTGATCGCGTTCATCCTCAACCAGGGCATGAAGAACGCGGCACGGTTCGAAACGCTGCTGGTGTACTTGAAGGTCGGCCTGGTGCTGCTGGTGATCGTGGTCGGCGCCTTCCACATCCAGAGCGGCAACTACAGCAACTTCTTCCCGTTCGGCCTGAGCGGCGCTTTCACCGGCGCGGCAACAGTGTTCTTCGCGGTCTTCGGCTACGACGCCATGTCCACCGCGGCCGAGGAGTCGCAGGACTCCCAGAAGCACATGCCGAAGGCGATCATCTACTCGCTGGCGATCTCGATGGTGCTGTACGTGCTGGCCTGCCTGGTGCTGACGGGCATGGTGAAGTACACCGACATCAACCCGGAAGCGGCGTTCTCGAGCGCGTTCGCGAAGGTCGGCCTCGGCTGGCTGGGCGCGATCATCGCGGTGGGCGCGATCATCGGCATCCTGACGGTGCTGTTCACGTTCTTGATGGGCGCGACGCGCGTGGGCTACTCGATGAGCCGCGACGGCCTGCTGCCGAAGTGGTTCTCGAAGACCCATCCGGTGCGCAAGGTCCCCTCGCGCATCACGTGGATCCTGGGCGCTGCGTCCGCGCTGATCGCGGGCGTGCTGCCGATCGGAGAGGCCGCGGAACTGACGAACATCGGCATCCTGCTGGCCTTCGTCGTCGTGTGCCTCGCGGTGATCGTGCTGCGCTACAAGCGCCCCGACCTGCCGCGCACGTTCAAGACGCCGGGCATGCCGGTGGTCCCGGTCATCGGGGTGATCTTCTCGATCTGGCTGATCACGTTCCTGAAACCGGAAACGTGGCTGCGCTTCGCGATCTGGTTCGTGATCGGCATGGCGATCTACTTCGCCTACGGCAAACGCCACTCGCTGATGGAACGAGGCGAGGACGCTGGTTCCGGCGACGGGGAACCTGGCGGGCTGAAGTCCACTTCGGACTGATTCTTCTCGTTCGACGCGGGGGACGCTTTGAGGGCGTCCCCCGCGTTTTCTTGTGCGCTGGCTGCTGATTCCGCTGGCTCGGGTTGGAACACGTCCGCTCGGGAATTCCGGCGTCGCTGCTTCTGCTCACGGCGACCGACCGGCTTGGCCCTCGCTCATCGGCTCGGCCTTCGCTGGCCCGATGCCTTAGTCGAGTGCACCTGCTTGCCACCGGCCGCGCACCTCGCCCTCGGTGTGGAACCAGCTGCCGGTGAAGGCGCGTGCGGTTGCTTCGGAATCCTCGTGGTAGCCACGCATCAGCCTGATGCCGGGGACAAGCAATCCGCCGGTTTCCTGCAGGGTGGAGGTTCCCGTCCTCTCCGGCGGTCATCGCGCGTCGCCATGACACTCGCCACCACTGACCGCGAGCGGGTCGCGCATGGTTGTTCGAGCCGCTCCACCACCGAGTCAGCGCATGAACGCCTCCCCGACCACGCCGGAAGCCTCAGCCCTGCCAGCAGCTCGGTCCCGCGACCAGAACACGGCAGCCGGATAAGCCGTCGTGGTGCCTGTCCGTGCCGTGGCAGGTGTATCAGTGCACCCGGCCCCAAGCCGTCGCGGTTCCTGTCCGCGCCGCGGCGGGTGTCTCAGCGCAACCGGTCGAGCCGTTCCGCTGCCGCTTTCGCTTCCGTGCGCAGGCGGGCCATGATCGAGGCCGCCGAGCCGTCGCCGGCGAGCGGGTACGTCTGCCCGGCCCACAGTGACATCGCCTCCGGGTCACCGGCTTTGGCGGCCGCCGCGCGGACCGGCTTGCTCAGGTGGTGCAGCTGCGGGTACGCGGAGGGAGCGTCCGCGGAGAGGTCGCTCAGGACGCGGTTCACCATGCCCCGCGCCGGACGTCCGCTGAAGGCGCGCGTGAACGCCGTCGTCCGGCCAGCTTCGGCGAGCGCTCGCCGCTGGGTGTCGCCGGTGCCGGCTTCGGTCGCGAGCAGGAAAGCCGTGCCCATCTGCGCCGCCGACGCACCGGCAGCCAGCACCGCCGCGACGTCGGCGCCGTTGACCAGTCCCCCGGCCGCGATCAACGGCAGGCTCGTGCGCGCGCCGAGCAGACGCAGGAGCGCGAGCAGGCCGTACTCCTCGCCACCGGCCGGGTTGCCCGGGTCGTCGGTGAACAGACCGCGGTGTCCGCCCGCTTCGAAGCCCTGCACGACCAGCGCGTCGGCTCCGCGCGCGGCAGCGAGGTCGGCTTCCTCCGGATTCGTGACCGTCACCGCGACCTTGCCGCCAGCCTCGTGGACGCGCTGCACCTCCGCGGACGTCGGCGCGCCGAAGGTGAACGACACGACCGGAACCCGGTGCCGCACGACGAGGTCGAGTTTCGCCGGGTACTCGTCGTCGTCCCAGACCGGGTCACCGAGCTCGACGCCGTACCGCACGGCCTCGGCCAGCAACCGTTCCCGGTGCGCACTGAGGTCGGCCACCGACCGGCCGCCGGGGACGAACAGGTTGACGCCGAACCGGCCGCCGGTGAGGTCGGCGGTGTGCGCGATCTGGGCGTCCAGCGTCTCCGGGCTGAGGTAACCGGCGGCGAGGAAACCGAACCCGCCCGCCTCCGTGACGGCGCCGACCAGCTGCGGAGTCGTCGGCCCGCCCGCCATCGGCGCCACGATCACCGGGAACTCGAGATCATCGAACATGTCCCCGAGCCTAGTGCCGGACCGGAAATGCGCCGGGTCACCGCCGCGTTGCAGAAGAGCATGACGGCAACCCTGGAACAGCTCCGCGCGCTGACGGTCAAGGAGAACGGCCTGGCCACCGTGGCCACGACCCGCGCCGACGGCACCGTGCACGCGTCCGTGGTGAACGCGGGCATCCTCGACGACCCGGTGACCGGCAAGCCGAGCGTGGGCTTCGTCGCCGTCGGCGGCGCGCACAAGCTCACGCTGCTGCGCCGCAATGGCCACGCGACCGTGACGTTCCGCCGCGGCTGGCGCTGGCTCTCCGTGACCGGCCCGGTCCGCCTGATCGGCCCGGCCGACCCCGACCCCTCCTTCCCGGCCGACGGCCTCCCGCCCCTGCTGCGCGAAGTGTTCCGAGCCGCCACCGGCACCCACGACGACTGGGAGGAGTACGACCGCGTGATGGCCGCCGAACGCCGCGCCGCGGTGTTCGTGGAGGTGGGCAAGATCATCGGGAACGGCTGATTTGCCACGAGCCTGAGCTGGGCGCACCGCCGTGCGCTGTGCGACAGCTTCTCTGGAGCTCGGACAAACCAGAGGTCGGGCAAACCAACGGTGACCGCTGATTCGCTCCAGCGGCCCCGAGCACACGTCGGAAGGCCGGGCTGCTGGCGCGCGGGGTACTGGGGGGGCGCTGGGCGCTGGGCGCTGGAAGCAGCCAATCGCCGCTGGCACGCCCCACGCCTCACAATGTCAAGCCACACGCGAGTCACGCCGCATCCGACATTTGTGACCGACGACCGGCGAGACCACCGCTTGCCCTCAGCCCACGCTGGAAAACACCCGCACAACACCGTCCGCGGAGATCACCGCAACGACTGGTCCGTCACCAAACCCCCGTCTCGTCAAGCCACCACCTCCCCTCTCCCGCCAGGTCCGAAACCCATCACCGTCCATTCATAAGCGCCTCCAGCCGCACTCGAACCGGAAACGGCCGCGACGTCTCGAACGTTTCCTCTCCAGCCACTTCCGCGACCCGCCGATAACGACCGTCCTCCCCCGTCTCGAATGCCGTCAGCGAAAGCGCGACCGGATCGATCACCCAGTAGTCCGGCACGCCCATCCGTTCGTAAACCGCTTTCTTGGTAACGCGGTCGTGGATCCCCGTGCTCGGCGACACCACTTCGACCGCCAGCAGCGGCGGTACTGGAAGGTCGGCATCGGTGAAATCCTCGGCCCGGCCCACCACCAGATCGGGCCGCAGCTCGACCCGATCCCCGGACCGCACCGCGAAGGGGCCGCCGACCACGTCCATTCCCGGCGGACAACCCGACTCCAGTAATCCGTAAAGCCGGAACACCGCGTGCTGGTGCCGCAACCCCGGCGCAGGGCTGACATACAGCACGCCGTCGATGAGTTCGTGCCGCCGTCCGTCGTCCGGGATCGCGGCGAGATCCCGCACTGTCATCGATTCTGAACCTGAGGGCCAGCCAGTGAGTGTCATGAGCGCGTTCCTTTCCGTCGCACCCAAGGACACCAGCCACCACCGACAAAAAACGGCGGCCCCGGAATCCCGGAGCCGCCGTTCACCCGAAGGTGGACTACTTCTTGTTCTTCCCGTTGTCCTCAGTGGACAGTGCCGCGACGAACGCTTCCTGCGGCACCTCCACCCGGCCGACGGTCTTCATCCGCTTCTTGCCTTCCTTCTGCTTCTCCAGCAGTTTCCGCTTCCGCGAGATGTCACCGCCGTAGCACTTGGCCAGCACGTCCTTGCGGATGGCGCGGATCGTTTCGCGGGCGATGATCCGCGAGCCGATCGCCGCCTGGATAGGCACCTCGAACTGCTGGCGCGGAATCAGCTCGCGCAGACGCGTCGCCATGCGGTTTCCGTACGTGTACGCCGCATCTTTGTGCACGATCGCGGAGAAGGCGTCCACCGTCTCGCCCTGCAGCAGGATGTCGACCTTCACCAGGTCCGCCACCTGCTCGCCGGACTCCTCGTAGTCGAGCGACGCGTAACCGCGCGTGCGCGACTTCAGCGTGTCGAAGAAGTCGAAGATGATCTCCGCGAGCGGGATCGTGTAGCGCAGCTCGACCCGGTCCTCGGACAGGTAGTCCATGCCCAGCAGGGTGCCGCGCTTCGCCTGGCACAGCTCCATGATCGTGCCCACGAACTCCGACGGCGCGAGGATGCTCACCTTCGACACCGGCTCGTGCACCTCGGAGATCTTGAGCCCGCTCGGCCAGTCCGACGGATTGGTGACGATGACCTCGCTGCGGTCCTCCAGCACCACGCGGTACACCACGTTCGGCGCGGTGGAAATCAGGTCCAGGCCGAATTCGCGCTCCAGCCGGTCCCGGGTGATCTCCAGGTGCAGCAGGCCGAGGAAACCGCAGCGGAAGCCGAAGCCCAGCGCGACCGACGTCTCGGGCTCGTAGGTCAGCGCGGCGTCGTTGAGCTGCAGCTTCTCCAGCGCCTCGCGCAGCTCCGGGTAGTCCGAGCCGTCGACCGGGTACAGCCCGGAGAACACCATCGGCTTCGGTTCGCGGTAGCCGGCCAGCGGTTCCGCCGCGCCGTGCCGCTCGGACGTCACGGTGTCGCCGACCTTCGACTGGCGCACGTCCTTCACGCCGGTGATCAGGTAGCCGACCTCGCCGACGCCGAGACCCTTGCTGGCCTTCGGCTCCGGCGAGATGATGCCGACCTCGAGCAGTTCGTGCGTCGCGCCGGTGGACATCATCTTGATCTTCTCGCGCGGCGTGATCTTGCCGTCCACCACGCGGATGTAGGTGACGACGCCGCGGTAGGTGTCGTAGACCGAGTCGAAGATCATCGCGCGGGCGGGCGCGTCCGCGTCGCCCACCGGCGGCGGGACCTGGCGCACGCACTCGTCGAGCAGTTCGGTCACGCCCATGCCGGTCTTCGCCGACACGCGCAGCACGTCGGTGGGCTCGCAGCCGATGATGTGCGCGATCTCGGCCGCGTACTTGTCCGGATCGGCCGAGGGCAGGTCGATCTTGTTCAGCACCGGGATGATGTGCAGGTCGTTGTCGAGCGCCAGATACAGGTTCGCGAGCGTCTGCGCCTCGATCCCCTGCGCGGCGTCGACCAGCAGGATCGCGCCCTCGCACGCCTCGAGCGCCCGCGAAACCTCGTAGGTGAAGTCCACGTGGCCGGGAGTGTCGATCAGGTGCAGGACGTGGTCCTTGCCGTCCACCTGCCACGGCAGCCGGACGTTCTGGGCCTTGATCGTGATGCCGCGTTCCCGCTCGATGTCCATGCGGTCGAGGTACTGCGCGCGCATGGCTCGCTCCTCGACGACGCCGGTGAGCTGCAGCATCCGGTCCGCCAGCGTCGACTTGCCGTGGTCGATGTGGGCGATGATGCAGAAGTTGCGGATCAACTCCGGCGGCGTGAAGGTGGTGTCGGCGAACGTCTTGGGCGCTGTCACTCGGGCTGTCCTCGGGATGGTGGGGGATGTCCGTACCCCATCGTCCCATGGACCTCCGGGTGCGGGTGGGGGTCATCCCCGATGCGGCCCCGCGCGTCTCGTGATGACCTCGAAGCATGACCACTTCACCCTCCCCCTCGCCGCCCGGTCCCGGCGTCCTCGACGCCGCGCTCGACCGTGCCTTCGGCCACCCCAGCGGCCTGCTGGGCAGGCTCGGCGGGAAGCTGATGGCGGCCGGCAACGCCGCGACCGAGCACCGCGTCGTCGACCTGGCCCGTCTCGAACCCGACGAAACCGTGCTCGTCATCGGCCCCGGACCAGGGGTCGGCCTCGACGCGGCGAGCAAACTCGCCGGCGAGGTGATCGGCGTCGAACCCTCGCCGGAGATGCGCGACCTCTGCACGGACCGCTGCGGCGACCGCGCCGAGGTGCGCGCGGGCGACGCGGCCCGCACCGGCTGCGCGGACGCGTCCGCGGATGTCGTGCTGACCGTGAACAACGTCCAGCTCTGGGAAGACCGTCCGGCCGCCTTCGCCGAGCTGTTCCGCGTGCTGCGGCCAGGCGGACGGCTGCTGCTCTCGGCGCACGAGAAGTGGCTTCCGGTGACTCGGCACGAGCTGGCCGACGAAGCCGCCGCCGCCGGATTCACCGACCTGCAGACCTGGACCTGGGACCCGCCGGGGTTCGCCGCGCTCGCCGCCCAGCTCCGGGCCGTGAAACCGGGCTAGCGCTTGTCGCGGCGCAACGGGTGGTCCTCCGGGACCTCGACGAGCACGATCCGCAGCCCGTCCGGGTCGGCGATCCACGCCTCGTCGGTGCCCCACGGTTCCCGCCGGGCCTCGCGCACCGGCTCGACCCCGCGCCCGGCCAGTTCGGCCAGCGTCGCCGGGAGGTCGCGGACCTGCAGGAACAGATTGACGTCCGGACCGGGCCCGGCCTCGCCGGTGCCGACCACCTCGATCGACCCGCCGCCGGCGAAAAACCGCGTGCCGCCAGGGAACTCGCGCTCGATCGCGAGGCCGAGGACATCGCGGTAGAACGCGGTCGACACCTCGTGGTCGCGGGGGTGGATCAGCACCCGGCTGCTCAGTACGTCCATGGCTCCTGCCTACCCGAGCCGCTCAGGCGACCGCAATCGCAGCGATCCCGGCCAGCACCACGAGCGATCCGGCGAGCCGGCGGACCGCGTTGCGCTCGCGGAGCACGAGCCAGGCGGCGACCCCGCCGAAGACGATCGACAACTCGCGCGCCGGAGCGACGAGGCTGACCGGCGCGATCCGCAGGGCGTACAGGACCAGCAGGTATCCCGCGGGCGAGGCGAGCCCGACGATCAGGACCTCGCGCCGGTGGTCCCGCCACAGCCGCTTGATCTCGGACCGGCCGCGGGCGGCGGTCGGCGCCAGCAGAATGCTCTGGCCGATCGCGCCTCCGCCGAAATAGACGAGCGGAGGCACGCCGAGCGACGTCACCGAGTGCGCGTCCCACAGCGTGTATGCCGCGATGACCGTTCCGGTGGCCACGCCGTAGAACACGCCCGCGCGACGGGCCCTCGCATCGCCGGTGCTGCCGCCGAGACTGATCACCAGGACGCCCGAGACGACCAGGAAGGCGCCGATCAGCCCGAGCACGCCGGGCCGTTCGCCCAGGACCAGAACGGCCACGAGCACCGACACCAGCGGCCCGGTGCCGCGGGCCAGCGGGTAGACGATCGACAGGTCGCCGACCTCGTAACCGCGCTGCAGCACGATTCCGTAGACCACGTGCAGCACCGCGGTGACCAGCGCGGCGAGCAGCCAAGTCCACTGTGGACGTTCGGGTTCGACGGCCAGCGCGACCGCGATCACCGGGAGCATCCCGATCGCCGAAACCGTGTAGTACAGCCAGACGAACCGCGGACCGCCGCCGGAAACCCGTTTGGCGGCGAGGTTCCACGCGGCGTGCACGACCGCGGCGACGAGGACCATGGCGAGGGCAGTGGTGTTCATCCGGACCCTTTCAGGTTTTCAGCGCACGCTGAAGACCGGGTCCTCCAGGCTTTTGTCCCGTCAGATGAACGGCGGGGCTCGGTGTCCCGCCGAAGGTGCCGCTCGGACCAGGCCCGCCCGCCCTCGTTGTCTGCGCGACCCGCCGTGCGGGACCACGGGCAGGCGACGGAACCCTAGGCACTACCGAAGCCCACCGTAACCGAGCCGGAGCCGGGATGCCGGGCGATCGCGGGCACCAGGGCCCCGCCGGACGCCTCGCCGGGGGCCTCTCCAGCGCCGCGAGCAGGGCTGTTAAGATTTTCGACTGTTGCCGTGCGGCATTCCGTCAGGGAGGAAACCCGGCAGTCCCTCGGGACTGGTCCGGAGCCACACGAACGCGGCAGCGACCTTCACCGAGTGAAAGAGGAACGCCTCCATGGCCAACATCAAGTCGCAGGTCAAGCGCATCACGACGAACGAGAAGGCGCGGCAGCGCAACCTGGCGATCCGGTCCTCGGTGAAGACCGCGATCCGCAAGTTCCGCGAGGCCGCCGAAGCCGGTGACAAGGACAAGGCCCTCGAACTGCAGCGCGACGCCGCTCGCAAGCTCGACAAGGCCGTCACCAAGGGCGTCATCCACGCCAACCAGGCCGCGAACAAGAAGTCGGCTCTCGCGAAGCGCGCGAACCAGCTCTGAGCGCAGTCTTTCCGGAAGGCCCGGCGGCTTCGGCTGCCGGGCCTTTTCCGTGTCCTGGATCGTGGGCCGGTTCAGTCGTTCGGGGCGGCACCGGCTGAACGCAGGGCTCGGCGCCAGTCATGGCCGCAGCCGCCCCGCGCAGCGGTCGCCGGGACATTCGGCACGCAGCGGTTCGAGCGGCCGACGCTCGGCTGAGGCAGTCGCCTGACTAGGACGTCAGCGGTCTCCCTTGGCCGCGACCACGTCGAGGACCGCGCGCTGCAGGGCATAGTTCGAATCGGCCGCCGCGCCCTTGACCTCGGCGTTCAGCCGCGCCACGACGCGCATCGCGGTCGCCAGGCCGTCCTGTCCCCAGCCGCGGGCCTGGCCTTGCGCCTTGCGGATCTTCCACGGCGGCATGCCCAGTTCGCCCGCCATCTGGTTCGGGTTGCCGCGACCGGCCGCGGACACGCGAGCGATCGTGCGGACCGCGTCGGCGAGCGCGTCGGCCACCAGCACGTGCGGGACGCCCAGCTGCATCGCCCACTGCAGCGACTCCATCGCGGCGGCCCGGTCGCCCGCGACGGCTTTCTCCGCGACCGCGAAGCCGGTCACGTCGGCGCGTCCGGTGTGGTAGCGGCGGACTGCCTGCTCGTCGACGACTCCCCCGGTGTCGGCGACCAGCTGCGTCGCCGCCGAGGACAGTTCGCGCAGGTCCGAGCCGACCGAGTCGAGCAGCGCCATCAGGCCCCCGGCGTCGATCTTGCCGCCCGCGCGGCGCACCTCGTTGCGGACGAACGACTCGCGCTCGGCGGGCTTGGTGAGCTTCGGGCATTCGGTGATTTCCGCGCCCGCCTTTTTCAACGCGCCCGGGAGCGCCTTGGCGGCTTTGCTCCGCCCGCCGCCGCTGTGCACGACCACGAGGACGATGCCGTCGGCCGGTGCCTTCGCGTACGCCAGCACCGCGTCGGACAGTTCCTGCGAGATGTCCTGCGCCGACTCCAGAACGATCACGCGCCCCTCGGCGAACAGCGACGGGCTCACCAGCTCGGCCAGCACGGGCGGTGTGAGATCGGACACCCGCATCCGCGTGAGGTCAGCCGTCGGGTCCGCGGCCCTGGCCGCGTCGAGGGAAGCTCGCACAGCCCGTTCGATGAGCAGTTCTTCCTCGCCCGTGACGAGGTGCAGCGGCGCGGGTGCGGTGGTCACCCGGCCATCTTCTCACCCGGCCGCCGGGCCGCCCGCTCCGGTGATGTGGGCCGCCTCCATGGCATGAGCTGATCGCGATGTCGTACGGTGTAGCCGAGGACGCGCCCGGCGGCGCTCCGACAACCGAATACCGCTCATCCAGAGGGGCAGAGGGAACGGCCCGACGAAGCCCCGGCAACCGGCGTACAGCCTGTCATCCCGCGATCGCGGGGTAGCTGACGACCACGGTGCCAATTCCGGCCCGCTTCGGCGGGGCAGATGAGGAAAGGAACCTCGCGATGACTGCAGCCCTCAGCGCCACCTCCGCCAACAAGACGATCGACCTCGGTCCGGCCGTCGAACTGGTGTCGAAGGAAGAAGGGCACCGGCAGCCGCTCGCTCCGGAATTCGTCTCCGTCGAAGACTTCTCGCCCCTCGAGGTCGCCTACGACTTCGGCCGCGTCCGCCGCGAGGACATCGAGGCGGGCCCGCGCAACATCTGGCGTTACAAGCGACTCCTTCCCGTCCCCTCGAACGTCGAGGAGATCCCGAACACCGAACCCGGCTGTACCCGGCTCGTGCGCGCCGACCGGCTCGCGAAGGAGCTCGGCCTCAAGAGCGTCTGGGTCAAGGACGACACCGGGAACCCGACGCACTCGTTCAAGGACCGCGTCGTCGCCGTCGCGCTCGCGGCCGCCCGCGAGTTCGGCTTCGAGGTCCTCGCTTGTCCGTCGACCGGCAACCTGGCCAACGCGACCGCCGCCGCGGCGGCCCGCGCCGGCTGGCGGTCGGTCGTGCTGATCCCGAAGAGCCTCGAGCGCGCGAAGATCCTCACCACCGCGGTCTACGACGGCGACCTGATCGCCGTCGACGGCAACTACGACGACGTGAACCGGCTCGCCACCGAACTGGCCGCCGAGCACCCGAAGTGGGCGTTCGTGAACGTCAACGTCCGCCCGTACTACTCCGAGGGCTCGAAGACGCTCGCCTTCGAGGTCGCCGAGCAGCTCGGCTGGCGCCTCCCCGAGCAGATCGTCGTGCCGATCGCCTCCGGTTCCCAGCTCACCAAGGTGGACAAGGGTTTCCGCGAGCTGGGCCAGCTCGGTCTCGTGGACGCCAGCCCGTACAAGGTGTTCGGCGCACAGGCCACCGGCTGCTCGCCGGTCTCCACCGCGTACCGCAACGGCCACGACGTGGTCCAGCCGGTCAAGCCGGACACCATCGCCCGCTCGCTCGCGATCGGCAACCCGGCCGACGGCCCGTACGTGCTCGACGTGGTCAACCGCACCGGCGGCGCGATCGAGGACGTCACCGACGAAGAGGTCGTCGAAGGCATCCGGCTGCTCGCGCGCACCGAAGGCATCTTCACCGAGACCGCGGGCGGCGTCACCGTGGCGACCGCGAAGAAGCTCGTCGAAACCGGCAAGCTCGACCCGGACGCCGAAACCGTCCTCCTCATCACCGGCGACGGCCTCAAGACCCTCGACGCGGTCGAGAACCACGTCGGCCCGAAGGCCACCGTGCCGCCGTCCGCCGAAGCCGTCGCCAAGGCGCTCGGCTACTGACGCACCGGCCCGGGGTCCGCCGCACTACCGCGGCGGACCCCGCGGCTCGCCCCGGCGCGCGACCGCCGATCCGCTTCCTCCAGGCAGGACGGCGGTGTCCCCGTCCACGTCGGTGCGGGTGACCAGCACTCCCATCGTGCCGAGAACGTCCACTGTGGACTTGCTCGGATGTCCGTATCCGTTGCCCGCGCCGACACTGATCAACGCCGTACGCGGCCGCACCGCCGCGAGGAACTGCGGCAGCGAATACCGCGAACCGTGATGCGGCACCTTCAAGACGTCAGCCCGCAGGTCCACACCCTCGGCGAGAAGATCCGCCTGCGCGGCCAGTTCGACGTCCCCGGTCAGCAAAACCCGGCCAGCCGAGGTTTCGGCGCGCAGGACCACGGAACTGTTGTTGATCATCGTGCCGTCCTGCAGAGCGGGTGCGCGAGTGGTGGCGTAACGCGGACCGAGCACCTCCAGCGACAGCCCCGGCCACTCCAGCCGTTGCCCCTCGCTCAATTGCGCTAGCGGCACGCCTCGACGCCGCGCTTCGCCGGACACCGACTGCCACGCCCATGCCGGAGCACGTCCTGGACCGACCGCGATCGCGCCGACTGCCCGGCCGTCGAATACCGAGGCAAGGCCGCCGATGTGGTCCGCGTGCAGGTGACTCAGCACGAGCAACGGCACCCGATCGACGCCCAGCCTCCGCAGGCATTCGTCGACCGGCCCCGGCTCCGGCCCGGTGTCGACGACCACGGCCCGTCCGGGTTCGGCGGTAGCCAGGACGACCGCATCTCCTTGTCCGACATCGCATTCCACCATCGCCCAGCCGTCCGGCGGCCAGCCAGGAGCCAGGACTTTGGCCGGCACGACCGTCAGCAGCATAACGACCAATCCGATCGCCACCAGCAGCCGGAGCCGGCGAAACCGCGCCGCCACGACGATTACGACCAGCAGGACAGCCGCGCATAGTCCGCCCCACCAGCCACCCGGCCAGGAGAGCGCCGCGCCAGGCGCTCTCGCGCCGTGCCGGGCGACGGTGATCAGCCACCGGGCCTCCGGATCTGCCACCTGGATCAGCAGATGCCCCGCACCTGGCCACCATGGCCCGACGACGGTTGCCAGCACTCCCAGCACGGTCACCGGCGCGACCACCGGTGCCGCGAGGACATTGGTGACAACTGAGACGATGCTGACCGTTCCCGCCATCCCGGCGATGACTGGCGCGGTGACGACGAACGCGGCCAGCGGCACGGCGAGGCCTTCGGCGTAACCGGGAGGAACTCCCCTTCGTACCAGCGAATCCGCCCAGCGCGGCGCGAGCAGCACCAGGCCTGCCGTTGCGAGAACCGAAAGCGCGAAACCGAAATTTCCCGCCATAGTCGGGTCCCATGCCACCAGTACGCACACCGCGAAGGCCAACGCGGGCAACGCTGAACCACGCCGTCCGAGTGCCAGCGCGAGCAAGCCGATGCCGCCCATGACGCCAGCCCGCACGACGCTCGGTTCAGGACCGACCAGGACGAGGAAACCTGCCAAGCTGCTCCCAGCCGCTGCGGCGGAAAGTCTCGGTCCAGCACGGACCAATCGGCACAGCAGGAGGACGGCTCCGCCGATGATGACAAGGTTTCCGCCGCTCACTGCCATCAAGTGGGTGAGCCCGGAGGCCTTGAACTCCTCCTCGACTCGTTGCGGCAACGCGCTCGTGTCGCCGAGGACCAGTCCAGGCAGGAGGCCCGCTGGTTCCTCCGGCAGGATCGCGCACAGCGAATGCAAACTGTTCCGCAGGACTGCGGCGGCGCGCTGCCACCACGGTGCTGGCCCGACGTCGGCTGGCGCCGCGCGGACGGAGAGTACTGCGGCGGTCAACTCGCCGCCGCGTGCGGGCATGAGGCGACCGGACGTCGTAACTTCCTGGCCGGGCAGCAGGCCGCTCCATCCCGCGACCGGTGCCAGCAACAGCACCCTGCCGGTCGACTCGACGGGACGACCGTCCACTGTGGCCGTTGTGACTCGTGCGGGAATCGCCACCGATCGGGTACCTGCCTGCTGATCGGCGTAACCGGCTTGGTGGATCGGCCGTGGGCGCTCGCTGATCTCGACCCGCAGCGCCGCTGTGCCGCCATGTACGGCAGCGGATCCCAGCGGGTCGGCTGCCGCGTCGTGGATGCGCAGGGCGGTGGGTACTGCTGCCACGAGCCCTACCAGCAGCAGCGCTCCCCCGACACCGACATATCTGGTGCGGCCGCGCACCAGAAGCACAGTGGCGCAGATGATCGCTACCGCACCGACCAGGGTCGCGACCCACCAGCCAAGGTGCAGTCCGGCGAGGGTGGCCGCCCATCCGGCGACAGCAGCGGGGACGAGGCGGAAATCGTGGTCCCGCCGCGACTTTTCCTCGGTGTCCAGTTTCATCCGACGGTCACCTGCTCGCGGAGCTTTTCGAATTTGCTCTGGCCGATCCCGTCAACGTCGCGGAGTTGTTCGACGCTCGAGAATCCGCCGTGCTGGGTACGCCAGTCGGTGATGCGCCGCGCGGTGACCTCGCCGACGCCTGGGAGGCTGTCGAGTTGTTCGGCGGTCGCGGAGTTCAGGTCGATTTTGCTGGGCGCGGCTCCTGAGCCGACCGGTGCCGATTGGGCGGCTGGGACACCGACTGCCAACTGTTCGCCGTCGGTGAGTTTGCGGGCGAGGTTCAGCGCGGTCAGATCGACGCCGGGGTCGGCACCGCCGGCTGCGCGGAGGGCGTCGGCGACGCGGGAGCCCGACGGCACGGTGACGAGTCCTGGCGAACGTACGTGGCCGACTACGCTGATTACCAGGTTCTCGTTGGCTTTCGACGCGTGCGGCACTTGCGCCCGGGCGGTTGGGAGCGGCGGAGCGATCTCTGCTGCGGGTGAGCGGCCGAAGATTGCCAGGCCGCCAGCGATGACGGCGGTGGCGGCCAGCAAGGCCAGGGCGAAGATCATTCCTCGGCGGCCTAGGAAGCCGGTCAGGCCAGTTGAGCCGGGGAGCCAGCGGCGGGCCAGGCGGTGTTCGGTGTGTTCCGGCAGCCAGCTGCGGACCAGTTTGCCGCCGGGCAAGGGGCTTTCCGGTGGTTCGGGGTTGTCGGCAAGTGCGGACAGCCGGGCTTTGAGGCCCGTCGGCCGGGAGAGCGGCATACCGTCCGCGGCGGGTGCCACCTGGCCGTCCAGTAGCGGTGAACTGTCGGCAATTGCAGACAGCCGCGACTTCCGCCCCGTGGTGCGCGAGTCTGGTGCCCCGCCGTCCGCGCCTCTCAGCAGACGATTGTCAGCGGCTGCAGACAGCTGAGGTGTCCGACGCGTGGTTCGCGAGACCGGTGCCCCTCCATCCGCGCCTGCCAACAGACGACTGTCAGCCTCTGCCGACAGCCACGATTTCCTGCCCGTTGTGCGCGAGCCCGGTGCCTGGCCGTCCACGCCTGCCAACAGATGACTGTCAGCGGCTGCAGACAGCCGAGGGCTCCGACCCGTGGTGCGCGAAGCCGGTGCCCCGCCGTCTGCAACTGCCGACAGAGGCCTCTCAGCACCTGCCGACAGCCGCGATTTCCGCCCCGTGGTGCGCGAGTGCGGCGTTGAGTCGGATGCCGGGCCGTCTGCGCCTGGCGACAGCCGACCTTTCAAGCCCGCCGACCGTGGGAGCGGCATCGAGCCGAGCGGCCGGTCGTTCGCAGCGCCGTCCGCAGTCGCCGCCAAACTGCTCGCCACTTCATCCCACTGGCCGCCCAGAAGCGGTGAACTGTCAGCAACTGGAGACAGCCTTGCTTTCCGGCCCGGTACCGAGTCAGGAGCCGCGCCGTCTGTGCCTGTCTGCAGGTGGCTGTCGGCACCCGCAGACAGTCGATGTTTCGAACCCTCGCCCCGGGTCCGCGAAGCCGAATCTCCGCCAGGCAGCTCCGCGCCCGCGTCCAGGTCGCTGTCTGCACCTGCCGACAACCGATCCGCCTCGCCCGCCCCGCTGCTGCGCACTGATCGGCCCGGCCCGCCAAGGGGCAGCCAGCGGCGTGCCGACCCGCTGCCGGGTCCGGCGAGGTGCGGGGCCGCGGCCAGCTGGTCGGCCAGCCAGGTGAGCCTGACGGTGACGGGAGTGCCCTGGTCTCGGGCGGAGTGCTCGAACACACGATCGACGCTAGGCGTCGGCCGGTCCGGCGGCGAGGGGGTTCCGCGCGATCTGTGGACAACCCGCCCCTTGGGGACAGTTCGGCCGTTACGGCCCGAGACGCGGCGGAGTTTGTCGGGGTGCGCGGTCATACTGGCGGGTTTGGCCTGCTGCGCTGGCGATCGAAAAGCGTTCGCGTCCGCTGCAATCGTCCGCTAGATCTGGTAGTCAGCCGTTGAACGGGGGCATGCCGTAGCTGTGGACCACGCCGAACTGACCTTCCGCCCGATCTCTGGGCCGCAAGAACTCGATCTCTTCTGCCAGCTCACCTACGGGCTCGACCACGAACTCGCCGACGACCTCGCCACCGGCCGACGCAGGCCGGAGTGGTTGTGGGTCGCGCTTCGCGGCGGAGAACTCGTCGCCAGGGCCGCGTGGTGGGGGCGGGCTGAGGAACCTGTCCCGTTTCTGCTGGACTTTTTCGATGTCGAGGACGTGACCATCGGCGCGCGGCTGCTCCGGACCGCGACGGCGGAGATTCTGCCCGCGGGCACTCGACCCCCGGTCTACAACCGGATAATTCCCGTTGACTGGCGCGAAAAAGCCGCGACCCGGAGCGTGGTCGAAGACCGGATGGCCGCGCTCGAACAGAACGGTGCTCACCTGCTCGCCGAGCGGCTGCGCTTCGAGTGGCGGCCAGGGATTCCGGTCGCCCCGCCGCGAAACCGGCTGGTCTTCCGGAAGATCCGCGACGAGAACGAGATCCTCGACCTGATGACCCGGGTCCTGAACGGGACCCTCGACGCCCACAGCCGTGACGATCTGACCCGGATGTCCGCTCGTGAAGCGGCAATCCGCCATTACCAGGACGAATTGGCGCACTACCGCAGTCCTCGGGATTGGTGGCGAGTCGCCACTCTGCCCGACGGCACGCCGGTCGGATTCGTCACGCCGGCACGCAATGACTACCACCCGGTCATCGGCTATCTGGCCGTCCTGCCCGAACATCGCGGCAACGGCTACATCGAAGACATTCTCGCCGAGGGCACCCGAATCCTTGCTGCGGAACAGGTTCCTCGTATCCGGGCGGCGACGGACCTCGGCAACGTCCCGATGGCGAACGCGTTCCGGCGCGCCGGGTACGTCAACTTCGAGCGCACGATCACGATGTCCTGGCCGTGATCCGAGTGGAGCCTGGGGAACGCGCGGTCGCCCATGTCGCCGGGTTGGCGGCTGGCGGGCCAGCGGATCCGTCATGACGGGTCACGCTGCATTTCCACCCGGATCGGCTGGTCGACGGGTGCCGATCCTGGAGTGCATGGCGCGGGACGGCCGGTACCGCTCGCAGTTCGAGACCGGCGTCAGCAACGGCGGGCTGACCGCGCATCCGGGCGTAGACCGCTGGCGCTGGGAAAGCCGGTTGTTCGCGGGCGCCTACGACGAGGCCGCACCGGAGCACCGGCCGAAATACGGGTCGCTGAATTTCCGCGGCCGGAAGACAGGCGGCTCGCCGCGGTTCGGTTCGGCGCATCTGCGACTCGCCCGGCACACCATGTCCCGCACCACTTTCACCTATCCCGACAGTTTCTTCGAGCCGACGGCGTTCGGCGTCGAGGATCGACTGTCTGCGCTGGTCGCAGCCGCGGAGGCTGACGACAAAGACTTGCTGGACGACTACATCGAGGCGCAGGTGCACGGAGAGGTGGACCTGGCTCGGGACGTCGAAGCACTCGTACTCGATCCGTCCTATCGAGGAACGGAAATCGAAGCGACGGCCCGGAAACTGGGCAGGGTCGAATGGCACGAAGGGTTCCGGCTCACCACTGGAGAACTGCTTCGGCACCCCGACTACCGCGGACCGAAGTTCACCGCGCTCGGTGCCGAACTGGCCGAGGACGGACATCTCGACCCACGGATACTGGGGAAAGCGGCTGGCCACGGCGAGCAAGCTCTCAAGCGCGTCTGGCACCTGCTCGCGCGGTTCGGCAACCAGGAACTCAGCTAGCGCGCTGCACGACCACGCCGAGCACGCCGGGACCAGTGTGCGCGCCGATGACCGCGCCGATCTCCGACACCACGCATCCCCCGGCGCACCCCGGGATCGCTTCCTCGAGCCGGTTCGCCAATTCGACGGCCCGCTCCGGCGAGGCGAGATGGTGCACCGCCAGCTCGACCGGTCCGGTGCCCGCCGCCTGCACGGACAGCTCGACCAAGCGCCCGATCGCGCGGTTCATCGTGCGCACCTTCTCCAGCGGCAAAATCCGGCCGTCGGACATGTGCAGCACCGGTTTCACCGCCAGCGCGGTGCCGAGCAACGCCGCGGCCGAGCCGATCCTGCCACCGCGACGCAGGTGCTCCAGCGTCTCGACCACGAACAACGTTGACGACCGTTCGGCCGCTTTCGTTGCTGCCGCTTCGACTTCGGCGGGGCTGGCTCCGGAAGCGGCGGCGTCCGCGGCGTGCAGGGCAGCGAAGCCCAGACCCATCGCCGTAGTGCGGGAATCGACGACGCGGACCCGGTCGGAACCGACTTCTTCCGCTGCCAGCACGGCGGCTTCCCACGTGCCGGACAGTTCGCTCGACAGGTGCACCGAGACGACCGCGTCCGCGCCCGCGTCGAGAGCGGCCCGGAATTCGGTGACGAACTCGGCTGGAGTGGGCCGGGAAGTCGTGACGATCTTCCGCTCCCCCAGCGCTTCCGCGAGCGCGGCGGGACCCATTTCGACGCCGTCGAGCGAGCACACGCCTTCCACGAGGACGTGCAGGGGCACCACGCGCACCGAGTGCCGCTCGGCGAAGCCTTCGGGCAGGTGCGCGGTGGAATCCGTGACCACGGCGACCGACACGTCGTCAGCCTACGTTGCCAGGGCCGAGGTGCGGCGCAACGAGCTTCGCCATGGCGGTGCCGACAGCTTCGTGTCCCGCCCATCCCCAGTGCATGCCGTCGGGATTTCCCGCGCCGCTCAAGACATGTTCGCCAACCACGCCGGGCGTGTCGAGCAACGGCACTTCGCATCGCGCGGCCCACGAAGCGATCGCGGCGGCTGCTTCGGCGCGTCCCGTGTGTACGCGCCCGTACGCGTCAGCGCGGTGCACTGAAGGCAGCATTCCGAACACAGGCAACTCAGGCCGCAACGCGCGCAACGCTTCGACGGACTGGTCCAAGTAGCTCACGCTCAGCCGCGCAGGAAGCACGCGAGGACGTCCGCGCATCACGACAGACAGCCGTGGCTGCGCAGCGAGATAGGCACCGCGTACAACGCGACGCACGCCGTCGGGGCGAAGGTAGCGAAGTCCTTGACGCAAGTACGTCGGCAACGGCGACGGCAGTGTGTCCATGTGGCCGACAGCGAGCACGACGGCGTCGACACGGCGCAGATCCGCCCACACGCGCGGGTCGCCGGTGAGCGACCACCACAGGTCGCGCGCGGTCCAGCCGATGCCGGCGACGAGGTCGGCTTTTCCGGACAACGCGTTCGCGGCGACGTTGGGCCACAGACGCGGATCGTCGGCCGCGCAAGGGCCTTCAGGGCCGTGGAAACAGAGTGAATCGCCGAAGACGAGCAGCTGCGGGCTCATCGGGTCAGCCGGTGATGCCCGCGTTGTACGCGTGCAACCGCCACTTCCCGTCGCGGTGGCCGAGGTCGACCCAGTGGCAGTTCATGATCCCGCCGAGCGACGGCCAGACCTCGACCGGAAGGCCGAGCAGCTTGGCGGTCAGCGCGAGGATCAAGCCGCCGTGCGAGGCGAGCAGGACCGACTCCCCGGCGTCGGAGTTCGGCTGCATCAGGTCGTCGACCACCTCGGCGGCGCGTTCGGCCACCTCGACCCGGGACTCGCCGCCCGGCGGGGCCCACGCGGCGTTGGTGCGCCACAGCTCGCGGTCGCCCGGATAGCCCTCGTCGACCTCGGCGCCGGTCAGGCCCTGCCATTCGCCGAGGTGGGTCTCGCGCAGCCGCTTGTCGATCTGCAGCGGCACGCCGATCGCCTCGGTGAGCACGGTCGCGGTGTCGGTGGCGCGGCGCAGGTCGGACGCGATCACCAGCTCCGGCGCGAACCGCGCGAGCGCGGGCACGGCGAAGCGCGCCTGGTTCCATCCGACTGGCGTCAGCGCCGAATCGAGGTGTCCCTGCATGCGGCCGGCGGCGTTGTAGTCCGTCTCGCCGTGCCGCCAGAGCAGCAGCCGCCGCGGGCTCACGCCTCCGGACCGTCCGCGTCGCCGGTGTCGTTCGCGGGAACCGTCGCCAGCCCTTCGACCTCGATCCGCGGGCAGTCCTTCCACAGCCGCTCGAGGCCGTAGAACGAGCGCTCGTCGGCGTGCTGGACGTGGACGACGACGTCGACGTAGTCGAGCAGCACCCAGCGGCCCTCGCGCGCGCCTTCGCGCCGGACCGGCTTGTGCCCCTCGATGCGGAGCTTCTCCTCCACGTTGTCGACGATCGCGCCGACCTGCCGCTCGTTGGCCGCGGACGCGATCACGAACGCGTCGGTGATCACGAGCTGCTCGGACACGTCGAGGACGACCACGTCGGTGGCCAGCTTGTCCGCCGCCGCGTGCGCGGCCGCCACCGCCAGGTCCCGTGCCTCGGACGTCGCTGCCACAGTGCTCCTTCAGATTCGGGGTACGCCCGGACGAGGGTACCCGGTCAGGCCTCGGCGTCCTTGCGGTAGAGGTCCTTCTTGGCGATGTAGCGCACAACGCCGTCGGGCACGAGGTACCAGACCGGCTCGCCGCGCTCGACCCGTTCGCGGCATCCGGTGGACGAGATGGCCATGGCGGTGACCTCGACCAGGCTCACCTTGCCGCTGGGCAGATGGTGCGAATTGAGCCGATAGCCCGGTCGGGTGACGCCGATGAAATGCGCGAAGTCGAACAGCTCGTCGGCCTTGTGCCAGGTGAGGATCTGCTCGAGCGCGTCGGCCCCGGTGATGAAGAACAGCTCGTCGTCCGGGTACTCCTCGTGCAGGTCCCGCAGCGTGTCGACAGTGTAGGTCTGCCCGCCGCGGTCGATGTCGACCCGGCTCACCGAGAAGACCGGGTTGGACGCGGTGGCGATGACCGTCATCAGGTAGCGGTCCTCGGCGCGCGTGACGCGGCGGCCGGACTTCTGCCACGGCTGGCCGGTCGGCACGAAGATGACCTCGTCGAGCGCGAACCGCGACTGGACCTCGCTGGCCGCGACGAGGTGGCCGTGGTGCACGGGGTCGAAGGTGCCGCCCATGACCCCGATCCGGCGTGGTGACATAGCCGGTGAGCCTATACGCGCGGGCACGCGAGGGCTTCCCGTCGCGGCTGCGACCTAGGTTACTGTTGTGACATGAGTCACATAACTCTGCGTTTCCGGCCGGAAACTGTCCGTTCCGGTCCGGGCGGCTCCGGGATTGTCGGGGGCATGGGGTAGACCGGGGGACGTGGACACCACCGATACCACCCCAGCCCTCCGGACCCGCGCGGAGACCCTGCTCCGCGCGCTCGCCGGAGACGACGCCGCCCTCCGAGAGGACCAGTGGACCGCCATCGAGGCACTGGTCGCGCACCACCGGCGCGCGCTCGTCGTGCAGCGCACCGGCTGGGGGAAGTCGGCCGTGTACTTCCTGGCCACCGCGCTGCTGCGGGAACAGGGAGCGGGGCCGACGGTCATCGTGTCGCCGCTGCTCGCCCTGATGCGCAACCAGATCTCCGCCGCCGCCAGGGCGGGGATCCACGCGGCCACCATCAACTCGGCGAACGCGCAGGAGTGGGACCAAGTCCAGGCGTCGGTGGCCGCGGGCGAGGTGGACGTGCTGCTGGTCAGTCCGGAGCGGCTGAACAACCCGGACTTCCGCGACAGCGTGCTGCCGAAGCTCACCGCCAGCGCCGGCCTGCTCGTGGTGGACGAGGCGCACTGCATTTCCGACTGGGGCCACGACTTCCGGCCGGACTACCGGCGGCTGCGCACGCTGCTGGGCGACCTGCCGGAAGGCGTGCCGGTGCTGGCCACCACCGCGACCGCGAACGACCGGGTGGCCACGGACGTCGCCGAGCAGCTCGGCATCGGCGGTGAGACGGACACGCTCGTCCTGCGCGGCCCGCTCGACCGGGAAAGCCTGCGGCTGGCCGTGGCCGAACTCCCCAGCGACGAGGCGCGGCTGGCCTGGCTCGCCGAGCACCTGGCGGAGCTGCCGGGGTCGGGCATCATCTACACGCTCACGGTCGCCGCCGCGCACGACGTCGCGGCGTTGCTGTCCGACCGCGGCTATCCGGTGGCCGCCTACACCGGGAAGACCGATCCGGCCGACCGCCAGGCCGCGGAGGACGACCTGCTGGCCAACCGGGTCAAGGCGCTGGTGGCGACGTCGGCGCTCGGAATGGGATTCGACAAGCCGGACCTCGGGTTCGTGGTGCACCTGGGCGCACCGTCGTCGCCGATCGCCTACTACCAGCAGGTCGGCCGTGCCGGACGCGGCGTCGAGCGGGCCGAGGTGGTGCTGCTGCCCGGACGGGAGGACAAGGCGATCTGGGCGTACTTCGGGTCGCTGGCGTTCCCGGACGAACTGCGCGTCACGCAGGTGCTCAACGCGCTCGCGTACGCCGACCGTCCACTTTCGACAGCCGCGCTCGAGCCGTCGGTCGAGCTTTCCCGGTCGCGGCTGGAGATGGTGCTGAAAGTGCTCGATGTGGACGGTGCGGTGCGCCGGGTGCGCGGCGGCTGGGAAAGCACTGGGCAGCCGTGGGAGTACGACCGGGAGCGGTACGAACGCGTCGGTGTCGCGCGGGCGGCGGAGCAGGAGGCGATGCTCGGGTACATCCGCACGACCGGGTGCCGGATGGAGTATCTGCGGCGGCAGCTGGACGATCCGGAGGCGGTGCCGTGCGGCCGGTGCGACAACTGCACCGGGGAGCACTGGAGCACGGCGGTGTCCGAGGAAGTCACGGGCGCCACGCGGGAACGGCTGGACCGGCCCGGCGTCGAGGTCGCGCCGCGCAAACAGTGGCCGAGCGGGATGAGCGGGCTCGACGTGCCGCTGTCGGGCCGGATCAAAGCGGGCGAACAGGCCGAGCCGGGGCAGGTGCTGGGCCGGCTCACGGACGTGGGCTGGGGCGGACGGCTGCGCGAACTGCTCGGCCCGGGCGCGAAGGACGCGGAGGTCCCCGACTCGGTCTTCGACGCGTGTGTGAAGGTGCTCGCGGGCTGGCAGTGGGCGCAACGTCCGGTGGCCGTGGTGGCGATCCCGTCGGCAACACGGCCGCAACTGGTGGACAGCCTCGCGCTGCGACTCTCGGCGATCGGACGGCTGGACTATCTGGGCGAACTGGCGTCGGCCGGACCGCCGCCCCGGCAGGCGAACAGCGCGCAACGGCTGGCCGATTTGTGGCGGAGGCTGAGCCTGCCGGAGGACGTGGCGGCGAGCGTCGCGCAGTGCCGCGGTCCGGTGCTGCTGGTGGACGACCTGATCGACACCGGCTGGACGATGACCCTGGCGGCGCGGCTGCTGCGCCAGGCCGGCGCGGAGGGGGTGTTGCCGTTCGCGTTGGCGACCACTGCCTGAGGTTGTGCTGGAGCTTGGCGGCTGGGAGGGAGCGGCTGGGGTCGGCAGCTGGTTGGCGGGCGGCCGGTTGGCGGGCGGCCGGTTGGCGGCTGGCGGGCGGGCGGCCGGTTGGTGGTCGCTGCCGTCGGCTGGCGGCTGGTTGGTGGCCGTTGGCGGGCGTCGGCTGATTGGCGGGCGGCCGGTTGGCGGGCACTGGCATCGGCTGGCGGCTGGCTGGCGGCCACTTGGTGGCGGCTGGCTGGCAGTTGCCGCAGCCCAGGCAGACAGGCGAACTGGTCAGGGCTTGTGCACGACGCGCCGTCCAGGCGGGCATGCGACAAGCAGGAGTCGAGGCATGGCGAAGACCGCCGGGGTGAGGCCAATGCTGCTGGGCTGATCCGGTCCGCGACGTGGTCGCTGCGTCGGTGACGGCGCTGCGGGCCCCGCGGGGCGGCGCGCCCGACGCGCGCCCTGGGACTGCGGTCTGCCCTGCGCTCCCGAGGTGACCGCATGTCCGCGGGATGCCGAACGAACGGGGCGGGGCGGGGCGGGGCGGGGCGGGGCGGGGCGGGGCGGGGACGAGTATCGGCCAAGTAGCCCGGCGGACAGCCTTAGCCAGAGCGCCATGCACGGCCACGTCAGCACGCAGTCTCTGCGCGGCAACGCTCGCGTCACCGCGAACTCGGGTAGCGCACACCCGCGCCACCGCTGAACTCGGGTAGCGCACACCCGCGCCACCGCTGATCTCCGGTGGCGCACACCCGCACCACCGCCGATGTCCGATGGCGCACGCCGACGTTGCTTCGCACCGCGACCGCGTGCGGCAAAGGCAATCCCGCGTCACCGGCCGCAGTGGGACATGTGCCAACTGGCATCCTTTGCCGAGATCTACCGATCTCCGGGCATTTCTGGCAAAGTCCCCTTCCGCCCGTGCGGACGTGGACGTGGACGTGTGGAGGTTGCCCGATGGCCGGTTCTACGACCGAAGGCGTCGCTCGGCATCGGTTGCCGGTGCGGAAGTTGTTCGCTGCCAGTGCGGGCAATGCGCTCGAGTGGTTCGACTGGACGATCTACGCGACCTTCAGCATCTACTTCGCCGGCGCGTTCTTCCCTCCTGGCAACGAAACGCTCGCGTTGATCAACACGTTCGCCACCTACGCGCTCGCGTTCTTCTTCCGGCCGCTCGGCGGCGTGCTGCTGGGACGGTTCGCCGACGTGCACGGGCGCAAGCCCGCCATGATCCTCACCATTTCGCTGATGGCGGGCGGGTCGGTCGCGATCGGGGTCCTTCCGACGTTCGCGCAGGTCGGCTGGCTGGCTCCGATTCTCCTGCTGCTCGCCCGGATCGCGCAGGGGCTTTCGCTCGGCGGGGAGGTGTCCAACGCTTCCGCGTACCTCGGCGAGGTCGCGCCCAAGGAGCGGCGCGGTCGCTACTCGTCCTTTTTCTACATCTCCACCGGGTCCGCGGTGCTCATCGCCACCGTGGTCGGGTTCGTGCTCGCCCGCACGATGGACAAGGCGCACCTCACCTCGTTCGGCTGGCGGATTCCGTTCCTGCTCGGCGGGGTGCTCGGGCTCGTCGGGCTGTGGCTGCGACGCAGTCTCGCCGAAACCGAGCTGTACCACGAGAAAAAGGAAACCGCGCGACAGGTGCAGCGGCCGCTGCTCACCACGCTCACCCGGCATCCGAGGGCGGTCAGGCAGCTCATCGGGTTCTCGATGCTCAACACGCTCTGCTACTACACCTTCTTCAGCGCCCTCCCGTCCTTCGCCGTCAAAGGGCGCGGCGCTAACGACGTCGACACGTTCCTCGCGCTTTCCGTCGCGACCGCCCTCTTCGTCGTCCTCCAGTACCCGATGGGCGCTCTCGCCGACCGGTACGGACGGCGGCCGCAGCTGCTCGTCTGGTCCGGCGCGACGGCGCTGGTGATCGTCCCTCTCTCCTACCTCGTGCGACCCGGGCTCGGGAATCTGCTCATCGTGTTCTGCGTCGGCCTCGCGCTCTACACCGCGATGACCTCGCTCGCCCCCGCGATCATGAGTGAGCTCTTCCCCACCGAACTCCGCGGGCTCGGTATCGGCGCTTGGTACAACCTGACCGTGGCCGTGTTCGGCGGGACCGCGCCGCTCGTGCTCAGCGCGCTGTCCGCGGCGGGCGCTGCCACCGCGTTCTTCTGGTACGTCGCCGTCGGGGCGGTCATCGCGTTCTTCGTGATCTTCCGAATGCCCGAAACGAACGGCAGCGAACTGCGGTAAACCCGCTCGCGCGCGGTCGGTAGGCTTCAACGATCGACTACGCGAAGGAGGGACACCGTGCGCAAGCCCGAGGTTAGTGAGGAACTGGCCCGACGCGTGGTGGCCGCGCTCCGCCGCGCGTTCGACGTCGACCTCGATCCGTCGGCGGCGCTCATCGCGGTGTCCACTCGCGACGGTGTCGACTACCAGTGCAACCTGGCGATGAGCCTCGGCAAACGGCTCGGCAAACCACCGCGCGAGGTCGCGGCCGGGATCGTCGAGAACCTGGAATTGGACGGCGTCGCCGACCCGCCCGAGATCGCCGGACCCGGATTCCTGAACTTCGTGCTGCGCCGCGAATGGCTTGAGCAGCGCGTCGCCGAGCAGGTGAAAGACGACCGGCTCGGCGTCGCCGAAACCGAGCAGCCGCGCCGCGTCGCGCTCGACTACAGCAGTCCCAACGTCGCCAAGGAAATGCACGTCGGGCACCTGCGTTCCACGGTGATCGGCGACGCGATCAGCAGGCTGCTGCGTTTCGTCGGACACGAAGTGCTGCCGCACAACCACCTCGGCGACTGGGGCACGCCGTTCGGCATGCTCATCGAGCACCACCTGGACGATCCGTCCGGCGACCGCAGCGACCTGAACGCGTTCTACCAGGCCGCGCGCCGGAAGTTCGACGCCGACGAGGCCTTCGCGACCCGCTCCCGCGAGCGCGTCGTGAAACTCCAGGGCGGCGACCCGGACACGCTCGCCTTCTGGCAGGAACTCGTCGACGAGTCGACAAGGCACTTCAACGCGGCCTACCGCCAGCTCGGCGTCACGCTGACCGACGACGACATCTACGGGGAAAGCTTCTACAACCCGTACCTGGGCGAGGTCGTCGACGAACTCGAAGCCGACGGGCTCACCGAGATCAGCGACGGCGCCGTGTGCGTGTTCCCCGAAGGCTTCGCCAATCGCGAAGGCGACCGGCTCCCGCTGATCGTCCGCAAGCGCGACGGCGGCTACGGCTACGCGGCCACTGACCTCGCCACCATCCGGTACTGGACCGTCGAACGCGGCGCGACCGACCTGCTGTACGTCGTCGGCACCCCGCAGGCGCAGCACTTCGCGATGATCTTCGCGGTGGCCCGCGCGGCCGGGTGGCTCGACGGCGTGCACGCCGAGCACATCGGGTTCGGCTCGATCCTCGGCGCGGACGGCAAGGTGATGCGCACCCGCGCCGGCGAGACGATCAAGCTCGCCAGCCTGCTCGACGAAGCGGTCGCACAGGCCACGGAAATCGTTGCCGAGCGCAGTGAACTCAGCACGGAAGAGCAGCAGGAAGTCGCGCGCGCGGTCGGAATCGGAGCCGTGAAGTACGCCGACCTTTCCAGCGACCGCGAGCGCGACTACGTGTTCGACTGGGACCGCATGCTCGCCAAGGACGGCAACACGTCCGTCTACCTGCAGTACGCGCACGCGCGGATCGAGTCGATCCTCGCCAAGGCCGGCGAGACCGTCGAAAACGCGCCAGTCCTGCTTCAAGAACCGGCGGAACGCGCTCTCGCGCTGACGCTGCTTCGGTTCAGCGAAGCGATCACCGCGGCGACGTCCGCGTACGCGCCGCACAAGCTCTGTACGTACCTGTACGACACGGCGGTCACGTTCTCGCGCTTCTACGAACAGTGTCCGGTGCTGAGCGCGGAAACGCCGGAGCTGCGCGCTTCGCGAGTACAGCTGGCCACGCTCACGTCGCGCACGCTCGTCCAGGGACTGGCGCTGCTCGGCATCGAGGCCCCGCGCCGCCTCTAATTCACCGTCCGATGTGGACGAGCGCCATCAAGGTATCGGCGACCTCGTCCACTGCTTTCCCCCGCGCGGCGGACGGCAGTTCACCGCACCACGTCGGCGCCTGGCTCATCGCGGCATGCATGCACTGCAGCACGGTGTCGACGCTGGTGACGGTGAACTCGCCGCTCGCCAAGCCTTCTTCGATCAGCGCCCGGAAAAGCGCGTCGTGGCGACGGCGGAGTTCCTTGATGCGTTCGCGTTGCGCGCTCGGCCATTCGCGCGGCATCAGGAACAGCCGCAGCGCCGCCGGATAGTCGTTGACCGCGATCGTGACGTGCTCGTGGATCAACGCGCGCAGCCGGACTTCCGGCGTGCCTTCGGTGCGGTCGAGCAACTCCTCCAGCCGGGCCGTCCACTCGTCGCCGAGTGTTTCGATCGCCGCCGTGCCCAGCTCGTCCTTGCTGGAGAAGTAGTAGTACAGCGAGCCCTTGGTGACGTCGAGGCGCTCGGCGACGTGCTCCAGGCTCACCGCGTCGTAGCCGCGTTCGCCGAACAGTTCGGCCGCTGCCGTCAGGATCTCCTGGATCCGCTTGCCCCGTTTGCGCTGCATGCGCTCGGACGGCGGCTTCACCGCGCCCATCCCGCTCCTCCCGGTTTTCCGCTGTCCCGAAAGCCTACCGGTTGACTATGCGTTCAACTTTTGACTCTAGGGTCAAATTTTGTCACCGTGGTCAGACGACAGACGGGAGCGGACGATGGAGTTCGAGGACATCCGGTACGAGATCGACGGCCCGGCCGCCGTTGTCACCATCGATCGGCCGGAGCGCTACAACGCCTTCCGCGGGCGGACGGTCGACGAGCTGATCAAGGCGTTCCGCGCGGCGTGGGCGGACAAGCACGTGCAGGCGGTGATCCTCACCGGCGCCGGCGAGAAGGCGTTCTGCACCGGCGGCGACGTCAAACAGCGCGCGGAGACCGGCGACTACGGTCCCACCGAGAGCGGCATGTTCGAGATCGGCAACCTGCACAAGCTCATCCGGGACATCCCGAAGCCGGTGATCGCCGCGGTCAACGGCGTCGCGATCGGCGGCGGCCACGTGCTGCACGTCCTGTGCGACGTCACGATCGCCAGCGAGACCGCGCGGTTCGGCCAGGCCGGTCCTCGGGTCGGATCGTTCGACGCCGGGTTCGGTTCGGCCTATCTCGCGCGGGTCGTCGGCGAGAAGAAGGCGCGCGAGATCTGGTTTTTCTGCCGCCAGTACGACGCGGCCGAGGCCGAACGGATGGGTCTGGTCAACGCAGTCGTCCCGCCGGGCGAGTTGCTCAAGACCGCCAAGGCGTGGGCCGATGACACTGCCGCCCTGAGCCCGACCGCGCTGCGTTTCCTCAAGCAATCCTTCAACGCCGACACCGACCACCAGGCCGGACTGTCCAATTTGGCCATGTCCGCGCTCGACCTCTTCACCGCCTCGCCCGAGGGCCTGGAGGGTGCGCAAGCGTTTGCGGAGAAGCGCAAGCCGGACTTCGTCTCGCACGTGAACTGGCACTGACCATGGATTTCTCGTTCACCGACGACGAGGACGCCTACCGGCACGAACTGCGCCGGTTCGCCAGGAAAGTCCTTGCGCCGCATTACCAATCCGATGACAAGGCGGCGAAGTTGCGGCCCCAGCTCGTCGCGGACCTGGCATCGATGGGCCTGACCGGCCTGCGCATCCCGGAACGGCACGGCGGCCAGGAGGCCAGTGCGGTCGTCGCCGGGATGGCGGCCGAGGAGGTCGCGCGCGGCGACTTCAACGCGGCCTATCTCCTCATCGTCAGCGCGCTGGTCAGCGACATCCTCACCCGCAACGCGACCGAGGAGCAGCAGGCCGCGTGGTTGCCGCCGATCGCGTCCGGCGAGGTCGTGCCCGCGTTCTGCATCACCGAACCCGGGCACGGCACCGACGCCGCGAAGCTCGAGATGAAGGCCGAACCGGACGGCGACGGCTGGCTGCTCACCGGCGAGAAAACGTCGATCACGCTGGGCATGTCCGCGGACGTCGCGCTCGTGCTCGCCCGCACCGGCGGCCCCGGCGCCCGCGGCGTCAGCGCGTTCTGGGTCGAACTGGACGACACCCATGTCTCGCGGGCGGCGTTCGACGATCTCGGCAGCCGGGCGATCGGCCGGGCCTCGCTGCACTTCGACGGGCTGCCGGTCCCCCGGGAAGCGTTGGTGGGCGGCGAAGGGCAAGGGTTCGTCTCCGTGATGCAAGGCTTCGACTACTCGCGCGCGATCATCGGCCTCGCTTGCCTCGGCGCGGCCCAGGTTTCTCTCGACGAGGCGCTGCAGTGGTCCCGCGACCGCGAGGCGTTCGGCAGTCCGATCGGGACTTTCCAGGGCGTCGCGTTCCCCCTCGCCGAGCAGGCGACCTACCTGCGCGGAGCCCGGCACGTTTGTTACGAAGCCTTGTGGCGCAAGGACAACGGCGTCGAGCACAGCACTGAAGCAGCGATGGCGAAGTTCTGGGCGCCGAAGCTCGCCGCCGAGACCATCCACCAGTGCCTGCTGACGTTCGGGCACCTCGGGTACTCCAGCGAAAGCCCGGTCGGGCAGCGGCTGCGCGACGTGATCGGCCTGGAAATCGGCGACGGCACCGCGCAGGTGTCGAAGCTCGTCATCGCGCGCAACCTGCTCGGCCGCGCGTACGCCCCTTGAGGAGGCATTGTGCTGAAAGACAAAATCATCATCGTGACCGGCGCCGGTCAGGGCATCGGCCGCGGCATCGCCGAGAAACTGGCCGCCGAGGGCGCGACCGTCGTGGTCAGCGACATCAACGAGACCACCGCGAAGGAAACCGCGGCCGCGATCGGCGGGCTGGGCGCGAAAACCGACGTCACCTCCGCCGAATCCGTCGCCAGCGCAGTCGAGCAGGTCCGCTCGCAATTCGGCCGGATCGACGTGCTGGTCAACAACGCCGGATGGGACAAGGCCGGTCCGTTCGTGGAGTCCGATCGCGCCGATTGGGACCGCGTCGTCCAGATCAACCTCTACGGCGTGCTCAACACCTGCCGCGAGGTGCTGCCGGTGATGGTCGAGCAGGGCTTCGGGTCCGTGGTCAACATCGCGTCCGACGCGGGCCGGGTCGGTTCGTCGGGCGAGGCGGTGTACTCCGCGGCGAAGGGCGGCATCATCGCGTTCACGAAGTCGATCGCCCGGGAATTGGCGCGCAGCACGGTGAACGCCAACGTCGTCTGTCCCGGGCCCGCGGACACCGAATTGTTCGCCTCGCTCGGCGGCGACAATCCGAAGCTGCGCGAAGCGCTGACGAAAGCCATCCCGTTCCGGAGGCTCGCGCAGCCGTCGGACATCGCGAATGTGGTCGCCTTCCTGGCCTCCGACGAGGCCGCCTACGTCACCGGCCAGACCGTCAGCGTCAGCGGCGGCCTCACCATGAGCTGACCCGGAGCCCGCCATGCCGTTCGCGACGATCCTCACCGACGAGACGATCGAAGCCCACACCCGCGCCGGGTACTGGGGCAACCGCACCATCACCAACTGCCTGGACGACGCCGCGGCGGCCACGCCGGACAAGACCGCATTCGTCGATTCGCGGCGCGGCATCACCTTCGGCCAGCTCAAACAGGAGGTCGACCGCTGCGCGCTCGGGCTGCTGGAGCTGGGCGTCCGCCCGGGCGACGTCGTGTCGTTCCAGCTGCCGAACTGGATCGAGTGGATCGTCGTGCACTACGCGGCGAGCCGGATCGGCGCGGTCAGCAATCCGCTCATCCCGATCTACCGGGACCGCGAGGTCGGCTTCATGGTGGCGCTCGCGAAGTCGAAAGTCCTGGTGGTGCCGCGGGAATTCCGCGGTTTCGACTATCCGGCGATGGCGGAGCGGCTCCGTCCGCAGTGGCCGGAACTGGAGCACGTGCTCGTGGTCGGGTCGTCCTGGGACGAGTTCGCCGCGACACCGTGGGAAGAGCGGCGGGAACTGCCGTCGTGGCGGCCTGATCCCAACGACGTCACGCTGCTGATCTTCACCTCCGGCACCACCGGCGAGCCTAAGGGCGTGATGCACACGCACAACACCGCCATCGCCGCGAACAACCCGCTCCCCGCCCGGCTCGGCATCACCTCCGAGAGCGTCCTGCACATGGCCTCGACGCTCGCGCATCTCACCGGGTTTCTTTACGGTGCGAGGCTCGGCGTGCAGAACGGCGCGACCTGCGTGCTGCAGGACGTGTGGGACGCCGCCCGGTTCGTGGAGCTGGTCGCCGAGCACGGCATCACCTACACCTCCGCGGCGACGCCGTTCCTGCACGACCTGGTGTCCGCGCCGAACCTCGCCGAGCACGACCTCAGTTCCCTGCGACGGTTTTGCTGCATGGGCGCGCCGATCCCCCGGGCGCTCGTGCGGCAGGCACGACGGAAACTTCCCGGTCTCGTCGTGCTCGGCGGCTGGGGGCAGACCGAGGACGCGCTGGTCACGCTCGGCATCCCGGGCGATCCGGACGACAAGCTGATCGACACCGACGGCTACCCGTGGCCCGGCATGCGAATCCGGGTCGTCGACGCGGACGGGACCGAGCTGCCGCCGGGCGCCGAGGGCCGGCTGCAGGTCGCCGGGCCGTTCCTGTTCGTCGGCTACGCGGAACGGCTCGACCTGGCGCGGGAGAGCTTCACCGGCGAGTGGTTCGACACCGGCGACCTCGCGACCATCGACGCGGACGGCTACCTCCGCATCGCCGGCCGCACCAAGGACGTGATCATCCGCGGCGGAGAGAACATCCCGGTCGCGTACGTGGAGAACGTCCTTTACGAACACCCGGACGTCGAAGCGGCCGCCGTGGTCGCGATTCCCGATCCGCGGCTGCAGGAACGCGCGTGCGCCTGCCTCGTGCTCAACCCCGGCGCGCACTTGGATCTGGAGCAGCTGCGCGGCTTTCTCGCCGAGAAGGGCGTCGCGAAGCAGTACTGGCCAGAGCGCGTGGAACTGTTCCCGGAACTCCCCCGGACCGCCAGCGGCAAAATCCAGAAGTTCCAGCTCCGGGCACTGGTGGAAAAGCACAGCGGGACCGGTCCCCGGCCGGTTCAGTAGCTTCGGGCACGAGAGAGGGGAGAATCTCGTGTCCCGCAATGATCCCGACTACGCCCGCGCCTTGGCGCTGGTCGAGGAGGCCCTGTCCCGGCTGCGCGGCCCGATCCGGCGGGAACGACGGCGGCTGCGCTGGGAACAGTGGCGCAGGCGTCCGTACTACCGCTTCGAACCGGACGGCAAGAAACCGCAGCTCGTGCACCTCGCCGGACTCCGCGTCACTCCGCTGTGGACGGCCGTCGGCACCGGGGTGTCCGACGTCGACGTGCGTTATCCGGTGACCGCGCGCCGCCGGTTCACGATCGGATGGCGCTGGCTCGTGCGGCACGACTACGACGAGTTCCGGGTGCCGATCTCGCTGGTCGCCGACGCCAGCGGCCAGGCCGTGCTGGTCGCGCCGGGCGGCCGGACCTACGCCGCGGACGAAACCGGCTGGCAGACCCTGGCCGCTCTCCTGTACACGGAATACGCCATGCCGCCGGGCGGGCGCTGGTACGGCGCGGGCTGACGTCAGCCTCGCAGCTTCCGCCGCAGCGAGAGGCCCGCGCCCACCACGGCCATCGACGCACGCGTCGCCCCGCGGCTGAATCGGCTCTCGGTCACGAACTGCTCGGCGCTGCGCAACGAACCACGCACTTGCGGGTACGCGTACTTCCGCATCTGCCGCTCGTAGTCGGCGACCGCAGCGGTTACGTCGCCGCCGCGAGAAAGATTGCGGCACAACACTTGCGCGTCGCGCAGGGCGATGTTCGCGCCGATGCCGCGGAACGGCGTCATGCTGTGCACTGCGTCGCCGAGCAGGGTGACCGGGCCGGTCTCCCACTCGCGGACCGGCACCGACGTGCGGATCGGCAGCATGCTCACCGTGCCGTCCGGCGAATCCCGGACCAGGCGGCTGAACGCCGGATGCCAGTCGCGGATCCGGTCCAGCATCAGCGAACGAAGCGCGGGAGCGTCCAATTCGGCGAGGTCAGCGGGGAAATGCCCGGCCTTCGCGCCGTAGGACCACATCACGTAGCTCGCGGTGTTGTCGAACAGCACTGGGTCGACGGTCGCGGTCTCGTCGTTGACCGATGCCGCCGGAAACTCGTGCGGCGCGGTGAACATCCCGCAGCCCGGCGGGGGCAGCACGAGCGTCGGGGCCGTCGCCAGTTGTCGCGGGAGCTGCGCGCGGGACTCTTCGGTCAACGGGAATTTGCCGATGATGGTACGGATTCCGGTGTCCACTCGCTTCGCGTGCGGCAGCAGCTGCGCGCGGACCCGCGAACTCGCGCCGTCCGCGCCGACGACCAGGTCCGCCTCGGCGGTGGTGCCGTCGGCGAAGTGCAGGCCGACGCCTTTGGCATCGGTCTCGTAGCGGACGAATTCCTTGTCGTGCCACAGGATTCCGTCCAGTCCGGACGACAGCGCCTGGTGCATCGAAATCCGGCTGACCGAGTGATGCGCGGCGGCTGGGTCGGCGCTGGACGGAGGGTCGAAGACCGCCAGCTCGCGCATCTTCTCGGTGACGAAGCCGAACGTGCCCTCGCTGACCCCGGTGGCGGCCAGGAACTGCTCCCACGCCGCCGTCGGGAGGCACTCGTGCAGTGCGGCGGAGCCCATCGGCGCGATGTGCACGCGGTAGCCCTGCAGGCGCTCGGTCCTCGTGCGGCTGCGCTCGTACACCGCCACCTCGAACCCGGCCCGCGACAAGCCGTGTGCCAGGCACAACCCGCCGGTGCCGCCGCCTACTACCGCCACCTTGATCTTCTTCATGGTCATTCCCCTCTCGGTCGCCTACCATAATCATCCTCACGGATGATTGTGTCAACCATCAGGATGATTAATGCGTCGGTTAGGCTGCCGAGGTGTCCGAGACCACCCCGCGCCGCGCGCCGCGCCCCGGTGAGCGTCAGCGCGATCCCGAACGCACGAAGGCCCGCATTTTCGAGGCGGCGAAGGCCGAGTTCGGCAGCAAGGGGTACGCGGCCGCGCGGGTCAGCGACATCGCGCAGCGCGCGGGCGTGAACAAGCAGCTGATCTCGTACTACTTCGGCGGCAAGGAAGGCCTGTACGCGGAGGTCGCGAGCGAACCGTTCTCCGGGTTCGCCGCGATGACCACGGCGGACCGGCCGCTCGCGGACGTGGTCGCGGATTTCGCCCGGAGCGGGCTCTCCGATCAGGACCAGGCGCGGCTGTTCCTGCGGGAGAACATGGCCGAGGGCACCGCGAGCAAGGCGGGCGCGGAATCGCAGCGCGAGTTCCTGCGGGGACAGCTCGAGTACATGCGGGCCCGGCAGGAAGCGGGCGACTTCCCGTCCGACGTGGACCCGAAGACGTTGCTGCTGATGCTGATGGCGGCGGCGAGCGCGCCGACGTCGCTCCCCCGGATCGCGGAAGCGCTCACCGGGGAGGATCCGTCGTCAGAGTCCTTTGTGGAGTACTACGCGGAGCAGCTCGCCCGCGTGGCCCGGCATCTCTCGGGGTCTTAGCGGCGCAGCGGAACGAGGTCGTCCGCGTGCACGACCTCCCGGCGATGCTCCACCGGAACCTCATGGCTCGACCGGCCGATCAACGCGGGCAACTCCCCCGCGTCGAACCCGACCACCCCGCGCGCCACCGGGACGTCCGCCGCATCCACCAGATCGACCACATCGCCGGCCTCGAAATCCCCCTCCAGCCCGGTGATCCCGGCCGCCAGCAGCGATCGGCGGCGCAGGATCGCCCGCACCGCGCCGTCGTCGAGGCGGAGGCGGCCGGAGGTGTCGGCGGCGTACCCGAGCCAGAACCGGCGGGCGGACAGGCGCGTGTCCGCGGCCGCGAAGGCGGTGCCGACGTTCGCGTCGCGCAACGCGTCCCCGGCGTCCGCGGCGGCGGCCAGGAGCACCGGGATTCCGGCCCCGGCCGCGGTGCGCGCGGCGGAAAGCTTCGAGACCATCCCGCCGGTGCCGAGACCCGAGGACGACATCCCGACCGCGATGCCCTCCACATCGGACTCGCCGCGCACTTCGGTGATCTTGCGGGTCGCGCCGTCGCGCGGGTCGCCGTCGTACAGACCGTCCACATCGGACAGCAGGACCAGCGCGTCGGCGCCGACGAGGTGCGCCACGAGCGCGGCGAGCCGGTCGTTGTCGCCGAAGCGGATCTCTTGCGTGGCAACGGTGTCGTTCTCGTTCACGACCGGCACCGCGCCGAGCGCGAGCAGCCGGGAGAACGTGCGCTGCGCGTTGCGGTAGTGCGCGCGGCGGACGACATCGTCCGAGGTGAGCAGCACCTGGCCGACCGTGAGGGAGTAGCGGCCGAACGATTCCGCGTACGCGTGCGCCAGCGCGAGCTGTCCGACACTCGCCGCGGCCTGCTGGGTAGCCAGGTCACGCGGACGCTTGCCCAGCTTCAACGGCGCGAGCCCGGCACCGATCGCGCCCGACGACACGAGCACGATCTGCGCGTCGCGAGCAACGCGGTCCGCGATCGCGTCGACCAGAGCGTCGAGGCGAGCTACGTCGAGCCCGTCCCCCGCGGTGGTCAGCGCCGAGGAACCGACCTTCACGACGAGCCGGCGCGCCTGCGCGATCTCCTGGCGCGTGCCGCTCACCGGTCGCGCTCCGCCTGCTCCTCGTCCTCCCACACGTCGTCCAGTTCAGCCTCGACGGACGGGGTCTCCTCGTCGATCGGCTCGTCCTCTTCGCCGGTGCCGTCGCGGCGGATCCGGCGGGCTTCCTTGCGCTCGGCCGCGCCGACGCGGTCGTTGCGCTCCAGCCGGACGTCCGTGCCGCGGCCGGACAGATGCACCGCGACGCCCGGCGTGGACGGCTGCCATTCGAACTGGATGTCGCCGATGGTGACCGGGCTGCCCGGGCGGGCGCCGTTCTTCGCCAGCGCTTCCTCGACGCCGAGCCGGTTGAGCCGGTCCGCGAGGTAGCCGACGGCCTCGTCGTTGGCGAAGTTCGTCTGCCGGATCCACCGCTCCGGGCGCGAACCGCGGACGATGAACCCGCCTTCCTCGTCCGGATCGGGCTCGACCGAGAACCCGCTGTCGTCGATCGCGAGCGGGTGCAGCACGATCTTCTCCGGCTCCAGCACCGGCTGCGCCTCGCGGTAGGCCTCGACGACCTCCGCCAGCGCGAAGGTCAGCTCCTTCAGGCCCTTGCGCGACGCGGTGGACACCTCGAACACGCGCAGCCCGCGAGCCTCCAGGTCGGGGCGCACGAACTCGGCCAGCTCGGCCGCTTCCGGGATGTCGATCTTGTTCAGCACCACCACGCGCGGGCGTTCCTCGAGCTTGCCGCCCAGCCCCGGCGTGTAGCGGGCCAGCTCCTGCTCGAGAGCGTCCACATCGGACAGCGGGTCGCGGCCGGGCTCCAGCGTCGCGCAGTCGACCACGTGCACCAGCACGGCGCAGCGTTCGATGTGGCGCAGGAAGTCCAGGCCGAGGCCGCGGCCCTCGGACGCGCCCGGGATCAGGCCCGGCACGTCGGCCATGGTGAACACGGACGAACCGGCGGTGATCACGCCGAGGTTCGGCACGAGCGTGGTGAACGGGTAGTCGGCGATCTTCGGCTTCGCCGCGGACAGCACGGAGATCAGCGACGACTTGCCCGCCGACGGGAAGCCGAGCAGGCCGACGTCCGCGACCGAACGCAGCTCCAGCACGAGGTTGCGGCTTTCGCCGGGCTCGCCGAGCAGCGCGAAGCCGGGCGCCTTGCGGGCCTTCGACGCGAGCGCGGCGTTGCCGAGGCCGCCGCGTCCGCCCTGTGCGGCGATGAACCGGGTGCCGGGGGTGGTGAGGTCGGCGACGAGTTCGCCGTCCTCGGTGAACACGACGGTGCCCGGTGGGACCTTCATCTCCAGTCCCTCGCCGGCGGCGCCGTTGCGGTTGCTGCCCATGCCCATTTTGCCGTTGCCGGCGCGGGCGTGCGGGCGGAAATGGAAGTCGAGGAGGGTGTGCACGTTGGCGTCGACGACGAGGGTGACGTCCCCGCCGTTGCCGCCGTTGCCGCCGTCCGGGCCGCCGAGCGGCTTGAACTTCTCGCGGTGCACCGAGGCACAGCCGTTTCCCCCGTCCCCGGCGGTCAGATGGATGACCGCGCGGTCCACGAACCGGGACGCCATGGGCTTGCCTCACTTCACGTGCGAAAAAGTATCCGGACAAAAACAAACGAGGGGTGGTGCCGGAGTTATTCCGGTCCCACCCCTCGCTTGGAGGTTCTGACGCTGCCGAGACCGAAGATCAGGCCTCGACTGGCACGATGTTGACCGTCTTGCGGCCGCGCTTCGAGCCGAACTCGACCGCACCGGCGGCGAGCGCGAACAGCGTGTCGTCGCCGCCACGGCCGACGTTCACGCCGGGGTGGAACTTGGTGCCCCGCTGGCGGATCAGGATCTCGCCCGCGTTCACCTCCTGGCCGCCGAAGCGCTTCACGCCCAGTCGCTGGGCGTTCGAATCACGACCGTTGCGGGAGCTGGACGCACCCTTCTTGTGAGCCATCGCTCAAGCCCCTTCTGGAAAAGTTTCTGTTGCGAAGATCCGGAGAACTACTTGGAGATGCCGGTGACCTCGACGCGGGTCAGCTTCTGCCGGTGGCCCTGGCGCTTGTGGTAGCCGGTCTTGTTCTTGAACTTGTGGATCCGGATCTTCGGACCCTTGGTCTGCTCGACGACCTTGCCGGTGACCGAGACCTTCGCCAACGCGTCGGCGTCCGTGGTGACCTCGCCACCGTCCACGAACAGCACGGCGGGGAAGGTGTGCTCGGTGCCCGGCTCGCCCTCGAGCTTCTCGACCTCGACGACGTCGCCAACGGCAACCTTGTACTGCTTGCCGCCGGTCTTGACGATCGCGTACGCCGACACGGAAGTCTCCTGCATTACTCGACAATGGGTTAGGGGGCTGGCGCGGCCGGCCCGCCGGGAGGCGGTCCAGGTGCTCGCGCAGCGGCTCATGCTTGCGATGAGCCGTACTACAGGTTACGGGAGGCCCCGGGCGCTGCTGCACCCGGGGTACCCGTGGTGGATCAGCTCTGCTCCGAAGCCTTCACCGGCGGCCCTGCCGGACGCGAAGCGGCGCGGCGCGGACGGCGCCGGGCGCTGCGCACGGCCGGGGCCGGAACGTCGACCTCGGGTTCTTCGGCGGAGCCCGCTTCCGCGGTCTCCTTCGGGGCTTCCGCCTCCGGCGCGGCCTGGCCGGCCGCGGGCTCCGGCTGCTTCGGCTCCGGCTGCTGGACAGAGGCCGGGGCCTCCGTCCGGTCCTCGGCCTTTTCCGGCGCAGCGGCCTGCTCAGCCGGCTGTTTGACCGCTTCCTGCTCCTTCGCCTCGGCGGTCTCCGCCGACGCTTCCGGACCGTGGTGCTCGTGCTTCGCCTTGGACGCGTTGGCCATGGCCTGCACCGCCGTCACCACGGACTCGCGCTGCACCGGGGTCGGGGCCGGGACGGCCTGCTCCGGCTTGGGCTCGTGCTGCTCCTCGCCCTTCCCGCGGCCGCGGGAGCGCCGGGAGCTCTTGGTGTCGCCGCCGCCGTGGCTGTGTCCGTTGTTCCCGTTGTGCCCGTTCCCGGTGCCGCCGCCCGCGGTGCGCTGCGGTTCGGTGGACACGACGACGCCGCGGCCCTTGCAGTGCTCGCACGGCGCGGAGAACGCCTCGAGCAGCCCGGTGCCGATCTTCTTGCGCGTCATCTGGACCAGGCCCAGCGACGTGACCTCGGCCACCTGGTGGCGCGTGCGGTCGCGGCCGAGGCATTCGGTGAGCCGCCGCAGCACCAGGTCGCGGTTGGACTCGAGCACCATGTCGATGAAGTCGATGACGATGATGCCGCCGATGTCCCGCAGCCGCAGCTGGCGGACGATCTCCTCCGCCGACTCCAGGTTGTTGCGGGTCACCGTCTCCTCGAGGTTGCCGCCCGAGCCGGTGAACTTGCCGGTGTTGACGTCGATGACGGTCATCGCCTCGGTGCGGTCGATGACCAGGTAGCCGCCCGAGGGCAGCCAGACCTTGCGGTCGAGCGCCTTGGTGATCTGCTCGTCGATCCGGTGGTCGGCGAACGCGTCGCCGGTGCCGGTGTAGCGCTTGAGCCGGTCGGCCAGGTCGGGCGCGACGTGCTGCACGTAGCCGTGGATGGTCTCCCACGCCGTCGAGCCCTGGACCTCGAGCTTCGCGAAGTCCTCGGTGAACAGGTCGCGCACGACCTTCACCAGCAGGTCCGGCTCCTCGTACAGCATGGTCGGGGCCCCGCCCTTCTTGGCGGTCCCGGCCGAGGCCTTCTCCTTGATGACGTCCCACTGCGCCTTGAGCCGCTGGACGTCCCGGTCGAGCTCCTCCTCGCTGATGCCCTCCGAGGCGGTGCGGATGATGACGCCCGCGTCCTCCGGGACGATCCGCTTGAGGATGTCCTTGAGCCGGCGCCGCTCGTTCTCCGGCAGCTTGCGCGAGATGCCGGTGGCCCCGCCGGCGGGGACGTAGACGAGGAAGCGGCCGGGCAGCGAGATCTGCGTGGTCAGCCGGGCGCCCTTGTGCCCGACCGGGTCCTTGGTGACCTGCACCAGCACGCTGTCGCCGGTGGACAGCGCCTGTTCGATCTTGCGCGCCTTGCCTTCCAGGCCGGCGGCGTCCCAGTCGACCTCGCCCGCGTAGAGCACGGCGTTGCGGCCGCGGCCGATGTCGATGAACGCGGCCTCCATGCTGGGCAGCACGTTCTGGACGCGGCCGAGGTAGACGTTGCCGACGATCGAGCCGGTGCCCGCCGACGTCACGAAGTGCTCGACCAGCACGCCGTCCTCGAGCACGGCGATCTGCGTCGAGTCGCCCTTCTCGGCGACGACCATGGTGCGGTCGACCGACTCGCGGCGGGCGAGGAACTCGGCCTCGGACAGGATCGGGGCGCGGCGGCGGCCCGCCTCGCGGCCGTCGCGGCGGCGCTGGCGCTTGGCCTCCAGCCGCGTGGAGCCGCGGACGCTGCGCACCTCGTCGCGCGCCGGGCGCTCGGCCTCGGCGGCCTTGGCCTGGCGGACGTGCGTGACGGTGTTCGGCGGGTCGTCGGTGCCGGTCGCCTCGGCCGCTTCGTCGTCCCCGCCCTTGCGACGGCGGCGACGGCGGCGGCGCTTGGTGCCGCTCTCGGACTCGGCGTCGTCGTCGGACTCCGCCTCGGCCTCGCCCGCCTCGTCCGGCTTCTCGGTCTTGGCGTCCTTGGTGTCTTTGGAGTCCTTGACCTGCGAGGCCTGCTGGTCCTGCCGGTCTTCGGAGGTTTCGTCCTCGTTCTCGGACTGGGCCTCGTCGCTGCCCTTGCCCCGGCCGCGGCCGCGACGGCCGCGACGGCGCCGGCGGCGGCCGCCCGCGTCCTCGCTGTCCTCGTCGGAACGCTCGTCGCGGGTCTCGTCCGAGGTTTCTTCCTCGGCGGTGTCGGCGGCGCGCTCGCCCCGGCCCGGACGCTCGGCCTGCGCGGGAGCCTCGCCGACGCCGAACAGCGGCTCGGGCTTGCTCCGCGCCGGCTGCGGGGGCTCGGGCGGCAGGAAGACCGGCGAGGGCGCGGCGAAGACCGGCACGTGCACGGGGCCGCGGGCCGGGGTGGCCTGCTCGGTTTCCTGCTGCTCGGCCGGGATCGCGGGCGCGACGGCCCGGCGGGCGCGACGGGTGCGGGTGCGCTTCTCGCCGGTCTGAGCGGACTCCTGCTCGGCGGCGCCGGTCGCCTGCTCAGCAGCTTCCGGCTCGGCGGCGGCTTCCGCGGCAGCGGTCTCCGGCGCGGCATCGCCCGCAGCGGCGGCTTCGGGGGCGGCGCTCTGTTCGGCGGCTTCCGGCTCGGTGGTTTCCGGCTCGGTGGTTTCCGGCTCGGTGCTTGCGACCTCCGCGGCATCGGCCTCAGGCGCGGCAGCCTCACCGGCGGTCTCCTGGGCGGCGGGTCCCGGGACGGCCCCGCCGTCCTGGTCTCCGGCGGCCGCCTGCTCGGCGACGTCGTTTCCGGCGGCCGTGTCCTGGCCGGCCGCCTCGGCGGAGTCGCCCGCGGCCTCCGCGTCGAGGATCACCGCCACGCGGTGCGCGACCTCCTTGGTCACGCTCGACTGGGCGCTGCGGGGGCTCTCCCCCAGCTCGGCGAGCTTGCCGAGCAGGTCGCGGCTGCTCAGGCCGAGCAGCTTGGCGAGCGCGTGCACGCGGATGCGCGGCGGCAGCTCGCCCAGCCTGCTGGTCGTGGGTGCGGCGGTATTCCCGCCGGTCTGATCGGCGGGTGTGTCCGCGTTCGACATATGTCTCCTCCGCCCCCGGGCGCGTCAGCCGGTTCGCACCGGTGGTGACGCGGCCGCGCAGGGGCCCTTTCTGTTCCGTGCCCGCCGTGGTGGTGACCAGCGGCGGGAATCCTGCTGGCAGCCGTGCGGTCCGCCGGGTCGGCGGCCGCTCGGTTCCTGGTCTGCTCGGCGGGGTGCCGGCCTGCTCGCGACCCCCGGGCCACCCGCCACGACATCGACCTTGGCCCGGCCTCCCGGGGGCGACGCGCGTGGTGCCGGTCCGGCACTCCTCCGGGCCGCTCACGACGCGAGCGGGATGCCCGTCGGCGCAGCGGCCAACGCGAGTATCCCACACCCGGGGGGACACCCGGTGTAGTCGGTGTCCCGCGGCAGGCGCCCGGGCGTGCCGCGATCATGCGCCCGGGGGAACTTCCGCGCTTCGCTTGTCGCGCCGGGCCCGGGTGGTTAGCGTGCGGGCTCGGGCGCTCGCGCGGGCGCCCGGCATAGCCTCGCGCGCGGTGGGAGGTCCGGTGTCTGTGCTGGCGCGGCCGCTGCGCGCGGCCGTGTGCTCCCTCCTGGTTCTCGCCGGATGCGCGGCGGTCTCCCCCGCCGCCGCGAGTCCCGGATGCGCCTCGGACGGCCGGACGGTGCGCTACGTCGTCGCCTTCGACCGCGGCACCCCGGAATCCTCCGCCCGCCAGCAGACGAGCGCGGGCTGCGGGCAGCTCGTCGGCTACTACCCGCAGATTTCGGTGGCGGTCGTCACTTCAGCCGATCGGGCGTTCGCGGACCGCCTCGGCCCGGAACGGACGTTCAGCGCGCAAGCCACCCGCACGGCCGCCGAACGGCCGGGCACCGCCGCGCAGCCCGCGCGCGCCGAACTCCCGCTCAGCGATCCCGCGCGGGTCCCCGCGACGGACCTGTCCGCGCAGCAGTGGGACATGAACCTGATCGGAGCCCCGGCCGCGCACCAGATCACCGGCGGCAGCCGGGCGGTGGTCGTCGGCGTCCTGGACTCCGGCGTCGACCCGAAGCACCCCGACCTCGCCGCGGCGATCGACCCGGACGATTCGGCGGGCTGTCTCACCGGCGTCCCGGACCCCAGCCCGGCCGCGTGGCAGCCGACGACCTCCGCGCACGGCACGCACGTCGCGGGCATCATCGCCGCTGCGAACGACGGCAAGGGCATCACCGGCGTCGCGCCGGGCGTGCGGATCGCGTCGGTGAAGGTGATCGACGACCGCGGCTACGCCGATCCGGAGGCGGCGGTCTGCGGGATCATGTGGTCGGCGGCGCGGCATCTGCCGATCGCCAACAGCAGCTGGTTCGTGAATCCGTGGTCCCTGTCCTGCGTGCGCGGCAACGACCGCGGCGTGGTGCACGAAGTGCTGGCGCGAGCGGTCGAATACGCGACTTCGCAGGGCACGCTGAACGTCGCCGCCGCGACCAACGAGGCGGTCGACCTCACGCCGTCGGCCCGCTCGGGTTCGCCGTCCGCCGCCGGGAAGTGCGAAGCGCTGCCCGCCGGGCTGCGGGAGGTGGTGACGGCGTCGGCGATCAGCCCGGACCGGGTGAAGTCGGGCTACAGCTCGTACGGGCTCGGTGTGGTCGATGTCACCGCGCCGGGCGGCGGCGACGACCGGTGCGTGATTTCGACCGTCCCGGGCGGATACGCGCCGATGTGCGGGACGTCGATGGCCGCGCCGCACGTCGCCGGGGTGCTGGCGTTGCTCAAGTCGGTGCATCCGACCTGGACGGCCGCCGAGCTGCGCCGCGCGCTGGACTCGCGCGCGACGCCGATGCCGTGCCCGGACAACTACGACCTGACCGGCGACGGGGTGCAGGACGCCTACTGTTCCGGCTACGACGGATACAACGGCTTCTACGGCCACGGCCTCGTCGACGCGCGGTCCGCGGTGGCGCCCGCGCAGGCCGGACTGCCCAGCCCGGCGCGCTGAGCGGACCGCGCTCAGGTCAGCAGCAGTTTCGCGATCCTCCTTGTCGCGCCCCAGATCCCGATCGCGGCGAGCACCAGCAGGTACGCCAGGTTGCCCAGCATGCTCCAGGAGAAGATGCCGGTCGCGAGCCCGCGCATCAGCTCGATCCCGTGGTAGAGCGGGAAGCAGCGGACCAGCCACCGCAGCGCTTCCGGGTAGACCGTGATCGGGAAGAACGTGGTGGAGAACAGGAACATCGGCATCAGGATGAGCTGGATGTAGTCGAACTGCGACGTCGACTTCAGGAAGCTGACCAGCGCGATGCTGACGGCCGCGAACGCGAACGACACGAGCAGCGCGGCGGGCAGGAGCAGCAGCGCCCACCACGACGTGAGCAGCCCCATGACGCCGGTGACCGCCAGGAACGCGACCGAATAGAGGCCGCCGCGGATCATGGCCCACGCGATTTCGCCGAGCGCGACGTCGAGCGGGCCGACCGGGGTGGCCAGCATCGCGTCGTACGTCTTGGCGTAGCGCAGTTTGAAGAACAGGTTGTACGTGCACTCGAAGACCGCGCCGTTCATCGCCGACGATGCCAGCAGCGCGGGCGCGACGAACGCGACGTAGCTCATCGGCCGCCCGTCCGGCCCCGGCACCGTGGTGACCAGTTTGCCGAAGCCGACCTGGAAGGCGAGCAGGTAGAACAACGGCTCGAGCGCGCCGGACGCGAGCATCGTCCACGACCGTCCGTAGACGGTGAGCGCGCGTTCGATCAGCGCCGTCGCGCGGCCGCTGTACATCCCGGCGGGCAGGACGCGGAGCAGGATTCCGCGCCGCTGCGGAAGAATCGGGGCGTGCTGCAGGTCGGTCATCACGCCCTACCTTCATGACGTGCCGCCGGTCGTCCGGAATGATCGGTGGGCGCGGGCGGGATCGGCATGGCTTTCATCACGCTGCTCCCCGATGGCTCAGGTGGCTCCGCCACCGGTCCCGCCACCTTGTTCTGACCGCTGATTAGGCGCTGCGGACCATCGCTATGTAGGGCGTTGACGGCGGAATGAGGTTGCCGCGCCAAGCCGTTCGCTGAAGGACCGGAGGAGCCGTGACGCTGGTGGCGGGCATCGACATCGCCAAGGAATTCCATTGGGCCGCAATCGTTGTGGCTGAAACCGGGCGGGAGCTTGTATCGCGGCGAGTGGACAATGCGCCCGACGCCATCGGCGAGTTCATTGCCGAGCTCGCCCAGGCCGCCGCCGAGCACGGTCCGGCGACAGTGGGCATCGACGTGCTGGGCGGAATCGCGGGCCTGGTCACCGCGATGCTGCTGGACACCGAACACCGCTTGGTGCACGTGCCCGGCCTGACCGTGAACCGCTCCCGCCACGGCACCCGCGGCGGCGAGCACAAATCCGACCCCCGCGACGCCCGGGTCATCGCCGACCAGCTGCGGCTGCGCGAGGACTGGCGGCCGGTCACCGGCGACGACGAGCTGACCCTCGACCTGCGCCTGCTGGTCTCGCGCCGCAGCGACCTGGTGACCGAGCAAACCCGCCGCATCAACCGGACACGCGACATGCTGACCGGCATCTTCCCCGGCCTGGAGCGAGCTCTGGACCTGACCAACCTCGGGGACCTGCGCCTGCTGACGCGCTACACCACACCGGCCGAGATCCGCCGGGCCGGACGAGCCCGGATCACCGCCTACCTGCACCGCAACGGGGTCCGCAGCGACCGCGCCGACCGACTTGCCGCTGCCGCGCTCGAGGCCGCCGGACACCAACGCGTGCGGGTGCCCGGCGAAACGCGCACCGCGCAGTTCGTGCGCGAGCTGGCCAACGATGCGCTCACCACGCGCGCTCGTCTGTCCGCCGTGGATTCCGAGATCGCCGAGGTTCTTGACCAGCACCCTGACGCGGCCCTCGTCCGGAGCCTGCCCGGAATGGGGGCCACCCTCACCGCCGAATTCCTGGCCGAAGCAGGCGACCTGGCCCGATTCGCCGGCGCTGACGCGCTCGCTGCCGCCTCGGGCCTGGCTCCTGTGCTGCAACAGTCCGGGAAGATGCACTACCTGCGCAGAGCCACCGGCGGCGGCAAGAACCTCAAACGCGTCTTCTACCACTCCGCGTTCTGCGCTATCCAAGCCGACCCGGCCAGCAAGGCGTTCTACGCGCGCAAACGAGCCGAAGGCAAACGACACCAACAAGCCCTCATCGCACTCGCACGCCGCCGCGTGACGGTTCTCTACGCGATCCTGCGCACCCGCCAGCCGTACCAGGCCAACCACACCACAGTCACCCCTGCCGCTTGACAAAAGCATTAGACAGCCACCAGCCGTCGGTAGAAGCCTCGGTGCGCGATCGCCCAGCCGATCGCGACCAGCGCGGCCAGATACGCGAGATGCCCGAGCACCGGGAGCAGTCCGCGTCCGCCGAGGGTGGCGGCGCGCGCGAGCTCGGTCCCGTGCCACAGCGGGGAAATCCAGGCGAGCCAGCGCAGATACAGCGGCAGCTGGGCGATCGGGAAGAACGTGCCGGAGAACAGGGTCATCGGGATGACGACGAAGCGGAAAAGCAGCCCGAACCGCTGTCCCTCGTCGAAGGTCCACGCCGCCAGCGCGGCCATCAGCGATCCGCAGGCGAGCCCGGTGAGGACGCCGACGAGGATCACCAGCAGTGCTCCCGCGTTGGCCCAGGCGCCGAACAGCAACGCGATGAGCGCGTAGACCGCGCCGGAAAGAGCGAGCCGCAGAATGGTCCAGATCTGGTGGCCGCCGAGGACCTGGCCCGGAGACACCGGCGTCGCGGTGACGGCGAGATAGTCCTTCTGCCATTTGAATCCGCTGAGCACCGGATAGCTCGACTCGCTGACGCCCTGCTGCGCCGCGCCGGCGACGAGCAGCGCCGGGGCGACGTACTCGAGATACGACACGCCGCCGGTCGCCGGACCGGCTTTGACCTGCGAGCCGAAGCCGAGCCCCATCGCGGCGAGGAAGAGCACCGGTTGCAGGCCGGTGGAGTAGAGCGTGCTGAGCCAGTGCCTGCGGTACCACGTCCAGTAACCCTCGACGCGCAGCCAGGCGCCGTGGAAGCGGCCGACTACGCGGCCGGTGGCGGGAGCGGTCATCAGTCCACCAACGTCCGGCCGGTGAGGCGGAGGAAGACGTCCTCCAGGGAACTGCGCCGCACCAGGCTCGACAGCGGACGCAGGCCGCGCTCGTGGGCGCGCTCGAGGGTGGCCTCGCCGGTCATCGTGTAGAGCAGGACCCGGTCCGGGAGGACTTCGACGCGCTCGGCCAGCCCGTCGAGCCGGTCGGCCGCGTCCTGCTGCTCCCCCGGCGCGAACCGCAGCTCGACGACTTCCCGGGTGGAATGCCGGGCGATCAGGTCGGCGGGCGAGCCTTCCGCGGCGATCCGCCCGCCGTCCATGACGACCAGCCGGTCGCAGAGCTGTTCCGCCTCGTCCATGTAGTGGGTCGTGACGATCAGCGTGGTGCCGCGGGCTTTGAGCCGGAAAAGCCGGTCCCACAACAGATGCCGCGCCTGCGGATCGAGCCCGGTGGTCGGTTCGTCGAGCAGCAGCAGTTCGGGATCGTTGACCAGGGACCGGGCGATGGTGAGCCGCCGCTTCATGCCGCCGGACAGGGAATCGACCGGTTTCTCGGCGCGTTCGGACAGCTGCGCGAACTCCATCAGCTCCACCGCTTTGCGCCGCACGTGGGCGCGGGAGAGGCCGAAATAGCGGCCGTAGACGTGGAGGTTCTGCCGGACGGTGAGCTCCACGTCGAGGTTGTCCTCCTGCGGCACCACGCCCAGGCGCGCGCGGATCTTCGGCCCGTCGACGTTCGGATCCATCCCGAGGACGCGCAGATCGCCGTCGGTGCGCGGGGACACGCACGCGATCATCCGCATCGTCGACGACTTCCCGGCGCCGTTGGGCCCGAGGAAGCCGAACGCCTCCCCCGGCCGCACCTCGACGTCGACGCCGCGGACTGCCTCGAACTCTCCGAACCGTTTGACCAGCGCCTTCGCTTGCACGAGCGCTGGTTCCGATGCCGACTCTCCCACGAGGAACGACAGTAGAGGGAGGGACCGACAATTCTCGACCGGTTTCCCCGGAGGGCGGGCTACGGCATCCGGGTGGATCCGCACTGCCTCGGCAGGTATCGCCACCGCGAGCCCGACCGCAGCACGTCCGAGCTGTCCGTGAGGGGACCCCTGAGGGAATCAGATTCCCTCCAGGAGCGGCGGATTCACGGGGTGGTTGCAACACGTGGTGTTTGTTGGTGTGAGAGTAGTCGTGCGAGGGTTTCGGCTGGGGTGTGCCAGTCGAGGGTTTGGCGGGGGCGTCCGTTGAGTTCGGCGGCGACGCGGGCGAGGTCGTCGGTGGTGTGGCGGGACAGGTCGGTGCCTTTGGGGAAGTACTGGCGCAGCAGGCCGTTGGTGTTCTCGTTGCGTCCTCGTTGCCAGGGGCTGTGGGGGTCGCAGAAGTAGATCTGCAGGCCGGTGTCGAGGGCGATTTTCTTGTGGTGGGCCATTTCGGTTCCCTGGTCCCAGGTCAGAGACCTGACCAGCAGCGGGGGCAGGGTCTGGATCGCCTCGGTCATCGCCGCGGCAACGGTGGCGGCGTCGCGGCCGTGGGGCAGGTGCAGCAGCATGACGAACCGGGTCTGCCGTTCCACCAGCGTCCCGATGGCGGACGTGTTGTTTTTGCCCAGGATCAGGTCGCCTTCCCAGTGCCCGGGCACGGCGCGGTCGGCGGCCTCGGCCGGCCGCTGGCTGATGTTGGCCATGTCCCGGATCCGGCCCCCGGACCGGGCCCGGCGGGCCTGGGCTTGGCGGCGCGGCATCCGCAGCGCACGCCCGGTCCGCAGCGCCGCGGCCAGTTCCCGGCGCAGCGCGCCCCGGCCCTGCACGTACAGCGACTGGTAGATCGTCTCGTGCGACACCCGCATCTCCGGCCGGTCGGGGAAGTCCAGCACCAGTCTCGCCGAGATCTGCCGCGGCGACCACTTCCGGGCCAGCCCCGCCCGCACCGCGTCGCGCAGCTCGGCGTCAGCGGCCAGTTTCGCGACCTTGGGGCGTTTCGCGCGCTGCTCCGCGGCGTGCTGGGCGCTGCTGGCCCGGTAACCCGAGGACCCGGTGTTGCGGGACAGTTCCCGCGACACCGTCGACGCCGGCCGCCCGAGCGCCCGCCCGATCGCGCGGACGCCGTGGCCCGCCGCCCGCAAACAGGCGATCTCTTCCCGCTCGGCCAGGCTCAACCGCACCGGCCCCGCCCGACGGGGCGCATTCCCGATCACCCCGCCAGCCGGGCGGAACAACCGCACCCCGGTGTTCGGGCTCAGCCCCGCCGCGCGGGCCGCCGGCTTCGCCGCCAGCCCGCGCCGCACCTGCTCCCAGAACACCACCCGCACCGACCGCGGCAACCACCGGTACTTCCGCACCCTCGCCATCACAACCCGCCCCCTCAACCAGACGGCGTTGCAACCACCCCATGACCCCAAGGTCCCCTCACGGACTCCCACGGCACCAACCCGGCTCAGCGCACCGTCACCGGCACCGAACGGGTCACCCCGTTCACCGTCACCGAGATCTCCGCCGTTCCCGGGCGCAGGCCCCGCACCGTCCCGGTGGCCGGGTCGAGCGACACCACATCCCAGGGCGCGGGCGGCCAGCCGCCGATGTGCACCCCGCGACCGCCCCAAGCGGCGCTCACCGGGTACGCCACCGGGATCGATCGGCCTTCCTGGGTCATCGCAGCGGTCACCTTTCCGGTCCCGCCCCGCGAAAGAGTGCCCGGGCCGGTCACCGTCAGCGCGTCGACGTTCGGGCGCGTCTCGAACTGGACCGGCTGGCCGCGGTCCGACGGGTCGACCCGCACCAGCGTCCAGCCGACGAAACCGCCGTCGCCGGGGGCCGCGGCGGGGGTCTTGCCCGAGTTGCCGTTCACCAGGTACGGCACGCCGTCCGTGCGCGACAGCCCGAACACCCCGGCGTGCGACGCCAGCGAAGCAGCCGGTTTCCCGGACTTCTCCTCGAAACCGGTCAGCCACGTCTGCAGCAACGCGGCCTCCTTCCGGTCGCCCAACTGGGAATTGCCGGTCGGGCTCGGGTCCTTCACCGGATGGTGCATCGCGACGACCACACCGCGCACCGAGCGGTCCTGCGCAGCGTTGTCGAGCGCCTCGCGCAGCATGCGGACCTGGTCGAATCCGCCAGCGCGCAGCGAACCCCGCGAGGAATCCATCAGGATCAACCGCACGCCGTGGACGTCGACCACGCGGTGCGCTTCCCCGAACGCGGCCTGAAAATTGTTCAGGCCGTTGCCGCCCTCCGCTTCGTGGTTGCCGGGGACGTAGTACCAGGGGACGCGGCCGTCCAGCTCTTCGGTGATGATCTTGCGGGCCAGGACGAAGTCCGGCGCGGTGCCGCGGTCCACGAAGTCGCCGTTGATCACGACGAGGTCCGGTTTCGCGGCCACCGCTTCGCGCAGGGCTCGACGGGCCTGGCCGACCAGCGGGCCGTCCGGAGCATCCGCGGTGAACTGCGCGTCGCTGACGACCGCGATCTTCAGGCCGCCGTTGCCGAGCGTGCCGTTGGTGACCAGCGCCGGGTCCGGCACGGCCGGATCGTGCGGCACGGAGGTGGTCGGCGCGACCTCGAAGGTGAGGTCGTTGAAAACCAGCCTGCCCTCGTACTGCTTGGCGGGCGCGGTTTCCACGGCATAGAACCGGGTGAGCCGTTGTCCGTCCGGCAGTCCGGCGGGCACCGCGGCGGTCACGTATCGCCAGCCGGTCCAGGTGACGCTCAGCGAAAGGTCCACAATGGACGCCGTATTGGCACCGTCGCGAAGTTCCGCGCGGATCCAGGCTCCCTTGCCGTCGCCGTTGATCCACATGCCGATCTTCTGCGTGCCGCCCGGCACCGCGATCGGGTTGGCGGCGTTGACATACGCGGCGCGGGTGGCGGTGGTGCCGGTGAGCCGGTAGTCGAGCGCCAGACCCTTGCCGCCGTTGCGTCCGTCCGCCGACGACAGCGCCGCGCCGACGACCGCCGGATACACCGTCGCGGACCAGCCTTCCGGACCGGCCAGCGGTGCCGCGACCCGGGCTTCAGTGCCCACCGAGGCCGCCAAGTGCATGGTCTGTCCGCCCGCGTGCACGGTGATCGCGGTGGCCCCGGACGCGGTCTTCGCGGCGACCGCGAAACCCTTGCCCGACGGCTCGATCTTCACCACGGCGGGGTCGTATTCCAGCTTCACGTCCGACGGTTCGATCCAAGTGCCGTAACCGTCCGCGTCGTAGCCGTAGACCTGGAACTCGCCGCGCGCGTCGGCACCGGACAGCGCGACCTGCTTCGTGCTCGCGCCGAGGCGGACCGGTTTCCCCAGCACGGTCAGCTTCGTGCTGCCCTTCACCAAGTTCTGGTGCGCGGTGACGGTCACGTCGGCGCGCGCGTCCGGGTGCAGGAAGTCGGGCTGCGCGGTGAAGACATTCTTCGTGACAGTGCCGCGGACCGGGTTCGACGTGGTCCAGAACGGCTTCGACGCTACTGCGGCACCGGTCTCGTCGTGTCCGTTCGGCACGAGCGCGCGGCTCAGGCCGGACAGGACGCGAGTCGAGTTGTCGCCCTCCTGCGCGGGGGCGGGCACGAAGCCGGTCAGCCGTCCGCTGCCGGGCACGGTCGCGACGCCGATGCCGTTGGGCACCAAGCGTTCTCCGCCGTCCGAAGGCGAGTTGCGCACCGACGGCGCGGCTTCTCCTTCGCCACGCGCGAGCAGCGTCGAGGAGCCGCCGCCGTCGAGGTTGATCGCGTCGTCGGCACCGAGCCGCTTCAGCTGCCGGGCCATTTCGAGTTCGGTCATCCCGCGGCTGTCGGCCTGGCGGCCATCGACCGTGACGAGCCACATCCGCTTGCCGTCAGCGGAAAAGCCGACGCCGGTGCGCGGCGCGAGGGTGACGTCGTCGAGTTGCTGGAGCTGCCCGTCCTTCAGCAGCGTCTTGTTCCCGCCGACCGCGACCGCGATCTTGCCCGCGTCGGTTCGCGGCGCGTACGAGACTCCAACGCGGTCACCGACGTGCAGCGCCGACAGCGCGTCCGCACCAGCTTCACGGCCGAGGAGCAGCGTGCTGCCAGCCGGAATCGGGCCGTCCGCCGGCTGCGGGCGCACCTGCGTCACGACGCCGTCGCGGATCTCGACCTCGGCGACGCGTTGCGCGCCGGCCACGGACGTCGCGCGCGCCGAAGCGCCCCAGAGCGGTGTGTACACGCCGAGTGCGTCCTTCGCGAGCACCGGGCTGTTGAAATTCGTGGCGGGGACAGCGCGGCCGTCCGGCAGCGTGACCGACGCTTCGAGGAAGATGTCGGCGAGCTTCGCGCGGCCCTGCTCGGTGATCGCCGCGGTGGTGTTGTGGCCGGACGCGGGTGCGTTGTGCAGCTCGCCCTTGTCGATGCCGACACCGAGCGGCGCGCCGGAGGCATTGATGTCGAAGAAATCGCCGTTGACGCCCGCGACCGCACCGGCGCGAGCGACCTGCTGAGACAGCGGGGTGCGCGCGGAAACGGTGCCCGGGCTGAGGTAAGTCGGCTTCAGGACCTTGCTGGTGAGGTCGACGCTCAGCGCGTCGCCGCGGATCCAGCCCTTCGGGTCGAAGCGGTCGAATTGAGTGAGGTTGAGACCAGGTGCCACCGCGTTGGTGGCGCTGCTGGTCTCGAGACCGTCGTCGGCGGCGGGCGCCGCGGCGACGGCTGGAGCTTCCCTGGCCGAGGAGAAAGCGGAGGCGGTCTCGACCGGTGGCGAGCCGAGCGGAGCGGAGAGCGGGTCGGCCTGCGCCGGTGTGGCCAGCGACAGCGCGAGCAGGACGCTGAGCAGCACGGATCTTGATCTTTTCACCAGATACCCCCCGATCGCGAAAATGGCTCAGACCAGCCAAATCCATCGGCGCGACCGCCGGAAGTCCCCGCGGTGAACGGGACCTGAATGGCGCAGGATTATCCGCTCAGGGAGTCATACGAGCGGCGAGGAACCCCTTCGCGACGGCCGCGTCGCCAGCGATCTCGGGCTGCGTGTCGGTGCGATTCCACAGCAGCACCAGCAAATCCCGCGCGGGCGCCGCGACGGTGGCCACCGCTTCGCCCTCGCCCAGCTCGGGCGGTTCGCCGGGAACGACGGTCCACGCGTGCCCGGTGTCGGTGGTGCGCAAGGTGATCGGCGCGGCCAGCGGAACCTCGTGTTTCCAGCGCGCGACGCGCGGCAGCATCGTGCCGAGCACCTCGTGGACGCCGTCGGCGGCGATCAGCGGATCAAGCTGCGCCGTCCGGCCGCGCGCGCCGAACAGATCGACCAGATGGACGGCAGTTTCGTGCACCTGGCGACGGAACCAGAACGCCTTCGTCTTCGGCGCGGCGCCGAATACCCAGCACGAGTCGGCGGGATCGGCCGCTTCGAGCGCGTCCAGGAGTTCGGCGGCGCTCTCGCCGTACCAGGACGCGAGGTCGCCGCCCGGCGAAACGTCGAATTCCTGCTTGCTCAGCTCGCCGGTGCGGACGATCCCGGCGGCCCATCGGTGCACGTTGCCCAGATGCGTGACGAGGTCGCGCTTGGTCCAGTCGCCGCAGTACGGGACCGGATTGCCGAGGTCGCCCGGGGCTTCCGCGGCGAAGGCCCCAGTGAGCGTGCGGAGGTGCGGCAGGTAGTCGCGCGGCGGCAGCGGCAGAGCAGTCACCGGTGGAGGTTAACCGATGCGCTGGGTTCCGAGCACCGACAATAACCGCAGTGCTTCCTCGCCCGGCGAGCCCGGCGCGGCGGTGTACAGCACGACCTCCTGGTCCCGGTCGGAAATGCCGAGCACATCGCAATCCACGCACACGGTCCCGACGACCGGATGCTCGAACGTCTTGCTGAACGTCGATGCGGCCACCACGTCGTGCGACGCCCACAGCGCGGCGAACCGCTCGCTCCCCGCGAGCAAATCCGCGACGAGAGTGCGCACCTCGGGGTCGTCCGGGTACTTCGCCGCGGTCACCCGCAGCCGGTTGGCCATCGCGCGGGCGAACGCCTCGGCTTCCACCAAGCCGTACAAACGGTCACGGCCGCGCGGGAGGAAGACCCGGCGCGGCAAGCTGCGCTCCTCGCGGGACAGAGCGGAGAAATCCTCCAGCAGCGCGGCGGCGAGCGGATTCCAGGCGAGCACCTCGTACGTCGCGGAGAGCACGATCCCGGCCGTCTGCGGCAACCGGTCCAGCAGGTCGAGAATGGTTTGCCGGACCTCCCGGGACGGGCCCCGCGCGGGCCTCGGCGCGCCGGCGAGTTCGTGGAGGTGGTCGCCTTCGACGTCCGAGAGCCGCAGCGCGCGGGTCAGCCCGGCCAGCACCTCGTTCGACGGGTTCGGGCCGCGGGCCTGTTCGAGCCGCGTGTAGTATTCGACCGAGATGAACGCCAGCCGCGCGACTTCCTCGCGCCGCAGCCCGGGCGTGCGCCGCCGCCTGCCCGCGGGAAGGCCGACATCCTCCGGGGCGATGCGTTCGCGCCTGCTGCGCAGGAAACCCGCCAGTTCCGTTCGGTCCACCCGTCCAGTCTGCGCAGTCCGGGCGGGCTCAGCCAGGTACCCCCGATGCCTGGCTGCCGTCTCGTCGTCGAACGACCATCGAAGTCATGACCGAAACACGAACGAACAGCCTGCTCGACGGCAAGATCGCCTTCATCAGCGGCGCCGGGCGAGGGATCGGCGCGGCAGCGGCCCGGTTGTTCGCCGAGGAGGGCGCGAAGGTCGTCCTGGACGCGCGGACCGAAACGCAGTTGAAGACGGTGGCCGAACAAGTGCGCGCGAAGGGCGGCGTCGCGGATTACGTCCGGTGCGATCTCGCCGACCCGGCAAGCGTTCAGGCCGCGATCGACCGGGTGCTGGAGCTGCACGGCCGCCTCGACCTCGCGTTCAACAACGGCGCGACCGGCACGCCGCCGAGCCCGCTGGACGAGGTGCCGCTGGCCGACTTCGACCGCCTGTACCAGGTGAATCTGCGCGGACCGTGGCTGGCGATGGCCGCCGAGGTAAGGGCGATGCGGGCTGGTGGAGGCGGGGCCATCGTGAACACGTCCAGCATCGGCAGCTTCGGCGCGAACCCCGCGCTGCCCGTTTACGGCGCCGCGAAACGCGCGTTGAACAGCCTGACCGAATCGGCGGCGGTCGCTTACGGGCCGGAGGGGATCCGGGTGAACGCGATCGCGCCCGGCACGACGATGACCGAGATGATCCGGCGGTGGGAGGCGGAATCGCCGGGACTGCTCGACCGGCTCGCGGAGACCACTCCCCTCGGCCGCGCGGCCGATCCCGCCGAAATCGCCGAAGCCGCGGCGTGGCTGCTGAGCGACCGGGCTTCCTACGTGACCGGCGCCGTCCTGCGCGTCGACGGCGGCGCCCGGGTCTAGGAAACGCGAACGCCGGGCGGGGACCGAAGTCCCTGCCCGGCGTTCGGGAGGCTCAGTGCCGGACCAGCCGGATCAGCCCGATCACAGGTCCGGGAACCACAGCTTCAGCTCGCGCTCGGCCGACTCCGGCGAGTCCGAACCGTGCACCAGGTTGTACTGGGTCTCTAGCGCGAAGTCGCCCCGCAGAGTGCCCGGGGTGGCCTTCTCGACCGGATCGGTGCCGCCGGCCAGCTGGCGGAACGCGGCGATCGCGCGCGGGCCCTCGACGGCCATCGCGACGAGCGGGCCGGACGTGATGAACTCCAGCAGGTCGCCGAAGAACGGGCGCTCCTTGTGCTCCGCGTAGTGCTCCTCGGCGACGGAGCGCTCGACGGTGCGCAGTTCCAGCGCGGCCAGCTTCAGGCCCTTGCGCTCGATGCGCGAGACGACCTCGCCGACGAGGCCGCGCGCGACGCCATCGGGCTTGACGAGGACCAGCGTGCGTTCAGTCACGACGGTATTTCTCCTTGTGCGGATTCGTGTTAATCGGCGCTGAGCCTATCCGACGCGTCGGCCGGGCCGGTCAGGGCCGCTGCGGCTGCAGCGTCTTCGACCACAGCGAGGCCCCTGTCGCGTCGCGGAGGTCGACCGTCAGCGCCCCGCTCGCACCGTCCACATTCACCTCGCCGAAGTGCTGGAACCCTTGCGCCGGCGAGGAATTCTGCGTCTGCGGAGCGTGCACGAACACCGCTTCCGGGCCGAACGTCGGGTCGAGTTTGTTCGGGCCGAAGGCGCCGGCGTTGAGCGGTCCGGAGACGAATTCCCAGAACGGGTCGAAGTCCTGGAACGCGGCGCGCTCCGGCGAGTAATGGTGCGCGGCGGTGTAATGCACGTCGGCGGTCAGCCACACGACATTGCGCACGCGGTGCCGCGAGATCTGCCGCAGCACCCAGGCGAGCTCGGTCTCGCGGCCGCCGGGCGCGCCGGGCAGGCCGTTGGCGACCGCCTCGATGTCCTTGCCGTCCGGCACGACGAGGCCGATCGGCATGTCCGCCTGGACGATCTTCCAGGTCGCGGTGCTGCGCCGGAGCGCGTCGGCCAGCCAGCGGGCCTGCGCCTCGCCGAGGATGTGGCCGGGTTTGGTCTGGTCCGAGGTGTTGGCGTCGCGGTAGGTGCGCATGTCGAGCACGAACACCTCGACCCGGCTGCCGTAGCGGAAATTCCGGTAGACCCGGCCGTCGACGGCCTGGAGGCGGTCGATCGGATGCCATTCGTGGAACGCCTGGAACGCGCGCTGCGCGAGGACGTCGGCACGTTTTTCGGTGTATTCGGGACGGTCGTTGAGGATTTCGCCGGGGTACCAGTTGTTGACGACCTCGTGGTCGTCCCACTGGACATAGGCGGGAACCTCCGCGGCGAAACGGCGGAAGTGGGTGTCGAGCCGGTTGTAGGCGTGCTGGCCGCGGTATTCGTCGAGGGTTTCGGCGACCTTCGACTTCTCCGGCGTCACGATGTTGTGCCAGGTGCCCGCGCCGCCAGGGAGCGTGACAGTTTCGGTGAGCGGGCCGTCGGCGTACACGGTGTCGCCGCTGTGCAGGAAGAGGTCCGGGCGGCGGTCGGCCATCGCGGAGAAGATCGTCATGCCGCCGAGCGCCGGGTTGATGCCGTAGTTCTGGCCGACGACATCACCGCTCCACACGATCCGCGTGTTCGCGCGGCCGACCGGCGCGGTGGCGAAACGGCCGGCGACCGGTTCACTCGCGCTGCGGCCGTCGAGGTCCACCGCGGTGACGCGGTAGTGGTACTCGGTGCCCGGGGCCAGTCCGGCGACGCGCACCTTGCCCGTGCCGCCGGTGTCGGGCGTGACGAAGGGGCCGGGCACCCGCCGCGCGTGCCGGAACGACGGGTCGCGCGCGATCTCGACCATCAGCCGCGCGGGGCGGTCGGCTCGCGACCACACGATGCCGGAGCCGGCGGTCACGTCCCCGGACGCGACGCCGTGGGTGAGCACCGGACGGTCGCGGCGGACGAGCGGGGCGGCCGAGGCGGTGCCGGGCAGCAGCAGCCCGCCTGCCGCGGCGAGCGCGGGGACGGCGATTCCGGCTTTGAGGACGGAGCGCCGCGATGGGGTCGTTTCGGTCATGACGGTCGTTCTATCCGGCAACCACGGCCAAGCGGCCAATTCGGGCTGACCGCCGGGTGAACGGCTCACTCGGCAGGAGGAAGTTCACAACCAGTCGTTACGCTCGGTGTGCTTCCCGAACCATCTCGTGCTCGCACGAGGCCGCCTCCGAAGACAGCGGACGCTTCACGAATCCGTGCCGCCGGTACAAGACCAGCGCCTGCTCGTTGCCGCCCGCGACGCGCAACATCAGCTCACCGGCCCCGCGTCCTTCGCTCCAGCGCACGACGGCCCGGACGAGCGCGTCCCCGACTCCCCTGCCGCGGGCCGAGGGAGCGACCCACATCGACAGCAGCTCGGCTTTGTCGCCGCGTTCGGAAAGGTGCCCGCTGACCATCCCCGCCGGAACGCCGTCGAGGTCGGCCAGGGCGTTGAACGACACGTCCCGCAGCCGGGCCCGCCAGCGCGGTTCGGCATCATTTTCGCCTTGCCAGTCCGCGAGCTTCGCACTGAACGCCGCCGGATCCTCGCGCAGCGCCGCCAGCCGGAGGTCGCGCCACTCCGCCCAGTTCTCCGCGCTCAGCTCCCGCACCACGATCACACTTGCACCGTCGCCGTGGCGGCCCGGCCGTTACATCGGAATAGGGTGAAACCATGCGGATCGACCGGCTCGACCACCTCGTCCTCACCGTCGCCGACCTCGGCGCGACGGTCGATTTCTACACCCGCGTCCTCGGCATGGCCGAGGTGACGTTCGGGGCCGGGCGCAAGGCGCTGGCGTTCGGCTCCAGCAAGATCAACCTGCACGAGGCCGGGCACGAGTTCGAACCCAAGGCGGACCGGCCGACGCCGGGCAGCGCGGACCTGTGCCTGATCACGGCCGATTCGCTCGAGCAGGTCGTCGACGATCTGGCCGCGCACGGAGTGCCGATCGAGGAGGGCCCGGTCGACCGCACCGGCGCGACCGGGCCGATCCGCAGCGTGTACTTCCGCGACCCGGACCGGAACCTGATCGAGGTCAGCGTCTACCGCTGAGCCGGTACGGCCGCGGGCTCAAGCCTGGGGCTGCTGCTGGCTCGGCAACGTGCCCGCGGCCATCCGGCGCGCGACGTCGCGGCGCAGCCACAGGAACCACAGGAACGCGGCCAGGAAGATGATGCCGATGATCGCGATCGCCGGCTGCGTGACGCCGACCCCGATGATCGCCAGCTGCAGCAGCAGGATCACCGGCACCGCCCAGACGTGCTTCAGCAGACCGCACAGCACGATCAGCACCACGGCCAGCGCGATGACCGTCCAGCCGGTGAAGCTGGTGATGCCGCCGCCGAGTTTCGCGACGACGGGCAGCGCCAGCGCGACGGTGATCGCCTCCATGATCAGCGTTCCGGCCAGCACGCCGCGGAAGCCCTTCATCGGGTCCTTCGCGGGCGGCTTGACCGGCGTCTCGGGGTTCTCGCTCATGCGGGCTCCTTCCCGAACAGCGTGCGCGCGTCGCCCGCGGTGACCACTGAACCGGTCACCAGGACTCCGCCGCCCGCGAGCGGTTCCTCCGGGTCGTCGGTCTGCTCCACGAGGCCGATCGCGGTCTCGATCGCGGTCTCCAGGTCCGGTTCGGCGAGCACGCGGTCCTCGCCGAAGATCGACGCGGCCAGCTCGGCCAGGTCCTCGACCGGCAGCGACCGCGGCGACGAACTCCGCGTGACCACGATGTCGGACACGACCGGCTCCAGCGCGTCCAGGATGCCGCGCGCGTCCTTGTCGCCCAGCACGCCGACGACCGCGACGAGCCGGCGGAAGTTGAACTCGTCGGCGATCGTCGCGGCGAGCGCCCGCGCGCCCATCGGGTTGTGCGCGGCGTCGACCAGCACCGCCGGGGCGGCCCGCACGTGTTCGAGCCTGCCCGGGTTCTCAACCTCGGCGAACCCCTCGCGCACCGCCTCGACCACGAGCTGTTTGTCTTTGCCCGCCCCGAAAAACGCCTCGACCGCGGCCAGCGCGAGCGCCGCGTTCGCCGCTTGGTGCGCGCCGTGCAGCGGCAGGAAGATTTCGTCGTAGACGCCGCCGAGGCCCTGGAGCTTCAGCATTTGGCCGCCGACCGCGACCTCGCGTTCAAGCACGCCGAACTCGCTGCCCGCGCGCGCGACCGCGGCGTCGACCTCGACCGTGCGCTTCAGCAGGACGTTCAGCACCTCGGGGTCCTGCTCGCCGATCACCGCGACCGATCCGGGCTTGATGATCCCGGCCTTCTCCCCGGCCGCGTCGACCGCCGTCGGGCCGAGGTATTCGGTGTGGTCCAGCCCGATCGGCGTGATGACCGCGACCTGGGCGTCGGCCACGTTGGTCGCGTCCCACGCGCCGCCCATGCCCGCCTCGAGCACCGCGGCCTCCACTGGGGCGTCGGCGAACGCCGCGAACGCCATCCCGGTGAGCACCTCGAACTTGCTCATCGGCACGCCGTCCTCGCTGGCGCCGTCGACCATCGCCACGTACGGCGCGATGTCCTGGTACAGCCCGGCGTAGCGGGCGGCGGAGACCGGGCGGCCGTCGAGCGCGATCCGCTCGGTGACGAGCTGCAGGTGCGGGCTCGTGTAGCGGCCCGAGCGCAGTCCCATCCGGGTCAGCAGCGAATCGATCATCCGCGCGACCGAACCCTTGCCGTTGGTGCCCGCGACGTGCACCACGGGGTAGCCGCGGTTCGGCTCGCCGAGCAGGGTCATCAGCGCCTGGATCCGGGCGAGCGACGGTTCGAGCTTCGTCTCCGGCCAGCGCTGGTTCAGCTCGGCCTCGGCGGCCATCAGGTCGCGGCGCGCCTCCGGGCCGTTCTCGTCGCCGAACTCGGCGGGCGCGCCCTCGTCGTCGAGTTCGTGCAGCTCGGCGCCCTCCTCGGGGCGCAGGTCCGGCACCGGGCCGAGCGCCAGGTTGTCGCCGAGCTGGCCGATACCGCCGATCCCGCCGCGCGAACCGCCGCCGACGGTGTACGCCGCGTCCGGCGCGTCGAGGTCGGGCTCCAGCTCGTTCCCGGCGTCGTACTCGTCGTCGCCGTGGGCGAGCGCGCCCAGTTCGTCGACCCCCGCGAAACTGTCCGGATCGGAGAGATCCGGCCGCCGGGTCTCCTCGGGCTCCTCACCGCGCGGCACTCGTGCACTCCTTGAAGTCGCTGTCCCGGCGCGGTCGCGCGACCGGGGAAGACCAGGCGAAAGATTCGGCCTGGCACACCGTCGAGGGTACCCGGCGCCCGCCGCGCCCCCGGCGGCCCCGGGCCTCGGCGCGATCACGCCCGCGGCGATCCGTGGCAAGGTCGGCGACATGCCCTTCGACCACAACCATCACTATCACCCGACGCTGCTCCGGCTGCTGCCGCCGGGCCCCGGCCGCGCCCTGGACGTCGGCTGCGGCGACGGCCGGTTCGCCCGCAAGCTGGCCGCCGCCGGAATGACCGTCGAAGGCATCGACACGTCGGACGCAATGATCGCCCGTGCCGCCGCCACCGGTTCGCCCGGACCAGGCACGGTGGACTACCGCCGCGCGGACGTCACGACCGAACCGCTGGAGCCCGAGGCCTACGCCTACATCTCCTGCCTGGCCTCGCTGCACCACGTCCCGTTCGACACCGTCACGACACTGCGCGACGCCCTCGTCCCCGGCGGCGTCCTCGCGGTGCTCGGCTGCGCCCGCCCGAGCCGCCCCGGCGACTACGCCCGCGAACTCGTCGCCGTCCCCGCGAACGCCCTGGCCAGGCTGGCCGTCTTCGCCGGAGACCAGCTCAACGGCGGTCCGGACCCGGTCGCCAAGGCCCCGGTGCGCATGGACTTCCCGACGCTGAACGACGTCCGCCGGGACGCCGAGCGACTGCTTCCCGGCAGCACAGTCCGCCCGCTGGTGTTCTGGCGGTACCTGCTGGCCTGGCGGAAACCCGCGGATCACCCCGCAGCCGGGTGAAAACCCGCCCCGACCACCCGATCGGCGGAGAGCGCCAGAGCCCGCGGCGCCGAAAGGTAAAGCGGGTCGTACCGCTCGGGAGGACGGGGTTCGCATGCGCACCATCCGGATAGTGCTGGCCGCGATCGCGGCGCTCGCACTGCTTCTGTCGACGGCGGCGGCCGCCAGCGCCGCGCCCCGGCACTACCGCCACTACGTCGCCCTGGGCGATTCGTACACCTCGGGACCGCTCATCCCGCTGCCCCGGCTGGATCCGTTCGGCTGTTTCCGCTCGACGTCCAACTACCCGTCGATGCTGGCGAGCTCGCTGGCCGTCGACCGCTTCACCGACGTCAGCTGCGGCGGCGCGGACACCTCGAACATGACCAAGCCGCAAAGCGTGCCGCTTGGCCAGAACGCCCCGCAGTTCTCCGCGCTGCGCTCGGACACCGACCTGGTCACGCTCGGCATCGGCGGCAACGATTCGGGCCTGTTCGGCACACTGGTCAACACGTGCCCGACCCTGCGAGACTCGGATCCGACCGGAAACCCGTGCCAGCGGCACTTCACCGTCAACGGCGTGGACACGATCAAGGCGCTGCTGCCCAAGACGCAAGCGAGCATCCAGCAAGTACTGGCCGGAATCCGCGCCCGCTCGCCGCACGCGCGGGTGCTCGCCATCGGCTACCCCCGCATCGCCCCGGCGAAGGGCTACTGCCCGAACGTCCTGCCCTTCGCGAACGGCGACTACGCCTGGCTCTCGAGCGTCGAAGAAGCCCTGAACGCCGCCGTCAGCAAGGCGGTCGCCGCCGACGGTCGATCGTCCTATGTGGACATCTACACCCCGTCCTTCGGCCACGACGCCTGCCAGCCCCCCGGCGTCGCCTGGATCAACGGCAAAGACCTGAACCTGCTGGCCGCCGCGCCCTACCACCCGCTATACGCCGGAATGGCCGGAGAAACCAAGGTCATCCGCCAACACCTGCGCTGACAACACCGTGAAGGGCTCCTTGAGGGAATCTGATTCCCCAAGGAGCCCTTCACGGACCTATACCGGCACCGACGCACCAGGCACCCACACCACCCCCGCGCCGTAGTCACACTCAGCTTCGGGGTGCCCCCACGCACCCCCCGGCGCAATGTCGCCGCCAGGCGACGAGCCGAAACCCAGCCCCTCAGGAAGCAGGCAACGCAGCCAACCGAGCCTCAATCCGCCCAATATCCGCGACCGCGGTCTCCCGCCGCACCTTGATCTTCTCGATCACCTGCTCCGGAGCCTTCGCGATAAACGCCTCATTGCCCAGCTTCCCCTCAGTCTGCGCCAACTCCTTCCGCGCAGCCCCGAGGTCCTTCTCCAGCCGCTTCCGTTCAGCAGCCACGTCGATGGTGCCGGAAGTATCCAGCTCCACCGTCACGACGCCCCCAGCCAGCGCGACCTCCAACGAGGCACTGACCGAGAACCCGTCCTCCGGCTCGGTAAGCCGCACCAACGACCGGATCGCACCGGAGTGCCCGTCCGGGAACGCCTCCCCGGACAACCGAGCAGCAACCTTCTGCCCCGGCTTCAGCCCCTGGTCCGCGCGGAACCGGCGAATCTCGGTGATCAGCTTCTGCACATCAGCCACGCGAGCGTCCGCGACCGGGTCCGCATACCCCTCGACCGCGGACGGCCACTCGGCGATCACCAACGACTCGCCGCCGGTCAACGCCGTCCAGAGCTTCTCCGTCACGAACGGAATGAACGGGTGCAGCAGCCGCAGCACCGTGTCCAGCACATGCCCGAGCACCTTCCGCGTGGCCTCGACCCGGGCGGAATCCCCTTGGTACAGCTGAACCTTGGCCAGCTCGAGGTACCAGTCGCACAGCTCGTTCCACGTGAACTGGTACAGCGCGTTGGCGACCTTGGCGAACTGGAAGTCCTCGAACAGACCGTCCACTTCGGACACCAGCGAAGCCAGCCGCCCGAGAATCCACCGGTCGGATTCGGTCAGCTCGGAAGCGGGCGGCAGCGAACCCTCCGCCGTGGCCCCGTTCATCATCGCGAACTTGCTGGCGTTCCACAGCTTCGTGCAGAAATTGCGCGAACCCGCCGCCCACTCGTCGGCCAGCGCCATGTCCGCACCCGGGTTCGCTCCGCGAGCGAGCGTGAACCGGGTGGCGTCCGCGCCGTAAGCGTCCATCCATTCCAGCGGGTCGATGACGTTCCCGCGCGACTTGGACATCTTCTTGCCGTTGGCGTCGCGGATCAGCCCGTGCAGGTACACGTGGTCGAACGGCTGCCGCCCGTCCATTTCCTGCACGCCGAACATCATCATCCGGACGACCCAGAAGAAGAGGATGTCGTAGCCGGTGGACAGCACGCTGGTCGGATAGAACTTCGCCAGGTCCGCGGTCTCGTCCGGCCAGCCCATCGTCGACATCGGCCAGAGGCCCGACGAGAACCAGGTGTCGAGGACGTCCGGGTCCTGCGTCCAGCCCTCGCCCGACGGCGGCTGCTCGTCCGGGCCCACGCACACGACCTCGCCGTCCGGGCCGTACCAGACCGGGATCCGGTGCCCCCACCACAGCTGACGCGAAATCGTCCAGTCGTGCATGTTGTCGACCCAGTCGAAGTACCGCTTCTCCAGTTCGGCCGGGTGGATCTTCGTGCGCCCGTCGCGCACCGCGTCGCCCGCGGCCTTGGCCAGCTCGGCGACCTTGACCCACCACTGCAGCGACAGCCGCGGCTCCACGACCGTGTCGCAGCGGGAGCAGTGCCCGACCGCGTGCACGTACGGCCGCTTCTCCGCGACGATCCGGCCCTGTTCGCGCAGCGCGGCGACCACCGCGGGCCGCGCCTCGAACCGGTCGAGACCCTCGAACGGACCGGGCACGGTGACCTCGGCGCGCTCGTTCATGACGGTCAGCATCGGCAGGTCGTGGCGGCGGCCGATCTCGAAGTCGTTCGGGTCGTGCGCCGGGGTCACCTTGACCGCGCCGGTGCCGAACTCCGGGTCGACGTGCCGGTCCGCGACCACCGGGATCTTCCGGCCGGTCAGCGGCAGTTCGATCTCGGTGCCGACCAGGTGCGTGTACCGCTCGTCGTCCGGGTGCACGGCCACGCCGGTGTCGCCCAGCATCGTCTCCGCGCGCGTGGTGGCCACGACGATCGAGGCGTCGCCGTCGCCGTAGCGGATCGACACGAGTTCGCCGTCGTCGTCGTTGTGGTCGACCTCGATGTCCGACAGCGCGGTCTGGCAGCGCGGGCACCAGTTGATGATGCGCTCGGCGCGGTAGATCAGGCCCGCGTCGTAGAAGTTCTTGAACACCGTCTGGACGGCCTTGGACAGGTTCTCGTCCATGGTGAAGCGCTCGCGCGACCAGTCGACGCCGTCGCCGAGCCGCTTCATCTGGCCGAGGATCTTGCCGCCGTACTCGGCCTTCCACTCCCAGACGCGTTCGACGAACTTCTCGCGGCCGAGGTCGTGCCGCGACAGGCCCTCGCCGGCCAGCTGGCGCTCGACGACGTTCTGCGTCGCGATGCCCGCGTGGTCCATGCCCGGCAGCCACAGCACCTCGTAGCCCTGCATCCGGCGGCGGCGGCTCATCGCGTCCATCAGGGTGTGGTTGAGCGCGTGGCCCATGTGCAGGCTGCCGGTGACGTTCGGCGGCGGCAGTACGATCGAGAACGGCGGCTTGTCCGACGAGGCGTCAGCCGTGAAGTACCCCGCCGCTACCCAGCGGTCGTACATCGGGGCTTCCTCGGCGGCCGGGTCCCAGGCACCCGGAAGGTCGGTTTTCTGCTGCGGAGCGTTCTCGGTCACAATGGACAAGTCTACGAACCCGCCGCGGCGGGGTTACGCAGGGGGAAAGGCGGTGCTTCGATGACTCGGCCGGAGGATCCGGACGACCGGATGGAAACCCATCCGGACCTCATGGACCCGGAGTGGCGCAAGCACGCCCAGCGCGACGCGTGGCTCGGCGCCAAGAAGGACATGAAGAAGCGGCGCAAGCGCGAACGCCGCAACGCCCCCTCCCCGGGGTACGGCCGCGGCGGCGCGGCGCCGCGCCGCTGGCCCGGCATCGCCGCGATCGTCGGCCTGGTGCTGCTGCTCGCCGCGGCGATCGTGGTGCACCAGGTGCGGCCGATCGGGGTCAACGACGACAAGATCGGGTACGTCGTCGGGCTCGGCTCCCCGTCCGAGACCAGCAGCCAGCCGCTCTAAGGCGCCGATTTCAGGTCCAGGACCGCGGAGCTCTTCACCGTCACCAGCCGCTTGACCTGCGTGCCCGGCATGTCCCGGGGTTCGTCCGAGCCCCACGTGACCTGGAAGGCAGCGTCGCCGCCGACGCAGAAGGAAGCCGTACAGCCCTTTTTCACCGTAGGGCCGAGCGGGACAGCCATGCTCACCTCGACGCTGTCGGCGTTGATTTTCCGCACCGCGAGGGGACCGATGCCGCCCCGGGAAACCGTGATCGTGACCGGTCCCGTCACCTGAGTGCCGCACCCGGCGGCCGCCGCCATGACCGCACTCACCGCGATCGCCTGGTGACAGAAGGTCAGCTTCGTCATACCGTCATGGTGACCGGACTTACCGGGACCACTCCCGGCCCAAGGATGCACAGGCTGAGCTCAACAGGCTAGACTGTGCTTATGTCCGAAGACCCGCCCGTCCCGCCGCGCGTCGCCGAGTCCGCCGGCTGGATCCGCGGCGTCGTCGGCCAGCTGCACCGCAGGCTGCGGCAGGTCGACAACGCCGAGATCCTCACACCGACCCAGACCGCGGTGCTCCACCGGCTGCACCGCGAAGGTCCCGGGACCCAGGCCGAACTGGCCGCCGCGGAGCACGTCCGGCAGCAGTCCATGGCCGCCACCCTCGGCGTGCTCGACTCGCTCGGCTACCTGAACCGCACGCGCGATCCCGCCGACGGCAGGCGCGTCGTGATTTCGCTGTCCGATCTCGGCGCCAAGACCGTCATCGGGATCCGGCAGCACCGCGACGAATGGCTCGCCGCCGCGCTCGCGGACGAACTGACCGAAGACGAACTCGAAACGGTCCGGCGCGCGCTGCCCTTGCTGCAGCGGATCGCCCAGCGCTGACCGGCTCAAACCTGAGGAGCACCGACGAACACCGCGACCGCCCCCGCGAAATCCCGTTTCGGCGCGCGCCTGGTGACCCCGCTGGTCGCGAGCGCCGTGCTGAACCCGATCAACTCCACGCTCATCGCCGTCGCGCTCGTCCCGATCGGGCAGGCCTTCGGCGCCGGGCCGGGCCGCACGGCCTGGCTGATTTCCGCGTTGTACCTGGCCACGGCGGTCGGGCAGCCGGTCGTCGGACTGCTCGTCGACCGCTACGGCGCGCGGCGCGTGCTGCTCGGCGGCGCGTCCGTGGTGATGGTGGCCGGGATCGCCGGGATGATTCCGATCTCCGTGGAATGGCTTACCGGGGTACGGGCGGTGCTCGGCATCGGCACCTGCGCCGGATTCCCGGCCGCGATGGCCGTGCTGCGGCGGCGCGCCGACCAGATCGGCGAAGGCGTTCCCGCGCGGGTGTTGTCCGTGCTGGCGATGTCCGCGCAGACGGTCATGGTGATCGGCCCGACGCTCGGCGGCGTGCTGATCGCCCTCTTCGGCTGGCCGGCGATCTTCGCGGTGAACCTGCCGCTGGCCGGCATTTCCCTGGTGCTGACTCTGCTGTGGGTGCCGAAAGACACCCCCGCCGAGAAGCCGGCGGAGCGGATCGACGTCGCCGGGATCGCGCTGTTTTCCGCCGCGCTGCTGGTGTTGCTGTGCTACCTGATGGAGCCCGGCGTCGGCGACCTCTGGCTGCTGGCCGCCGCGATCGTGCTCGGCGGGCTGTTCGCGAGGGTCGAGCTGCGCGCCCGGAAGCCGTTCATCGACCTGCGGATGCTCGCCGCCAACGGCCCGGTGCTGCGCACGTATTTGCGCCAGGCACTGAGCTTCCTGGCGATCTACACGATCATGTTCGGCTACGTGCAGTGGCTCGAGGAGGCCCGCGGGTTCGCCGAATCCGCGGCCGGGCTCTTGCTCCTGCCGATGTCCGGGGTCGCCGTGTGCGCGGCCGCGCTGTCCGGCCGTCCGACCGGCGTCCGGCTGCGGCTGCTGGTAGTTGGTGCGGCGCTCCTCGCCGGATCCGTCGCGCTGCTGTTCGTCAACGACGGCACCGCGCTGATCTGGCTGCTCGTGCTCGCCGCGTTGTTCGGCCTGGCCCAAGGGCTCACCAGCGTCGCCAACCAGACGACGCTCTACCGCGAAACGCCGGCCGAGACGATGGGCACCGCGAGCGGTCTCTTCCGGACCGCGCAATACCTCGGCGCGATAGTCGCGGCCACGGTCATCGCCCAGTGCTATGGCGGGCACGCCGACTCCGGCGGGCTGCACCGGCTGGCCGTCGTGCTGATCGTGACCAGCGGGTTGCTGCTGATCGTGACCGCCGCGGACCGTGCGCTGGCGCGGGCCGAACGCCGCGCGCGCGAGCGGCGGGAAGCGGTGTGACGACCCCCGTCTTGGGTTCCGCGGCCCCAAGGCGGACGATGTGCCCATGACTCGCGAAGCTCCGACTGGTGACGTGGACGAAGCCCGCCTCGAAGTGGGCAAGCCGAAAGGCTGGGCGGCCGGAATCCCGGGAGTCGCGGTATCGCTGGCGCGCGGGGTCGAGCAGATGGGCCCGGTCCGCACCGCCCGCACGCTGCGGCTGCTGAACCAGCGGGACGGCTTCGACTGCCCGGGTTGCGCGTGGCCCGAACCGCGGCAGATCGACGGCGAGAAGCGCAAGTTGGCGGAGTTCTGCGAAAACGGCGCGAAGGCGGTCGCCGAGGAGGCGACGAAACGCCGTGTCGGTCGCGAGTTCTTCGCCGCGCACCCGGTGTCCGAACTGGCCGAGCGCACCGACTACTGGCTGGGCCAGCAGGGCCGCCTCACCGAGCCGATGGTGCTGCGCGAAGGCGCTTCGCACTACGAGCCGATCTCCTGGGACGACGCGTTCGGCCTGATCGCCGACGAACTGCGCGGCCTGGCGAGCCCGGACGAGGCGATTTTCTACACCTCCGGCCGCACCAGCAACGAGGCCGCGTTCGTGTACCAGCTGCTGGTGCGCGCGTACGGCACGAACAACCTGCCGGACTGCTCGAACATGTGCCACGAATCGTCCGGTGCGGCGCTGTCGGCGACCACCGGCATCGGCAAGGGTTCGGTGTCGCTGGCCGACCTCCACCAAGCCGACCTGATCGTGGTCGTCGGGCAGAACCCGGGCACGAACCACCCGCGGATGCTGTCCGCGCTGGAGCAGGCGAAGGGCAACGGCGCGAAGGTCGTCGCGGTCAACCCGCTGCCCGAGGCCGGGCTGATGCGGTTCAAGAACCCGCAGAACGTGCGCGGCGTCGTCGGCAAGGGCACGCCGCTGGCCGACGAGTTCGCGCAGATCCGCCTCGGCGGCGACCTCGCGCTGTTCCAGGCGGTCGGGCATCTGCTGCTTCAGTGGGAGGACGCCGCGCCAGGGTCCATTGTGGACCGCGAGTTCGTGGAGAAGTCCACACACGGCTTCGAGGACTGGGCCAAGCAACTGCGCGAGATCGACTGGCCGGAGACCGAGAAGGCGACCGGCCTCGCCCGCGAGCAGATCGAGCGCATCGCGCGGATGATCGCGACGTCGGAGCGCACGATCTACTGCTGGGCGATGGGATTGACCCAGCACAAGCACGCCGTGCCGACGATCGCCGAGGTCGTGAACCTGGCGCTGGCGCGCGGGATGATCGGCAAACCGGGCGCGGGCCTGTGCCCGGTGCGCGGCCACTCGAACGTGCAAGGCGACCGCACCATGGGCGTGTGGGAGAAAATGCCCGAGCGGTTCATGGACGCGCTCGAGGCGGAGTTCGGCATCAGCGTGCCGCGCAAGCACGGCTGGGACACCGTCGACTCGATCCGCGCGATGCTCGACGGCCGCGGCAAGGTGTTCTTCGCGATGGGCGGCAATTTCGCCTCCGCCACCCCGGATTCCGACCGGACCGCGGACGCGCTGCGGTCGTGCTCGCTGACCGTGCACGTGTCGACGAAACTCAACCGTTCGCACGTCGTTCCTGGCCGCACCGCGCTGATCCTGCCGACGCTCGGCCGCACCGAACGCGACGAGCAGGAATCCGGCCGGCAGTTCGTGACGGTCGAGGACTCGATGTCGCAGGTGCACGCCTCGCGCGGACGGCTGGCCCCGGCGAGCGACGAACTGCTGTCCGAGGTCGCCATCGTGTGCCGGCTGGCGGAGCGGCTGCTCGGCGCCGACCACCCGGTGCCGTGGCGGTCGTTCGAGAAGAACTACGACCTGATCCGCGACCGCATCGCCGCGGTGGTGCCGGGCTGCCACGACTACAACCGGCGCGTCCGCGAACCGGACGGTTTCGTGCTGCCGCACGCCCCGCGCGACTCGCGGGAGTTCACCGGCACCGCTACCGGCAAGGGCACGTTCACGGTGTCGGAGCTGGAGTACCCGGAGGTCCCCGAGGGGCGGTTGCTGCTGCAGACGCTGCGCAGCCACGACCAGTACAACACGACGATCTACGGCCTGTCCGACCGTTACCGCGGCATCGAGGACGGACGCCGGGTGGTGTTCGTGCACTCGGACGACCTGGCCGCACTGGGCGTCGCGGACGGCGAGATCGTGGATCTGGTCTCGGAATGGCGCGACGGAGACCGGCGGGCGCCGAGCTTCCGCGCGGTGTCGTACCCGACGGCTCGGGGATGTGCGGCGGCGTACTTTCCGGAGGCTAATGCGTTGGTGCCGCTGGATTCCGTGGCGGAGAAGTCGAATACGCCGGTGTCGAAGGCTGTGGTGATCCGGTTGGAGCCGCACCACCACGGGTGACCGGTCGTGAGTGGCTGCGCCGGTGAGAACCAGCGCAGCCACTCACGACCTCAGTCGATGCAGTTGTCCCCGTCCGAAGTGACGGGCTGCGGCTGGTCGGCCTTCACCGGCACGCCGGCCGCGGATCCGCCGTCCGACACCCCCGGTCCGGCGTAAACCTTTCCGAGCACCACCTGGATGTGCCCGGCCGGAACGTCCGCTGATTCCTGAGTGGACAGTCCACCGAGTTCCTTGGCCACCTCCGCGCCCTCGGCGGCGAGCGCAGCCGGGTAGCGCACGATCGACGTCCGCTGCGACGGGGCGTTGCCCGCGGCGGTCGCGGCGAACCCCTTGCCCTTCAACACATCCGCGACCCGCGACGCGAGCCCGGACGCTTCACCGGCGTTGGAAACCTCCACCGCTGCCTTCGGCGCACCCGGCGGCGCGGCGGGCGGGGCCGCGCCGATCAATCCGGCCGCAAACGCTTTCACCTGCACCGGATCCACCTGCACCGCGGTCGCCGACGGATGGGACCGGTCGTACCGGTAGTCCGGGTTCAGCACCGGAACGGTCGTGAACTGGATGCCGCCGCCGGACACCCCGCGCATCTGGCCGACGAAGTCGAGCACGTCCCACCACTGGTCCAGCACCACCGAGCGCTTGACCGCGTCGATCAGGTCGTTCAGCTTGCCCGGGTCGGCGAGCGTTCCGGCGGACAGCACCTGGTGCGCGAGCGCGGCGAGGAACACCTGCTGCCGCCGCATGCGGCCGAAGTCGGTGCCGGGCAGATTGTCGCGCTGCCGCACGAAAGCGAGCGCGGCGCCGCCGGAAAGGCGCTGCTTGCCCGCGGGGAAATCCGCGCCCGAGTTCTCGTCTTTGGTCGCGTGCTTCAAGCACACTTCGACGCCGCCGACGGCCTTGCTGATCTCGGAAAAGCTCAGCAGATTGACCTCGGCGTAATGGTCGATCGTGACGCCGGTGAGGTCTTCGACCGCCTGCCGCGTCGCCTGTCTGCCGGCGGTGAGCGATTCCTGTTCGATCTTGTCCTTGTCGGTTTCCCCGCTGGCCCGCAGTTTCGCCGCGGCGGCCGCCTTGCCGCGCCCGAACGCGGCGTTGATCTTGCCCTTTCCGCCGCCGGGCAGCGGGACGTACGAATCGCGCGGGATGGAGAAGGCCTTGACCTCCTGCTGGCCATTGGGAATCCGCATGACGATCAGGGTGTCGGTGAGGTCGTCGCCGTTGTCCCCGACGCGCAGTTCCTGCAGCACGCTCTGCGGCAGCGGATTGCCCTTCGGGTCCTTGCGCGCGTCGCGGCCGACGAGCAGGATGTCGAGCGCTCCGTCGGCGGGCTGCTCCCCCTGTCTGGTACTGCCGCCGGTGCCGATGACGTCGCTGCGCGTGATGTCCTCGAGCGACGACAGCGTCGAGAATCCGTACGCCGTCCCGGCGAACACCACCGTCGACAGTGCTCCGGCGATAACTTTCCCTGCGATCCGCACGCCCCTCTGGACGTCCGAGAACCTCGATGTGCTGCATTCGTGACACAGCTCACAGCTCAGCGCAGGTGTGAGGCTCCGTTCAGATCCAGGATCGAACCGGACGCCCAGGGCGTCTCCGACGAGGCCAGGAACACCACCGCTTCGGCGATCTCCTCCGGTTCGGCGACCCGGCCGAACGGGCTCTGCCGCCGCACCTCGTCGGTGACCCGGTCGGCGACGCGCTCGGTCGCGGTGAAACCCGGAGCCACCGAGGTGACCGAAATGCCGTGCGGGGCCAGCTGGACCGCCAGCGACTGGCCGAACGCGTGCAGCGCGGCCTTGCTCGCCCCGTACGCCAGGTATTCGGGCTCGCCGCGGAACGCCCCGCGCGACCCGATGTTGACGATCCGGCCGGGCACGCCCCGGTCGATGAGGTGGCGGGCGACGTGGAAGGAAACGTTGGCCGCGCCGAGGAGGTTGACGTCCAGCGTGCGCTGCCAGGCGTCCTGCCAGTCCGCATAGGACATTTCGGCGATCGGCGTGCGGGTGGCCGGAGTCGTCCCGACCGCCGCGTTGTTGACCAGCACGTCGACGCCGCCGAGCTGTTCCTCGGCCACGTCGGCGATCCACTGCGCGGCTTCGGGGTTGCCGAGGTCGCCGGACACGAGCACGTGCCCGGAACCGGGCAGCTCCTCGAGCGTCTCGCGCGCGGCCTCCCGGTTGGATCCACAGTGGACGGCGATCCGGTCGCCCCGGGTGGCGAAGGCGACGGCGATGGCGCGGCCGATCCCGCGCGAAGCTCCGGTGACGAGGACGTTCATTTCGCGAACAGCTGCGTCTCGTCGCGGAAAGCCTTGAACTCCAGCGCGTTCCCGGCCGGGTCGTGCAGGAACATCGTCCACTGCTCCCCCGGTTCGCCGGCGAACCGCTGGTACGGCTCGATCACGAACTCGGTGCCCGCGGCGCGCAGCCGCCCGGCCAGTTCGTGGAAGCTGTCGACGTCGAGCACCAGCCCGAAGTGCGGCACCGGCACGTCGTGCCCGTCGACCGGATTGCGGCCCGCTTCCGCGCGAGCGCCCGGGACCACGTGCGTGACGACCTGGTGGCCGTGGAAGTTCCAGTCGACCCACGCGTCCGCCGAGCGCCCCTCCGCCAGCCCCAGCACGCCACCGTAGAACTCGCGGGCCTTCGGCAGGTCGTCGACCGGAATGGCCAGGTGGAAGGCGGGACGGACAGCCATGCGGCACTCCTTCGGCGCGGGGATCGGGGTCTTCACGTTGACTGGCCAATGTCCGAATGTCAACATTAACCCGTGGAAGTCACCCCCCTGAGGAAGGCGGCGCGCCGCGGGCTCGCCGACGAAGCCGCCGACCGGGTGCGCGAAGCGATCTTCGCCGGGCATTTCCGGCCCGGCGCGCCGTTGCGCGAGGTCGAACTCGCCGCGTCGCTGGAGATCAGCCGCGGTTCGGTGCGCGAAGGCATCGCCCAGCTCGCGCGGGAAGGCCTGGTCCGCTGCGACTGGCACCGCCCGACCACGGTGGTCGACGTGACCGCCGAGGACGTCGACGAGGTCTACTCGGTCCGCGCGGCGCTGGACCGGCTCGCCGCGGTGACGGCGCGCACCGCTGCCACCGAAGCGGATCTGGACGCCTTGGACGCGCTGGTCGCTGATTTGGCGGCGGCGGTCCGGTCGAAAGCGGAGGGACCGCGGTTGCTGGCGCTGGACATCGCTTTTCACGACCGCGTATACGCCGCCGCGGGCAACGGCCGCCTGACGGAGGCGTGGAATGCGGTGCGGTCGCAGGTGTTTCTGTTTCAGCTGCAACGGGTTTCGCTCGGGCACGAGCATTACCGCGCTCGGGTGGTCGCCGAGCATCGCGAACTGGCGGAGTTGATTCGCCGCGGCGACCGGGGGCGGTTGGCCCGGGTCGCGGAACAGCACGTGGAGTCTGCCCGGGAAAGCTTGCTCGAACGCATCCAAACCGAGTAGTTCCACGCATCCGCCGTGCTCCGCGACCTGTCAGGCTCGTTGAGTGGACACGGATACGAGCCGAGCGCGCGTCGCACTCACCGGGGCATTGCACGGCGTCGGCGCGTACCTGGTCTGCGCCCTCGCGCTGTGCGGGCTCGCGCTGGCGCTGTTGATCGGCGCGAAGGGGCTGACCGAGCCAGCCGTGCTCGGGGTCATCGTGCTCGCCTCCTTCCTGCACTTCGGGCTTTTCGCGCTGCCGGTCGCGGCCGTAATCGGCGCACTGACCGCCTCGCTGGCCCAGCCGAAACGGACAGCGCGCCGCGTGTGGCTCACGGTTTTCGTGCTGACTTTGCTGCTCCCGGTCGTTTTCACCGCATCGACGGCTATGCGACGGGGGTAGCCTCTTTCGCTTTCGCGAGCGCCGCTTCGATCCGCTTGTTGCTCGTCATGCTCATCGTCACCAGAGTCATCGACACGAGCACCCCGGCGGCCGCGAGGTACGGCACTCGCACTCCGGCCGTCGCGGCGAGCCAGCCGCCCAGCGCCGCGCCTGCCGGTGCGGCCGAAGCCGAGACCAGCCGCGACGCCGCGGCGACCCGGCCCATCAGCCGCGCCGGGACCACGACCTGCCGCAGCGAAGCGCCGAGCACCATGGTCGTCGCCATGGCGCAGCCGCACAGCGCGAACATCGCCCCGGCGAGCCACGGGTCCCGGGCGAGGCCGAACACCAGCACCGCGCCGCCCTCGATCACCGCGGTGACGGTGAGCGCGGTGCCGGTTCCCAGCCATTTCTCCAGCGGTCCGGCGAGCACCATCGCACCCACCAGCCCCCCGACGGCTTCGACGGCGAGCAGGAAACCGTATCCGGCGGAGTGCAGTCCCAGCGCGTCCTTCGCGAACACCACCAGCACGGCCCCGAACGCGCCGAACGCCAGGTTCCCGACCGCGGGCCGCAGAGCGAGGCCGAGCAGCAGCCGATCCTTGACTACGTAAGCGAAACCCTCCTTCGAGTCCGCCCACACCGACCGGCCCGGCGCACGCTCCGGGACCGGCGTCGGCGGCAGCGTCCGGATCAGCGTCGCACTGGCCACGTAGGTCAGCGCGTTCACCGCGAACGGCAGCGTTTTCCCCACGGCGAAAAGGAAACTCCCGATCGGCGGTCCGGTGAACTGCCCGGCCGCGGTCGACGCCCCGCGCAGGTAGCCGTTGGCACGGCGGAGCAACGTCTGGTCCCGTGCGAGCAAATCCGGCAGATACGCCTGTGCGGCGGTGTCGAAGAACAGCGTGCCGGTGCCGAGCAGGAACGCCACCGCGAGCAGGACCGGAATGCTGAGCCAGCCGAACGCGCCCGCGGCGACCGTCAGCCCCAGCAGCACTGCCCGCACCAGGTCCGCGATCCACATCGTGCGCCGCCGGTCCCAGCGGTCGACCAGCGCGCCGGCGAACAGCCCGGCCACCGGATACGGCGCGAGCACCGCCACCGTCACCAGGCTGACCACCAGCGGATCGCTGTCCAGCAGAACCGCCAGCAACGGCAACGCCGCGGAATACGCGCCGTCGCCGAGAGAACTGACCGTCGCGGCTGTCCACAAGCGACTGAACGCGGGAGGCATTTTCGGTTGCGTCATCTGGCCGCACCCGGCCCCGGACGGAAGAACGCGACCGCGACGGTGGCGGCCGCCTCGTCTGCGTCGCGCGCGTCCCGCAGTTCGTCGAGCAGTCCGGCCAGGCGGCGCTCGAACTCCTCGAACTGCGCCTCGCTGATCCGCGTGTGCAGCATCCGGACGAACCGGGGCGAGCCCTCGGGCGCGGTCGAGAGGTCGTCGAGGGCGTGCTGCAGCAGCACGTCCCGCTGTCCCGCGGCCGGTTCGGGCAGCTCGATGCTCCGCCCGACGTGCGCGTAGTAGCGCTCCAGCACCCCGCGCACCTTCCGCGTGCGCACGACGTGCACGATCCCGGCCCGCTCCAGCACCCGCATGTGGTAGCTGGAACTGCCTTTCGCGATCCCCAGCTGCTCGGCGACCTGCGTGATCGTCGCGGGCCCGTCGCGCAGCACCGCGAGCACGCGGTGCCGCACGACGTTGCTCACGGCGCGCAGCTGGTCGGTGGTCTCGACATGGACAGTGTCTTGAGGCGGAACGTAGCCCGCTTGATCGTCCCCAGTCACGGGGACAATGGTCAACGACTCTTGACTATTTGTCCAGCCCTTGTTTCCGGGCCGTGCGCTCCCGCGGCGCTCAGCCGCCGAACAGGCTGACCACCTTCCGGATCAGCTCGACCACGCCGTAGGCGAACGGGGCGAGCACCCACAGCCAGGCGATCACCAGCAGAAGGGTCCGGCCGCCGGAACGGCCCTCGGCACTCGTCATCACGCCTCGCTCCCCACCGCGCCGCGGTCGACGGGTTCGTGGAATTTCTCCTTCACCGGGCGCACGCATTCGTTCGCGACGAACCCGACCACCAGCAGGCCGATCATGATCCAGAACGACAGCTGGTACAGGTCCGGCCCGGTCTTGCCGGCGGCCTTCTGGCTGTCCGCGATCCCGTCCACGATCAGCGGCCCGAGCACGCCAGCCGCCGACCACGCGGTCAGCAGCCTGCCGTGGATCGCGCCGACCTGATAGGTGCCGAACAGGTCCTTGAGGTACGCCGGGAGCGTCGAGAATCCGCCGCCGTAGAAGGACAGGATCAGCATCGCGCACAGCACGAACACGAGCTTCGACGCGTTCGTGGTCAACGCGATCACGAGGTACAGCAGCGCGCCGACGCCGAGGTAGAACCGGTAGATGTTCTTGCGCCCCACCAGATCCGAGGCGGACGACCAGACGAACCGGCCCAGCATGTTGGTCAGCGACAGCAGCGCGACGAACCCGGCCGCGGACGCGGTGCCGACCGGAGCCGAGGTGCCCTTGAAGAAGTCGGTGATCATCGGCGCGGCCTTCTCCAGGATGCCGATGCCCGCGGTCACGTTGAGGCACAAGACAATCCACAGGCACCAGAACTGCGGCGTCTTGAGCGCGTTCGCCGCCGAGACGTTCGCCGTGGAGATCATCGGCTTGGCCGCGGCCTGTTTCACCTCGCCCGCCGGACGCCAGTCGTCGGCCGGGACGCGAACGATCAGCACGCCCATCGTCATGAACACCGCGTACACGATGCCGTGGATCAGGAACGCCGTCGCGATGTCGCCGGTCGTGGGCGAGGAGCCGAGCATCGCCGACGACCACGGCGACGCGATCAGCGCGCCGCCGCCGAAGCCCATGATCGCGATCCCGGTGGCCATGCCCGGCCGGTCCGGGAACCATTTGATCAGCGTCGACACCGGCGAGATGTAGCCGATGCCGAGACCGATCCCGCCGACGCCGCCGTAGCCGGCCACGACGAGCCAGAACTGCCCGGTCGCGACGCCGAGCGCGGCGAGCAGGAACCCGGCGGAGAAACAGATCGTGGCGACGGTCATAGCCCAGCGCGGTCCGTTCTTCTCCACGAGGGTGCCGCCGAACGCGGCGGACAGCCCCAGCATCACGATGCCGAGCTGGAACGGCAGCCCGGACTCCGTGCCGGTCAGTCCGAGAGTCTTCTCCAACGGCGTCTTGAAGACGCTCCACGCGTAGGCTTGGCCGATCGACAGGTGGATGGACAGCGCGGCGGGCGGCACGAGCCAGCGGGTCCAGCCGGGCGGTGCGACGATGCGGGAACGGGCAAGGAAGCCGGGGACAGCCATCGGCGGTCTCCTCCCAACAGTGACGAGGTGCTGGGAATGGTTTACCAGATCCTCGGCGTTGCGCCGGATGACTGTCGAATGTCTTGTCGGTGACAACACCGAGACACGACCGAAGACGACAATAAGGACGAGCGGAGCGAGCGATGGGCAGAGTGACGGTGCGGCGGCCGGTACGGCGGATCTCCGCGGCCGGCGAACGGCGCCGGCCGGACTCGCTGGCCGCCGAGGAACCGCTGGAACTGCGGGTCGGCGGCAAGGCACTGGCGGTGACAATGCGCACGCCCGGCCACGACGTCGAACTGGCGCACGGCTTCCTGCTGTCGGAGGGTGTGCTGGGGTCCCGCGAGGACGTGGCCGTGGCCCGTTACTGCGACGGCGTCGACGACCAAGGCCGCAACACCTACAACGTGCTCGACATCGCACTCGCCGAAGGTGTCGCCCCTCCGGACACCGGGGTCGAGCGGAACTTCTACACGACCTCGTCGTGCGGCGTGTGCGGCAAGGCCGCTCTCGACGCGGTGAAGCTGCGCAGCCGGTTCTCCCCCGCCGCGTCCGAATTCGCGGTGAAGACCGACGTCCTCACGCAGATGCCGGATCGATTGCGGGAACAGCAAAAAGTGTTCTCGTCCACCGGCGGCCTGCACGCCGCCGGACTGTTCACTTCGGACGGTCAGCTCGTCGTCGTGCGCGAGGACGTCGGACGGCACAACGCGGTGGACAAGGTGCTCGGCTGGGCTCTGCAGGCGGGCCGGATCCCGGCGCCCGATCTGGGGCTGCTGGTCTCCGGCCGCGCCTCGTTCGAACTCGTGCAGAAGGCCGCGATGGCCGGCATCGGGCTGCTCGCCGCGGTGTCCGCGCCGTCGTCGCTCGCGGTCGAACTGGCCGAGGAGAACGGCATGACGCTGATCGGTTTCCTGCGCGGAGACAGCATGAATCTCTACACCGGGGACCAGCGCCTGCTCACCTGATCAGGCTCCGGCGGGCACCCAGTTGCCGTGGAAGCCGTGCGGGACCCGGTCCGGCAGGTGGACCGCGGCGACGGTTTCGAGGGTGCCCGCGTCGAGCAGGACGAGGTCGCTGCGCGCCTCGGCCGCGTCGTAGACGTAGCCCATCAGCACGCCCTCGTCCTCGCCCGCGTCCGCGCTGGACGGAACGAACACGAACTCGCCCGGCTCGCGCCCGGGGCCGAACCGGTGCGCCTCCGCGGAACCCTTGCGCAGGTCGTGTTTGTACACCGCGCCGACGCTGCGCGACCGGTCGTCGACCGCCGTCGCGTAGCCGTACCGGTGCGGCAAACCGACCAGCCGCTCGTCCACCCGCGGGAACTCCTGGCCGTGCTCGTCGATGCGTTCCTCGACCACCTTTCCGAGCGTGAGGTCGACGGTCCACCGGTCGAGCGTCGGCTCGCCTTCGGCGGGGCCGTGCAGCGCGCGGTCGAACATCTTCGGGTGCCGGACCACGTCGAGCACGATCCGGTCGTCCTCGTCGTAGGCGTTGAGCGGATGGAAGACGTAGCACTGGCCGACGTCGAACCAGCGGACGTCGCTGTTGTCCCCCTCGCGCGGCATCACGCCGACGCGCGCCGGGTAGTCCGGATTCCACCGGTACGGCAAGGAACTCACGCCGCGGCCGGTGCGCGCGGTCAGCGGGTCGGGCACGTCGACCGGTACCGGCACCTGGTCCGGATCGAAGGTGACCGGCAGGTCGTAGAACACGACATACCGTTGCGTGAGCGAGAAATCGTGCATCATCGGCGCGCCGGTGACCTCGACGTCGACCGTGCGCCGCGCCCGGCCGTCGGTGCCGATCACCGAGTACTGCACCCGGTTTCCGAGTCCGAACTGGTAGGAGACGGCATGCAGTTCGCCGGTTCGCGGGTCGCGCTTCGGGTGCGCCGTGTACCCGGAGAGAGTGCCGCCGAAGTCGCAAACGCCGAGCGTGTCGAGTTCCTCGCTGAGCTCCCATTGCGGCAGTCCGCCCTCGACTAGCGCGATCGTGCGCCCGGCGTGCCCGATGACGTTGGTGTTGGCCCCGCTTTCGTCGGTGCCGACCCGGCGGCTGCGGTACCACTCGGCGCGGCCGTCCCGCAGCCGCACCCCGTGCACCATGCCGCGGCCGAGGAACCAGTGGTGCGTTTCGGGATCCGGGTCGGCCGGGTTCGGCCCGTTGCGCAGGTAGCGGCCGTCGAGGTAGTCCGGCAGTTTCCCGGTGACTGTCAGCCGGGTGCTCGTGTACTCGCGCTCGACCGGCGCGAAGTTGCCTTCAAGGAAGAGATTGCCCATGACCCACTCCGTCCATAACGTGGTTATGAGCACCGGTATAACAGGGTTATGGGATACTGGCAAGCATGAGCGAGCGGACCCGGGGCGAACACACGCGGACGCAACTGGTCGAGGCGGCGATCCGGCTGCTGGCCGACGGCGGCGCGGAAGCACTGCAGGCCCGCAAGCTGGCGGCCGAGATCGGCGCGTCCACAATGGCCGTCTACACCCACTTCGGCGGGATGGCCGCACTCATGGAAGCCGTTGCGCGAGAAGGGTTTCGGCGGCTGATCGCGAACATGGCGACCGTCGGGCAGACCGACGACCCGGTCGCCGACCTGTACCGCCTCGCGCTCGCCTACCGCCAAACGGCGGTGGAGCACCCGGAGCTGTTCACGCTCATGTTCCGCGCGGCGGGGGCGCACGGACACGCAGTCGGCGATTTGCTCAAGAAGGACCCGGACACCGAGGCAGCGGCGTCGTTCCACGGCATGGTCGCCGCCGTCGCGCGCGCCATCGACGCCGGACGGCTCCAGGGCGACCCGCTCGTCGTCGCCTCACAGGTCTGGAGTGCGGTGCACGGCTATGTCACCCTCGAACTGCTGGGCCACTTCGGCCGGGGCGACCGCGGGGTGGCCGAGGTCCTCGCGCCGCTCTGCGTGACGCTGGTCGTCGGGCTCGGAGACAGTCCTGCCGCCGCTCGGGCGTCCGTGGGGCTGGTCACAACAACCGAGTGAAGATCTTCAGAAGGCAACGTTTCGTCCCTTCTCCACGTCTTACGCTATATGGGTGAGGGGGAACCGGTGAACCAGGAGACCGAGGGCCGAAGGCGGGTGAGCCGCCGGTCCCTGCTGATCGCGGGCGCCTCGGGCCTCGGCATCGCCGGGCTCGCGGTCGGGAGCGCGACCGGCGTGGTGCCGTTCAACCAGCCGATGCAGCGGGCGCTGGGCGTCACGTCGTCGACGCCGGTCACGCAACTGGGCAGCATGCGGGTGGAGCGGGTGTTTTCGCACGCCCGCGGCCGCGAAGTGGATCTCGTCTTTCTTCTGCCGAGCAAGAAGCCGCCGGCCGGTCTGCCGATCTCGCTGATGCTGCACGGCCTGCACGGTTCCGCGCGCTCGGCCGCGCCGAGCGGCCTGCTGAAGCAACTCGGCAGCGACGTCGCCCGCAAAGCCGTGCCCGCGTACGGCTTCCTCGCGGTCGACGGCGGCGACAACTACTGGCACCAGGTCCGCCCCGGCGACGACCCGATGGCGATGCTGCTGGAAGAAGTCCCGCAGTGGCTGCGCACCCGCGGCTTCGGCGGCACGGACGGCCAGCCGTTCGCGTGCGCCGGAGTGTCGATGGGCGGCTTCGGCGCGCTGCTGTACGCCCGCCGCCGAGCCGAACGCCGCCAACCGCCCGCCGCGGTCGCCGCGATCGCCCCGGCACTGATCACGTCGTGGCCGGAAATGGCGAAACGCCACATTTTCACCGGAATGACGGACTGGACGTCGTTGGATCCGCTGCGCCACCAGTCCGCGCTGCAAGGCATTCCGACGGCGGTTTACTGCGGCACGGAAGATCCGTTCATCACCGGGGTGCGGCGGTATATCGCGGAAACGCACCCGACGATCGGCTACACGGCGCACGGGAAGCACAGCGACACGTTTTTCCGCACGACGGTGCCGAGCATGGTGGGGTTCTTGGGGAAGCATTTGCAGCAGAAGGTTTAGCTGCCGATCTGGTGCGCGTTTATCGCGGTTCTAACCGTGATGAACACGCACGACCTCCACCGGCGTCAGCACTTACGAGACCCAGCGGGCCACGACCGACATCACCCAGAACCCGACCATCGCGGCCAGTGCCATCAGCAGCGACCAGCGCAGCTGCTGCGCCCGGGTCTGCGCCGCACGCAACCGGCGCAGGAACAGCCACGCCACCACGAACAGCGGGATCGGCAGCAGCGGCAGCGCCGACAGCCGGGTGCCGACCGCGACCAGGCAGACCAGCGTGAACAGCGCGAGCAGGATCTCGGACGCGCGGATCAGCCACGGGAACCGCGTCAGCACGGACGCGGCTACCCGCTCGCTGAGTTCCACGAGGCCGACCGGGGCGGCGGGCGGCTCGGTCTCGGCAGGTACCGCTTCGCCGGGGTCGGCGGTCTCGTCCCCCCGGGGTGCGGTCAGCGGCACGGTTGTCATCCTGTCCATTATCGCGCCTGCCGAGGACACCCGGACAGCCGACTCCTGCTCAACGCCCGGCGGCCGCCGGGTCAGGCCGACTTCTCGCCGCGCTCGCTGCGGGTGCGGCGCGACGGCTGGCGAGCCACGATCGTGGGGTTGACGTTCTCCCGCACGGTCTGCTCGGTGATCACGACCTTCGCCACGTCCTCGCGGCTCGGGATGTCGTACATGACCGGCTGGAGGACCTCCTCCATGATCGCGCGCAGGCCGCGGGCGCCGGTGCCGCGCAGCACGGCCTGGTCCGCGATGGCCTCGAGCGCGGTCTTGGTGAACTCCAGCTCGACGTTGTCCATCTCGAAGAGCTTCTTGTACTGCTTCACCAGCGCGTTGCGCGGCTGCGTCAGGATCGAGACGAGCGATTCCTTGTCCAGGTGGTTCACCGTCGCCACGACCGGGAGCCGGCCGATGAACTCCGGGATCAGCCCGAACTTGATCAGGTCCTCCGGCATGGTCTCGGAGAACACGTCGCTGCCCTCGATCTCGGCCTTGGTGCGGATCTCCGCGCCGAACCCGAGGCCGCGCTTGCCGACCCGCTCGTTGATGATCTTTTCCAGCCCGGCGAACGCGCCCGCCACGATGAACAGCACGTTCGTGGTGTCGATCTGGATGAACTCCTGGTGCGGGTGCTTGCGCCCGCCCTGCGGCGGCACCGACGCGGTGGTGCCCTCGAGGATCTTCAGCAGCGCCTGCTGCACGCCCTCGCCGGACACGTCGCGGGTGATCGACGGGTTCTCGCTCTTGCGGGCGATCTTGTCGACCTCGTCGATGTAGATGATGCCGGTCTCGGCGCGCTTGACGTCGTAGTCCGCCGCCTGGATCAGCTTCAGCAGGATGTTCTCGACGTCCTCGCCGACGTAGCCCGCCTCGGTGAGCGCGGTGGCGTCGGCGATCGCGAACGGGACGTTCAGCAGCTTCGCCAGCGTCTGCGCGAGATAGGTCTTGCCGCAGCCGGTGGGGCCGAGCATCAGGATGTTCGACTTGGCCAGCTCGACCGGCTCGTCCTTGGAATCCTTCGGCCCGGACTTGTCGTCGGCCTGGATCCGCTTGTAGTGGTTGTACACCGCGACCGCGAGCGTCTTCTTCGCGTCGTCCTGGCCGATGATGTACTGCTCGAGGAACTCGTGGATGTCGGCGGGCTTCGGCAGCTCGTCGAGCTTCACGTCGCCGGCTTCGGCCAGCTCCTCTTCGATGATCTCGTTGCAGAGGTCGATGCACTCATCGCAGATGTAGACCCCTGGCCCGGCAATGAGCTTCTTCACCTGCTTCTGGCTCTTGCCGCAGAAAGAACACTTCAGCAGGTCGCCGCCGTCACCGATCCGTGCCATGGCCGTTGACCTCGTCCCCTCCGGTGCGCGAGCGCACCTGCACTACTCTCTGGCGGCCCCGGGACTGCCAGGCGTTCCCGGAACCCACACGCATTGCCACCGACGGTACCCGCCCGAAGGCGCGGGCGGGAACACCCGAGCGCGTCGGGCACGTCGACGACCGACAGTAGACCAGCGGACCGGTGCGCGTCGCGGATTCGCCGCGCACCGGCCCGTCGCGGTCAGTTCGCCGAGGCCTTCCGGTACGGGAGCACCTCGTCGATCAGGCCGTAGGCCTTCGCCTCCTCGGCGGTGAGGATCTTGTCCCGCTCGATGTCGGCCTTGATCTCGTCCGGTTCCTTGTTCGTGTGCTTCGCCAGGATGACCTCCATCTGGCGGCGCACGCGCTGGATCTCGTTGGCCTGGATCTCCAGGTCCGAGACCTGCCCGTAGGTGCCCTCGGTGGCCGGCTGGTGGATCAGCACGCGCGCGTTCGGCAGCGCCATGCGCTTGCCCGGCGTGCCCGCCGCCAGCAGCACCGCGGCGGCCGAGGCGGCCTGGCCGAGGCACACGGTCGAGATGTCCGGGCGGATGTACTGCATGGTGTCGTAGATCGCCATCAGCGACGTGAACGACCCGCCCGGGGAGTTGATGTAGATGCTGATGTCGCGGTCCGGGTCCTCGTGCTCGAGGTGCAGCAGCTGGGCCATCACGTCGTTGGCCGACGCGTCGTCCACCTGCACGCCGAGGAAGATCGTCCGCTCCTCGTACAGCTTGTTGTACGGGTTGGACTCCTTCACGCCGTAGCTGGTGCGCTCGACGTAGGACGGGAGGATGTACCGCGACTGGGGCGACAGCGGCATATTCGGGGCCCGGAAGTCACCCGGGAGCCGGAAGTTGCTCATGATGCTCTCCTGTGTGCTTCGGCGCTCAGTTGCTGTTGTTCATGCCGCTGTCGCGGGTCAGCACGTGGTCGACGAAGCCGTAGTCCTTCGCCTCCTGCGCGGTGAACCAGCGGTCGCGGTCGCCGTCCTTGATGATCTGCTCGGTGGTCTGCCCGGTCTGCTCGGCGGTGATCCTCGCGAGCTCCTGCTTCCACTTGTTGAACAGGTCCGCCTGGATGGCGATGTCGGACGCGGTGCCGCCGACGCCCGCGGACGGCTGGTGCATCAGGATGCGCGCGTGCGGGAGCGCGTAGCGCTTGCCGGGGGTGCCCGACGAGAGCAGGAACTGCCCCATCGAAGCCGCCATCCCCATCGCGTAGGTCGCCACGTCCGGGCGGATCAGCTGCATGGTGTCGTAGATCGCGAACCCGGCGGTCACGGAGCCGCCCGGCGAGTTGATGTAGAACCGGATGTCCGATTCGGCGTCGTCCGCGTCGAGCAGCAGGAGCTGCGCGGTGAGCCGGTTGGCGACCTCGTCGTTGACCTCGGAGCCGAGAACGACGATGCGCTCCTGGAGCAACCGCTCGAACACCGAGTCGGTGAGGTTGAGCCCCGCGGTGCCGGTCCGCCCCTCGGGCATGTGCTGCTTCACGTCTGCCTGCCTTTTCACCGGCGACGGGCCGCCTGTGAGAGCCGCGCCGCCGCTGTCGTGTTCATGCTTGAGATCTTGCAACCGACCCTAACGAACTTGGGCGGTGCAGAATGCCTGACACCGCCCAAGTTCGCTTACAGCTTTACTCCGCGGGGGTCGCCGCCGCTTCTTCGGTGACCTGCGTCTCCTCGGCGGGGGCTTCTTCGTCCGCGCCGAACAGCTCGCTCAGGTCGACCTCGGACCCGGACGCGTCCTTCACCGTGGTGCCGCGCACGACGGAGGCCAGAGCCTTGCCGCGGCGGACGTCGGCGTAGATGGCGCTCAGCTGGCCGGACTGCTGGGCCCGCTGCACGTACTCGTCCGGGCTGACGCCGAAGCGCTGCGCCTGGTAGATGATCCGCTCGGTGAGCTCGCCGTCGTTGACCGACGTCTGCTCCTTGTCGGCGATGGTGTCCAGCAGCAGCTGCGTGCGGACGGCCTTCTCCGACTCCTCCTTCACCTCGGCGTTGAACTCGTCGAGGGTGCGGCCCTCGGCCTCCAGCGCCTTGGCGAACTGCTCCTCGTCGTGGTCGAACGGGTGGACCGCGTCGTGCTTGCGGTTCTCGATCTCGGCCTCGACGACCTTCTCCGGCAGCGGCACCTCGGTGCGCTCGAGGAGGATCTCGAGGACCTTGTCGCGCGCCTGGACGCCCTGCTGCATCTTCTTGACGCGGCCGAGCCGGGTGCGCAGGTCCTCGCGCAGCTCGTCGATCGTGTCGAACTCGCTCGCCAGCTGGGCGAACTCGTCGTCGGCCTCGGGCAGCTCGCGCTCCTTGACCGACTGCACGGTGACGGTGACCTCGGCGTCCTGGCCGGCGAACTCGCCCGCGACCAGCTTGGTGGTGAACACCTTGGTCTCGCCCGCGGCCGCGCCGACGATGGCCTCGTCGATGCCGTCGACGAGCTGGCCGGAGCCGATCTCGTAGGACAGGCCGGTGGTGGAGGCCTCCTCGACGGGCTTGCCGTCGACGCTGGCCGACAGGTCGATCGACACGAAGTCGCCGGTCTGGGCCGGGCGCTCGACGCCGGTCAGGGTGCCGAAGCGGGCGCGCAGCTCGTCGAGCTGCTCGGCGACCTCTTCGTCGGTGGTCTCGACGTCGTCGACGCTGATCTCGAGGCCGGCGAGGTCGGGCAGCTCGATCTCCGGCCGCACGTCGACCTCGGCGCTGAACTCCAGCACCTCGCGGTCCTCGAGCTTGGTCACCTCGAACTCGGGCTGGCCGAGCGTCCGGACCTCGCCCGCGCGGACGGCCTCGATGTACTTGGCCGGAATGGCCTCGTTGACGACCTCGTCGAGCACCGGCGCGCGGCCGATCCGGCTTTCCAGGACGCGAGCGGGGACCTTGCCGGGGCGGAAACCGGGGACGCGCACCTGCTGGGCGATCTTCCGGTACGCGGCGTCGAAGTTCGGCTTGAGCTCGTCGAACGGCACCTCGACATTGATCTTCACTCGCGTCGGGCTGAGCTGCTCGACGGTGCTCTTCAAGGTCTTCTCCTCGAGCGGTAAACGATGGGGGCGGACAGTCCCTCGGGACCGCCCCGGTCACCTGCTGACCGGGATATCCGAGTCTAGGCCAGAGGGTTGACAAGACCGGCTGCGGGGCTCCCGCCGAGGCGGTGTCGATCAGCGGAACCCGCCGCGCGCCCGTAGCGTCGGGGACGTGGTTTCCGGGCAGCAGAGCGAAGGTCCGGCCGCCGCGGCGGCGCGGCTCAGCGGGTTCGAGGCGGTCCCACAGGGCAGGTCGGGCACCCTCAGTGAAGTAGTGTTGACCAAAGGTGACCGGCGCGTCGACGCGGTGGTGAAGCGCGGCCACGCTCCGGGCGCGACCCGGGCCGAGGCGGCCGGGCTGCGCTGGCTGGCCGAGGCGGACGCGGTGCGGATCCCCCGCGTGCACGGCGCGGACGACACGTGGCTCGTGCTGGACCGGGTGAGCGAGAGCACGCCATCGCACGCGGAGGAGTTCGGCCGGAATCTCGCCCGGCTGCATTCGGCCGGAGCCCCGGCGTTCGGCGCCCCTCCCCCGGGCGGCTTGACCGACGCCTGGATCGGGACCGCTCCGATGCGCAATTCCCCGGGCGAGTCGTGGCCGGAGTGGTACGCGGAACACCGGGTCCTCCCTTACGTCCGGATTGCCTCCGACCTTCTCGACCCGGCGGTGTTCGAACGGGCCTGCGCGCGGATCCCCTCGATGGCCGGTCCGCCGGAACCGCCCGCCCGGCTCCACGGGGATCTGTGGAGCGGGAACGTCCTGTGGGATTCGGACGGGGCGGTGCTGATCGACCCGGCCGCGCACGGCGGGCACCGGGAAACGGACCTCGCGATGCTGCATCTGTTCGGCTGCCCGCATCTCGAGCGGATCGTCGCCGCCTACGACGAGGTCGCACCGTTGGCGGACGGATACCGGGAGCGGATCGCGCTGCACCAGCTTTTCCCGCTTCTGGTGCACACCGTCCTGTTCGGACGGTCCTACGCCGGGCAAGCGACCGCGGCCGCGCGCTCGCTGGGCTGAGTCAGCCAGCGTTGGGGCCGGCACCGCCGGGCTGGGTTCCGGCCTCGGTGACGGAGGTCGCGGTCGCGGTGGCGCCGTTCACCGTCGCGACGATCGTCACGTCCTCGCCGGTCCTGATTCCGGTGGCGGTCGCGGAGTCGATGACGTAGACCTTCGTGAACCCGTCGGTGCTTTTCGCGGTCAGCGAGGTGGCGCTCAGCGCGGTGACCTCGCCGGTCTGCGTGAACTTCGTGCCGGAGCTGGTCGCGAATTCGCCGTGCAAGACGGGGCCGAGGCCGCCGCCGGGACCGCCCTGTCCGGCCGGGCCGCCCGCCGCCGACGCCGCGGGATCGGCACTGGTCGACGAGGACGACGTGGCCGCCCAGATCGCACCGCCGCCGCCCGCGATCAGCACCGCGGCGATCCCTCCGGCGATCCACTTGGCCCGGTTCGGCCGGGCCGGGCCGGGTCCGGGCGCGGCGCCCCAGGCCGGTTCGGGCGCGGCGGGCGGGTTCGGAGCGGGATGCGGTGCGGTCATGGCGTTCTCCTTCGTTCGCGGCTTGCTGACCCCACCGTGCGGACAGCTGCTGTGGTCGCCCTGTGTTCCCGGCAAGTCGCGCCTGTGGCCCCGAATCGCCGGAACCGGGCGCAACCGCACAGCGCGCTCACAGGAAGCACACATCGCCCCCACACCGTCGGAACGCACGCTCGGGGCATGAGTTCGCGCACGAGATCCGCCGCCGCCCGGTTCGGGCGCCGCTCCCTGCGCGCGAAACTCACGGTGTCCGTCGTCGTCCTGTTGTCCCTTGTCTGCTTGGTGATCGGCGTGATCAGCGAGTTCGCCCTCCGCGCGTTCCTGATGTCCCAGACCGACACCCAGCTCTCCGCCGCGACCGCCCGTGCCCTGGACTTCGCGACTCACCCCGGCCCGCCCGGCGACGGGGAACGCAACCCGCTCGACGCCCCGGGACAAGGCGCGGGCACCGTCAACGCCCACTTCTCCCCCGAGGGCACGAACGGCACCGGCGGCTGGCTCACCCAGCACGGCCAGCGCGTCACCCTCACCTCCGACGAACTGGCGGCACTGCAAGACCTCCCCACCAACGGCCGCCCCTACACCCGCACCATCGGCAGCCTCGGCGACTACCGCCTCACCGCGTTCCCGGTCCCCGACGGCGTCGTCATCACCGGCGTTCCCCTGGCACCCATGCAGCAGACGCTGCTGACCGTCGGCCTGATCCTTTTCGGCGTCGCCGCTGCTGGGGTGACCGGTGCGGCGTTCCTCGGTGCCTTCGCCGTCCGCCGAACCCTGCGGCCGTTGGAACGTGTTGCGGAAACCGCTTCGCGAGTCTCCGAACTTCCGCTGGACCGCGGCGATGTCGACCTGTCCGTCCGTGTCCCCGCCCAAGACACCGATCCGCGCACCGAAGTCGGCCAGGTCGGTGCGGCGCTGAACCACATGCTCGGCCACATCTCGTCCGCGCTCGAAGCCCGGCACGCCAGCGAACTGCGGGTCCGGCGGTTCGTCGCCGACGCCAGCCACGAACTGCGCACCCCGCTCGCCGCCATCCGCGGTTACGCCGAACTCGCCGGACGGTCTGGCAGCCACGCCCCGCCGGACGTCGCGCATTCGATGACCCGGATCGAGTCGGAGGCCGACCGGATGACGGCACTCGTCGAGGACCTCCTCCTGCTCGCCCGCCTGGACGCGGGACGTCCGCTCGACGTCGCCGAAGTCGACCTGACCCGCTTGGTCGCGGACGCGGTCGGCGACGCGCACGTGGCCGGTCCGCACCACGGCTGGCAGCTCTCGATGCCGGACGAACCGATCCTCGTGCTGGGCGATGTCCAGCGGCTGCACCAGGTTTTGGCGAATCTGCTCGCGAACGCGCGCGTCCACACGCCGCCCGGCACGACGGTCGTCACCGCGCTCGCCCGGTCCGCGGACGGCAGTGCCGTGGTGACCGTGACCGACAACGGCCCGGGCATCCCGCCGGAGCTGCAGCCAGCGGTGTTCGAACGCTTCGCCCGCGGAGATTCGTCCCGGTCGCGGGCAGCCGGTTCGACCGGGCTGGGCCTGGCGATAGCGTCCGCCGTGCTGACCGCGCACCACGGCGCCATCACGGTCCGCAGCCGCCCTGGCCAGACGGAATTCGCCGTGCGGCTGCCGATCGCGGTCCCGGCTCAGCGGACGCCGGTCGCGGATGACCGCAGGTCCCACAGCGGGCACACAGGGTAAGCACATCCCGGCCCCAGCTCACGCCGCGAGGCTGACCGCATGACCGCAGTCGCGACCCCTTCGACCGTTCCCGCCGTGCCGGTCCAGCGCGCCGAGCCGAGATGGGTGCGCCCGGCCCTCGTGCTGCTGCTCGTCGCCACGGCCGCGCTTTATCTGTGGGATCTCGCCGCGTCCGGCTGGGCCAACGCGTTCTACTCCGCCGCCGCCCAAGCCGGAGCACAGAGCTGGAAGGCGTTGTTCTTCGGCTCCACCGATGCGGCCAACGGCATCACGGTGGACAAGACACCCGCCGCGCTCTGGGTGATGAGCCTGTCCGCGCGGCTGTTCGGCGTTAATGCGTGGAGCATCCTGGTGCCGCAAGCGTTGATGGGTGTCGGCTCCACGTGGCTGCTCTACGCGACTGTCCGACGCACCTCAGGCGCGGCAGCGGGGTTGCTCGCTGGCGCGGTGCTTACCCTCACCCCAGCCGCGGCGCTGATCTTCCGCTTCAACAACCCGGACGCGTTGCTGGTGCTGCTCCTGATCGCCGCCGCCTACTGCACGGTACGAGCGCTCGAGAAGGCCAGCCCGAAATGGCTCGTTTTCGCTGGCGTGGCAATCGGATTCGGCTTCCTCGCCAAGATGCTGCAGGCGTTCCTCGTGCTGCCCGCGTTCGCGCTCGCGTACCTCGTCGCCGCACCGACCACCGTCGGCAAGCGACTACTGCATTTGCTCGCAGGATTTGCTGCGGTCGTCGTTTCGGCAGGCTGGTATCTCGCCGTAGTGGCGTTGTGGCCAGTCGCGGACCGGCCGTACATCGGCGGCTCACAGAACAACAGCCTGCTCGAACTCACCTTGGGGTACAACGGTTTCGGCCGCATCACCGGCGACGAGACCGGCAGCGTCGGCGGCAGTCCGGGCGGCGGCTGGGGCAGCACCGGATTGTTCCGGTTGTTCGGCAGCGAGATGGCGGGCGGCATCGCGTGGCTGCTGCCGGCGGCGGTGCTCGGGCTCGGCGCGGGCCTGTGGTTCACCCGTTACGCGCCCCGCACCGACCGCGGCCGCGCTTCGCTGCTGCTCTGGGGCGGCTGGCTGATCGTGACCGCCGCGGTGTTCAGCTTCATGGGCGGGATCATCCACCCCTACTACACCGTCGCGCTCGCCCCAGCGATCGCTGCGCTCGTCGGAATCGCCGCCGTCCAGTTGTGGCGCATCCGCGGCAATCCGGCCGCTGTAGGGCTTTTGAGCGGCGGTGTCACGTTGACGACGGTGACGAGTTATCTGCTGCTGGACAGTTCTTGGCAACCGTGGCTTGCCCCGACGGTCCTCATCGTTGGGCTTTTGGCCGCGATCGCACTGTTTTTCGTCCAGCACTTCGGCCGGGTCGCCGCGGTGCTGGGACTGGTCGTGCTGCTGACCGGAACCGGCGCGTACAGCTTCGCCACCGCGGCGACTCCGCACAGCGGCGCGATTCCGTCCGCCGGACCGAACACCCGGCGGATGTTCGGCGGTGGCGGCCCGGGAGGTTTGCTCGGCACCAGCCTGCCCGGCGCGAACCTGACAGCCTTGCTTCGGCAGTCCGGCGATCACCGGTGGGCCGCGGCGACCGTCGGGTCCAACAACGCCGCCGGATACCAGCTGGGCAGCGGCAAACCGGTGCTCGCGGTGGGCGGATTCAACGGCACCGACCCGTATCCGACGCTCGCGCAGTTCGAGCAGTACGTCCGGCAAGGGCAGATCCGCTACTTCCTCGGCGACGGCCTGACCATGCGCGGCTCCAGCAGCGGAAGCGACGCCGCCGCCCGGATCGTCCAGTGGGTGGCCGAGAACTACCAAATGACCACTGTGGACGGTGTCACGGTCTATGACCTCGGTGCCTGATTCCGTGCCGTGCGGCCAAGATCACCCGAGCGGGCGTACGTCGCACAGCGCAGGCACAGGAACACCACAACGTGGCCAAAGCCCGGCAGACGACGGTGAACCCATGAACGCCACCGCCCCTTCCCGCAGCAGCGCCCCGCGGCCCGGGACGACTCCGGTCGGCCTCGGCGGCCCGCAGCCCGTGCTGGACGTCGTCATCCCGGTTTACAACGAGGAAACCGACCTCGAACCGTGCATCCGCAGGCTGCGGGCGCATCTCGCCGAACGCGCCGGCTACCCCTACCGGATCACCGTCGCGGACAACGCGAGCACCGACAAGACCCTTGCCGTGGCCGAGGAACTGGCCCGCGAGTTCCCCGAGGTCGAGGTGCGCCACCTGGACGAGAAGGGCCGCGGCCGCGCGCTGCGGGCCGTCTGGTCCGATTCGGACGCCGCCGTGCTGGCCTACATGGACGTCGACCTGTCCACCGACCTGGCCGCGCTGGACCCGCTCGTCGCGCCGCTGCTGTCCGGACATTCGGACGTCGCGATCGGCAGCCGGCTCGCCCGCGGCGCCCGCGTGGTCCGCGGGCCGAAGCGCGAGTTCATCTCCCGCTGCTACAACCTGATCCTCCGCGGCACGCTCGCCGCCAGGTTCTCCGACGCGCAATGCGGGTTCAAGGCGATCCGCGCCGACGTCGCCCGCGCGCTGCTCCCGCACGTGCGCGACACCGGCTGGTTCTTCGACACCGAACTGCTCGTGCTCGCCCAGCGGTCCGGGCTGCGGATCCACGAGGTGCCGGTCGACTGGGTCGACGACCCGGACTCGTCGGTCGATCTCCTCGCGACCGCCGCGGCCGACCTCAAGGGCATCGCCCGGATCACCCGCGCGACCCTCACCGGCGAGATTCCCGTGCACCGGCTGCGCGAGCAGCTCGGCCGCGAACCGATCGGCGTGGAGGCCCCCGGGGTGTCCCCGAGCCTGGTCAAACAACTCGTGCGGTTCGCCGCGGTCGGCATCGCCAGCACTGTCGCGTACCTGCTGCTTTTCCTGCTGCTGCGGACCGTGGTCGGCGCGCAAGCGGCCAACTTCACCGCACTGCTCGTCACCGCCATCGCGAACACCGCGGTGAACCGGCGAGTGACGTTCGGCGTCCGAGGACGGGCCGGAGCCGGGCGGCACCAGTTCGAGGGGCTGATCGTGTTCGGCCTCGGACTGGCGCTGACGAGCGGTTCGCTCGCCTTGCTCAACCACACCACCAATCCCGGGCTCGCCCTGGAGACGACCGTGCTCGTGCTGGCGAACCTCGCCGCCACGGTGCTCCGTTTCCTGCTGCTGCGGGGCTGGGTCTTCAATCCGCGCCGTGCCGCTACCGAGGAGTCGTCTTGAGCACTGTCCTGTCCGCCCGGCCTGCTGCCCCGGACGCGCCGGATCGCGCGGAGCCTCGCTGGGCCCGCCCGTCGATGCTCGGCCTGCTGGCACTCACCGCTGTCCTGTACTTCTGGAACCTGACCGCTTCCGGATTCGGCAACTCGTTCTACGCCGCGGCCGTGCAGTCGGGCACGCAGAGCCTGAAGGCATGGCTGTTCGGTTCGCTGGACGCCGGGAACGTGATCACTGTCGACAAACCGCCCGCTGCACTATGGGTGGGAACGGCTTTCGCGCGAGTCTTCGGCTTCTCCAGCTTCACCGTGCTCGCCCCGCAGGCTCTGATGGGCGTCGCTTCCGTCGGCCTGCTGTACCTGACGGTGCGCCGGGTTTCCGGGCCACTGCCGGGTTTGCTGGCCGGGGCGATACTCGCGCTGACGCCGGTCGCCGCGTTGATGTTCCGTTTCAACAACCCGGACGCGCTGCTCACCCTGCTGCTGATCGCCGGTGCGTACTGCACCGTGCGAGCGATTGAGAAGGCGAGCCCTCGATGGCTTGCTTTCGCAGGCGTGGCAATCGGTTTCGGCTTCCTGACGAAGATGATGCAGGCGTTTCTCGTGCTGCCCGCGTTCGCCCTGGCGTACCTGGTCGCCGCGCCGACCGGTCTCGGGAAGCGATTGCTGCACTTGGTTTACGCCGGGGTCGCGGTGGTCGTGTCGGCTGGCTGGTTCGTGGCGCTGGTGGAGATCTGGCCTTCGGCTTCGCGGCCGTACATCGGCGGGTCGACCGGGAACAGTCTGCTCGAGCTGGCGCTCGGGTACAACGGGCTCGGGCGGATCTTTGGCGGGCAGGGCAACGGCGGCATGGGCGGCGCCGGCGGCGGGATGGGCGGGGGCAATACCGCGTTCGGCGGCAGTTCCGGCCTCGGACGGATGTTCGGCGCGAGCTTCGGCACCGAGGTCTCGTGGCTGCTGCCCGCCGCGCTGATCGGCCTGGTCGCCGGATTGTGGTTCACCCGGCGCGCCGCGCGCACCGACCGGACCCGGGCGTCGCTGCTGGTCTGGGGCTGCTGGCTGTTCGTGACCGGGCTGGTGTTCAGCTTCATGAGCGGCACCGTGCACCCGTACTACGCGGTGCAGCTCGCGCCCGCGATCGCCGCGCTGGTCGCGCTTTCCGGGCACGCGCTGTGGCGCGGCCGGGCGCACCCCGGACCGCGGATGGTGCTGGGCGGGATGATCGCGGCGACCGCGGTGTGGGACTTCATCCTGCTCGACCGCACGCCGGACTGGTTGCCCGCGCTGCGCTGGGCGATCGTGGTGCTGGGGTTGCTGGTGAGCACCGTCGTGGTGGTCGGGGTCCCGCGGGTGCGGACGGTCTTGATCGGCCTCGCCGCGGCGATCGTCCTGACGCTCGGGGTCGGCACGGCCGGGTACGCCGTGGAGACGGTTTCCTTGCCGCACAGCGGTTCCATCCCGACTTCCGGCCCGCGTACGACCGCCATGGGCGGCAGGGGCGGTTTCGGCGGCGGGATGGACGAGACCAGCGGAACCCTCGCGCAGGTGCTGGGCGGCACGACGACGAAGTGGGCCGCCGCGACGACCGGTTCGCAGTCGGCGGCGAGCCTGGAGCTGGCGAGCGGCAAGTCGGTGATGGGCATCGGTGGCTGGGACGGCAGCGATCCGGCCCCGACGCTGGAGCAGTTCAAGCAGTACGTCGCGGCGGGCGAAGTGGCGTACTACGTGGACGGCGGACGGGGCGGCGGTCCCGGCGGCGGGTCGAACGACATTTCCGAGTGGGTGGCCGCGAACTTCACCGCGACGACGATCGGTGGCGAAACTGTCTACCAGCTCACCCGGTGAGTTCGGGAATCCTCAGCCTCTTCCCAGGAACGAGGCGCATTCTGAAAAGCACGGAGAGGCATCCGCCGCGAACGCCCGGGAGGTCACGATGGCCGGATACCCACGCTGGCACACCGCGAGCGAGAAGGGGCCGCGCGAGCGCAATGCCGATGCGGTGAGCGCCTACGCGGCCGCCGGGGCACCCGGGATCACGTTCGCGCTCGCCGACGGCGTGGGGGACGACCCCGGTGCCAGGCGAGCCGCCCAGGTCGCCGCCGCGGCTGCCGCGCGCACCCCGGTCGAAGCCGGTCCGGTCAAGGCGATTTTGGCCGCACAGCAAGCAGTTCGCCGCCTGGGCGGCACCGGAGACGCGGTTCTCGTGGTGGCGATGCCCTTCGCCGGCGGATACCGGATCGCGTGGGTCGGCGACGCTCGGGCGTACGCGTGGGACGGGTCGATGACCCACAAGCTCACGCAGGACCACACGCTGGCGGAGTACTTCCGCTCGCGGCACCAGCCGTACTCGCCGCGGATGGAGCATCTGGTGACCACGAGCGTCCGCACGGCGAAACCGGAGGAGATCGGCACGACGGAAACCCCGAGCGGCGGTCTCCTCCTCACCAGCGACGGCGTGCACAAGGTCCTGCCGCCCGCGACGATCGACGAAATCCTCGCCGACCCGGCCCGCGGTGCCTCGGCGTTGGTCGCGACCGCCATCGCCCTGGGCGGCCGCGACAACGCGACGGCGCTGTTCGTGGAACCCGCGGACGTGAGGACGCGGGTGACGGAGAGGTTTCCCACCGCCGCCTGAGCGGGGTCAGGCGTGATCGCGTTTGAGGTTCCGGTACTCGCGATAGACGAGCACGATGATCACCGCGTCGAGCGCCGCGAAGAACGGCAGCGCGATCGAGTGGGTCTCGAAGGCGCGGTAGATCTCGTACACGACGAACGCCGCGAGCACGACCATCGCGACCGGGTAGGCGCGCACCCACTTGCGCGCGAGCGCCCACACGAGGCCGAGCTTGAGCAACCCGTGCGCCAGCAGGTACGCGACGGCGAACGTCTTGGTGCCCCCGCCGGTGAAATGCTCGGCGGCGGTTTCCAGATGCCGCGCGAGCGTGCCGGAGGGGTCGCCAAGCAGGTCGCGGGTGATGACCGCGTTGACGAACCCGTTGACGAACGTCGCGGGGATGAACGCCAGGATCAGCGCCCCGACCAGTTGAAGGCCTCCGTCGAGGCCCTTCAGCGTGATCGCGATCCGGAACAGCCGCTCGGTGGAACGGGTAGAGGTCTCCTCGCTCATCGGTACAGGAAACCGGAAAAGCCCGAGCGTTGCTGGGTTGAAGGCCGGGTTTCGCCCAGGTGATCCGGTTTGCGTGCCCTGTGGCGGGGGTCTCTCAGCGCTAGCTCACCCTCGCGCCGAACAGCCTTCCGCTAGCTCCCGCCGCTTCGCCGGGTCCGGCCCGCAGCTCAAGCCCTCACGGCCCGTTGCCCTTGCCGAGCTTTTCCCGTCACTCGCGAAGCATTGCCGCACCTCCCTTGCTCTGACATTCCGCACATCGCTCGTACCGTTTCGTGTGATTGTGCGGATCCTGCCCGTACACCGGAAAACACGCGGCCCCGCACAAGCCGAGAAACACCGGCCCGCACCGAAGCGGACGGCGTCCGACCTGGTGCGCGACCCGGATCGCGTTCTCCGGCGCGCCCGCCTGCGGCAGCCAGCCGTGCGCGGGCAGGCTCGCCAAGACGACCTCGTTGAGGTGATCTGCCCGCCGGACCAACGCGCGGCCGAGGTCGAGAAGGCGCTCGCCAAGGTCCCGCACCGCGTCGGGCCGCGGGCATCGTTCGTCGAGCGCGCGGGTCAGGAAGCCGAGGTCCAGCGCGAGGGTGGCTTGCAGGTCGCGAATCCAGGCAACCAGTTCGGGGCCGGTGAGCCCGACGGCCGAACTGCGCTGCTCGGGGAGCCTGCTCCAGCGTCCGGTCATGCGCCGTTCCCAGCGAGTGCCAAGCGCCATCCCTCCGCACTGCTCACGCCAGGCACCGTTCTTCGTTCGAGCGGGCCTCTTCCTGTCGGCGGAGCCATTCCTGCGCGCAGTCAGAGCACGTCGGGTCGAACCAGTGGCCGCCGAGCTGCGGTACGTCGTGGCGGGCGACCGTGACTTCGGCTCCGCACAGTGCGGTGAACGTTTCCCCGGGTCGTGGCGCGAACGGCCCGTCGAGCGCGTGCCGTTTTCCCTCCGCCTGCTGCCATCTGAACACCGGACTCCTCCCCTTGTGGTGCGTGGAGTCCCATGTGGGATGTCGTCGCCGCGTAACGCAAGCCCCCGTTCCGAGTGATCACCGGAATCGGGTTTTTCCCGCAGCCACAAGCATTTCCGCGGTCGCCGGGGACCGAGCCGCGGGTTACCGACGGGTTAGGTGTCACCAGGTGGTGACACCCCCGGGAGGGCGGACGCCGCCGCGGTTGTTACGGCGCCCGTGCTGCCTCAGCGATGCGAGGCGCGGCAGCAGTCACGGGCACCGCGAGGGGGAAAGCGGCGGGCGTCCGCGGGCATCACCTCGCTTCCGGGAGTGCGGTCGCCGCTATGACTGCTGTCGCCAAGCGCATACGCAACCCCTGCGCGGGGGTTGTCACACGACAGTGGCGCGAATAGCCAGCACGCTGGGCTGGATCGCACCCCGGCGGAGTGGCGGAAGCAGCGCTTGGGCATGCGGAGTGGATACAACGAGCCAGCCGGAGTCGCGCCAGGGATCGAACTCTGCGTCACAGCGGTGCGGCCGACAACGCGCCGGAAGCAGCGCCCAAGAACGCCGGGTGGCCACTCCGCGCCAGCCGGAGTCACGCCGGGAATCGAACTCCGCACCACAACGACTGACAACGGAGCGGAAGCAGTGTCCGGGCCGTACATCGTGGGCACCCCGAGCCCTGCCGGAGTCACGCCGCAGCCGCCAGGACCCCGCAAGCCATGCAAATCACGCCACGGTGGTGCGGCTGATCAGCACATCGAGGCCCGGGCCAGTGAGATCGTCGGCCGCCGCGCGGCGGCCGGCCAGGGCGAGCAGCATGGCCTCCGCCGGGCCGCGGACTTCGATGCCGTTCCCGGACGCCCAGTCCAAGTCGGTCGCGACGGCCCGCAACCCGGTCAGCCGACGCGACACCCCGACCGGCGGTGCGCGCAGCGACAGTTCCAGCGCCCGGCGCAACCGGGCCGCTGGGATCGTCCGCGGCAGCCCGAGCGGGCGGCGGATGTCCTGCTGATGGATCAGGCCGTCGAGAAACCCGACCATCCCGCCGAACTTGCCCAGCATCCGGCCCGGCTGCGGGTACCGCCGCATGACGCCGATCAGCTCCTCCGGCGCGCGCACCCGGTACTCGGCGAGGCCGATCTCGTTGGACCGCTTCAGCGACAGCCGCGCGCGGCCAAACCGCTGCGCCAACTGGCGGCCGCTCAGTTCGTCGTAGCTCACGACATGAGCGACGACCGAGCGCACGTTCCAGCCGGCACACAGCGTCGGCTGTTCCCATTGGTCCGGCGTGAGCGTCTCCAGAAAGTCCGCGAAGTCGGCGCGCTCCTCGCGAGCCAGCGTCCGTGCGTCCATGCCCTCCCCCGTCTGCGGCGCACACTCACGGTAGCAGCGCTGCGGTCACATTCGCCGGGTTGATCAACGCGACAGCCTCCAAAGTGGATCTCCGCGGATATTCATCCGATCAGGTCGAATACGAGCTGATGGATAACATCATGAATGGCCCGGAAGATGGTGAATACCCGTTCCTGAAAGACCAGACAGGACGGTTCCTACGGAGAATTCCCGCCCCGGGTTAGCGCGATCGGCGGCGAGCGTGCAAAGATGGCATTGCCGCAGGCAGGAGGGGTTAATCGGGTGGAATATTCCATTCCCTCGACGCCCCTCGCAGCCACCGGAACCGGTTCCCCCGGGGGCAGCCTGGGAACTGCGTTCCGGTATCTTTCCGGCGGACAAGAAAGGATGCACAATGACCGTTCCTGGCGCGGAAAATGCAGGCCAGGCACCCCGTCGGACAGAAAAGCCGGACACCGGCGACGACAGACCGTATGCCGTCACCGTGAGTCAACACCCCGGCCGGGTGACCGTGACGTTTCACGAACCGGGCATGCCCCAGCTGGCACCGGCAGTGCCCTCGCTGCGGCCGAGCACGCGCCCGGCCTATCCGTCGTGGAAGACGGCGCGGACGTCGGTCGAACTGGCCGCGCAGCAGCCGGACGGCGCGACTCAGCCGTGGCAGCTGATCGCGGTTCTGCTGACCCCGCTCGTCGGGGCGACCGCGATCGTCTTCGCGACCGCTGGAGTCCCGGCCGGTCTGGCCACCGCGGGCGGAGTGGTCCTCATGCAGGTCGCCGCCACCGTGCTCCGCAAGCGGCACACGACGAACCGGCGCACCTGACCACCCTCGAAGCGGACGCCGGCGGCGACTCACGGCCGCCCGCGTTCTGCGCTCCCGGTGCCCGGCCGGGCAGGGCCGGGCACCGGGAGACGAGGTCGCTGCGCCGAGATCGGCCCACGGCCGCGCCGCTTGCCGCTTGCCGACGACGGGCGACGGGCGACGGGCGACGGGCGACGGGCGACGGGCGACGGGCGACGGGCGACGGGCGACGGGCGACGGGCGACGGGCGACGGGCGACGGGCGACGCTAGCGCGGAGGGGAGACCGGGGTGTGGAGATCGCCTACCTCATGGACAGGATTGCGGGCTCACTCGCCCGGCTTGCCGCTCAGCCCCGTTGCGCCTGACCCCACCGCTCGACCCGGCCCGCCCGCGTGCTCGGCTCGGCTCGGCTCGGCTCGGCTCGGCTCGGCTCGGCTCGGCTCGGCTCGGCTCGGCTCGGCTCGGCTCGGCTCGGCTCGGCTCGGCTCGGCTCGGCTCGGCTCGGCTCGGCTCGGCTCGGCTCGGCTCGGCTCGGCTCGGCTCGGCTCGGCTCGGCTCGGCTCGGCTCGGCTCGGCTCGGCTCGGAGAAGCGTCGCTCCCATCTGCAGCGCCGCAACCCGCCGACGGTGTCCGAGCCCGCAGCACTCAGTCGCGAAGCAGCGAAGCAGCGGAGCCGCCGAGCCCCGACCCACCCCACACCCGCAGGCCATCCGCTCCACCGCGCCCGGCCGCCGGATCACCAAGCGGCGCAAGCGGAAACTCCACTGGACCAGCCCGGCCGGTCAGCCGCTCCACAGGTGTCATCAAGCGCAGGCACCCCAACCCTTCCACGCCTCAAAAAACCACGAAAAAAGCAACACACACCCACCCCAACAACGGAATCCGCACCAACAATGCGAAATTGCACGTGCGCAAGCACTGCCCAATGCACGAGAAGTGTCCATTCAGGTGAATTCCCCAACGCAGAGCGCGTGTGCCCCACCCTCCCACTACCCTTAGGAATATTCCGAACACATTCCGTACTGCGCGGAATATTCCATTCATCGGCCGAAACCGAGAAAACGAGGGGTTGCAGTGGACACCTACGACCCGCACGAGCACGCGCACCCGACCCGCCCGGCAGTGGGCTTCCCGGACCACGGCTGGCGGAAACCCTCCGCCTGCGGGCCGAATTCCGGTAACTGCGTCGAGGTCAACCTGGCTGCTCACGGGCTTGTCGGGGTGCGGGACAGCAAGACCGACAGCTCTCCCGTCCTGGTCTTCGACCGGGGCGAGTGGGCGCGTTTCGTCGAGGCCGTGCGGCGCGGGGAATTCGACGGCTGACCAGGCGCGACCGCGAAATCGTCGCACCGAAACCGCCGTCCGGCGCCAGCGATCCTTGCGAAAAAAGACGCCGACCCGGAGTATTGTCCGCCGGGTCGGCGCATTACTATCGGAGGTTCGCATCGGCCCCTGGACGAAATGACGGAGCCCCTGGTGACCACGCCGATCCGGCAGCCGCCGCCCTCCCTGCGGACCCAGCGTTCCCGGCTGGGCTCCCGGATCCTCGCGTGGCGCACCGCGCGCGGGCTGACCCAGGTCGAGCTCGCCGACGGGATCGGCTGCAAACAGCCCAAGGTCCAGAAAATCGAATCCGGCAAGGCGGGCACCCGCCCCGACGACCTCGAGCGGATCATCGAGGTGCTGGACATCCCGCACGCCGACGCAGATCAGCTGCGGGAACTCAACCAGGCCAACGATCCTTCCGCACGCCGCGCCGAGCGGAGGATGATCACTCCGCACTGGTTCCGCGAGATCCTGGAACGGGAGCAAGCGGCGACGGAAATCCTGAGCTGGACCGGGAATCGCATCCCGGGACTGCTCCAATCGGAGTACTACATGCTCGCGCAGTTCCAAGCCAGCCGCCAGGAGCGGGTCACCGACCGCGTCGCCGAACGCAAGGCGCGGCAACGGCTTTTCGACGCCTGCCCGGGTCCGCGCGCGGTCTTCATGCTGGAGTACAGCTGCGTCGAAAAACTCGTCTACGGCACCAAGGCCAGCATCGCCACTGACCAGCTCGAACACATGATCCGCATCGTCGAAACGCATCCCACCGCCGAGGTCCGGATCCTCCCGCGCGACGCGGCCGCGTACCCGGACGAGGATTTCACCATCCTCCGCTTCGCCCAGCCCGACCTCCTCGATTTCGCTTACCAGGAAAGCAAGGTCAAGCTCATCACCGTGCCGGAGAGCCAGGACGAGTTCGCCTCCTACGAGGAGTCCTGGGAAGCCCAGCTCGCCGCCACGCTCTCGCGCGACCAGTCCCTGCAGTACCTCAAAGAATGGGCGAGCCGCTGCGCGACGCCCGCCCGCTGACCGCAGTACCGGACGAAAGGAAAAGCCACCGGTGGCCGACGAACCCTTCCCGCCTCCCGGGGTCGATCTCGACCACCCGAGCGTCGCGCGGGTGTACGACTACTACCTCGGCGGCACGACCAACTGGACGATCGACCGGGAGTTCGCCGACGAGGTGATCCGCGAGTTCCCGCTGATCCGCCCGATCGCGAAGGCCAACCGGCTGTTCCTGCACCGGCTCGTGCGGCATCTGGTGAAAAAGGGCGTGCGGCAGTTCGTCGACCTCGGCTCCGGCGTGCCGACCATGGGCCACGCGCACCAGGTCGCCGACGAGCTCGCGCCGGGCGAGGCCCATGTCTGCTACGTCGACTACGAACCGGTCGCCGTCGCGCATTCGGAAACCCTGCTGCGCGAGTCGGGCGACCTCGACCGGCACGCGGTGATCCACGCCGACATGCGCGATCCGAAGCGACTGTGGGAGCAGATCGCCGCGACCGGCGTGATCGACGTCGAAAAGCCGCTCGCGTTGCTGCTGATCGCGGTGCTGCACGTCCAGCAGCCGCCCGCCGAAGACAGCGGCAGCACCGAAGACCTCGGCCCGTCCATCGTCGCGCAGTACCGCGATCTCCTTGCCCCCGGCTCGTTTCTCGCCCTCTCGCACATCACCGACCAGGGCGTCCCCTCCGACGTGGACGCCGGGCTGGTCGAGCTGAAGCAGCTGTACGACCGGTCGAGCAGCCCGGTGATCTGGCGGTCGCGCGAGGAGATCCAGGCGCTGTTCGGGTCGTTCGAGATGCTGGAACCGGGGCTCACCTGGACGCCGTCGTGGCATCCGGAGGAGTCCGGCGAAGGCGCGCCGCAGGTGGAGTTCCCGACGCCGGCGCATTCGGTGATCCTGGCCGGAGCCGCGCGGAAACCGTAATTCGCTCGCGCCGCGCAGGCACCGCTGCGACCATCGGCGCATGCGCACGAGCACTGTGGCGGACCGGATCCGCGAAGCCACCGTCGTGCTCGGGGACCGGACCGACCGCCACCGTTACCCCGACCCGACGGGATGGTGGCGTTCGCCCGAACTGCTGCGCGAACTGGGTCCGGCGCTCGCCGGGTTGTTCGCCGACGACCAGCCGAATGTCGTGCTGGGCCCCGAATCCCGCGGGTCGCTGCTCGGTCCGCTGGTCGCGGTGGAACTCGGCGCGGGCTTCGTCGAGGTGCGCAAAAACCGGTACCCGGCCTGCGATTCCGACCGATGGCTCCAGCGCACCTCGCCGCCGGACTACCAGGACCGGCACCTGCGGCTCGGCTTCAGCCGCCGCCTGCTCCAAGCGGGCGACCGCGCGCTGCTGGTGGACGACTGGATCGACACCGGCGGCCAGGCCTTCGCCGCACAAGCCCTGGTCGCGGACGCCGGGGCGACGTGGATCGGGGTCGCGGTGATTGTCGACGGGCTCCGCCGCCACGAACCCCGCCGGCAACTCCGCGTGCGGTCCCTCCTGCACTCGCGCGACTTCTGATCACCGGAACGCGTCGACGCTGCGGCTCGCCCATGAAGCGAAGGAAGTCGCCGGACGGCCCAGCACCTTCTCGACATCGGGACTGATCCGCAGTTCCTCCGGAAGCGGCTGGCCGGGGATGTCGAGCGTTCCGTCGGCGACCGGTTCCGGCATCTGCCGCAGCATTTGTCCGCGTGCCTGCTCACGGCTGAGTTCGACGAACTCCAGCGGCTCGCCGAGCGCGGCACCGAGGATTTCCGCGCGCTGCCGCGGGCTCGTCGCCTCGGGTCCGGTGAGGACATAAGTCTGGCCCAGGTGACCCGATCCAGTCAGGGCGGCCGCGGCGACTTCAGCGATGTCGAGCGGATCCACCGCCGGGAGCGCGACATCGCCGAACGGCGAGAAAACCTTGCGCTGCACCCGAATCGACGGGATCCAGGCGAAGGTGTTGGTCGTGAATCCACCGGGACGAAGAACCGTCCATTCCAGACCGGACGACCGCACCGTTTCTTCCAGCGCGGCGAGCGGCCCGTGCGAACCCGCCTCCGGCCGGGTTCCCACGGCCTGTGACGACTGCAGGACTACCCGCGAGACGCCGGCGTCGGCCACGGCCCGCAGGACGGCTTCCCCGTCGACGTGCGCTCCCGCGCCGGAGACCAGCAGAAACAGTGCCTCCGCGCCCTTCAACGCCGGGACCAGGCTGCCCGCGTCAGCCAGATCCGCGACCATCGGGGTGACCCCGGGCCGCGAGGGCGGCGGGGACGTCAGCCCACGGGAGACGGCGGTCACGGCGTGGCCGGATTCGGTCAGGGATTCGACCAGCAGGCGGCCGACGTTGCCCGTGGCACCAGTGACGACGATCAAGATTTGCTCCTCAGCTAGCGGTCGAAAGCGACACAGCGAGGCTAAAAGCCGCCGTACAGTAGGTTCCCCAGGGAAAGTATTGGAGCCGCATGACCACGACCGCGCAGCCCGGGGCCGATCCGCTCGCCGCGTGCCGGATCAGCCCGGCCGTCGACCTGCTGTTCAGCCGGTGGACGACCCCGATCCTGTGGACGCTCAACCAGTCCGGGCCGGTGCGCTTCGTCGACCTGGAGCGGCGGCTCGGCGCGACCGGGAAGGTTCTCACGCAGCGGCTCCGCCAGCTCGAACGCGACGGCCTCGTCCAGCGGCACTACTACGCCGAGGTGCCGCCCCGCGTGGAGTACGAGATCACCGAACTCGGCCGGAGCCTGTCGCCGGTCTTCGCCGCGCTCGCCGAATGGACCGACGAGCATCTGCCAGCCGTCGAGAAGGCCCGCGACGCGTACACCGGCCCGCTTCCGCGCTGAGGTCTCGTGAGCGGCAATCCCGGTTCTAACCGGGATTGCCGCTCACGAGACCCGGGCTACCCGGCGAACTGCTCGTTCCCCAGCACGCCCAGCAGCTGGATCTTCTCGAACGCCTCGCTGCGCGGCGGAGCGGTCAGCACCAGCAACGCCTGCGACTGGTCCTCGGTGAACAGCACCTGGCAGTCCACCTCGATCTCCCCCACCTGCGGATGCACAAGCACCTTGTGGTCCTCGAACCGTTTGGCCACCTGGTGTTCTTCCCACAGCCGCGCGAACTCGGGGCTCTCCCGGGTCAGCGCGCGGACCAGCTCGCCCGCGCGCGAACGCGGGCCCATCGACCCGTGCACCACTCGCAGGTTCGCCACCAGCGCCCGGCTCTGCCGGTCCCGGTCGTGCGCGGGGTAGACGAGCCGCTCGTCCGGGTCGGTGAACCACCGGTAGATCTCGCTGCGCGCCAGTCCGGTGTACTGAGAGCGGTCGCCGTACAACGCCTCCGCGAGCCGGTTTTGCACCAGCACCTCGCCGAGGTTCGAGAGGATGAGCGCGGGCGTGTCCGACAGCCGGTCGAGCACCCGCAGCAGCGCCGGAGCGACGTGCGTCGCCGCGACCACCGGCGACGGCGCGTTACGGCCCGCGAGGTGGAACAGGTAGTCCCGCTCGTCGTCGGTCAGCCGCAACGCCCTGGCCAGCGCGGCCAGCATCTGCTCGCTCGGCTGCGGTCCGCGCTGCTGCTCCAGCCGGGTGTAGTAGTCGGTGGACATCGCCGCCAGCGCCGCGACCTCCTCCCGCCGCAGCCCGGCCGCCCGCCGCCGCGCGCCCGCGGGCAGCCCGACGTCCTCGGGCCGCAATCCCTCGCGACGGCTGCGGAGGAAAACCGCCAGCTCAGCTCGATCCATGTCTTCAGTATCCGGCCGGTCCGGCGCGTCAGCCAGGGATCGCCGATCCCCCGATATGCGGTCTCTGCCGCCGCCGCTTCGATCCGCCGAAACTCAGTGGCATGAACATCACCGGAAACACCGTCTTCATCCCCGGCTCGACCAGCGGCATCGGCCTCGCCCTCGCCCGCGAACTGCAGGCGAAGGGCAACACCGTCATCGTCGGCGGGCGGCGCACCGAACTGCTCGCGCGGATCGCCGCCGAGAACCCCGGCCTCGACACCGTGCGGATCGACACCACCGACCCGGCGAGCATCGCTGCCGCGGCCAAGGAGGTGCTCGCGAAGCATCCGGACCTGAACGTGCTCGTCCCGATGGCGGGCATCATGCGCGTCGAGGACTGGCACCGCCCCGAGTCCTTTGTGGACAGCGCGGAAGCGACCGTGACCACCAACGTCCTCGGCCCGATCCGGCTCATCGCCGCGTTCGTCGAGCACCTGCAGACCCGCCCGGACGCCACCATCCTCACCGTCTCGTCCGGCCTCGCCTTCGCGCCGCTGAAAGCCACGCCGAGCTACAACGCGTCCAAGGCCGCCATCCACATGCTCAGCGAATCGCTGCGCCTGCAACTGGCCGACACCTCGGTGAAGGTCGTCGAACTGGAGCCGCCGTCCGTGCGCACCGCGCTCCTGCCCGGTCAGGAGGAAAGCGAGTTCGCGATGCCGCTGGACGCCTTCGTCAGCGAGGTCATGGAGTTGCTCGAAACGCAGCCGGACGCCACCGAGATCCAGGTCGAGAACGTCAAGTTCCTCCGCCACGGCGAGGCCCGGGGCGACTACCACCACGTGGTGGCGACGCTCAACGCCGCGGACCCGCACGGCAAGTGACGCACAGGTACAGCACGGCGGTGAGCACCATGCCGCCGAGCGCGACCACCCGGGTGTAGGCCACCGCCCGCGCCGTTCGACCTTCGCTACGACAAGTACGTCGGCCTTCCCGCCACGATCGTCGCGGACACCGGCATTTCCCGCAGTTCCCGTGCCGACAGTCCGCTCGGGTCGGCCGCCGTCAGCACCAGATCGGCCACGTCGCCGACCTGGACGCCGCGGCGGCCGCCCGACGACGCCGCCAGCGCGTCCTCGAGCGGAATAGCCTGCTCCGGATGCCACGGGGGCCGCTCGTCGTCCGTCCGCCCGACCGCGGCGGCGATCCCGTCCCACGGGTCGAGCGGCGCGACCGGCGCGTCCGAGCCGAATTCCAGCCGGGCACCGGATTCCAGCAGCGTGCGGTAGGCGTACGCGCGATCGGTGCGGCCGGGCCAATGCCGGTCGGCGACGTCGCGGTCGTCGGGCTGGTGCGCGGGCTGCACACTCGCGACCAGCCCGAGCGCGGCGAACCTCGGCACGTCCTCGGGCCGCACCAGCTGCGCGTGCTCGATCCGGCCCGGACAGCCGACCTCGGCGAACGCGTCCAGCGCGATGGTGTTGGCGTGGTCGCCGATCGCGTGCACCGCCGGGGTCAGGCCGTGCTCGTGCGCGCGGCGCATCAACGGCACCAGTTCCTCCGGCGGCAGCTCCAGCAGACCCTTCTCGCCGGACCCCGGGTACGGCTCGTGGCAATAAGCGGTGCGGGTGTTGAGCGAGCCGTCGACGAACAGCTTGAACGGGCCGACCGTGAGCAGCCCTTCGCCCGCCGCCAGAACGTCACCGGTGCGGTGTCCTCTTTGGATGGTCTCGTCCAGCAAATACCGGGCGATCACACAGGAAACCCGCGTCGCGGGCCTTGCCGCGGCTGCCCGCCGGGTCCAATCCGCGACCGTGTCCGCGTATTCGTAGTCGACCACCGCCGTCACGCCCCGTTTCGCCGCGGCGGCCAGCGCTTCGGCGACCCAGCCGTCCTGAACCTCGACCGGCGCGGACGGCAACGCCGCCGTCGCGCTCATGCAGTCGTTCTCGAGCAGGACGCCGGTCGGATGCTCGCGGCCGATCAGCTTCAACGCGGCCGGGCTGAGCCACAACGTATGCAGATCCGCGCTGAACAACGCCACCGCGCGGCCCGGAAGCGCGCGCTGCAGCAGATCCTTGTGCGGCCGATCCGGCCACAGCCCGTCCCGGAACCCGACTCCCACGACGAGGTCCTCCGCCGGAGCGTCGAGCAGCTTCTCCATCAGCAACTCGACCGCGCCCACCGCGGACGTCGCCCCGTCCAGCGGGATGCGCCTGCGGAAACCGGCCCACTGAACGAGATGCGCGTGCGCGTCGACCAGGCCGGGCAGGAGCGTGCCGCCATGCCCGTCGAGCACCCGCGCCGCGAACCCGGTGCCAGCGCCCGGTTCCTCGACAGCCGACACGACGCCGTCGCGCACCCGGACGTCAGCGAGCGGACCCCGCAACCCGACCCGGACGCGGCGGAGGAGAAGATCGTCCATGCGCCCAGCCTGCCAGCCCCGCCCGTTCGGGTGAAGCGGGAATTCGGATGCTGGGGTCGGCGTTGAAACGGGTACTCAGAGGACATGGCAGCCGTCGCCCGCCGAAGGGTCAGGGCCGGTCAGGAGCGCCGCCTTCACAAGCCGCGCAGGGTTCGACTCCCTCGGTTGCCACTTCTTTTCGCTGAGCCGCGGCGCGGATCGGCCTGATCGGGGCTGCCTTGGGCACGGCTTAAGTCCAGCAGCCGAGCAGGCCCCGGAGACGCTTCGATCGCCCTCTGGTGAACGCTTTTCGCTGCCCTGCCCGTATACCGTGCTTTCCCACGCGGCACGGCCCGCCCTGAACACTTAGCCCTTGCGCTCACCATCCTCGCTCGCAATACTTAGCCTCATGGCTCAGCATTCGACCGCGCTCGACGGGGTGTTCGCCGCCCTCGCCGATCCGACCCGGAGGGCTGTCGTGCGGCGGCTCGGGCAGGGTCCGGCGAGCGTCGGGGAGCTGGCGGGCGACGCGCCGATGACCTTGCCGTCCTTCATGAAGCACGTGCGGATGCTCGAATCGCACGGGTTGATCCGCACCGTGAAGTCCGGGCGGGTGCGGACGTGCGTCCTCAATCGGGACCGCTTCGCGCTCGTCGAGGACTGGCTCGCCGAACAGCGGCGCGTCTGGGCCGAGCGCACTGACCGCCTCGAACAGTTCGTCACCAGCCAGGAGGACCAGCCGTGAACCCCGATCTCGATCTCGGTCTCGACCGCGTCATCCGCGCGCCGCGCAAGCGCGTCTGGGACGCCTGGACCGACCCGGCCAGCCTCGCCCGGTGGTGGATTCCGGCCCCGCTGCGGTGCCGCGTCGAGGAACTGGACGTGCGCGCCGGGGGTGCGTTCGTCACGAGGATGAGCGAGGACGGCCGCACGTTCGTCCCGCATCTCGACGCGTGTTTCCTGGTGGTCGAGGACTATGAGCGGATTGTTTTCACGAACGCGCTCGACAGCACGTGGCGGCCCGCGAATCCGCAGCCGGTCGCGATGACGGCGGAGATCGTCCTTCGCGACCATCCGGACGGCACCGACTACCGCGTCATCGTGCGGCACGGAGACCCGGCCGCACGAGAACGGCACTCCGACCTCGGATTCGCGGACGGGTGGGGCACTGTCACGGCTCAGCTCGCCCGGGTCGCGGAGAACGAGTCCTGACGCGGGTAGCGCACGACATCACGGATCTGGCCCCGTGAGTGGCGATCCCGGCTAGAACCGGCACGGCCATTCACAGGCGGGCGGCGGACACCATCGCGCGGTAGACGTCGGTGTTGTCGATCGTCCCGTCAAGCCGGTCCGAGCCGGGGCCGGTCGCGGTGACCGGGGTCGGCACGCCGCTGTGGTCGCCGGTCGTCCAGTCGACGGTCAGCGAAAGTTTGGTGCCAGGAACGGGAAACGGACCGTCCTCCTTGCCCTCGGGGGCACCGTCAGTGTCCTCAATGGCCAGTCCGCCCGTCTCGTGGTCACCGCCGATGATCACCAGCGTGTCGGGGTGCGAGCGGGTGAAGCGAAGCACTTCGGCGACGGCCGCGTCGAGCGCCCGTCCCGCGTCGAGAACGCCGTGCGCGTTGTTCTCGTGGGCCATTCCGTCGATGCCTTCTTCTTCCAGGAACAGGAAGAAACCGCGCGGGTTGGCGGAAAGCGTGTCGAGCGCCTTCTTCGCCATCACCGGCAGGGCGACCTTCGGCTGGTACGCGCCCTTGCCGTCCGGGCCGTAGTCGACCATGTCCTCGTTGGCGAACAACCCGAGCAGCCGCGGTGCCCGCGTCGCGGCGAGTTCGCTGGCGTTCCGCACGTAGGTGTAGCCGGACCGTTTCGCTTGCTCGATGAGGTTGCCGTGCGTGCTGCGGCTTTCCTCGCCCGGCTTGTCCGGCCACGCTCCCGGATCGCCCTTCGGCAGCCACCAGTCCTCGCCGCCGCCGAGGAGGACTTCCGGACGGCTTTCGGCGAGGTACTGCTTCGCGATGTCGCTCTGCAGGTCCCGTGAAGGCACGTGCGACGCGAACGCGGCCGGCGACGCACCGGTGACCTGCGCGGTCGTGACCAGACCGGTCGACTTACCGGCGCGTTTCGCCTGCTCGAGGATGGTCGGCAAACGGCGGCCTTGCGCGTCCTGCCCGACCGCGCCGTTGCGGGTCTTGTGCCCGGTGGCCAGTGCGGTCGCCGCCGCGGCCGAGTCGGTGACGAGTGCTTCCGGGTCGCCGGGGTCGGTGTGCACCAGGCCGGTGACCGGGAGCCGGTTCATGACCAGGTCGCCCGCCCGGCCGGTCGTCGCGAGCCGGACGAATTCCCGCTGCGCCGCGCCCATCCCGTCGCCCTGGATGTAGACGATGTTGCGCGCTTTCGGCTGCCAGCCGCTGGAGTCCGCGACCGGGCCGTCGCCCGCCATCGCGACCGCGGGCACCGCCCCGGCCACCGCGAGCGCGGCCGCCGCGAGCACCGTCGTCTTGCGCATCCGGACCCTCCTTTAGTTAGGAAGCTTTCCTAACATGATTTCCGGACCACCGCGAGAGCATCACCTGAACGGACGTGTCCGCCGACGGTGAACAGCACTCCGCCGGGCCTCGGCGCTCATTACGGTTGGCTCCCATGGAGACCGTCACGACGCGCACCGTCGAATACCCGGCCGACGGCCTCACCATGGTCGGGCGCCTCGCCGTCCCGGCGGGCACTGATCGGCGGCCCGCGGTCCTGATCGGACCCGAAGGCACCGGCCTGAACGACTTCCAACGCGCACGGGCCGATGCGCTCGCTGAACTGGGCTACGTCGCCCTCGCCTTCGACATCCACGGCGGCCGCTGGTTCAGCGATCCCGACGAGATGCTGGCGCGCTGCCTTCCGCTGCTCGACGACCCCGACCGGATGCGCGAAATCGGCCGCGCGGCGCTCGGCGTGCTGCTCGCCGAACCGCGGACCGACCCCAGCCGGATCGCCGGGATCGGCTACGGCACCGGCGGCGCGGTCGTGCTGGAACTCGGCCGCGCGGGCGTGGACCTGCGCGCGATCGGCACGATCAACGGGCTGGTCACCGGGCGTCCCGGCGAGGCCGCGAACATCCGCTGCCCGGTGTGGGCGGGCGTCGGCTCCGAGGACCCGATCATGCCGGCCGCGCAACGGGACGCGTTCGCCGCCGAGATGCAGGCCGCGGGCGTCGATTGGCGTCTCACGGTCTACGGCGGCGCCCTGCACGCCTTCCACCACCCGCCGGTCGGCCCGGAGCAGAGGCTTCTCCCCGGCGTCGGCTACCACCCGGTGCACGCCGAGCGGGCCTGGCGCGACGTCGTGGCCCTGCTCGCCGACAACCTGGGCTAACGAGCGAGGAACGGCCCCGGATCAGCCAAAACGCCGTGGATCGTGCGGCCCGCGGCGCCGAGTGTCGCGGCGGAATCGCCGAGGGCGGACGGGCTCAGCACCGGCACCGAACCGCGCAGGCCGGTCAACCTCGCCCGCAGCACCGCCTCCGCGGCGGGGGCCAGCCAGGGAAACAACGGGCCGAACACGCCGCCGAGCACCACGCGGTCCACATCCACCAGATTGACCGCCGACGCCAGCGCCAGCCCCAAAGCCTCCCCCGCCGCCGAGACGGCCGACAACGCCGCGTCGTCCGCTTCGGCCAAGGCCGCGGAGAGTGCGTCCACTGTGGATACTCCGGCCGCGGTCAGCATCGCTTCCTGTCCGGCGTAGGTCTCCAGGCAGCCCGCGGCGCCGCAGCGGCAGGACGGGCCGGACGGGGAAACCAGCACGTGCCCCAGTTCCCCGCCGGTGCCGCGGAACAACCGCGAGTCCACGACCAGTCCCGCGCCGATGCCGATCTCGCCTGACACATAAAGGAAATCCGCCGCCCCGGCACCGAACCACAGCTCGCCGAGCGCGCCGAGATTCGCTTCGTTGTCCACTGAGACCGGGACCGGCAGGTCCAGCGAAACGGGCACGTTCCGCCAGCCGAGGTTCGGCGCGCTCAGCACCACGCCGTCCCGCACCGGACCGGACACCGCGAGCACCGCGCCAGCGACCGTCAAACCCAGCCCGCGCGCCTCAGCCAACTCCGCGGAAGCCAACTCCCGTACCGCGTCCAGCACGGTTTCCGCCGGCGCGCCCCGGTTGTCGCGTTCGATTCGGACCGACCGGCGGACCGCGCCGGTCAGATCGAGAAGGCACGCGGCGAGATAGTCCACATTGACCTCGAGCCCCAGCGACGCCATCCGCGCGCCGCTCAGCGACACCTCGACGCCGGGCCGGCCGCGCTCCCCCGCTCGCACGGCAGCGGTCTCCGCCAGGAACCCCGCGTCCACCAGCGAGCCGACCAAAGTGGACACAGTCGACTTGGTCAGCCCGGTCAGCTCCGCCAGCGCGGCGCGGGTGAGCGGGCCGCCGCGGCTGATCTCGCCGAGCACCAGCTCGAGGTTCCGCGCCCGCATCGCTTCGTGCCGGACCGGCTCCATGTCCACCTCCGCTCTTGACGGCCGGGGCGGCCGCGGCGCAGTATTTAGTCTACATCGTGAACTAAATGAAAGGACGGGCATGGCCGACTACGCCCCCGTGCCGGAAGACAAATTCTCATTCGGGTTGTGGACCGTCGGCTGGCCCGCGGCCGACCCGTTCGGCGTCGCCACCCGCCCGCCGCTCGACCCGGTCGAGAGCGTGCACCGGCTGGCGGACCTGGGCGCGTACGGCGTCACCTTCCACGACGACGACCTCCTCGCCACCGAACCGGACCGCGACGCCGCGATCGCCAAGTTCAAGCGGGCGCTGGCGGACACCGGCCTGCGCGTGCCGATGGCGACGACGAACCTGTTCAGCCACCCGGTCTTCAAGGACGGCGGCCTGACCAGCAACGACCGCGACATCCGGCGTTACGCGCTCACCAAGGTCCGGCGCAATCTCGACCTCGCCGCGGAACTCGGCGCGCAGACCTACGTCCTGTGGGGCGGTCGCGAGGGCGCGGAATCCGACGCGGCGAAAGACGTCCGCGCCGCGCTCGCCCGGTACAAGGAAGGCCTCGACGTCCTCGCCGACTACGCCGTTTCGCAGGGCTACGACCTCCGGTTCGCGCTCGAGCCGAAGCCGAACGAACCGCGCGGCGACATCCTGCTGCCGACGATCGGCCACGCGCTGGGCTTCATCTCGCAGCTGGAGCGGCCCGAACTGTTCGGGCTGAACCCGGAGGTCGGCCACGAGCAGATGGCCGGGCTGAACTTCGTGCACGGCATCGCGCAGGCGCTGTGGCAGGGCAAGCTGTTCCACCTCGACCTCAACGGCCAGCACGGCCCGAAATACGACCAGGACCTGATCTTCGGCCACGGCGATCTCACCAGCGCGTTCTTCCTCGTCGACCTGCTGGAGCACGGCGGCTACGACGGCCCGCGCCACTTCGACTACAAACCGCTGCGCACCGAGGATCCCGAGGACGTCTGGGTTTCCGCGGCGGCGAACATGCGCACCTACCTGATCCTGCGCGAAAAAGCCCGCGCGTTCCGGGCCGATCCGGCAGTCGCCGAAGCGCTTGCCGCGTCGCGGGTCCCGGAGCTGGCCACGCCGACGCTGTCCGAGGGCGAAACTCTGGACGATCTGGCCGCTGACGACTTCGATGTCGAAGCAGCCGGCCGCCGCGGGTACCACTTCACCCGGCTCAACCAGCTGGCCTTGGAGCATCTGCTGGGCGTCCGGTAAATCAGGCGACGCGGGTGGCGGCGGTGTTTTACCGTTGCGGGCAACACGTTGACGGAGACGAGTAGCGCGGGGCGCGGCGAGGGACAGAGAGCTGCCGCCGGTGAGAAGGCAGCGTCGCGGCCCCGCGCGAAGACACTCCTGAGTGCGGGGAGGAAATGCCCCGCCGGCCCGGCCGCCGTCATCCGGCCAGAACGAGGCCGCCCGCCGGGCGGCGAAGGTGCGGTGGCACCGCGAGTGTCCCTTCTCGCCCGCACCCCCAAGGGGTCGCCGAGTGCGCTCAGGAGAAGGAATGAGTACCCGCACCCCGGTGGCCTGCCTGCGTGACCGCGTGGGCTCCACCGTGACGATCGCCGGCTGGGTGCACCGCCGGCGCGTCTTGAAATCCGTGGCGTTCCTGGTCGTCCGCGACCGATCCGGTACCGCGCAAGCGGTTTTCGCCGAGCCGCCGGATGTTGCCGAGGAAACCGTTGTGCGGCTCACCGGGCAGGTGGTCGCCAATCCGCGGGCGCCGCAAGGAGTCGAGCTCCGGGAGCCTCTTTGGGAGGTGCTGTCCGCACCGGAAAAACGGCCGCCGTTCGAACTGTATCGGCCTGAGGTGGCCGCTGGTTTGCCTGTGGTACTGGACAACGCGGCGGTCGCGTTGCGGCATCCGGTGCTGCGTAGGCGATTCGAGGTGGCCGCGGCCAGCGTCGCGGCGTTTCGGCGAGTGCTGGACGGCCAGGGCTTCACCGAGATCCATACGCCGAAGATCGTCGCTACCGCGACGGAATCCGGAGCGAATGTGTTCCGGCTCGATTACTTCGGCCGTCCGGCTTGTCTCGCGCAGTCGCCGCAGTTTTTCAAGCAGGCCATGGTCGGAGTCTTCGAGCGGGTGTACGAGGTGGGGCCGGTCTTCCGGGCCGAACCCCACGACACCGCACGACATCTGGCTCAGTACACGAGTCTCGACGCGGAACTGGGCTTCATCTCCGACCACCGGGACGTCATGGCCGTGCTGCGCGACGTCGTGGCGGAGATGGCCGCCGCTGCCGGGCCGGACGCGCCGGTGGTGCCGGACGAGATTCCGTCGATCGATTTCGCCGCGGCGCAAGAACTTCTGGCGCGAAACATCGGCGAGGACCCGCGCGGCGAACCGGACCTCGCGCCCGCGCACGAACGGTGGCTGTGCGAGTGGGCCGAGCGGGAACACAGGTCGGAATTCCTGTTCGTGACCGGATACCCGATGGCGAAACGGCCGTTCTACACCCAGCCGGACCCGGCGGACCCCGCCCGGTCGAACAGTTTCGACCTGCTTTTCCGCGGCCTGGAACTGGTCACCGGCGGCCAGCGGCTCCATCGGTACGCGGACTACCTGGCCGTGCTCGGCGAGGAAGCCGGGCAGTACTCGGACTACCTCGACGCGTTCGCGTACGGAATGCCGCCGCACGGCAGGTTCGCGATCGGGCTGGAGCGATGGGTCGCGCGAGTGCTGGGCGCGGCCAATGTGCGCGGGGCGACGCTCTTCCCGCGAGACCTGCACCGCCTGCGCCCGTGACGGTTCCGGGAGGGGAACCCCGCGGAAATCAGGGTGCCCCTCCCGGACCGCTCACTGGGCAGCGAAGGTGAGCGCGCCCAGTGCGGTGACCAACGGGGCCAGCTCCGGAAGTTCCTCCGCCTCGGCGAGCGCGGCGGAGAGCGCCGCGTCGTGCGTCGGGCGGGCGGCGGCCAGCAGCTTCTGCCCGGACGGGGTGACCTCGGTGTAGATGCCGCGCCGGTCGTCCTGGCACAGGTACCGCGACAGCAGGCCGCGCTCCTCCAGCCGCGTGACCAGCCGGGTCGTCGCCGACTGGCTCAGCACCACCGCGTTGGCCAGCTGGCTCATCCGCAGGTGGAAGCCGTCCTGGCGGCCGAGCACGTCGAGCACCGTGTACTCGCTCACCGACAGCTCGTGCTCGCTTTCCAGCGCGCGATTCAGCCGGTCTTCGATCCGCGCGTGCAGCGCCGCCAGCGTCCGCCAGCCTTGCGCGCGCGCCTCGACGGCGTCGTCCGACACCGACATGGTGCACCTCCTCCAGGCGGCCCGGTTGCGGGCGGCCGCGGCCCCGAGCGTCTTCGGCGCGCGCAAGTATTGCGCGCGCCGGTAGTACTCAGCTGCCACTGTACTCGCGAAACGGCCGGGCGGGCTCCTCCGCCAGCCTGACCAGCTCCGCTTTGGCCTCCGCCCGACGGCGAGTAAATTGGCCCCGCTACCCCGGGGGAAGGGCGATCGGAGATGACCGGCACCGGCGATTCGGACGCGGCCACCACCGCGAGACGGTTCGCGCTGGGCCGGTACGGGCCCGCTCCGCTGGTCCTGGCCGGCCGGTACGCGGTGGGCGAGCGGATCGGCGAAGGCGCGACGGCCTGCGTGCACCAGGCCGAGGACCGCGAAACCGGTGCCGAGGTCGCGGTGAAGCTGTTCCACGCCGGAGCGGTGGAACTGGGCCGCCACCGCCGGGACCAGGAGATCGCGGCACTGCGCGCGGTGCGCCATCCCGGGCTGGTGAGTTTCGTCGACGCCGGGGTCGACGAGGGGTACGCGTACCTTGTCATGGACTGCGTGCAGGGGCCGAACCTGTCCGAATGGCTGCGCTCCGGACCGCTGCCCGCCGGCCAGGTCGTGGAGCTGGGCGCGCAGCTGGCCGAGGCGCTCGCCCACGTGCACGCGCACGAGGTGACGCACCGGGATCTCAAGCCCGCCAACATCCTCATGTCCGACGACGGCCCGCGGATCGCCGACTTCGGCGTCGCGCGCATCGTGGACGCGACCCGCGTGACCGACACCGGCGCGGTCGTCGGGACAGCGGCCTACCTCTCGCCGGAGCAGGTGCTCGGCGAGCAGCCCGGCCCGCCTTCGGACGTGTACGCACTGGGGCTCGTTCTCCTGGAATGCCTGACCGGCGTCCGCGAATACCCGGGCACGGCGGCGGAAACCGCGGTGGTGCGGCTGCATCGGGCGCCACGGGTGCCGCCGGACACGCCGGAACCGCTGGCGAGAACCTTGCGCGCGATGACCATGCGCGATCCGGAAGAAAGACCGTCCGCGACCGCCGTGGCGCGTGCGTTGCGCGGCACGGAAACGTTGCGGCTTCCGATCAAAACGCGGCTGGCGGTCTTCTGCCGCCGCCACCGGGTCTCGCGGCGGCGCGCGGTGCTCGCGGCGGGCCTGCCGGTGGCGCTGGTCGCGGCGGGGACGCTGCTGCTCGCTGCTCCGCTCCGGCCGAGCACCGGGTCCGCGCCGGTCCCCGAACCGGCTCGGGCTCCGGTTTCTCCGCCCTCGTCCGCTCCGTCCGATTCACCGGACTCGGCCCCGCGGCACGCGTCGTCGGCCCTGCCAGCACGTTCGGCGAAAGCGGACGCGCCCGCGCAAACCACGACGCCGCCGCCGAGCCCGACGACCCGCACCGTGCCGTCCGGCCAGGCGAACCCACCGAGCGAACCGGGCCGGACTCCGCCGAGAACGCCGCCAGGACTGACCAAATTGCCCCAGGTTCCCAGCACCGGCCCGCCGAGCGGGAAGAATCCACATTAGACAGACCGGCCACCCGGTCGGCTGACGCGGCGCAATTCGGTGGCGAAGTCCGTCCCGGCGCGCGATCCTGGTGGCGAGCCGGGGAGGTGGGACCGATGACCGCACACGCACGTCGGTTCGGAAGGCAGTGCCGGGAACACTTCGGGCGCCCGGACGCCGCCCGCGCCGCCGAGCCGAAACCGGACGCCGAGGCCGTTCCAGCGCCGGAGCAAGCGGCGAAGGCAGACCAAGTGACGGAAGAACAGGTCCAGTCCGGGAAGTGAAATTTCCCTTGCCGCGCAAGGGCTGGGCTTACTCCGCGCGCGGCGCGGCCTCGATCGCCAGCACCGCGATGTCGTCGTGGCCGGAATTCCCGAGCCACGCCCGCACCGCCTCGCGCAGCCGGCGCACGACTTCCCTCGCCGGCTGCCCGACGCAGTCCTCCAGCACCGTGTAGAGCCGTTCGTCGCCGAACAGTTCGGTGGATTCCGTGCGGTTGCGGGCTTCGGTGACGCCGTCGGTGTAGAGCAGGCAGACGTCGCCCTCGTCCAGATGCGTCGTCTCCTCGGCGAAGCGGGCTTGGGGCGACACGCCGACCAGCGTGCCGGGCACGCTGATCTCCTCGACCCGTCCCCCGCGCCGCAGCACGAGCGGGGCGGGATGGCCGCCGGAGGCGAGCGTGACGTCGAGCCCGGAGTCCGCGGCCGCGACCGAACCGAGCACGAGCGTCGCGAACCGGTTGCTGCCGCCGGAGATCAGGAGTTCGTTGAGCAGCCGCAGCATTGTCCGGCCGTCGCGTTCGACCAGGTGCAGGGCGGCCAGCGAATGCCGCACCCGCCCGGTCAGCGCGGCCGCCTCGGCGCCCTTGCCGCAGATGTCGCCGACGACCACGAACGCGCTGCCGTCGTCGCGGGAAAGGACGTCGTAGAAATCGCCGCCGACGCCCAGCACTCCGCCGGCGGGTTCGTACCACAGCTCGAAATTCGCGCCGTCGACTTGCGCGGGCGGCGTCGGCAGCAACGTCGACTCCAGCCCGCGGGTGGCTTCCTCCTGACGCGCATAACGCTGCGCGTTGGCCAGCGCCGTACCAGCCGCGTCCGCGAACGCCTCGACTGCTTCACCTTGCGACAGCCCGAACGCCGGCTCGCCGCGCCTGCCGAGCAGCACCGCGCCTGCCATGCCGGAGCCGAACGAGACCACCGACACCTCGAGATGCCCCTCGAACGGCTCGGCTACCGCCGCCGGAAGCGCCGCGACCTCGGTCGCGGGCACCGGGCGGACCTCGGGCCGGGCGACGTCGGTGACCGCGTCCGACACGACCGGCGCGAGCTGCGGCGGAACCCGCCGGATCCGGCCGTGGCCCGCCGCGCCGTGCTCGGTGCAGCTCCACCATTCCCAGCGGCCGCGGGTCGTCGGCAGCAGCACGAACGCGCAATCGCCCAACGCGGACGCGGCCAGTTCGGCGATCACCCGCGCCGTGCCGTGCCGTCCGCGCGCGAGCGCCAGTTTCGGACCGGCCTCGGCGAGGAACTCTTCTGGCCGGCGACGGCCGTCGTCGACCACGGTCCAGGCACGCCAGCCTCCGGGAAGCACGCGGACCTTGGCCGGCCGGTGGCCGACCTTGCCGGTGGTCTCGGTCACGCTGACGAGTTCGGCCGGGCCGAGCCGTTCGGCGGCCGCGTTGGCCCAGCGCAGGGCGCCTTCGGGGTCCTGCAGGAAGACCGGCTCGCGGACGTCGTCGAGCACCGAGCGCCAGAAACCGGCGTGCTCGGGCAGGTCGGCGCCGGGTGGCAGGGCCGACGCCGGAGCGGGCCGTGACACCATGCACGAACCTCCTGCCTCCGGGTCGACCTGACGGTCCTGGTCCTTCCAGGTTGGCACAGTGTGCGCGGGCGGACTGGGTCGAAGTGTAGGGCGAACCGTGGCAGGCTGGGTCGACGACCATGGCTGACACACGCGTGGTGGGAAGGTCGGCAGAGATGACAGAGTCCCCCCAGACTTCCGGGCGCTCCCGGAACGCCGGGGCCCAGGAACCGGAATTCGTCCCGGCGAGCGAGGTCGCGGCGCTGGAGCGGCTGCTCGCCGCGGTCCACGACCTCGGGGACGGCAACTTCCGGCGGCGTTTCGTGGCGCACGGCGACGGGATCACCGCCCGGCTCGCGTCCGCGTTCAACGACATCGCCGAGCGCAATCAGCGGCTGGTGACGGAACTCATGCGCGTGCGCACCGCGGTGGGCCAGGAAGGCAGGCTCACCGAGCGCGTGCGCGCCGAGATCGGCCCGGGCGGCTGGAGCGCCGCGGTCGACACGGTGAACGGGCTGATCGAGGACGTCAGCCGTCCGGTCGTGGAGCTGGACCGGGTGCTGGGCGCGGTCGCCGAGGGCGATCTGTCGCAGCCGATGGCGCTGCAGCTGGACGGCCGTCCGCTGCGCGGGCAGTACGCCGAGCTGGCCAAGACCGTGAACGGCCTCAACGCGCAGCTGTCGCGGTTCGCCGCCGAAGTGATCCGGCTCTCTCGCGAGATCGCCGGTGAGGGCCGCCTCGGCGGTCAGGCCGAGGTCCCCGGCGTGGCCGGGACGTGGCGCGATCTCACCGACTCGGTCAACTTCCTCGCCGACAACCTCACCGAGCAGGTCCGGAACATCGCGTCGGTCACCACCGCGGTGGCCCGGGGCGACCTCACGCAGAAGATCAACGTCGACGCCCGGGGCGAGATCCTCGAGCTGAAGAACACCATCAACACGATGGTCGACCAGCTGTCGTCGTTCGCCGACGAGGTGACCCGCGTGTCGCGCGAGGTCGGGTCCGAAGGGCGGCTGGGCGGCCAGGCGCGCGTGCCGGGCGTCGCGGGCACCTGGCGCGACCTCACCGACTCGGTGAACCTGATGGCGGACAACCTGACCGACCAGGTCCGCAACATCTCGCAGGTCGCCACGGCGGTCGCGGCGGGCGATCTGACGAAGAAGATCGACGTCGACGCGCGCGGCGAGATCCTGCAGCTCAAGACGACGCTGAACACGATGGTCGACCAGCTCTCGTCGTTCGCCGACGAGGTCACCCGAGTCGCCCGCGAGGTCGGCAGCGAGGGCCGCCTCGGCGGTCAGGCGGAGGTGCCCGGCGCGGCCGGCACCTGGCGCGGCCTGACCGACTCGGTCAACCAGATGGCCGACAACCTGACCGACCAGGTCCGCAACATCTCGCACGTGACCACCGCCGTCGCGAAGGGCGACCTGACGCAGAAGATCACCGTGGACGCCCGCGGCGAGATCCTCGAGCTCAAGACCACGATGAACACGATGGTCGACCAGCTCTCGTCCTTCGCCGACGAGGTCACCCGGGTCGCCCGCGAGGTCGGCACCGAGGGGCAGCTGGGCGGCCAGGCCACCGTGCCCGGGGTCGCCGGCATCTGGCGCGACCTGACCGGCTCGGTGAACTTCATGGCGAACAACCTCACCGCGCAGGTCCGCAACATCGCGCAGGTCGCGACGGCGGTGGCGCGAGGCGACCTCACGAAGAAGATCGCGGTCGACGCCAAGGGCGAGATCCTGGAGCTGAAGACCACGCTGAACACGATGGTCGACCAGCTGTCCGCGTTCGCCGACGAGGTCACCCGCGTGTCCCGCGAAGTCGGCACGGACGGGAAGCTCGGCGGACAGGCGACCGTGCCGGGCGTCGCGGGCACCTGGAAAGACCTCACCGACAACGTGAACTTCATGGCCAACAACCTGACCGAGCAGGTGCGGAACATCTCGCACGTCACCTCGGCAGTGGCCCGCGGCGACCTGACGCAGAAGATCACCGTCGACGCGCGCGGTGAGATCCTCGAGCTGAAGAACATCCTCAACACCATGGTCGACCAGCTGTCCGCCTTCGCGGACGAGGTCACCCGTGTCGCCCGCGAGGTCGGCACCGAGGGCCGCCTCGGCGGCCAGGCGCGCGTCCCGGGCGTCGCGGGGATCTGGAAAGACCTCACCGACAACGTGAACGTCATGGCCGACAACCTGACGGTGCAGGTGCGGAGCATCGCCACGATGGCGAGCGCGGTGGCGAACGGCGACCTGTCGAAGAAGATCTCGATCGACGCGGCGGGCGAGGTCGCGGCGCTGGCCGGGACGCTGAACGACATGGTCGAGACGCTGCGCGCGTTCGCCGACGAGGTCACCCGCGTCGCCCGCGAGGTCGGCACGGAAGGCATCCTCGGCGGCCAGGCGCGGGTGCCCGGCGTGGCCGGGACCTGGAAGGACCTGACCGAGAACGTCAACTTCATGGCGCACAACCTGACCAGCCAGGTGCGGAACATCTCGCAGGTCACGACCGCGGTCGCGCGCGGCGACCTGTCGCGCAAGATCGACGTCGACGCCCGGGGCGAGATCCTCGAGCTGAAGACCACGATGAACACGATGGTCGACCAGCTGTCCGCGTTCGCCGCGGAGGTCACGCGTGTTGCCCGCGAGGTCGGCACCGAGGGCAAGCTGGGCGGCCAGGCCGAGGTCGAGGGCGTGTCCGGCACCTGGAAGCGGCTGACCGAGAGCGTGAACCAGCTGGCCGGCAACCTGACCACGCAGGTCCGCGCGATCGGCCAGGTCGCCACGGCGGTGACCGCGGGCGATCTCACGCGGCACATCACCGTGGACGCGTCCGGCGAGCTGGCGGACCTCAAGGACAACATCAACCAGATGATCGCGAACCTCAAGGAGACCACCTCCGCGAACCGCGAACAGGACTGGCTGAAGACGAACCTGGCGCGGCTGTCGGGGAGGATGCAGGGCCATCGCGACCTCGCGTCGGTGGCGACGCTGATCCTGTCCGAGCTGGCCCCGCTGGTGAGCGCGCAGCAGGGCGCGTTCTTCATCGCGCACGACGACGAGGACGGCGGCGACCCGGACAAGCTGCTCGACTGCATCGCCGCCTACGGCCTCGCCCAGGCCCGCACCGGGCTGCGGTTCCGGCTCGGCGAATCGCTGATCGGCCAGGCCGCGGTGGACCGCCGGACGATACTGGTCAACGGCGCTCCCCCGGAGTACGCGCTGGTGTCGTCCGGGCTCGGCTCAGCGCCGCCGGTGAACGTGATCGTGCTGCCGGTGCTGTTCCAGGGCGAGGTGCTCGGCGTGCTGGAACTGGCGTCGGTCAACGAGTTCTCCGCGGTGCATCTGGACCTGCTGGAGCAGCTGCGGCACACGATCGGCGTCAACGTGAACACGATCCTGTCGAACTCGCGCACCGAGGCGCTGCTGACCGAATCGCAGCGGCTGGCCCAGGAACTGCGCGCGCGGTCCGAGCAGCTGCAGGCCCAGCAGGGCGAACTGCGCCGGTCGAACACCGAACTGGCCGAGAAGGCGGCGCTGCTGGCCCAGCAGAACCGCGACATCGAGGTCAAGAACATCGAGATCGAGCAGGCCCGCCAGGAGCTGGAGGAACGGGCCGGGCAGCTGACGGTCGCCTCGCAGTACAAGAACGAGTTCATGGCGAACATGTCGCACGAGCTGCGAACTCCGCTCAACAGCGCGCTGATCCTGGCGAAACTGCTGTCGGAGAACCCGGAGGGCAACCTCACGGAGAAGCAGATCCAGTTCGCGAAGACGATCTGGGCGGCGGGCAGCGATCTTCAGCAGCTGATCAACGACATCCTCGATCTGGCGAAGGTCGAGGCCGGGAAGCTGGACCTGCAGATGTCCGACGTGACGCTGCCGGAGCTGGTGAACTACGTCGAATCGCTGTGCCGCCCGCTGACCGCGGACAAGGGCCTGGAGTTCGCGGTCCTGATCGACCCGCCGGTGCCGGGCAGCGTGCACACCGACGAGCACCGGCTGCAGCAGGTGCTGCGGAACCTGCTGTCGAACGCCGCGAAGTTCACCGACGAGGGCGGCGTGCGCCTGCACATCCGGATGGCCGACCCCGAGGAGGTCGAACAGGAATCCCTGCGCTCGGCGGCCGGGATCATCGCGTTCGCGGTCGAGGACACCGGGATCGGGATTCCGGAGGAGAAGCTGGAGGTCATCTTCGACGCCTTCCGCCAGGCCGACGGAACGACGAGCCGCAAGTACGGCGGAACGGGCCTCGGCCTGTCGATCAGCCAGCAGCTGACGGAACTCCTGAGCGGCGAACTGCGCGTTAGCAGCGTCCCGGGCAAGGGCAGCACCTTCACGCTGTACCTGCCGGTGGGCGCCGCGAACCTGATCGCCCCGACGACGCCCGTGCGTCCCACGCCGAAGCTGCCGGTCCTGCCGAGCACGATCACCGTGGCCGAGCCGAACAGCGCCCCGAAGCGGTTCAACGGCGAAAAGGTCCTGATCGTCGACGACGACCTGCGCAACGTCTTCGCCCTCGCGGCGGTGCTGGAGCAGGCAGGCCTGGAAGTCATCTACGCCGACACCGGCGTGGCCGGGATCCGGGCCCTGGAACGCCACGAGGACACCGCGCTGGTGCTGATGGACGTGATGATGCCGGAACTGGACGGCAACGCGACCATCGCAGCCATCCGAGCCGAAGCGGCCCACGAAGACCTGCCCGTGATCGCCGTCACAGCCAAGGCGACGGAGGAAGACCGCGAACGCACCCTGGCTTCGGGGGCGGACGACTACATCACGAAGCCGGTGGACACTGATCTGCTGCTGGACGTGATCGCCGCCCGCCTGGAGGCGGACGCGGCGTCGTCCGAGGTGGAAACGATGGAGCGGGTGACGGGAATCGAACCCGCGTAGCTAGTTTGGAAGACTAGGGCTCTACCATTGAGCTACACCCGCAGCGCCCTCGGTGACCCGGGAGCGAAGCCAGCTTAGCGTGCCCGCTAGGGTGGGTCGTACACCCCCCGGGTACCCGCGGGTTTCCGAAGGCTCCGGGGGTGCCGGGATGTGGCGCAGCTTGGTAGCGCATCCGCTTTGGGAGCGGAGGGTCGCAGGTTCAAATCCTGTCATCCCGACCCTGATTTACTTGCTTGACCAGCGAAAACGGCGGGCGTGCTTTGATCCAGAGCACACCCGCCGTCTCAGTTTCCGTCTCAGTACAAGCCGTTATACGGGCTCGCTCCAGTCCCTCGTGTCGCTCAGCCAACCGCCCGGAGGCCGGGCGGCTCGTCGCCGTCGTGGCCGTCTGGGTCCTTCGTGGCGTCGAGCAGGCGCTGCAGCTGCGCGAGGATCGCGGCGGCGTCGGGCTGCGCCGTCGGCGGCTCCGGCTGCTTCTCAGAGTCGTCGCTCCAGAGGAACTCCCCCACCTGGCCGGCGACGGACGCCACGATCTCGGACGGAACATGGACGTAGCGTTTCGCGACCGCGGCGTCTCCCCAGCCCATGATCTCCATGATCACCGGCAGCGGCACCTTCAGCACCAGCAGCATGGTCGCGGCCGTGTGCCGGGCATCGTGCAGCCGGGCATCGCGGACCCCGGCCCCGGCGAGCAACTCTTTCCAGTCGTCGTGGTCGGCACGCGGGGCAATGGGATGTCCGGTCGGCTGCGCGAACACCCAGCCGCCCTCGTGCCACAGCGTTCCCGCGAACTCCCGCTCCGCGTCCTGGGCCTCCTTCTGCCGACGCAGCATCTCCAGCAACGGGCCGGGAATGCCGACCGTTCGCCGCCCGGCCTTGGACTTCACGTCGACCTCGCGCAGTCCCCCGTCGCGCCGCTGCGGACACGACGCGGCATGCCGCACACAGTCCGGCGGACAGACCGGCGGACACGATCGCTTGTGGCGCTTGCACCTGGGCGGGCATGGCGTCCGCTTGTGCAACCGGGCTCCGCACGCATGCGGGTCCTCGCACCCGTGTTTCCATGGGTATCGCTGCAGCTGACGCGGCGTGCGCAGCAGACCGGCGTCGAGGTCGAGCCGCGTCCACTTCAGGCCGAGCGCCTCGCCGCGGCGCAGGCCGAGCGCGAGCGCCATGACGAACCGCGCGCCGTTCCGCCGTTTTCCCGCCTCGGCAATGATCCGCTTCGCCTCGGCGGGCGTGAACGGAACGATCTCGTCCTCGTCCACCCGCGGCGGCTTGGCCAGACTCGCTGGGTTCTTGGTCATGTACCCGCGATCGCGTGCGACCTTGAACGCCGTCTTCGCCGTCCGGTGGACCTGATGTGCGGTACCCGGCTTCAGACCTGCGGCGGTCATCTTCGAATACAGTTTCTCCAGATGCTCCGGCTCCAGTCGGCGAAGCCGGTGCGCACCGAGCCCGGGAATGAGATGCCGGTAGACAGCCGTCCGGTAACCGGTGGCCGTGTTCTCGCGCACCGAAGGAGCCGCGATCGTCTCGACCCAATGCGTCAGCCAGGCCTCGACCGTCCATTTCCGCGAACCGGGCTCGGACACCTGACCGCTGTCGCGTTGCCGTTCAAGCTCGCGAACCGCCTCGATGACATCACCCTCGTCCCAACGCTCGACATGCCTGCGATCCGGCTCGCCGTTGTCCTTGACGCCCATCGTGACGCGTCCGTGCCACTTCCCGTCTGCCCCCAGGTAGATGCTGCTGGCCCCATTGGGTGCCCGTGTTCCTTCGGGTCGTTTCTTCGCCGCCACCGTCAGCACTCCTCCGCTCGTGCGATGAGCCCCTCGACGTAAGCCGCCAGCTCGTCGGCCGGCACCCGCCGGTATCGGCCGACCAAGACGCTGGGCACTACTTCGTCCTTGATGAGGGCGAACATCGTGGTGCGGCTGACCGCGAGCCAGTCCGCTGCCTCCTCAACCGTCAACATCTCGCGCGGCCCTGCCGACCGCTCGTCCGGCTGCGTTTCTTGAGCCGCCTGAGCAAAGCGGCGTTCCGTGTTCGACATGAGCAAAATTGTACGTCGAATACCGGAATTAAAGCGGGGCAAATGACAGTTCATTTCTTATTTCTAATTGCAGGTATTGCACATGTCGCACGTTTTGCAAATGAACTTGCAATTAGGTCGGCAGCAAGCCCGCCGCTGCGTCAACAGCAAGAAGAGCCGAACCAATCGAGACGACGTCATGCCGCAACAATCGCGTGCCAGCCTCGGACGCATCGGCCGCCGCGTCCGGCTCCCTCCTGCTTGCCCGAGGGCGAGGGCAGGCACCTGGCGAGAAGCCCAACCGGTCCGCGTCGCCCAACTGCGCGACGCCCGGATGAGCGCTAGCGTCACCACCGCGACAGGCCCACAGCCCAGCCCCACTTCACGGAGAAAGCCGTGCAAGGAGATCAAGACAAGCCGGCGGTCAGCGTCGGGGACCTAGCCATTTCGGACGCTTTCGCCCACCGGTTCGCAACGATAGTCGGCGACGTCGTCGCGCAGAGACTCCGCGAACTCCCCGGTGGCCAACCGCGGGTCTTGCTCACGGTCGAGGAAGCAGCCGATCGGCTGGCGATCGGTCGATCCGTTGTCTATGCGCTGCTGCGATCCAGGCAGCTCGAGTCGGTGACGATCGGCCGCACTCGGCGGGTGCCGGCTGCCGCCGTTGACGAGTTCGTGGCACGCCTTCGCAAGGAGCAGAATGAACCGCCCCAATAGCTTGCTGACAGTCGAGGAGGTGTGCGACGAGCTGCGCGTAGCCCGACGCACCTTTTACGAGTGGCGAGCCAAGCGACGCGGCCCTAAGTGCATCAAGCTCCCGAACGGGGAGCTCCGGGTCCGACGCGCCGACCTCGATCGCTGGATCGACGAGAGGGAGGAAGACCTGTAACCGGCAAGCACCGCTTTGCAAAAGTAGTGGTTCATCCCAACTCAGGTGTCCGCTGCTGATCAGAGCGAAGTAGCCGCCGCCTGGGATGGCTGGAGCGGATGCTTTCGACGACGTTTCGCACCCATCGTGGCCCCCAGTGATCATCTCACTTGACAGTCACGAGCGCGGTGAAGACACCGGTCTCCGACAGTTCGTGATCCAAGATCAGTCGGTTGGTCGAGGCTGGTTGCTGCCCTGGTCGCGGCGGCGCTGACGTCGCTCGGCGATCATCCGTTGCCGATCCGCTTCAAGCTCCGGCAAACGCTCGCGCGCACCCCAGGCCGCCCGAGCGGCCGCGATTTCCAGGACTCCCATCTCGTTGAGGTCGGGCTCGTTGAGGTCCTCGACGAGGTCAGCGAGGGTGGCAGCCTGGACGGCCGGAGCCCACTTCGACACCAAGTCCATCAGTTGGGGCAGGTTGTCGACCTTCAGGAACTCCGAGGCCGCCAGACCGGTGCTCACAGATAGCAAGTATTCCGCCCGGTCCTCAAACGGCCGTCGCCACGCAGTCAAGGTCAGACTGCACCAATCGCCCTGGCCCAACCGGAGAAAGTGCTCCCATCCCTGCGACTGGAGGTGCTCACCCACGTTGAGACCCTCAGAGTCAGGAGCCCCGGAGAAGATGTCGAAGCTTTCCCATCGGCCATCGCTAGTGAGGTGCAAGTCACGGCGTGCGTTCACACGGTCACCGTAGACCCAGTCAGTTTTCACGCACAGACCCGCAACCCTTCGTGGCCCACGGCTAGGCGTATCCGAAGTCGCCAAGGGGGCTCAGGCCGACGCAGTCCCTCCTAGCCGCCGGCCCGCATTGGACTCACGACGTGCCACATTGTGCCACTTCGTGCTACATTGACTTGTGCGGGAGATCCACTGGACCGAGCAGAGCGAAGAGCACATCGCATGGCACCAAGTTCGACCGGAGGAGGTCGAAGAGGTCATCTACACCCACCCCCGGCTGACGCTCTCGGGCCGCGACGACACGACACTGGTCTTCGGCAGCACTGCGAACGGACGACGCTTGCTTGTAGTGCTGGCAGAGGCGGCCGACGGGCGCGAATACGTGGTGACTGCGCGCAATATGACCACAGCGGAGCGTCGCACATTCGACAAGAAAGCGAGGTGAGGATGATGACCAAGATCGACGAGATGGCCGAATACGTAGCGAATCATGACTTTGCAGAGGAGATGAAGCAGGGCACATGGGAGACGGACGTAGTCGATGACCCCATGATCTCAACGTCCATCAGACTGCCAAAGTCCTTGATGGACCGCGTCCGCCAAGCCGCTGACGATGACGGCGTCAAGCCCACTTCGTGGATTCGCCAGCTGGTGGAGAGGAATTTCTCGGGCAGGGAAGCTGCGATGGAAGACCGAGCCGACCTCGAAGCCCGAGTGGCCCGGCTCGAAGCGGCACTGGCAGACATTCGCAACATCCCCGCACAGGAAAGCCCGCGGTCGAATCAGCCGACGACCGTGGTTCGGTCGCTCCGACCGCGCGCCGGAACACAGCGACACGGCGGAACGCGTAGGACCGGGACCGCGACGAGAGCCGCCGCAGCAGCAGCTGCCGCCGCAACGAGACTGCCGACGGCAAAAGGGAAGAAGTCGTTGTCAGTCAAGGGAATCTCGGGTGTGTCATACAAGGTCGAGAAAAAGTAGAACCGGCCCGACCGACCTGGGTTGAGACAGCATCCACGTTCACGGCAGCGAGACGCGGACTGGGACCGCAGCGGCCTCAGTCCGCGTTTCTACGCTCTTGTAGGTCTGGGCGCTCAGGAGCAGACTTGGATGGCCAGTGCCCCGGAGGCGGGGAGCTGGATGCAGGCCGAGGTTCGATTGATTTTTAGTCAGCGAGCGGGTGCTGCGGCACCCCGCGGCACGCGCTGAGCAGTGCAGGTCGGAGGACGACGCGGCACCCCCTGTTGCGAGGTACAAACAGGAGGTAACAATGACGCGACCCGACATGTTCACCGCCCGGCAATGGGACCGGTGGGTCAAACGCGGCCGCACCCTGGTCCGCAGCAAGACCAACATTCAGTTCGAGCTGGGCGAAATCACCCTTGACATGATCCCAAAGCAACGCAATGGCTTTGAGGACCACGGCGTCGAGGCAGTGCTGCGCGCCTACGCTGCAGCGATCGGGCTGTCCACGAACACCCTCAAGAGCTACCGGCACGTAGCGATTGCCTGGCCGGCGGAGAAGCGCAACCCGGATGTGAGCTTCACAATTCACGACATTCTGTCGGCTCATCCCAGCAGGTTCCGCAAGATCGGTAAACCGCCCCTGGACCCGGTGAGCGGAGAGCGTCGCTGGACTGTCAATGAGGCGTTGCGCGCCGCCGGGCGCACTCCTCAGCATCCGGTGACTCCGCAGGAACGCGTGGATCGCGTCCGCGATCTGGTGCGGGATGACGAAGACGCTGCTCTCGCGGTCAAGGACATCTTGAAGAGGCCAACGGTCGTCCGGCACGTGCTCAATGACCCGTCCGCACGGCACATCCTGCGCCAGGCGGACAGGCCCCGGTACTACGTCGCAGACGAGGACGACGAGGACAACGAGCCGGACGTCGGATACGACGAGCCGGAGTCCGCACCTCCGCCGCCGCGGCGAACGTCGCAAGTGCACTACTCCGAGGCACCGCGGGAGGTGCTCGAGCTGCTGGGGGCATGCACCACGTTCTACACACAGATGCAGCGCATGATCCCCACGCTGCATGTCGCCGAATATGACAAGAACACCAAGCACACTCTGCTGGAGAGCATCGAGCGAGTACGTGCAGCTGCAGGCTGGGCCGAGACTGTGATCAACACCGGCGACACGTCGATGGACGAAGCGCTGGCGAAGATGCTCGGAGGTGAGTCATGACAAACCAGCCTGATCCATTGCCTGCAGCCGACGCAGGTGACCGCGTCTGGCGAGCGGTCGAGGCTACTGGCGAGACCGGCCTGCGAGGCCCCGACATCTGCGAGACGCAGAATCTGACGCACAGCCAGTTCGAGAACGGCAAGGCGCACGTGCGCGACTACCGCTGCGCCGACGAGCAGAAGTGCTTCCTCTACGACGGAGACGTGTACGTAGTGACGCGCGATCCAGGACGTGCCGCCACCGCAATGGCGGCGAAGATGCGGTCCATCGACAAGCAGCTCATACGCCTGCACAAGTCCGCGTGCGACCCGATCGCGAAGGACGGCGTCCACGACGAAGCGTTCCGGTATCTCAAAAAACAGCTTGAGGCGATGATCGACAACTTGAACATCATGCGGCAGTCCGGGTACTCGGTCCATTCCAAGCAGATCCGAGAGGCAGCACAGGCCCGCTGAACCGGGAAGGCGCGAAGCGGCCGGGCTGCGGACCTGTGTGGTCCGAGGCCCGGCCGAATCGCTCTCGCGGTCAGTGAGGAGCTGAGGCGTCTTCGCCGCTGATGGTTTCGACGAGTGCGGAGACGAGGATTTCGGCGGCGGGTGGGGTGACGGCGTTGCCGTAGCCGCGGACTTGGTCGCGGTTGGAGCCTTTGACCTGGTAGTCCTTGGCGAAGCCCATTCCGGCGGCGATTTCGTGCGGGGCGAGCATCCGGAAGGTGCACTGCTCGACCGCGCCTCGGGTGTCGCTGACGAGGGCGTAGCGGTCTTTGGTGGTGAGCGTGCCGACCGGTTCGCTGACCGGACGCGCGGGCCCATTGGCGTAGTACGCCAACAGCATGCTCGTCGCCTTGCCGTTCGGCCGGACGAGCCCGTGGTGGTTGCCTTGGGCGGACACGGTGGGCAGGGGCCCGTGGACGGGGTAGGCGGTGGTTTTGGAGCCGCCGCCGCGCAGCAGGGACACGAACGGCGGGATCACCATCGCGGTTTCGCGGCGGCAGGTCTGGGTCCGCAACGGCTGCTGCACGCTGGTCGCGGTGTCGACGCCTGCGCGTTTCGCGACCGGCACCACCAGTGGCGGCACCACCAGGGCATCCGTGTCGCGGGTGGTGCGGGTCGGCATCGGCATGTCGATGCTGGTGGCGTCCTGCCGCCAGGTCCCGCCTGCGGGGGTGAGCAGGGGCCGCGCGTGCCGGCGCAGCCCGGCTTCGATCCGGGCGAGGGTTGCTTCGGCCAGCGGGTCCGGTCGGCCTTTGCCGTCGACGCGTTCCCCGATTTTCTGCCCGGGGTGAAGCGACCAGTCGATGACCGTGCTGGCAGGCAGCACGTCGGGTTCGACGACCCGGTGCCGGCAGGAGCTGCGCGGGCACCGGTACACGTACTGGCCGGTTTTGATTCCGTAGCGGCCCATGTCCACGCCGGTCTTCTTGAACACCTGCACCGCGTCCACCACCTCGTCGCAGCCGAGGCAGTAGGCGCGCGGGCGGAGCCACTTGTCCCAGTCCGGGTTCCGGCCGAGGTCGGCGAGCCAGAACGGCATGTAGAACCGGTCCCGGGACTGCGCGACCCGCCCGGTTCCCGCGGCGGTGACGTGCATGGAGTTGAGCGCGACCAGGCGGGTGCGGTAGCCCTCGGCCTCGATTTCGCGCCGCCACCGCGCGAACTGGTCCCACTTGCGGACCTGCACGACGTTCTCCACTACCCCGGCCAGTACCGGCTTGCCCTTGCGGCGCATGGCCTGCAGGTACCGCGGGACCTCCTCCATCAGGGCTCGGGCGCGGGCGACGTTCGGGTCGGTGGCGACCGGGCCGCGGGCGAGGTCGAACAGCACTCCCTGGGTCGAGCGGTCGAAATCCCGTTTCACCCCGCGAGCGTCGGTCCACGGCGGACATGAGGGCGAGGACCAGAACAGGTCTGCGCGTGGGAACCCGGCGATGTCGGCTTTCGCGATGTCCCCGCAGTAGTGGTCGGCTTTCGGGAAGTTCAGTGCGTGCACGTCGACGGCGAGCGGGTTGTGGTTCGCCGCCAGCGTCAGCTCGACTCCCGGCACCGCGGCCGCGCCCTGGGAACTGCCGCCGAATCCGGCGAACTCGTCGTAGAGGGTGAAGGTCATCGGACGGCCTCGTCGTGCGCCAGATTGTCGAGCAGTTCCTCGATACGCTCCACCGCGTGGAGCAGGCCCGCGCCTTGCTCGTCGCCGACGCGGTCGACGGAGCCGCGTAGTTCGCGCACCAGCGTGAGCAGTTGCTCGCCGGTGACGGTGTGCCGGCGGGCGACGGTGTTGACCAGCGGGATGAGGTGGTCGCGGCCCCATGTCTCCACGGCCAGGTTCTCGCCCTCGTCGGTGGCCGGGTACGCGGCGCTGCCGCGCCACCCGCAGGCGCAGTGGGCGCGGTAGCCGGTGAACTCGCGGGTGGCGTGCGTCCAGGTGCCCGTCTCGGTGCCGTCGGGCAGGATCCGGGCGGCGTAGCCCTCGTGGTCGTCGGCGAGCGCGTCGGCGTACGGCCCGCAGTAGGTGATCCCCATCGGAAAACTCCTTGTGCTGCAGCGGAAGTGTCGGGTGTGCGGTGCGGACGCCAGCGGGGTCCGGGCGGTTGTGCTTCTCAGACGTGCCACTGGTGGCCGCAGTCGAGGCAGGTCGCGAGTCCGGCGAGGACGTAGAAGTGCCAGTGCGTGCAGCTCATGACGCGGCCTGGTCCGTGTCGCAGGCGAACAGTTCTTCCTGTCCCTCGACCGGGCCCCAGGCGGCGAGTTTCGTCTCGGCTCCGGCGGTTCCGGCCGGGCGCTTCCCGCGGCTCTTCGCGGCCCTGGTCTGTGCCTTGAGCTCACGGAGTTTTTCGACCGGAATGCCGAGTTTTTCGGCGGCGAGTTCTTCTTTGGTCTTCTTTCCCTGTGCTGCCATGGCGATCTCCCGGTGCGAGTAGTGCCGGCTGCCCTGGGCGGGTGGTTTTCTTCGCTGCCCGGAGGGCGGGCGACGGCTGTGCCCGTCGCCCTTATCGGCGCCTCGCGCGGCCCCGGAGGCTCGCGGTCAAGGGATCAGGCAGAAAAGTTTCGGGTCCACGCGCTTTTTGTGGACCCGAAAGTTTTCTGACCCCTTGATCGTGAGGTGGGGCCGTGCTAAGCCGGGCTGCGGAGCGAGAAAGCACTGTCCGCGCTTGCGCGGACCTTGTTCCGCCCGCGGAGGGCGGTGTCGGTGAACCGCCGCTGCGGCAGGCGAACTGCCCCGTTCGGGCCGCTGTTTTTGTCAGTGCCTGGTGTCACCATCGGGGTCATGGCGGATACGTGGGGCGAGATCACCGGGGAATTGCCGCAGTGGGTCGCGCCGGAATTCGACGCGGTTCAGGAGTGCTACCGGGTCGGTTGCCGGCTGACGGACTCCGGGTTCGCGGACGAGATGGAGAAGGGCGCGGTGGACGCGCTGCACTGGCTCGTGATCGGCGAGGTCTCGCCGATGACCGAGCGGTCCGGGGCGGCGGTGAGCCGGGAGGCCGCGCGGGCGGAAAGCTGGGTGGCGTTGTGCGCCGCGGCGGGGATGCCGGGACCGACGGACCGCGACTGGCAGCGGTTGCAGGTCGAGCCTCGGGCGGCACTGCCGGTCGACGCACAGTACGCCTACGGCGTGTGGCGGGCGTTGGCGTGGCTGCTGGGGGTGCGGGAGGAGTGGCCGGTCCGCACCGGGTGGCATCGTGCGGCGGGGATTCCGCGCGAGCGCGCGCACATCGCGGTGCCGCCGTCGCAGCGCGGCACGCCGGCGTGGCGGGAGGCGGACCGGGCCTACCGGGAGCAGGCCCTGGCCGATGCGTGCCGGCACTGGCGGCACGTGCGCCGCCTGGCCGACGCCACCGCGGACCCCGCCCCGGGTCGGGGCTGACCCGGGGCGGGGCGGCATCACAGGACCGCCGCGTCGTCGCTGACCGCGGCGTCCTCGGCGTCGGCCGTGTGCCGGCGGTGCAGTTCGTCCGCGTGCGCTTCTTCGGCCTCGCGGGCCGCGTCGGCGGCCTCGCGGGCCTGGATTTCCCGCAGGGTCCGCTGCGCGCGGTCGATCGTGGCGGCGGTCTCGGCGGCCGAGGGCACGCGTGTTTCTTCCGAGTCCGCGACCGCCGGTTCCTCGGCGGCGACGTCGCGCAGGTCCGCCACGGCGGTCTCCGGGACCGGCTGCTCGTCGACGGGCTCGCCGTCCGCGTCTGCGGTGGCGCGGGCGTCGGCGACGTCGCGGTCTCGTTGCGCGACGACGTCGGCGAGGTCGTAGTCGTCGGCGACGACGCGGTGCGCGTCCTCGGCGATCGTGTGCTCGCGGTGCGCGTCGACCCATTCGTCGGCGGTGACGGTCGGCTCCGGGTCGCTGTCGGCGGCCCGGGCGGCGAGCTGGGTCCGGGCCCGGTCGGCCGCGGCGCGGGTCTCGGCGGTGTGCGCGAGCCACCGCGCCCGCGCCTCGTCCGCGGTTTCCAGTTCGGCGGCGCGGGCGGCGAGCGTGTCGGCGAGCGCGTCGGCGTCGGCGGCTTCGGCCAGCAGCCGCTCCCGCTCGGTGGCGTCGGCCGCGGCGTGGGCTTCGGCGCGGCGCACGGCCGCGTCGCGGCGGCGGGCGTCGCGGGCCTGGCGGGTGCCGGCGAGTTCGTTGGCGACGAATTCCGGGCCCCAGGCTTTTTCCCGGTCCCAGGCGCGGACGCGGATCAGCAGCTGTCCGTCGGACATCTCCCATTCGTCGCGGCCGGCGTCCGGCCGTCCCAGCGCGCGCCAGGCCGCGCGCCACGAGGCGTAGGCCTCGGCCTGGCCCGATTTGGGAGCCGCGCCCAGGGCTGTCGCGGCGTCGTCGAATCCGGTCAGTTCCCGGTGCGCGGCCACGACCGCGGCGCGCTCGGCCCAGGCACCGCGGGCGTCGGGGTCCTCGGGCACCGGGCCGAAGGCCTCGATCGCCCATTGCTGCGGGTTCTCGGCGAGCTGCTCCCCCAGTTCCCGGCGGCGCCGGTCGGCGGTGTCGGCCAGCGACCGCAGGTAGGCCGACCACTGCGGGTCGTCCACGCGCGGCAGCCAGTCGGCGTAGGAGTCGCCGGAGGGTTCGAGGTCGACGCGTGTGGCGATGCGGCCGTGGATGACGTTCGACAGCTGGCGTGCGCCGTCGAAGTCGCGGACCGCGACCGCGTCGCGCAGGACCTGCCGGGGGTCGTGCCCGGCCAGCTCGGCCCGGCGCAGCAGGCGCGCCAGGGTCGCGGCTCCGTCCTCGGCGGCGATCCGGGTCCGCTGGTCTTCGGTCAGCGCGCCCTCCTCGGCCAGTTCGTCCAGCCACCGGGTGGTCCGGCCTGCGGTCGCGATCTCGGTGGCGTCGGCCAGCAGCTCGGCCGGGGTGCGGATCGCGTCGGTCTCGGCCGCCGCGTCGGCGGCCTCGTCCAGCGCCGACCGCTGCGGCCCGGTGCCCTCGAACGCGCCCGCGAGGACCGCGGCCGGGGTGCGCTTGACCGCGTCCAGCGCGGCGGCGTCCGGCGCGGCGGCGGGCACGGCGAGGGTGGTGACGTGCGCGGTGTTGCCGAACCGGCCGCGGGTCATGCCGACGTAGAGGGCTTCCAGCCGGGTCGACTCGGTCACGACCGCGTGGCTGGTGTCGACGGTCAGCCCTTGTGCACTGTGGACGGTGGAGGCGTAGCCGAGCGCGAGGTGTTCGCCGACGTAGTCGGCGGGCAGCGTCACCCGCGGCCCGAGCCGCTCGCCGCCCTCGCCGCGGCCGAGCACGCGGGCCGCGACCAGGCCGCCGTCCTCGCGGGTCTCCAGCACCCGGTACTGCTTGCGGTTGACCGGGACTTCCCGGTTGCCCTCGACCCCGGCGAGGTCCCAGCCGTTGAATCGGGCCTGCACCAGGTCGCCGACCCCGGCCCAGGTGCCCTGCTGGCCCAGCGGCACCCCGGATTCCTCGACTTGGCCGAGGCGGACGAGTTCGCGGCGCAGTTCCGCGCACAGGTGGGCGGCCTGCTCGTTGGTGTCCACGATCAGGATCGAGTGCTTCCCGGCCAGGGTGTCGGCCAGCCAGGCTTTCCCGGCCGCCTGCTCGGCTTGTTCGCGGGTGCCGGAATCCAGGATCCGGCCCTGCTTGTGGTAGTCGCCCAGCACCGACTCGTCGCCCTCGCGCAGCCGCAGCGACGCGGCGCGTTCCCATTCGGCGTCGAACCGGCGGACCTCGGTCAGCTCGTAGGCCGCTCCGGCGTCGGCCACCATCGCCATGCCGCCGCCAGCGCCGACCGCGGCCAGCTGCCGGTGGTCCCCGGTCAGCAGGAGTTTCGCGCCCGCCTCCCGGACGTGGTGGTGGATCTTCGCCAGGTCGGCGGTGTTCGCCATCGCCGACTCGTCGACCACCACCAGGTCCCCCGGCGCGAGTTTCCACTCGAGGTGCTCGGGGTGGGTCGAGCCGGCGGCGAGCTTGTCCTGCGCGGTGAGCCAGCGGGCGATGTTGCGCGCGGTCAGGCCCTCGCCGGCCAGCACGTCGGTGGCGACCTGGCTGGACGCCAGTCCGACGACCTTCCGGCTGTGCCCGTCCCACATGTCGTTGTCCTGCCACGCTTTCGCCAGCGCGCCGACCACAAAGGACTTCCCGGTCCCGGCCGGGCCGACCAGCGACTCCAGCGCCGCACCGGACGTGAGGACCCCGCGCACCGCCGCCGCCTGGTCCGCGCCCAGCACCACGCCCTGCTCGGCGAGCGCGGCCACGAACGCGTCGGCGGTCGCGGCGTCCAGCGCCGGGGCGTCGCGGCGGGCGGTCGCGGCGGCGAGGGCGCGTTCGGTGTGCACGTGCTCGGGCGTGGCGTAGAGGCGACCGGCGGGCGCGTCGTACGCGGAGCGGCCGTCGGCGAGCCGCAGTTGCGGCGGCAGCACCGCGGTTCCCGGCCGCTCCGCGTGCAACGGGGTCGCCAGTTTCAGGCCTTCTTCGGTGAGGGTGTCCAGCAGCCGGGCCAGCCGCGGCCCGTCGAGGTCGCCGAGCTGGTCGGGCAGCGCGTCGCTGATCGAGCGGGTCAGGTCCGGCGCGGTCCACCCGGATTTGCCGGACTGGACGTCGGCGAGCGCGGTCTTGAGCACCTCGGCCGGCGACCACTCGACGGCCTCCCGCGGCCCGTGCGCGAGCGCGAGCACGTCGCGCGCGACCCCGGCGAGCCCGTCGGCGACCTCGGCGCGTGTTTCCCGGTCCCACCGCTGCAGCCGTTCCTCGACGGTTTCCCCGTCGTGGGACTTGGCTTTGCGGGTGGCGAACGTGGCCTGTCGCTGCAGCCGGTCCAGCTCCAGGCTGTTCGGCGCGCGCCCGAACTTCGTCTCGAACGCCTCCACCAGGCTCGCGGTCTTCGCGGTCACCGCGCGCCGCCGCGAGGAGAACAGATCCATGACCTGCGGGTCGATCCCGACGACCTCGCGGGATTTTCCGTCCGGGCGGGCGGCGAACCGCACGCCGAGCGCGCGGGACAGGTGCTCCTCCATCGTGCGCTCCCCCACCGCCGCGGCCGCGCCGCGGAACTTGTGGATCGCGCGCGAGTCCAGCGTCCGCCACTGCCCGTCGCTGCCCTGGACGCGGTTGAGGATCGCGTTGTGGATGTGCAGCTGCGGGTCGTGGTTGCGCGAGTCGTGCTGGAAGAACGACGCCACCACGAAGTCGTGCGCGTCGACGAACCGTCCCGCGGCTCCGCCGTGGTGCCCGACCCGGCTGTAGCCGGCGTGCTCGGACAGGTAGTCCAGCGCCGCGCGGTTGCCCGCCCAGATCGCGTCCTCGACCGCGTCCCGGTGCGCCCTCCACGACTCCGCCGCCGCCGCGGCGCCGTCGCGCTGGCGCGCCAGCTCCGCCAGCTCCCCCGCGTCCGCGCCGGATCCGGCGGCCGCGGCGAGCGCGTCCGACAGCCGCCGCGCCCTCCGTTCGGCCTTCACCTGTTGCGCCTCGAACGCCGTATGCAACACCGTCACGGACTTCTGGACGCTGAACGTCGCGTCCAGAAACGCCAGGTTCTGCCGCGCGGACTTGTTCGCGTCCAACCGCAACTGCTCGCGGCGTTCAGCCGTCGCGTCCGGCTCCGCGTCCAACGCGGCGAGGTACAACTCGTCCGGCGTCGGATAATTCCGGCCGGTGTGCCCGAGAGTGGACGCCTCGCCCCACCGCGCCGGATCCCTGAACGCCGCGTCGCGCGGGTCCACGAACCGCTCGTAGACCGCGCGCATGTCCTGCTCGTCGACGAGCCCGACAAGCCCGAGTTTCGCCGCGCCCGACCCGTACCAGCGGCCCGGCGGCTCGCCCGCCGCGACCGCGTCGGTGTAGTAGTTCTCCCGCCCCTTCGCCACTTCCTCGGTCAGGTACTTCACCGAATATCCCCGCGCGATCGACAGCATCAGAACGCCCTCACAAGATCAACTAGCGCGCTTTCAAGATCGACAACGGCGGTCGCGGTTCCGCGCGCCCGCCAGGGCGCGGCGGCCCGTCGGATCGTGATGCCTAGGTGTGCACTGTCTTGGTTCTGTGGCTTGGAGCTGTGAGGTGACCTGGGAGGCTTGGTGATGGGCTTCGTGAGTGGCGTGCTGGTGGCTGTCGTGCTGGTGAGGGTCGTGGTGGTCATGAGTTGGCCTGCTGAGTGCTGTGGTCGGTGATGAGCTGGAGTGCTGCGGGCTGGTTTCGCAGTTCCTGCAGGGCTGTTCCGGCGGTTCCGCGCGAGACTTCGGCGAGCTTCATCAGCTCGTCCACGGTCGGCAGGCGCCCGGCGTGGATCTGGAAGCGGCGGGCCTCCGCGCGCGCCCGGTCTTTCTTCGGCGACGACACCGGCGCGGTTGAACGCTCCGGCTTCACCGGCTCCGCCGCGTCCGCGCCGGACGGCTCTGGCTGTACGGTTCCCGGCTCGTCGGCTGTACGTTCACCTGCCGCCGCGCCGCTGGACGCGTCCGACCCGGGCGACTGAAAAGGACCCGGTTGAACATCCGGGGCCTGAACGGCCGGACGCTGAACGGACGTCGCCGCGACGACCGGCGCGGCCGGTCGGGCAGTCGACGGATGCTCCGGAGCGTCCGGGAGAGTGCCGCCGGAAGCGGCGTCCGCCGTCCCGGCTGGACGGTCGGTGGCGAGCATGAACAGCAGGTGCGCCACGATCGCCGCCGCGATCGCGGGCCACGCCCCCACCCCGAACCGCAGCAGCCCGTCCGCCGCCGAGGCGGTCCCGGCGGTGCGGGCGACCCCGCCGGCGAGATACACCGCCTGCGCGAGCCCGGACAGCCCGGCCGCCAGGATCACCACGCCCCACGCGTAGCGGCGTCCCTGCTTGGGCAGCCGCGAGGTCGCCGCGTAGGCGACGATCGCGAGCCCGTCGGTGATCAACGGGTAGATCCACGCGATCTGCCACGGCACCCCGGACGCCACGGCCACCTCGAACAAGCCGTGCGCCGTCGCCGCCGCCGCGCCGAGCGCGACCAGCAGCCCCGCGACGAACACCGCCGTCGTCGCGCGCTGCGGCCCCGCCGCGCTCGTGGTCGTGTCGTTCGTGCTCATCGTCCGTCCCACTCGTCGTCCCAGTCGTCACAGCAGTCGTCGTCGCTGGCATCGGCCCAGTAGCCGCACGACTCTTCGTCCTCGTCGTCCGGCCAGCGGCCGAGGGCGGCTTCCGCGTCGTCCACGGCGCGGCCGGACTCGGCGACCGCCCGGCCCAGCCCGCCAGGCGCCTCGTCGGTCTCGCCGTCCTCGTCCTCGTCGTCGTCGCCGGGCCAGCGCGGCAGCTGGGCTTCCAGGTGCTCATGCAGATCGGTGGCGGCGTCGACGACGACCGTCATCGCCTCGCCGAACACGGCCGACTCCCGCTCCTCGCGGGCCAGGGCTCGACGCTCGGCGGTGTCGGCCACCGCCAGCCGGGCCGCCGTGGCGCGGTCCATACCGCAACGGGCGAGCCGTTCGAACCGGCCGACGACCTCGCCCTCGACCCGGTCCTCCCCCGTCGGCGGGGCGAGCCCGGGTGTGTGCCAGGCCAGGGCCTCCTCGGCCTCGGTGCGGATCTCGCCGTAGCCGGGCAGTTCGTCGGCGCGCGGCGTGAGGCCCCGGTAGTCCTCGCCGTCCTCGACCGCCGCCGTCGCGGCAGCGACCGCGTCGAGTTCGGCCTCGTCTTCGGCGGCCCCGTCGCGACAGCGCTGCACGAATCCCGCGATCGCGTGCACCGCGACCGGGTCGCCCGCCGCCGCGACCGCGGCGGCCTCGCCCGACGACATGCCCTCGGCGCGCAGCGACAGGAACTGGCCGATCGCGGCCTGGGCGGCGACCTCGGCCAGCACCCCAGCGCGGGCCCGTTCCGGTTCCTCCCACGCCAGCTCGATCCGTGCCCAGTACCGGGCGACGGCATCGGACACCCCGGGCACGTCCGAAGCTCCGGCCCACGGCCGCGTGTCCGCGGTCCCGGCGGCGCGGGCGGCGTCGCAGCCGTCGATCCCGGCTTCCACCAGCGGGGCGACGATGGCGCGGCGGGCCCCGGTTTCCCGGATCCCCGCCAGCTCCATGCCGTCGGGCAGGACCGTGCCGTCGGCGAACGAGACCGGGACCGGCGTGGCGAACAGGCCCTGCGCCCGCCCGTCGCCGCGCCAGCCCGCGATGTCCTCGCGGTAGTCGGCGACCGCCAGCTCGGGCCCCGTCCCGGCGGCGACCTTGTCGACCAATGCGTCGAACCGGGCCTGGATCTCCAGCGCCGGACCGGTCTGCCGGTGCTGCTGCCGCATCGCGACCGCGGCGTAGGTGTCCGCCGCGACCGTCCGCGCCAGGTCGCGGGGGACCCCCGCCGCGGACAACCGCCGGAACAGGGCGGCCGGCCAGAGCCAGCGCTGCCCGGTCGCGGCGTGCTCGCCCTCGGCCGCGACGAGCCCGTTGTCGTAGTCGTTGAGCACGTCTTCCGCGGCCTGGGCGAAGTCCCGGAACTCCGGCTGTCCGGTGCGCGAGGTCAGATCGTCGATCACGTCCGCTCGCCCCCGTCGCAGTCCCGGTCGCAGTCGGCGGCCTCGGCGCAGGCGTCGTCGCTGTTCCACCGGGCGCACCGCTCGGCCCGCGCGGCGTCCTCGTTCACCGTCTGCGCGCGGTTGACGGCGTCTTCGGCCTCGGCCAGCGACCGGTCGCACTCGCGCACCGCGTCGCCCAGCGGCAGCGGTTCCGGTGCCGCGAGCACCTCGTCGATCCGGCCCAGCACGCTGTCCACATCGGACGCTGCCTGTGCCGGGACCGGCTGCCCGGCACGAGCGCGGCGGCCGGGTTCGGCGTCGCGCGCGACGGCCTGTCCGACGCCCGCCGGATGCGCGACGCGTTCCGCGGCGGCCTGGGCGGCGATCTGATCGGGCGTCAGCCCGTCGAGCCGGTCCTGTGCGGCGGAGACGCGGTCCCAGAAGGGCGCGGCGTCGTCGTGTTCCTGTTCGCTGCAGGTCGGGCAGTTCTGGACGGAGATCTGGCAGCCGCTCGTGTGGGCATCGATCTCGGCGGCTTGGTCGAGGATCCGCTGGGCCTGCGCGGCGGTCAGGCTGTCCGCGGCGTCGCGCCGCTCCGCCTCGTGCGCCCGCAGTTCTTCCTCGTACACCCGTGCCCGTTCCGCACTCAAGAACTCCTGCACCGCAGCGGGCAACTGTCGATATTCGAGCGAGTGAAGCTCGCTCGTGTCGAGGCCGACCTGTGCGAGGGACTCTTCCGTGACCGGGCCGTCCGCGAGCCGCGCCAGCCGTGCTTGCACGTCCTCGAGGTAGACACGCTCGCCGTCGACCACCGGCCCGAGATCGGCGCTGTCGGCGGGGGTCAGGGTTCGGGCGATCCAGCTGCCCGGTTCCGGGTCGCGTTCGGGCACCGGAGACGCGGCGGGCGGGTTCGTTCGCCAGTCGGCGTCGTTCACGTCGGGTTCGCCGACGATGCGGTCCGCCGCGCGGGCGGCCACCTGGTGCGGGTTGACGACGACCACTTCGTCCCGGTCGGTGTCGACCAGGATCACGGCGTCCGGGTCCTGATCGGCCAGCCGCGAGGTCGCCGCGGCGACCTCGACCTCCCAGAAATCGGTCCTGCTCGGGTCGTACTCGCTGCAGGTGGCGCACTCCCCCGCCAGCGTCGTGCACGTGTCGATGTGGCCGCGCAGCCGCTCGGCGCGCAGGAGCGTGTCCCGGGCCTCCGCCTCGGTCATCAACCCGCGCAGATCGTGGTCGGCCTCAGGGGCGCTCGCGGCCTCTGACCTGAACGGGTCGCGCTGCCCGGTCGCGGTCAGGTTGCGGGCGATCCAGCTGCCCGGCTCCGGTTCCCGCTCGGGCACCGTGTCCGCCCGGTCCGCGACGGCGAAGTTTCCGGCGAGGATGTCCTCGAGGCTGTAGTCGGCCAGCCGGGCACGCGCGTTGCCGACCTGGTGGTCCCAGAACCCGTCCGCGTCGAGAATGTTCACGCTGCAGGTCGGGCAGTGCTCCTCGCCCAGGCTGCACGTCTCGAGGTGTCGGCTGAGTTCTTCGGCGCGCACCACGATGTCGCGTGCCTGCTCGACCGTCATCGGCTCGACGTCGTCGACGTCGTCGGGTTCGCCGATCGGGTCGGCGAGGCCGTGCAGTTCCAGTTGGTGCTGGAATTCGGCGCGCTCGTGGGCGTCTTCGGCGTCGAGGTCGAACACCGGTTCCTCGTCGCCGAGGTGCTCGTGCAGGCTCGGCCACGCCATCGCCAGCAGGCCCGGCTCGGCGCGGTAGAAGTCCGCTTCGGACACTCCCGCCCGGGCGCATTCCTCCTTGACCGCCCTCCGGTAGGCGCCCATCCCGGCCCCGTCCCGGTTCGCCTGCTCCAGCGCCGCGGTGGCGGCGTCGTCGATCCGTTTCGCGATCTCCGGCCGGATCACCGACCGCCGGGCCGCCCGCTCGGCCGCGACCCTGCGCGCGGTGTCCGGGTCGTTTCCCGCCCCGCGCAGGATTTCCTCTTGTTCCCGCGCGATCCGGGCGCGGACCGCCGGCCGCTCGGCCGGAGCCAGGTAGGGCGAACCGTGGGTGCCGCGGTTGCGGCGGAATCTGTCGAGGATGCTCATCGCCGGACACCTCCGTTGCGGCGGCGCGCGGCCTCGGCGGCACGCGCCTCAGTGATCAGCTGCTGGTCGGGTTCGGGCGCGGTGCTCTCGCGGTCTTCGCCCCACCACAGAGCGATCGGGGCGAGCGCGAGCCCGGCGGGCACGGGCGCGGCGGGCCGGTGGTGCTCGCCGTCGGCCAGGTGGGCTTCCAGCGAGCAGTTCGCGGTCGCGTTTTTGATCCGTTTCACCGCGCCGGGCCGGTAGCGGTCGTGCCAGTCCGCCGCCCGGCCCACGGTGGCGTCCTTGTCGACGTAGGCCGCGAGCCACGAGCGCATCAGGCACACCAGTTCCTCGACCACGTCCGGGTGCCACCACCAGCACTCCGGCAGCGCCGCCGCCGCGTCGCGGTAGCGCAGGAACACCCGGCGCAGCCAGACCGACAGGTCCTCCAGCGTCTCCTGCGCGGCCTCGGCCGGATCGCCGACGACGTCCTCGCCGTCGTCCAGGTCCAGCCACGACAACGGCCGGGTCTTCCCGCCGTCGCCGTCGGGATTCGCTTGCTCGGCAAGGGTTTTCACGACCTTCGCCAGCTTGCTCACCTGCTCCGGCAGCGGCGCGACCTCGTCGTGCAAGACGCGCACCTGCTCCGGCAGCGGAGACACCGCTTCCACCGCCATCCGCAGCGCTTCGACTTCGCGGGCCAGGCCCGCGACCGCACGCATCGTCTCCTCCGGACCCTGCACGGGGCCGGTGCCGTTGTTGTCGATCGTGCTCATCGGGGTTCGCCTCCCGTCTCGGTTCGGGGAGCGGCCTGCAGGACGTTCCAGACCAGCCCGAACGGCTCGCCCGGTCGCGCCATCGCTTCGTGCACGAACTCGGCCTCGCCGACCGGACGGCGCTCCAGACGGCGCAGGGCGTCCCGGCGCTCGTCGACCCGGCCCCGGGCGTAGCCGCGGGCCCGCGCCTCGCGCTGCATCTGCCGGATCACGCTGCGGGACAACGTGACCTGCTCGATCCCGTCCTGCTCACCGTTCATCGCGCACCGGCCTCGACACCGGCAAGCAGGTACGCCTGCGCCATCCACGAGCGCGCCATGTCCAGGTGGCGACCATGGTCAGCCCCGTAGTTCGGGCTGTGGACCGCGGCCAGCACGTGCGCGACGCACCGCAGGACCACGTCGTCGGACACGGCCCGCCCGCCCTGCTGGACCGCGCGCGTCAATCCGAACAGGACTGCAGCCGGAACGGTCATGCGCTCCGGCACCGTCGTCACGTCGCCGGTGGCGGACCGCAGCATCGTCGCGTGCAGCTCGACCAGCGCGGCCTCCGTGCTGTCGAAACCCGCCAGCCACGACCGCAGCTCGCACGCGTCGGACTCGACACGCATGCCGCGCCACCCGACGGACCAGCCGTCGATCTCGTCGATCGTGTGCTGCCGGAAGTTCTGGACCAGGGTCTTGGTGTCGGGGTAGATCGCGGTGTTCATCGGGGTACCTCCACGAGGTCGAAAAGGGTGTGCAGTTCGCGCCAGTCGGCGTGGTGCCGGCCGTCGGCGGTGCGGTAGCTGTCGGCGTGGTTCTCGGGCTGCCAGCGGCGGCCCATCTGGTCGCGGACCACCGGCCGGTCGGCCGGGGTAGCGGCGAGCCACACCCGCGGAGCGGTGGCGGTGGTCATCGGCCGGTCCTCTCGCGTCGTTCGCGGGCGATGCGTTCGTTTTCGCGGGTGACGTGGTCGTGGATCTCCCACGGGGCTTTGGGCGCGGGCACGGCTCAGCACTCCTCGCCGGCCGGGTGGAGCCCGTCCGGGTCGTGGTGGTCGGGCAGGAAGGCGCTGAGCACGACCACGACGGATCCGCCGTCCCGTGCGGCTAGCGAGCCCACTGCGCGCAACGCCGCCGACTCCGGCCGGGCGGAGCGGGGGTTCGTGCTCAGGGCGAGGAACTCCACCCACTGGGCGAACCGCTCCCGGGCCTGGTCTTCCGTCAGGACCCGGCCGTATTCGTTGATCCGCCCGTACAGGCCGCCGAGATCGGTCAGCGTCCACGTCACCGGATCCAGCCCGGCAGCCGCGGCTCGGGACAGCACGATGGCGAGTGCCGCGTGCGCCCGCAGCTGCCAGGTCCGCCGTTCGGCATCGGTCGCCGGGGCGAACAGGTCGTCCGGGTTCGTCGGGTTCACAGCGACACCCCCGGGAACTCGGCGGTGTCGGACCAGTCCAGTTCCGCTGTTTCCTGTCCCGCGCGGACGATCTGGTGGGTCTGGCCGATGAAGTCGGCGACGTCGTCGCGGCGGAAGACCGCCGCGGCGGCTCCGTCCGGAGTGGACAAGCCCAGCACGACCAGGTCGCCGCGGACGGTGACCGTCACGTCCCCGGGCTTGCCTCCGGCCTGCCCGTAGATCAAGGCGTCGCAGAACAGGTCGCGAGCCAGCACCCACTCCGCCCCCGGCCGGACAGCGTCGAACCCGAGCGTGACCGCGTAGGGGTCGTCCCGCCGGTAGCTGGCAGCGATGGTCGTGTTCCCGGACTCCAGCAACACCGGCAACTGGATGGTGATCGCGTCCATCACTCGCCCTCCCCCGGCTCGGCGGGAGCAGCGTCAACACGCAGCGCGTCGGCGCGCACCATCGGCTCGGCGTGGTCCTGCTCCGAGACCCGCACCCGCGCCGCCCTGCGCGCCTGCCGGCGGGCCTCAGCGCGAGCGTCGAACCAGGCATCGACCCGCTCCAGCCACGGCTCAACCCGGTCGGCCAGTGCGTCCACGAAGGCGCCCACCCGGATCGCGAACTCGTCGCGGCGGTCTTGCCACCGCTCAATACGGGCGGCGTGGCGCTCAGCGAACTCGCTCCAGCGCTCCTGACGCTCGACGGCCTTAACGTCGGCGCGCTTCCACGCCATCTGCAGTTTCCCGATCGCCGCCGGCATGCCCTGCCGGATGACCACCGCATGCAGCTTGGGCAGCTGCGAGATCTGCCCCGGCGTGAGCACCGGAACCCGCTGCGGAGTCCGGCCGGTCACATGCCCGTCAGCGTCCTCGTTCTCGACCTTCTCGTGCCGATCCGCGGTCAGCAGCGAATACGCCTGCAGGTCGTCCGGGTCCTTCTGGTTCGACAGCACCAGCAATGTCGCCGAGTTCGTCATGATCGTCGCGCACCCGGTCGCACCCCACCGCTCGATGAGCTGTGCACGGGACTGGGCTCCGATGTGGATGGTGATGTTGCGCCCGCCCATGTCCGCGGTCCACTTCGGCAACGGCACCGGCGACACCAGCGCCGCCTCGTCCAGGACCAGCGTCAACGCCGGATCCAGCCGCCCGCCCGGCGACTCGGACGCGACCCGACGGGCCTCCCGGGCGATGTGCGAGGTCAACGCCGCGACCAGTGGAGCGGTGTGGCCCTCGTCTGCGCCGAGCATGTACACCGTGCCCCGGTCTGCCAGCAGCTGCTCGACATCGAAACTGCCGCCCGGTGCCGCCGCAGCCGACGCGTTCGGATCGGTCAGCCAGCCCAGCGCGGGCATGATCGTCGTTGTGATCGACGACCGGGTCCGGTCGTTCGTCGTCAGGAACTGCTGTGCGGCCTTCTCGAACGCCGGTTCCGGCGAACGGCGCAGCAGCCGCAGCACCTCGTCCGCGGCCTCTTCCGGATCGGAGACCCAGCTGAGGACGTCCCGCATCGTCAGCTCGCCCAGCGCCGCCGCGTGCAGCAACGCGGCCAGCGCACGACGGGCTTGCGACACCCAGTGCTCGCGTTCCTCGCCCGCACCGCTGTCGGGCAGCAAGTCGCTCCCGCGGTGAGTCGCGGTCACCGGGTTGTCGCACCCGGCCAGCGGGTCGAACGTGATCGTCGATTCCAGCTTGCCGAGTCCGCTCGGGTTGAACACGTACGTCGGCCCCCGCTGCGACCGCAGCTTCTCCGTCAGGTCGATGAGATCCGTTCGCGTCGAGGTTGCGATCACCGCGCCCGGCGCGTCCAGGATCCGGCACGTCAACTCTCCGGTCTTGCCCGAGCGCGGGCCGCCGAACCGCAACGTCACGTCCTCCACAGGGGACCAGATCCGCTGCCGACCCACCCGCACGACCGCGGTCGCGTACTCCGTCACCGGAACCCGCCAGCGGCTCCACCACATCGCCCGGCGCAACGACGGCTTCAACACCTTCGCCTTGCGCTTCATCGCGAACTTCGACGCCACCCGGAAGATCTGCCACCGCGACGCCGTCCCGCCGTTGCGCCGCGAACGCCGCGACCACCGACCGATCAACCCCCGCGACCCGCCGCGCGCCTGCACCGCCATCACTCCGGCGACCACCAGCACCGGCACCCCGGCCAAACCCCACGGCCACACGTCATAACCCGGCGTGGCGTCCGGAGCCTCGATCGCGAACCACACCGTCACGACCGCCAGACCAGCGAGCCCGACCATCAACCGCGCCACATTGCCACGCGTCAGCTCCACCAGCCGGAACAACGCCACCACAGCGCCCGCGACCACGAACCACGGCCACACCACGGCGACCTTCATGTGCCAGTCCGCCATCGCCGCGCCCAAGAAAATCAACACACCCGCCACCACGGCGGCAAAGAACGTGCGCATCAGGCAGCACCCCCAGCCGAAGCCCCCCACACGTCCTCAGCCCCGCGACCAATTCGGGTTGCGGCCGCAGAGGCGCATGCGTCGAGGTACTCCTCGATGGCCTTACCGGGAATTCGTACGGCGCCTTTCCCTGTGCCCAGGCGGATTGCCTTCAGCGCGCCAGACTCCACTGCGCGGTAGATCGTCGCGACAGAGACGTCGAGCTCGTCAGCGACCGTTCGGACCCGGTACAGCCGGGTAGCCTCAACCTGCATCGTTACTCCCAGGGTTTCGATGTGCGCCCCGGTCGGTGTTGCAGCACCGGCCGGGGTCTCTTGCTGTTGAACGGAAACTGCGGAGGCATCCGCAGAACTTGAGAATACAGACAGCTTAGACGTCTTAGACGTCATAGACAACCTAGTTTGGCCAACTTCGCCGTCTTGGCTGGCTTTGCTCCTAGACTCGCGGCTATGGACGGCATCGACTTGAGCGATCCGCGCGCCGGCTACCTGCGCGTCGCGGACGGGATTCGCAGGCAGATCGAGGCGGGCGACCTCTCGCCCGGAGACCAACTGCCGACTCAGCGCGAGCTGGCCGCCGAATACGGCGTGGGCACGGAGACAGTCAAGCGGGCACTTGAGCAGCTGCGCTCGGCACAGCTGGTCGTCTCCCACCAGGGAAAGGGCTCGTTTGTCGGACAGGGCCCCGCTACCGCCTCTCCCAAGAGCGACGAGTTTGGTCAGTTCGTAAGCGAACTCACCGAACTCCGCGCAGAAGTGGCCGAGCTCAGGCAGCGGCTGGATCGCATCGAGTCGCGCGGGCTTTGAGTCCCTTCCTCGTCGTGCGTCGCAGAAGTTCCGGACGTAGCTGTGCCTCCTCGGTACCGCAGCAGTACCCGGAGGATCGGCGACCGCTTGGTATCGCTGGTTTCGCATGAGCTCAGCTTTGAACCGGTTTGCGGGAACGCCCGGGAAAAACTTTCCCGGTACGTTCGAGAGGCAACGGGGAGGGTGATGGCATGCGAGGAATGACGGAGAACCTGACCATCGGCGAGCGCGTTGCGTGGTACCGCCGACGCCGCGGCATGTCACAGGAAGCGCTCGCCGGGCTCGTCGGTCGCACCGGAGAATGGCTCCGCAAGGCGGAAAACAACCGCGCAGAGCTGGATCGACTTTCTGTGATCCGTCGTTTAGCCGACGCGCTCGACGTTGCGCTAGGAGACCTGATCGGTGAGCCAGCGCTCCTCGACTGGACACCAGACAGCGGAACATCAACCGTGCCGGCGCTCCGCGCCGCTCTGATGGACTACCGCCAGCTCACGCCGATCCTGAGCGCAACGTCCGATGACGCCGAACCTCCAAGCCTCGACGCTCTAGCCTCAGAGCTTCGATCGGTGTTCGACGCTTATCAAAACTCTCGGTTCGGATTCGCAGCTGGCAGAGCACCGCTCCTCCTGGCCGACGCGCTACTCGCTGCCCGCCAGTACGAAGGAGACCAACGAATTCGTGCGCATGAACTGCTGGCCCTGAGCTACCAAGCTGGGGCGTCAGTTCTCACCAAGCTCGGCGAGTCGGATCTCGCCTGGATGGCCGCCGAGCGCGGCCTGGCGGCAGCGCAGCAGTCGGACAATCACGCGATCACTGGCTCGCTGTTCCGATCGGTAGCGTTCGCTCTTCTTTCTACCGGTCGACACGAGCCAGCAATGCGTCTGACGGAGGCGGGAGCTGCATATCTTGAGCCGCACGTCGGCACCGGAGACGGCGAGGTGCTTTCCGCCTACGGGACGCTCTTCCTTGCCGGTTCGATGGCCGCAGCCAGGTCCGACGACCGAACCACAACCAGGAGCTATCTCGCCGAGGCAGACGACGCCGCACGTCGGCTCGGCACGGATAGCAACTACCTATGGACGGCGTTCGGACCAACCAACGTCGCCATACACCGCGTCAACACTGCGATGGAGCTGGGCGATATCCAGGTCGCGCTCGACCTCGGACCAACGCTCGACACGAGCGCGCTGCCAGCCGAGCGCCAGGTTCGGCACTTGCTGGATGTCGCCCGCGCGTACAACAGCTCCGGACGGGCCGATATGGCATTGAGTACCGTGCTCGACGCGGAACGCAAGGCTCCCGACCAGGTGAGGCACCACTACCTGAGCCGCCAGCTCGTACTGAACTGGGTCCGCAACGCGCCCGGTAAGCCGTCCTTCGAGCTAGACCAGCTCGCCCGCAGGATGCGGGTCGTAGGGTAGGGATCATGAGCGATCCAACCGAGAAGTTCGCAACGCCCCGGGTCGCCGCCGGGGCGTTGTTCGTTGATGGCGACCGTGTGCTGCTAGTCCGCAAGACGTACGGCAACCGCTGGGACATCCCGGGCGGTTACGTCGACCGCGGCGAATCGCCTGCAGGTGCCTGCCAGCGGGAGCTTCGCGAGGAACTCAGTCTCGACCGCGCGCCTGTCCATCTCCTCGTCCAGGACTGGGCTCCGAACGAGAAGGAAGGCGACAAGCTGCTGTACGTCTTCGACTGCGGCCCGCTCGGGGACGACGAACACCGGATAACCCTTGACGGGCAGGAACTCGACCACTGGGAGTGGGTGCCCGTCTCGAAGCTTGACGACTATCTAATCCCGAGGCTCGCCCGACGACTGTCACAGGCATTCAAGGCGCATAAGTCGAGTACGACGGTCTACCTCGAACACGGCGAGCCCGCGCTCGGCGCGCCCACCGAGTGAGGACTGCCCGCCTGAGCCGTCTCAGTTTCCGTCTCAGTTCGTGCTGTTTCCAAGCTTCGCGAGGGTTGCTCATATCGCGCTGACCAGCACGTAAGCAACTTCGGGTGACCTAACAACCCGGCAAACCAGGTCTTTGGGAGCGGAGGGTCGCAGGTTCAAATCCTGTCATCCCGACCGAGAGGGGCTGGACCTGCGGGTTCTGCCCCTTTTTCGTGCCGTCCGACGCGGCGCGGGAGCTGGCGTGGCGCTCAGTGACCCTCCTATTTGAGGACTTTCACCTGCGCACCCGAGCCCTGGTCCCCGCTCCGGTGCCCTGACAGGCGTTGATCGACGAGTGGGCCATGTCACTCGAGGCGGAGAACAAGAGCCCGCGCACGGTCCGCTGCTACAACAACTACCGGGCGCTGAGCGCCTGGTTCACCCACGATGATCTTCGCCTGCACGGTGGGGGGTTCGGACTGGCAGCAAGGGGCATCCGCAGGACCACCCGTCACCGCTCACGCAGAACAATTCGCCGAGTTGACGAAGCGATCCGGCACGCCAGTGGACGCGCGTGGCAGCGGTTCGACGCGGAACAGCCGGGCCGGGCGGTTGTGCGGTCACCGCCGAGCGCCTGCGCCGCAAGCCCGCGCATTCGGCCACAGGCCCGGAACTGCCCGCCGACACACCGTCGACTGCGCAACGTCGCTCGTCTGCAAAGTGAGAATTGGCCCTGGCGCGCGACCTTGTGCACACCAGGGCCTCCGTCCCGAAGCCTGCTTCTCGAGACTGGCTACGTCGCCTTGACTCGGCCGTCGATTATCGAAAACGGAACAATTCGAAGGGCACCTATTACCCCGATCGGGATCCATGCCCACCGAAAATCTCCGGCAATGAGACCCCATGCGACGAACCCGAGCATGCCAAGGGCCAGACCCGACCACGTAATCCATAGCTTGACGGGGTCTTTAATGACTCTCGCGCCAGACACCTGGTCAGGTTCCGGTTTCAGTGGTGCAGAGCGCTGCCCGCTTGCCATTGCGTCCAGTTGAGTTCCCAGTCCCCGTAGGTGTCGTAGATCGGCAACGGCCCGCCAGGCGTGTTGACCGCCTCCACGACGTCGCCGAGGCCGAACTCGTTGAAGAAGATCTGCGCGTTCTGCGGGTTCAGGTTGATGCATCCGTGCGACACGTTGGTGCTGCCTTGCGCCCCGACGCTCGCCGGGTTCTCGTGCACGAACTCTCCGTCGTTCGAGATCCGTTCTGCCCAGAACTCGGTCGACTTGTACGCCTTCGGCGAAGGCGGGCAGACCCCGTAGGTGCACGAGTCCATGACGACTTGTTGCTGTTTGTCGGAAATGACGTGCGGACCGCTGTGGGTCGGGGTGGCGTCCTTACCCATGCTGATCGGCATCGTGCCGACGACCGCGCCGTTGTGCACGATTTGCATCTGATCGGTCGCACCGTCCGCTTTCGCGATCCAGGAGTCGTGGATGTGGTAAGTAGCCGACCGGTCCGTTTTGCCGTACACGCCCGAGCCCAAATTGACGCCGTACAGCTTCGCGTCCAGCTTCACGGTGGTGCCAGGCTGCCAATAGGACGGCGGCCGGTAGTGCAGGGTCCGGTCGTCGATCCAGTGCCAGCTACCTGGCTGCGAGGGCGTCGTGGTGACCGTGAGCGCGTTTTCGGCCGCGGCGCGGTCGGTGACCTTGTGGTCGAAGGACACCCCGATGATCTGGCCGACGCCGAAGGTCAGTCCGGGCGCGGGCGGCGCCGGGGTCAACGCCGGGAACGCCTGCGCGGCCGGGCTCACGGTCGTCAGGGTGCTTTGCTGCGTCACGGTCTTGCCGTCCGTGCCGGTGGCGTCCGCGACCACGCGGTAGCTGGCCCCGTACGCGAGGTCTTCGGTGGAGGTCCATTTCGCCCCGTCCGGCGACAAGGCGCCAGCGACCGTGTTGCCCTTGCTCGCGTTCGTCACCGTGACGGTGGTGAGCTTCCCGTGCACCGCTTGCACGACGACCGGGGTCGTCGGGTTGATCCCGGAACCCGGCGAAGGCGAGATGCTCACCTGCGCGACCGGCCGCGGAGCCGGCGCGCCTCCCGCCGGTCCCGCCGACGGAGAGCTCGACGTCGAGCAGGCAGTGAGCGACAGGGCCACCGCGACGATCGCGCCGACCGCCAATCTTTTCGTCCCGAAGATCCGCCGGGCGGTCTCGCGCGCCAGAGACTGTTGTCCACCTCGTGCCATACGACAAGAGACTACCGCCGACCACAGCCGGGACGCCGTGACATTGCTCCCCGCTGGACAGGCCAGGGTGCAGTGAGACACGTTCGACGATCGCCGGGTCGGCAGCTGATGCATGACCGCGCGCGACCACAATGGCCAGGACGCCCGGATCTCGATCGCTGGGAGAAGCCTCCGAGGGGACCGCGCAGTTCCGCGGCGGTGGCCTCGGCGTCGCCGGTCCGGATCGTCGTCCAGCTGATGCGGTGGCGTGCACCACCTTCACCTGGGGTAGCCCGACTTGCGCCACGCTTCCAGTTGACTCATCGTCGGATACGAGGGGCGCGCTCCGGGGCGTGTCGCCGCGAACGCTCCCACCTCGGAACCCAGCCTGACCGCTGCGGCGAGATCGAGACCGCACGCGAGACCGTATCCGACGGTGCCGGCGAAAGCGTCCCCGCAGCCGGTCGTGTCTGCGGCATTCACCTGTACAGCAGGGATACTGGTGCACCCGTCAGCGTCGACAAGCATCGATCCCCGAGAGCCGCGGGTCACGATGGCGCGGCGGATTCCCATGTGTCGCAACGCCGCCGCAGTCTCAGCGTCATCTTCGGCAGTGCCGGGAGGCATGGCGTCCGATCGCAACCGAGCCAGTTCGTGATCATTGACGATGACCACGAATGAGTCCCGGAAGAGTTCTTCGGCGACTGGCCGATACGGCGAAAGGTTGAGTACCACTTTCGCACCAGTCATCGCGGCACGCCGGGCGAAGGCAGCGACCGCATCGACCGGAATTTCGCAAGCAAGAAGAACGACATCTGCTTCCGCGACCGCGGCATCGGCCTCACCGCATGCCGCCATTTTCGCATTGGCGCCCGGGACGACAACGATCGAGTTCTCACCGCTCCCGTCGACGCTGATGAACGCAGACCCGGTCGATTCCTCCCGGTGCACGAGGATCCGCTCCGAACCGATCCCGAGCTCACGGAGCTCGTCCTTGACCGTACGCGCGGCGTCGTCTTCCCCGACCATCGCGACGAGTTCCACGTCGCCGCCGAGCAGGCGCGCCGCCGCAGCCTGGTTGAAGGACTTGCCTCCCACGCAGGTGCTGACGGACTCGGCCAGCACGGTCTCCCCCGGCTTCGGGATCGCCGGCATCCCAAGACAATGATCGATGTTCACCGAGCCGACGCTCAGGATCCGGCCGGTCCTCAATGGACAGTCCTGGCCGGGGTGGCCGCTGCTTCAGCGGAAACGGGGCGCGGGATCGCGAACGAGACGACGAAGGCGGCGACCAGAAGCGCCGCGCTGCCGATCGCCGCGGCGACGTAGCCGGTGCCCGGGGCTGTGGGAGACGGCGTCGCGGCTGTCTGGATCGCATAGATCACCAAAAAGCTGAGGCCGGCACCGATGTTGAAGGCACCGGTATTCAGTCCGGGTAGGGAACCCGGGCGGTCCGCCGGGCTCAGGACGACCCCGAGACCGTTCAGCATGATGTTCGCTACGCCCGCGTAGGTGACTCCGACCCATACGGCGATGACGAACAGAAAGATCGGGGCGGTGGCGGCCACACCGAACGTCAGGGCGACCATGCCGATGAACGCGCCGGCGATGCCCGACCGCAGCATCGTCCGGTAGCCGAAACCCGCGGCGAGCCGTCCGGCGAGCGGGCCCACGAGCAGACCGGCGACAGCGTAGGGCGTGAGGACGAGAGCCGACACTCCTTCGGCACTGAGGCGGAACCCGAGTGCGCCGTCCTGAGCGAGCGCCGGGAGGATGCCGTTCATCATCGCGAAGACGCCGGCCAGAGTCAGCGCGGTCGTGCTGACCAATGCCCAGGTTGCCCGCTCCCGCAGCTGCGAGATCGGGACCAAGGGAGCGGAGACACGTCCCTCTACGAGCCAGAACACGGCGAAGGCGACCGCGGCGAGAACGACGGTTCCGAGCGCGATAGCCAAGTTGGCGTTGAGCAGCTTGCCCAGTTCGTTGACGGCGATCAGTGCCGCGCCGACGGCGACGACGAGCAGTACAGTTCCCCCGATGTCGAGGCGGCGACGGTCCTTCGCGAAGGATTCGCGGGTCAGCAGGCGCACCAGGACCGCTGCGACAACGGCCACCGCCCCCATCGTCCAGAAGATGGAGTGGAATCCGTGTTCGGTCACGAGGTAGCCGCCGAGGAGGGCGTCGAATCCGGCGATCCCGCCGTTGACCGCGGTGACCACCCCCATGAGCGTTCCGTACGTCTTCGGCTCTCGGACCTCGACGCGCAACATCACCAGCGAGATCGGGACGACGGGGCCGGATGCGCCCTGGATGACCCGGCCGACGAAAAGCATTTCGACATTCGTCGCCAGCGCGGCGAGCACGCAGCCCGCGGCCATCAAGAGCAGCGCGCCGGTGAGAGCACGACGCCGGCCGACGATATCGGCGAGCCGGGGAAGAAACAACGAGAACAGGGCGGCGGCGGTGAAAAATGCGGTTTGCGTGTCGGCCACCGCGCCCGCGCTGACGTTCAATTCCCGCTGAATCGACACCAGCGCCGGACTGAGCATGCTTGCGTTCAACTGGAACGCCAAGCAAGCGGAAAGCAAAGCCACCATCAATATCGCGACCGGCGACCCGGACCGGGCTCGGTTGACAGACGTCATTGTCGGCACCTCGGTTTCGATCATGAATGTGGTAGACTGACGCAGTTTCATTGTGTGAATTTACGGAGTAGCAATGGCGGTTTCGCTTCAAGATGTCGCCGACGCCGCCGGCGTCTCGATCGCGACCGCGTCGCGCGCACTCGGCAGCAAGGGCCGGGTGTCGGAAGCGACGATGCGCCTCGTGCGCGAGACCGCGGATCGCCTCGGCTATCAGGTGAACGTACTGGGCAAAGCACTCCGCGAGGGATCCGACGGCGTCGTCGGGATCGTGGTTCCGATGGTGAGCAATCCTTTCTACGCGTCCCTCGTCCACGAGTTCGAAGACCAATTGGCGGCATTCAACCTGAAGTTGCTCATCGCGGACTCGCACGGCGAACTCGACCGCGAGATCGAACGCCTCGAAGCGTTGGCCAGCAGGCGAGTGAAGGGAATTTTCGTCGTCCCCGCCTACTTCGACCGGTCACGGCCGACGATTGTCGATGTCGCACAGCGCCTCCCTGTCGTACAAGTCGATCGCCGAGTCGAAGACGACGCTGATTTGTCTTTTGTCGGCGTCGACAACGCAGCGGGCATCGACCAGGTCCTCCGGCACGTCTCCGGCCAAGGCGCCGAAACAGTCGCATTCGTCGGCGCCGACAATCGGACCTCAGTCGGCCGGGAGCGTCGGCAGGCCTTCGCGGCGAGCGCGAAACGCCTCGGCCTCACCGTGCAGAAGCCGGTCATCGACCGCTACCTCTTCGAATTCGGCCTGTCGGCGGCGAGCCAGCTGATGCGGCGTTCGAAGCTGCCGGACGCGGTGATCGCCGGTGACGACCTCATCGCCACCGGGCTCCTCGCCGGATTCGTCCGCCAGGGGAGGTCGGTCCCGGAGGACGTCATGATCACCGGATTCGACGGCACGATCCTGGCCGACATCTGCAGTCCGACCTTGACGACGGCGCAGCAGCCGATGGCGAAGATCGCCGAGGTCGCGGTCAACCAGCTGATGCGGCAGATCGACGACGCGACCGCCGCCGGGTCGCACACCCGGCTCCGCACGACGTTGCGCCAAGGCGGCTCGACCGGTCGCCAACCCTTGGCGGAGGCGTCCCACGGCGTCACTTCAGGTTCGCGACAGCCTCGCGGATGAGCTGCCAGAACCTGGGCACGTCCAGCGTGATCGCGACGTCGGCGTTCGGTTCCTTCTTCAGCATGTCGTGCAGGTCGACCGCCGTGGCTCCGGAGGTGAACTCTCCCTTGGTCTCGATGTCGACGTGGCTCCGCTGCACGGTCGCCACGGCCCGGTCGATCGCGATCGCGATCGTGATGGGGTCGTGCAACGGCCCTTCCGGCATGCTTTCGACCGCATCGTAGGTACTGCAGAAGAAACGGAGCAGCTCGACACCGAAGGCGCTGGTTTCGTTCCCGATCGCCCCGATCGACTGAATCACCTCTTCGGTGATCAGGGCTTGGTGCGAGATGTTCAGCCCGACCATCGTGAGCGGGAGGCCGGACTTGAAGACGACGTCGGCCGCTTCCGGGTCGACCCAGGCGTTGAACTCGGCGTAGGCGCCGACGTTCCCCCGCCCCGTCGAGCCGCCCATCCAGATGATCTCCTTGATCTTCCCCCGAAGATCGGCGCGCTGCTCCAGCAACATCGCGATATTGGTGAGCGGTCCGGTCGGGACGAGGGTGACGGGGGCCGGCGCGCTCTCGAGAATCTCCCCGATCAGTTCAAGCGCGCTTCGCTCGTCCAGCGGCACCGTGGGTGCGGGCAGCACCGGACCGCCGAGCGCGTTGTCCCCGTGGATCCAGGTCGCCGGGGTGAGTTCGCGCCGCAAGGGCTTGTCCGCCCCCGGCAGCGATCGGCACGCCCTCGACGCCGGCCACGGTGAGGGCGACTCGCGCGTTGTGCGTGGTGTGTTCCAGGCGACCGTTCCCCCCGACTGTCGTGACGCCGAGCAGGTCGATCGCCGGGTTCCCGGCAGCCAGCCAGAGGGCGAACACGTCGTCGTGGCCGGGGTCGCAGTCGATGATGACCGGAGTGGGCATGCTTACTCCTTCACGCGGTGCGTAATCGTTTCCACTAAGGTGCGGAAACGATTACACTCCCCGCTTGGCTTGTCAAGGTCCGAGGAGCACGGCAGGCGCTCGCCGACCCTCGGTGACTTCACCGGGAGGGAAAACGTGCGCATCAGCAGGCGTCGGTGCGGCGGGCCGCCACCGCGATGGCACCGGTGGAGGAACTGGGCGGGGGCGGATCCTCGCACTGCGCTCCTGGTAGTTCTCCGGACTACGCGGCAAGGCGCAGGCCATGCTCACTCACTGACAGCCGGGAATCCCTTGTGGACAGTGGCAGGTCAATCTTGGCTACCCAGCACGCATCCCGCTCGTCTCAACGCGCCGTTCGATCTCCCATCCGGTGCCTGCCAAGGCCCGGCGGGCCCGTTCGAGGCATTCGCGGTGCGCGGAAGCCCCGTCGGAGGAGAGCTGGTCGGGAACATCGTCGTCGGACATCAGCACATACCTTTCCGGGAGATTCCGCACCACCGCACCACCGCACCACATCGGCACACCGGCGGAGATCTCGTTCTGAGACAGAACCCGGCCTCGGCCCGACCTACGCTTCGGCGACGTCGATGCCCAGGAGGCCAGGAGGTCCGGGGATGCTGGAATACCGGAACGGAACGGTCGTGGTGCGCTTCCGAGCAGGGGAAACCGGCCAGCTCGTCGCGGCACTCGCTTACGCCGGGCGGCGTCCGGTGGTGTTGACCGGAATCGGCCGCCAGTTCGCGCCCGATCTCGGGGCGGGCCCCGCGCTGGCTGCCGTGCGCGAGCACCCGGCACCGGTGGTCGCCGCCATCAACGGGGACGCGATCGGCGCGGGCTACGCGCTCGCCGAAGCTGCCGACCTCCGGATCATGTCCGGCGGTGTCGTGCACCCGTCCGGCTGGCCGCAGCCGCTCGACGCGGCCGCCGCGGTCGCCGCTGGGCTCGTGGATCTCCACTGCCCGCCCGCACGGCTGCTCAGCCTCGCTGTCCGGCTGGCCGCGTACGCCCGCCCCGACGCCGCCGCGTAGTCGACCGCGCCGGGTCCGCCCGTAGGAAGCGGACCCGGCGCGGGACCCCCGGTTCCTAGTAGATGTTGGACGGACGGACCATGCCCTCGGCGAGGTCCCCGAAGCCCGGCGCGATGATCGAACCCGGGTTGACCATGACCTCCTCCACCACCGCCGTCTCGGTGGTGATCACCAGGGCCGCGATCGACGCCGCGCTCTCGAGCGCCGAGCGGGTCACCTTCAACGGATCGATCACCCCCGCGGCGAACAGATCGCAGTACCCGCCGGCCAGCGCGTCGAACCCTTGGCCGTTGGCCAGTCCCGCGACGCGTTCCCGGACTTCGGCTCCCTCGTAGCCAGCGTTGGCCGCGATCCAGTGCAACGGCTCGCCCAGCGCCCGCAACACGATGTCGCGGCCGTGCGCCGCGTCGCCGTCGAGGTCCAAGTCCACCTGAAGCGCCGCTTGGGCCAGCGCCGCACCGCCGCCCGCGACGACGCCTTCCTCGAGCGCGGCCCGGGCCGCGGCCAGGGAATCCTCGACGCGCAGCATCCGGTCCTTCAGCTCGACACTGGTCGCCGCGCCGACCCGCACCACCGCGATCCGCCCGGACAGCCGCGCGATCCGCAGCCGCAGGCTGTCCTGGTCGTGCTCGATCCGGGCCCGCTCCAGCTGCTTCTCCAGCTGGCTGATCCGGGCGCGCACCACGTCCTCGGCTCCGGCGCCGCCGAGGATCGTCGTCGAGTCCTCGGTGATGGTGATGTGCGCGCAGCGGCCCAGGTCCCGTTCGGTGACCTCGGCCAGCGTCACGCCGGAATCCTCGCTCACCACCCGTCCGCCGAGCGCCGCGGCGAGGTCTTCCAGCTCGGCGATCCGCCGGTGCCCGAAGCCCGGCGCGCGGACCACCGCCGCCGCGAACGTGCCGTGCACGTTCCCGCTCACGATCAGCTGCAGCGCCGGACCGTCCACGTTCTCCGCCAGCACCACCAGCGGCCGGTCCAGCCGGCGGGCCGCCTCGACGGTCGGCATCAGGTCCTGCACCTGGCTGATCTTCTTGTTGGTCAGCAGCAGCACCGGATCGGCGAAGCTCGCCTCCATCCGGTCCCGGTCGGTGACCATGTACGGCGACGTGTAGCCGTGGTCGAACTCGATCCCATCGGCCAGCTCGACGCTCAGCCCCGGCTGGTCCGATTCTTCGATCTCCACCACGCCCGCACGGCCCACTGCGGCGAGCGCCTGCGCGATCACCCGGCCGATCCGCTCGTCGTCGCTGGCCGCGAGCGTCGCGATCCGCTCCAGCTCGGTTTCGCCGGACACCGCGACCGCGGACTTCCGCAGGTATTCCACGACCGCTTCGACGGTCTCCTCGATCCCCCGCCGCACGCGCATCGGGTTCGCGCCCTCGCCCAGCGCGGCCAGGCCCTCGCGCACCATCGCCTGTGCCAGCACGGTGGCGGTCGTGGTGCCGTCGCCGACCGCGCCGTTGGTCTTCATCGCGACTTCCTTGACCAGCTGGGCGCCCATGTTCGCGAACGGCTCGCCCAACTGGATCTCCCGGGCGATGGTCACCCCGTCGTTCGTGATCGTCGGCGGACCGGTCAGCTTCTCCAGCACCGCGTTGCGCCCCTTCGGGCCCAGCGTCGCCTTCACCGCGTCGGCCAGGGTGTTGACCCCCAGCTCGAGCTGTCGCCGCGCGTCGACGCCGAACCTCAGCTGCTTCGCCATGATGGTCTCCGTCCTTTCCTTGCGGTGTCAGGGAATGAGGATCGCGCGGCCGCGGACCCGGCCGGCGCTGAGATCGTCGATCGCCTGCTGGAAGTCGTCCAGCCGGTACCGCGCGGTGTGCAGCTTCACGTCGCCGCGGGCGGCCAGCACCATCAGGTCCTGCAGATCGGAGTACGAGCCGACCAGGTTGCCGACGAAGTTGATCTCGGTGGAAATGATGTCGATGGTCGGGACGTCGAGGTTCTCGCCGTAGCCGACCACGTAGTAATTGCCCGCGCGGCGCAGCATCCGCACCCCTTCGGCGGTCGCGCCGCCTTCGCCGACGAAGTCCACCACGGCTTCCGCGCCGTGGCCGCAGGTCAGGTCGAGCACTGCGTCCACATGAGACCCGTCGGCGACGATCGTGACGTCCGCGCCGATTTCCTTGGCCAGCGCCAAAGCCGCCGGGTTGCGGTCCAGCACGACCAGCGTCGCCGCGCTCATCGCTTTCAGGCATTGAACGCCGATGTGACCGAGCCCGCCCGCGCCGATGATCACGCAGACATCGCCGGGACGCAGCAGTTTCGCCGCCTTCGCGGCCGCGTGCTGCGCGGTGAGCCCGGCGTCGGCGAGCGCGGCCACGTCGGCCGGTTCGAGGTTGTCGGCGAGCTTGACGCAGGACCGGGCAGACGTGCGGAGGTACTCCGCGTACCCGCCGTTCGTGTCGATGCCGGGGAAATCCGACTGCTCGCAGTGCACGTCGTCACCGCGCCGGCACGCCCGGCACAGCCCGCAGGTGATGAGCGGGTGCAGGATCACCTTGTCCCCCACCGAGACGTTGGTGACCGCGTCGCCGACGGCGTGCACCCAGCCCGCGTTCTCGTGCCCGATCGTGTAAGGCAGCGCGACGCCGGATTTCTCCGCCCACTGCCCTTCGAGGATGTGCAGGTCGGTGCGGCACACCCCGGCCGCGCCGACTTTGACCACCACGTCGAGCGGGCCGGCGACCTTCGGTTCGTCGACGTCGCGGAGTTCGAGATTCCGGTGGTATCCGGTGACCTGGACGGCTTTCACGATCGGCTCCTGGTGTCGACGACGAGCGGTGCGGCCCCTTCGGGATCCGCGTACCGGGTGGCGAGCAGCCCGCGGCAGAAATGCGCGTTGCCCTCGATCGAAATGCGGGTGGCGGCCGCCAAACGCAGCCACAGCGCGGCGTCCTGCTTGCCGACCGGACGGCCGGTGTGGTCCACGGCCACCCGCGCGTGCGCGTCGGCCGGCAGCCCGAGCGCTTCCCGCCGGCGCAGCAGTGCGTTCTTCAACCGGCCTTCCGGCAGGTCGAGCAGCTCCAGCAGCGGCAGCTCTTCGAGCGTCCACGCACCGCCGGCCAGCACCGCGCGGCAGCACCGTTCGACCGCGGCGAGATGCGCTTTCCGCTGGAACGTCCGGCGCAGTTCGTCAAGACTTCGCTCCGCCTCGACGCCGAATGTTCCGACGTATCCGGCACCGGCCGCGAGCCCGCTGTTGATCTTCACGGAGTCGTGGTGGTCGTCCAGCAGCACCCTGACCCGGCCCGCCTCCGGAAGCGCCGAGAGCGCGTCGTAGGCGTCCGAAACCATCAGGTACGCGAAATTCGGCGCGCAGAACGAGGTCGGCAGCCGCAGATGCACCTCCACGCCCGCGTCGTCGATCGTGACCGAGCGGACGAAGCCGAGTTCGGTCACCGGCTGGTCCAGCTCGGGGTCGAACACCGTCGCCAGCGCCGACAGGACCTGCGCGTCCAGGGAAACCGCGGCGGTGGTCATCGCGCACCGGCCTCCGCGGGCAGCCGGAACTGCGCCGGCACGTCCAGGTCGTACAGCGCGGCGGCGTTCAGCCCGAGGATCTTTTTCTTCTGCGCCACGGTGATCCGCGGGTACTCCGGAAGGTCTTCCGGGATCTGGAAGTCCACGAACCGCTCCACCAGCCACTGCGGCGTCCAGAGCGCGTAGTCGCTGCCGAAGAGGATTTTGTCCTCGCCGAGCCAGTACAGCAGTTCGCCGATGATCTGCGCGAAGTAGCGCGGGCGGGCGTGGATGAACGGCATCGCGACCGCGAGCCCTCCGTACACATTGGACTCCTGGGTGGCGATCCAGCAGAAGTCCTCCAGCCGGGGCAGGCCGACGTGCTCGACGATGAAGTTCAGGTCGAGGTAGTCGGTGGCCACGTGGTCGATGTCGGCCACGTCGAACGCGTCGCGGTCCAGCGGCCGGATCGTCGGTCCCTTGTGGACGTGGATGTTCTTGATGCCGAGCTCCAGGCATTCTTCGAGGTAGCGCCGCGACCACGGGTCGTCCAGCCGGTAGCCGCGGGAGTCGCCGTGCCACTCGGCGGTGTAGAGCTTCACGCCCTTGAGCTGCATTTGTTCGGCGTCGCGGCGCAGCTGCTCCAGGCCGGCCTCGCCGTCGCGCGGGTCGTAGGCGTGGTTGTAGGTCAGCTTGCCGGGATGCTGGCGCACCAGGTCGAGGCATTCGCCGGTCTGGCCGAAGTTGTTCCGGTAGAAGTCCCGCAGCAGGGTGGCCTGGAAGATCGCGTGGTCGACGTGGCCGTCCTGGAAGACGTCCTTCATCAGCCGCTCGCCGCCGTAGTAGGTGTAGGTGCCGTAGTCCCACGTCACCTCCTCCGGGCTGAGGTTGCGGTGGTAGTCGTAGAAGCAGTCGATGAACTGCTTCCCGTGCACGTTCTTGATGTTCGACTCCCGCGCGTCCCAGATGTGGACATGCCCGTCGACGACGTAGTACTGCTCGCCATCCTTCGCGTACATCGGAGATCCTCGCCCTTCGTTGTGCTCGGCAGTGCTGCGGTGGGAACGCGGCGGCGGGCGGCTCGGCCCGCCGCCGCGCAGTTCGGGGTCCGGCCTCAGCCCTGGGCCAGCAGGTCGAAGCCGATGTACTCGGCGGCGTCCTCCGGGTTGGCGAAGAGCAGGGTGCGGTCGTCGAGGTGCACCATGCGGCCGTAGTGGGTGGAGCTGATCTCCTCGAAGACCGAGCCGTCGAACTCCTGGCCGAGCGCGTCGGTCAGCTCGGCGTAGTCGAATTCGAGCAGCCGGGTGCCGTCGACCCGGATCATCGACGGGTATTCGACCAGCCCGACCCCGTCCTTGGCGCCCATCACGTCGGCGACCACCCGGCCGATCGGGGTGTTCATCAGGGTCACGCCGCACATGTTCGAGATTTCGGTCTGCGCGCCGAACTTCATGTCGCTCACTTGTCCAGCTCCTTCGGAACGTCGAGCCCGATCTCCTCGAGGAGCTGGGCGAACTTCTCCTTGCTCGCGGCGAGCGAATCGGCGAACGTGCGCGTCTTCTCCGCCGGCTGCGACCAGATCGGCTGCAGCGCCTCGGCCGCGGCCAGGCACCTCGGCACCCAGGTCGACAGCCACTCGCCGAACAGCTCCTTGTTGGCGGCGCCGTGTTCCTCGTCGCGGGCGAGCATCTGGAACAGCGACCGGGTGTAGGCGAGGTCGCGGCTGTAGTCGTACTCGCCGGTGCCGACCAGCGTCGGCGTCACGTAGTCGCCGTTCGCCGCAGAGACCTGCATGACGAGCTCGGACCGGAACAGCTGCCCGACCAGTTGCTCGAACACGACGTTGGCGCCGAAGAGCAGCTCCGCCCAGTCGCCGACCGCGGTCAGTTCCTCCACCACACGGCGGGTGGGCTGCCATTCCTCCGCCGACTGCCAGACCGCCCGGTGCGTTTCGCCGTCGAAGGTCTCGAGCGAGTCGGACAGGTCCAGGTTGAACAGTGCGAGGTCCTGGGCGAAGCGCATCTTGTGCGCGGCGGTGACCGCGACGGCGGTGTTGATCATGTTCGTCGGCCCGGAGCGCTGGATCGAGGTGAACACGTGCAGCGCCAAGCCGTTCTCGGCGTGCATCCACGCGCCCAGGTTGCGCGCGATGAAGGTCTGCCACGCCGGCTTCCAGTGGGAGTAGGCTCCGGCGCGCTTGGCGTTCTCCAGGCTCAGCGCGACTTGGCGCACTACCGCGGAGTTGTTGCGGTAGAGCGTCTGCTCCCACTCTTCGTTGGGATCGAGGAACGCGTGCCAGTTGGAGGATTTCGCCCGCGTCCATTCCTGCGGGTAGCCGCCGGGTCCGTCGCCGAAGCCGTAGATCCAGCCCTGGCTCAGGTGCCGCTCCGGGTCGGGCTGCACGTCGACCGTCACGTCCTCGTACACGGTCGCGCGCATCTTGGCGGGCGTGAAGTAGTTGTAGCTGCGGCTCTTCGAACTGGGGAATTCCAGCGCGCCGGCTTCGGAGTCGGTGAACTCCACTTTCGGGAAGCTGCGTGTCGCTGTCTGACTGCTCGCCATCTCTTTCTCCTCTTACTGTCTTTGGGGGTCCGGGTGGCGGAGCCCCCGGCGCGGGGCGAAGCTCCGCTTGTCACTGGTCGTCACTGACCGAGGTCGTGAACTTGTCGTAGAACACCTGGTCCTCCGGAACCCCTTGCCTTGTCGCGAGATCGAGCGCGGCGTCGACCATCGGCGGCGGCCCGCAGAGGTACACCTCGGCGCGGTGCAGTTCCGGTTCGCGGGCCTCGACCACGTCGGTGACCATCCCCGGTTCGACGGCCACGCCGAGTTCGCCCGCGCCGTCCGCGGACTCCGACAGCGCGACCACGAACCCGAAATCGGCCAGCCGCTCCCCCAGCGTCCGGATCTCGTCCAGGCAGAACAGATCCGCCGCGGTGCGGGCGCCGTAGTAGAACCGGATCCGCCGAGGGTCGGCCGTTTCGGCGAGGTGCCGCAGCAGGCTGAGCACCGGAGCCATTCCCGCGCCGCCCGCCATCAGCACCAGCGGCAGCACGTGGCCCTTCTTCAGCGTGAAGTTGCCGTACGGTCCGCGCAGCAGCAGGGAATCGCCGACCGCCAGGCCGTCCTCCAGCAACGCCGAGAACCGGCCGCCCGGGTATTTCTTGATGAGGAATTCCACGTGGTCCTCGGTCGAGGGCGTGGTCGCCATCGAGAAGGACCGGCAGTCCTCGGTGCCCGGGATGGTCAGCTCGGCGTACTGCCCGGCTTTGTACTGGAGCGGGCTCGCGGTCCGCAGCCGGAGGCCGACGATGTCGCGGGTGTGCGGCACGATCTCGGCGACCTCGGTGGCGATCTCCTGCAGCGGAGCCGAGTTGAGCAGCTCGTCCTCGTCGAAGTTCAGCAGCTCGATCGTGCAGTCGCTGTAGGCGTGCGCCCGGCAGAGCAGCAGGTAGCCTTCCTCGACCTCCGCGTCGTTGCACGCGAACGTCGAATACCGCTCCATCTGCAGGTCGCCTTCGAGCACATAGGACTTGCAGGCCGAACACTGCCCCTCGCGGCAGCCGTGCATGAGGTGGACGCCCTGGCGGAAGGCGGCGTCCAGGATCTTCTCGTCCTCGGTGACCTCGATCTCGACACCGACCGGTTCGAAGGAGATGCGGTGCTTGTCGCCCATGGGTTTCTCGATTCTTCCGGCGGGGTCCCGCGACCGGACCGCGAGGACGCGGCCGCGGGACCCGGGCTCGTCAGGCGACGGTGACGTTCGGGTTGGCGCGGTAGGCCGCGGCCCACTGCTCCCGCTCGGCGTCGGTCATCTCGTTGAGCGCGACGTTCGGGCTGGCGAACCGGATGCCCCGGATGTCGTCGAGCGTCCAGAGCTTCTTGGGGTCGTCGAGGTCCAGGTGCGGCTGCGGGATCAGCGTCTTCCCGTCGTCGCGGACGTAGCCGAGGTCCTTGACGATGTCGGCCAGATCGCGGTCGTGGTGCAGCGTCTCCCATTCCCGGTGCCCGGTGAGCCGTCCCATGTTCGGCGTCTCGCGGCCCTCGTACTCCGGCCGGAAGGCGACCTTGTCGGTCCAGGCGCAGGTCTCCGAACAGTAGGTGCGCCACTGGTCGTCGACCTTGTCCACCACCAGGTCCTCGCGGACCAGGCAGGGCACCATGCAGGTCCAGCAGCGGTGCGGGTACTCGTAGCCGACGTCCTCGAACGCGATCGGCTTGTTCCGGCCCGGGTAGCGCAGCCGGTTGTAGGCCTCCCACCACTTGCCGAACTGGTCGTACCAGCCCGGGTACTTGTCCTCGAACCATTCGAAGTCGGCGTCGGTCATGCCGTCGATGCGCCAGTAGTTCACCGGCCAGCCGGTCGCGAAGAACTGTGCGACGCGGTGCACGTAGTGCTTGTTCGTGATCCGGTTCCACGCTTCCTCGACGAGGTCGTGCGGGATCACCAGGCCGTATTTCTCCAGCGGCAGCAGGTAGCTGCGGTAGTAGTCGTCGTAGATCCAGCGCCGCCACATCTCGGCGTAGGACTCGCGGTCCTTGCGGCGGTCCTTGGTGCCGTACTCGATGAAGGTGCCGATCGCGGCGTCCACCACGCAGTGGTTGTTCCACCACGCGTACCGCAGGTCGCGCTCCAGCAGCGGCCGGTTGCGCTCGTCGGCCAGTGCCATCAGCAGGATCGAGTAGCCGTTGCTGATGTGCCGCGACTCGTCGGACTGCACCGAGTGGAACACCGTGGGCAGCAGGTAGTCGCCGTTGGCCGCCGCCTCGTCCGGCATCGCCACGAACAGCGTGTTGGTGAACGCGGTCTCGGCGACCACGGTCAGGTAGATGTTCGCCGCGGTGATCGCGTCACCGGTGATGAAGCCTTCGCCGAACTGGCGGCCGATGGTGCCCGCGTAGTTGTTCGCGAACGCCTTCTCGGTGATGTCGAACCCGGCCGGGTCGATGTAGTTGTTCATGTACAGCTTTTTGAGGTTCATCTGGATCGTCGAGTGCCGGACCTCGTCGATCATCTGCACCGCGAGCCCGTTGTGGATTTCCGGGTTCGGCACCGCGTCGATCGCCATCGGCATCGCCCGCGCCGCGGAGATCTCCGGGAACGGAATGATCGAGAGGAACAGCTTCTGCCATTCCAGCCAGCGCTGCTGCACCTGCCGGAACATGTTCCCGCGGATCGCGCCGTCCATCGCGCCGAAGACGCGGTTGTCCTTTTCCTCCTCCATCGGGAAGTAGGACCGCATGATCTGCTTCAGCGGGTCCTTCTTCGGCGCTTTTTCGAACGTGTAGTCCGTCCCGAACCGGGTCGCCGGCGTGGCGAACGTCGGCTCCCACGACAGCTCGGTGATCTTGTTGTGCGCCTTGGTAAGGCTCTGCCTGCTCACTGGGGCCTCCTGGAACCGGCGGCATCTCCGCCGCTGTCCGTCTGACTGGCAGAGTCTGTGCCGGGAAATGCCCGCGTTCTATCTCAATCTGAGATCGGGCCGACGAGCAGGAAAAAACCCGCCCTCGCATCGGGAGGGCGGGTTCGGAATGAGCTTTCGATCAGCCGCGGACGGTCATTTTCCCGGAATCGGTCAGTCCACTGTGCAACCGGGAATCAGCACATTTCGTCGACGATGCCGAAGGCGCGGATTTTGCGGTAGATCGTGGCCCGGGACATCCCGAGATCACTGGCCGCGCGTTCCTTGCTGCCGCGGTTCGCGGCGAGGCTGCGCACGATCGCGTCTCGTTCGATGGTCTCCAGCTTGGTGAGCCGGCGCCGGGTGAAGGTGCGGCATTCGGCGGGAAGATCGGCGACGTCGAGGACGCCGCCGTGCAGCTGGTGCGCCGCCGCGGCGAGCACCCGGTCGAGCTGACGGACGTTGCCGGGCCAGGGCAGCCGCATCAGCTGCCGGACGCAGGCGTCGGACGCGGACAGCGAACGGCTGCCTGCCCGGCGGGCCAGCAAATGCGGCACGAGCCGCTGCACGTCTTCGATGCGGTGGCGCAGCGGCGGGACCTCGATCTTCCGCGCGAAGAACGCCATCACCGCACCGTGAATGCCGGGATCGACGGGTTCGCTGCCGACCGTCGCCACCACCCACGCGGGCGCGTGCTGCGCCGGATCGTTCTGCCACGCGGTGAACAGGTCGGACAGCGCGGGCAACACGGTCTCGTCCAGCGCGTCCAAATGCCGGAGAAGAACAACGGGCGGGTCGCTGCACGCCGCCTCCTCGGCGAGTGCGGGCAGCCAGTCTTCAGTGACGTCCGCCGAAGCGCAGTCGACCACGACCTGCCTGCGTCCGTGGCGCAGCGCGACCGCGCGGGCGATGGCCGCTTTCCCTACGCCGGTTTCGCCGCTCAGCGCCAGCCACTGCCCGCCGCCAAGGCTCGCGTCCGCCGCGGCGCAGGCCTGCCGCCACGCGGGGCTCGCACCGGCCAAACCAGGCAGCTGAAGTTCGGCACGCGCGGAAGTGCGCCGGGAGACAGTCTGATTCTTGACCCGGAAGACGCCCCCGGCGAGCACGTCGCCGTTGTAGACCGGCCGGTATTCGAGACGCGCGCTGATCCCCGACGGCAGATCGGCCAGCACCGTGGCGGGTTTCGCCGAACCGGCGAGATCCGTGGCATGCGTGATCAGCGCCGAGCGGTCGGTGACGTCGTAGCGCTCCTCGGCATGGCTGTTGACCATGACGACGTCCTGGTTGACCGCCAGGACCGCCCCGGAACCGCGCTGACAGGCGGCAAGGTACTCGCGGAAGAGGCTCAGTTCGCGCGCTCCGGTGCTGGCGAGCATCGCCTCTTCGATCCGCTTCGCGGTGGTGCGCGCCAGCGTCAGCAGAAGCGGGCCGGACGCGTCAGCCCATGAGGTGAGGTCGAGAACGCCCGCCAGGTGGCCGCGAACCGGGTGCACGATCGGCGCGCCGGCGCATTCGAAGCCGGTCAGCTCGCCGTTGAAGTGCTCGAAACCGGAGACCAGCACGGACTTCTGGCATTCCAGCGCGGTGCCGATGCCGTTGGTGCCCACCGATTCCTCGGCATAGCTGTAGCCCGGGGCGAGCGAGACCTGGTCCAGCCCGGCGGTGAGCGCACGATCGGTGCTGAGCCGGTCGACGACCAGGCCGTTCGCGTCGGTCAGCAGGATCGCGGTCGGATGGCCGGCCAGTTCCTCGGACAGATTCGCCAGCACCGGAGCGGCGCTGTGCGCGAGCAGGCTCTCCTCGTCGCGATCGGACACGTAGACCGGCTCCGGCCGCTCCACGTCGACCCGGTTCTCCAGCGCCCGCTGCCACGACGCGGTGATGACGTCGCGCACCCCCGGCACCTCGGGCGAGCCGCGGGACAGGAACCGCTCCCGCAGGTCGCGCATGGTCTCATTGCCTCGAGTCGTCACCACCGTCTCCTTTGACGTCCAGTGCCGGGGGTCCTGCCCACCCCACGCGCAACATGGTGCACTCGTGGCGCGCGTCACTTTGTCTCATAGTGAGACAAGGCGTGGCCAGCAGCAAGGCAGTCCCCGCACGCGCGGCGGTATGGCACTGAATGCCCGGTTCCGGGCGTCCAGTGTGCCGCCAGTGACAAGGGCGTGCTTCCCGCTCAAATCGAAAAGATCTGCTTGAGCGGTGAAATGGCTGTCCGCCATGGGTTTTCGTCCATTCTGCCGTGAAAGCCGACTCAAACAGGTTGTCAGGCAGCCTGGACGTCCGGGAGATCCTGGTGATACAGGTACTGCGAGAGCCACCTTCGGGGCCGTGTGGTTTCCCGTAAATGGGCCGACCCGTTTCCAGCCGAGGCGAGAACAGTTCTCAGCGCGCGTCCTCGCCCTGCCGAGTGGCCATCTGGTAGACGTTGCCGAACGGGTCGCGGACCATCGCCCGGCGATCGCCGTACGGGGTGTCGACGGGCTCCTCGATGCTTGTCGCCCCGGCAGTCAACGCCCGCCGGTAGATCGTGTCGGCGTCGTCGACGTAGACATAGAGGAAGGCGGGGAACGCCTCACGCTGGTCGGCAGTCGAGACCAGGATGATCGAGTCGCCGATCCGGACCTCTGCGGGACGGCTGGCGTTCGCCTCGCCTACGGCATCGAACGTCGCGCGCAGGAATTCCACTGCGGCGGCCATGTCGCTGACGACCATGCGCGGTGTCACCGTGTGAAACCCCGGTGGAGGCATGCGCTGAGTGTGTCGCGCCACCTCCGCCCTGTCCAGTCCGCGGGCCGACGCCACCGGATGGGCCGTCAGTGGTCCACGGCCGTGGACAGCGGGACCACAGTCGCCGAATCCGACCGGCTCAGCGGCTGCAGCGGCAGGGCCGGCCGCTCCGCGACCGCTTCCAGATGCCGCAGCATGATTCCCTCGCGAAGGGCCCACGGACTGACTTCGACCGAATCCACGTCCAGCGCGGCCATGGTCGCCTCCGCGACCAGCGCACCGGCGAGGATCTGCCCCGACCGCGCTTGGGAAACTCCCCGCAGCCGCGCCCGTTCCGCGCTGGTCAGCTTCGCCAGCCGCGGAACGATTTCCTTGAGATCGGCCCGGCTGAGCGAGCGCCGGACGAACGGGCCCTTCCGCTGCGGAGGCGCGCCGGCGAGCCGGGCCAGCTGCTTGAACGTCTTCGACGTCGCCACCGCCCGGCGCGGGGTTCCCTCCCAGCGCAGACGGTCCGTCACCTCCGAAAGCGTGCCGCGCACGTGTTTCCGCATCGCCTTGAGCTGCCTGCGCGACGTCTGCTCCGCCGCGTCGAACTCGCGGCTCAACCGGCCCGCGCCGAGCGGCAACGACACCGCCAGCTCCGGTTCCACGTCCCGGCCGAACGCGATCTCCATCGAGCCGCCCCCGATGTCGACAAGCAGCAACCGGCCTGCCGACCAGCCGTACCAGCGATGCGCGGCGAGATAGGTCAACCGGCCTTCCTCCTCGCCGGACAAGTACTGCGGCCGGATCCCCGACGCCTCCGCGATCCGCTCGATCACCAGGTCGCGGTTGACCGCGTCCCGGATCGCCGCGGTCACGAACGGATACAGCTGATCGACGTCGAGCCGGACCGCGGCGGCCACCGCCCGGCCGACCGCGGCCGCCGCGCGTTCGATGCCGCGCTCGCTCAACGTCCCGTCGGGCAGCAGCTCCTCCGCGAGCAGGGTGGGCTCCTTCACCGCGTGCGTCGACAGCGGCGGCGCACCGGCCACGACGTCGACCACCTGAAGCTGTGCGGAATTCGATCCGATGTCCAATACGGCCAGTCGCATTGCGCCGGGATACCCCGGAACGCACCAGGCAACCGCGTCTTCCGCGGCGAAGCTGCCGAGAACCCGGTCGACAGCCTCACGTTCCGGCTCTTCCCGGTTACCTCGCGTAGGCGCACCTCGTCGTCACCACAGCCACACAGGTTCTTTTCGCATCAGCAGCCGCGGCGGAATCGCCTCACGCGTTGCCGTTCTCCGAACCCCCGCCGAACTTGGCCCACACCTTGCTCGCCGTGTCCGCGACCGTCTCCCCGACTTCGGTGAAGACCTTCGTCAGCGGATCGGCCGAGGCGGTCCAGGAATCCTTGTACGACTTCGCCGCCGACTTCAGATCGTCCTTCCAGTCCGTGGCCGGCGCGTCGTCGTCCCGGCGCGGGTAATCGCCGGTCAGGATCGCCCGGTAGTCCTCGGACGCGGCCCATTTCTGCAGCTGCGTCGCCCGGACCACGGCGAACGGGTGGGTCTCCGTCTCGACGTATTTCAGCTTCAGCAAACTGTCCCGGATGTCTTCGCCCGCCTCGTATTCCGCGCCCTGCTGGAGGAAGGACGGGATGTCGACGCGGGACGGGTCGACGCCGCCGGCGAGCTGGATCTGGGCGCGCAACGCCGCGGTCGGGTCCTGGCCGCAGAGCAGGCCCGCGCGGTCGCACGACAGTTCGGCTTTCCGGTACCACTCGCTCAGCGCCGCGATGATCGCCCGGATGCCGAGTGCGCTCACCGGCGTCCAGGACATCGACATCTGGAGGTTGATCAGGCGCACCATGATCGTGCGGTAGACCGCGTGCCCGGACAGCACGTGCCCCATTTCGTGGCCGATGGCGAAGCGAAGCGATTCGTGGCTCATCTGGTCCACGAGCGCGGTGCTGATCCGGATGAACGGCTCGTCCATGCCGAGCGTCGACGCTTGCAGCCGCGGGTCCTGGTAGACGAACAGGTTCGGCACGGCGGGAAGATCCAGCGTTTCGGCGCATTCGTGGCGCAGCCGGTCGAGTTCCGGGTACTGCCGCGGTCCGACGCGGATCGACGACGCCAGCGCCATCAGCCGTTCGCCGCGTTCGTTGTAGAAGCCGGAGACCGCCTTGATCACCTGGGCGAACCCGGGCACCGCGCGCAGCGTGGCGAGCGCGCCGCGATCCACCGGATGTTCGTAGGCCCGCGGGCTGATGCCCGGAAACCGGACGGCGGCCCGGCGCGCAGGTTCGATGTGGTCGGTCATGTCTCCCCCAGAGAAAGTCGTTGGCAGCAGCCTACTCAAAGACGATCACGGCGAGCTGCGACTTACTGGGACGCCGTCGCCGCGGAGGATCAGCTGCTCGCGAGCCGGGCCGAAGAGTGGTAGGGCTGGAGGCAGGTGATCATGCGGAGCATCCGCCGTCTGGGGCGGCGCAGCTCGTGCCGCTGTTGGGAGGTTCTTCCGATGCGTGTCCTCGTCACCGGCGCTTCCGGCTGGGTCGGCTCGGCCGTCGTACCCGAGCTCCTGGCCGCCGGGCACCAGGTCACCGGTCTCGCCCGCTCGGACGCGTCCGCCGCCGCTGTCGAAGCAGCAGGCGCGACGAGCGTCCGCGGCTCTGTCGAGGATCTTGACGCGGTGCGGGAAGCCGCCGCCCGCGTCGATGCCGTCATCCATCTCGCGTTCCCGGTCGACCGATCTCTGTCCGGAGGGATGGCGGAGGCCGTCGCCTCCGACGTCACCACGATCCGCACCCTCGGCGAGGGGCTCGGCTCGGGCGCGCCGATCGCGGTCGCGTCCGGCACCGCGGGACTGGCGCGGCACGGAGTGCCCGCCACCGAGCATGATCGCCCCTCGCCCGACGCGCTCCTCGCCGCGCGGCAGCCCTCGGACGACGCCGAGCTCGCGCTCGCCGACCGGGGTCTCCGGCCGACCGTCGTGCGTCTCGCCCCGACCAACCACGGCAAGGGAGACAACGGCTTCGTCCCGCACCTCATCGCCACCGCTCGCCGGACCGGCTTCTCCGGCTACCCGGGCGACGGGTCGGGGCGCTGGCCAGCGGTCCACGTGCGCGACACCGCGCGGCTCTTCCGGCTGGCGATCGAGGTCGCACCGGCCGGATACCTGCACGCCGTCGCCGAGGAAGGCATCGCGCTCCGCGACATCGCCTCGGCCATCGGACGCCACCTCGGCCTCCCCGTCCGATCGGTGCCGATGGACCAGGTGGACGAGCACTTCGGGTTTCTCGGGATGTTCCTCAAACCGGACAGCCCGGTCTCCAGCGCCCGCACCCGCGAGATCACCGGCTGGGCCCCGGCCGAGGTCGGCCTGCTCGAGGACCTCGACCTGGGGCACTACTTCGAACCGGGCCGGGCCACCGGCTAGCGCTCCAGGCGGAGTCCCGCGCCTGGGGCCGACAGCGCTCGATTCGGCGGAACCCCGGCAGCTCGTTCGTCCGGCACGCTCCGCCGGATTGGCTACGATTGATCACGACTGCGGGGAGGCAGCGTGGCGCAAGGACCTGACGAGCCCATCCCGGGCGTCGACCTCGACCGGCCCAGCGTGGCGCGGGTTTACGACTGGTATCTCGGCGGCACGGCCAACTGGGCCATCGACCGCGAGTTCGGCAAAATGGTCCTGTCCGCCTTCCCTGCCGGGATGTACTGCGCCCGAGCCAACCGCGCCTTCCTGCACCGCGCGGTACGGCACCTCGTGCGCCTCGGCGTCCGCCAGTTCGTCGACATCGGCTCCGGCGTCCCCACGATGGGCAACGTGCACCAGATCGCCGACGAGGTCGCTCCGGACTCCTGCGTCGTCTACATCGACCGCGAACCCGTCGCGGTCGCGCACTCCCGGATTCTGCTGGAGCGCCACGGAGATCCCGAACGCCATGCGGTGATCCAGGGCGATCTTCGCGAACCGGACGAGCTGTGGCAATCCGTCGCGGACACCGGCGTTGTCGATCCCGGCCAGCCGCTGGCCTTGCTGGTCACCGCGGTGCTGCACATCCAGCAGCCCGGCCCGGACGGGCGCGACCTCGGGCCGCAGGCCGTCGCGCGGTACCGGGAAATGCTGCCGCCGGGCTCGTACATGGTGCTGTCCCAGCTCACCCACGAGGGACTGCCGGAGGACATCGCCCGACAGCTGCACACGGTCATCCAGCTGTATGACACCAATGTCAGCAAGCACGTGCTGCGCTCCAGCGCGGAAATCCGCGCACTGTTCGGCGACTTCGAACTGCTGGATCCCGGCGTCACGTGGACTGCCGCCTGGCATCCCGAGGAAAGCGGACCCAACACCCCCGTTGTCGACTTCGCGGATCCAAGCGAGGCCGCGATGCTCGCCGGGGTGGCGCGCAAGCGCTGAGCATCACGGAAGCTGTTGTGTGGCAACGGAAACGTGATCACCGCCTTTCCCGGACAAAGCACGCAAGACCGTGCGGGAATACCCGGTCGTCTCGCGGCTACACCTCCTCGTCGCGAGGAATTTCTGTAACCTGGAACACTATTGCCTGCGTGTCCACAGTGGACGATCACCCCCGGCGTCGCTCACAAGGGTGACCCTCTCGTGAATTCCCGGGAAAACAGCACGGTTCAGTCGACGGCGCCTGGCCCCGGATTTGATCTCGGCGACGTTCGCGGCCGACCTGCCGAACTGTTCGTCCCACGAGGACACAGCTTCGGATGACAAGCGGCCGATCCCTTACCCGCGAAGGAATCCGAGGCGGTTGCCTCCCGCAAAGTCGCGGTGTACACACGGCCAGGTGTCGGGATTACCAAGGTCAGTGCCAGCCGCCGCGGCGTCCTGTCGGTGCGCCTGATTCCCATGCCGCACCGACCCGCCGGTCGCGTGCTGTGGAGCACACGGCAGCGGACGCGGAGCCCCGGCCGATGGGTGGTGCGCTTGCTCGTCGCGATCGGGTTTCTGGCGGGGAGCTGGCTGCTCGGTGCCCTCATCGGCGGAGACACCGCGGCGGCTGACCAGTGTCCGGTGACGGCCCCGGTGCTGCGGACGGGCGCGCCCTGCCCGTTGGCTTACAGCCAGGTCGCCGATCCGGGTCCGAACAGGAGTGACGCGCCAAGTGAGACCAAGCCTGACGACGACAACGCGCGGCTGCCGGACATCGTCGGCACCGGCCTGCGGCATCCGGACCGGACGTTGCAGACGGCGACCCGGCTAAGCCGCAGCACAGTCTCCGCGGTGACCACCGGTCAGACGCACCACGCCTCTCCAGTCAACGACGTACGGTCGATCACCGGAGAGATCCTCGCTACTCCGCTCGCCAGCACCGCACGGCGGATCACTGACCAGCTGCCGACATCCGGCCTTACGAACATGATCAGCGGCCAGGTCCTCACCACCCATCCCGTGCGCTCGGTCACCGCTCCGCCGGTCGGCTCGAGCAACGATCCCCCGGCAAAGGCCGCTCCGGCCCGCACTGACCGGCCCGTCGAGGCCCACTCTGGCAAACCGGTCGCCGCACCACGGACGGGACCGACGCCGCACCCGCACAAACCCAAGGCAGGCAACGGTTACTGGACCACGAGCCGGACCGAAGGGCTTCCCTCGCCGACCAAGACATCCTCGTGCACACCGTCGACTCCGATCGGCGACGGGACGACGTCGGCCCAGGCTGGCACGAGCGGGGTCGTCGCGTTGAGCGTGAACGCTGGACGCGTGGTGCCGCGCGGCCCGACCGGACCGGCGCACACGCCACGGCAGCGAAGTCCGCGATCGAGAGCGGACCTGCCGACCGTTTTCCCGGATTGACCAGGACCGCCTTCCCCCGCGCGCCGCGACCGCGGCGCGCGGTTTCCCTCGGCTTGCCGTGTCCTCAATGGACTCTCCAGGAGCGGCACGGAGCCTCCGACTGACCAGGAAAGGTCCTGTCACCATGGAGTGGAACTTGCGGCTGGCCGCGGCCCGGCGCGGCATCTGGACCGCCACCGACCTGCGCACCCGCCTGGCCGCGCACGGACTGGCCGTGTCCGCCGGGAAGATGTCCAAGTGGTGGTCCGGGCGACCGGCCAGCGTCAAACTCGGCGACCTGGACGCGCTGTGCGCGGTACTGGGCTGTCCGGTGGACGAACTGCTGGTCCCGGAGCGGGCGAGCCGTCCGCGGCTGACGCCGGTGCCCGCGCGGCAGGCCCGCTGACGACGAGCAATTTCACGAATCGTGAAACTCCGCACAGGCCCCCGTTTTCAGGAATTCTGAAATGGCGTCCGACACACTGAACTTGCCCGGCTCGCTGAACAGCTTCCCTTACCTGTCAAGACAATCACGGGTTTGCACCCGCTCGGCAGAAGGTGTTACAAAGGGGTCGCCGCATTCGCGGAATCCGGGAAACACAACCGAGCGTCTTCGTACGCGGAGAGCTCTTTTCCGGGATTGATCGAAAGAAAGATCGAGAACGAAAAAGGAGCACCATGGATTCGGTGAAGTTTGAGGAACTGGACGCGCTGGCCGCCGAGGTGCTGCCGGAGCGCGCGGTGCTGGGCATCGTGTCCACCCCGTTCAACAACGCCGGCGGCGGCGCGAACGGCTCCGCCTCGAGCAGCTCGGCGGCCGCTTCGGGCGGCAACACCGTCGTCTACGACGGCGGTCACCACGGCGCCACGGCGCTGTCGGCCTGCCAGTCCTCGCACTCCGAGGGCACTCCGGGCCTGACCGGGACGCTCGGGCTGGGTTCCAACAACCCCAACGAGACGATGAGCTGCACCCCGGCGGCCGTGTCCAGCTACTGAGCACGGTGACCGCCCCCGCCCGGGTGGGCGCGGGGACTCCGACGGGGCGGGGCCGGCCGTTTTCCGGCCCCGCCCCGTGCGGACGAAACCCCAGACGACAGCGGAGAGAAGGCGACTACCGTGCACCAAGCAAAGCCCATCGCGGGGTCCGTTCCGGAGGACCCGCGTTTCGCGGAGCTGGACGCGCTGGCCGGGGAGGTGCTGCCGGCCCGCACGGCGCTCTCCGCGGTCACTGGCAGCCCCGCCGCTCCGACGGCCGACCCGGGCCGCTACGCGGTGCCCGACGGGCACGGCGGAACCGTCTACTACGCCTGCCAAACCACCCACAGCGAGGGCAGCGGCGGAGTCGTCGGCGCGCTGGGGCTCGGGCAACCGCCGTCGACGACCACCACCTGCATGCCTGCCGCGGTCGAGAACCACTGATCCGTCCGGTCCCGAGGACCCCGCGGGCGGCGGTCGGCCCGGTGCCCGCCCGCTGCGAGCAGCGGTGATCCGGACCGCCCCGCCAACATCGTTGGCACGGACCAGATCTGGGCCTCGGGCAGCACTCGCCCCACGAGCTGACCGCGGATCCAGTGCCAGATCCGTCGTCACCGGCAGACATCGCTAGCGAAACGCTCGGACTCGGGCCGCCCAACGCCATTGACTGAGGCCGCCGTCCGGACGGCACCGGCCACCGCCGCGAACCAGCCCGGCCGCACGTCACCGACCCGCCCCGGAGAGGACCGTCATGTGCCCGCATCCCGGACTTCCCGCCGCCACCGCCGACACCGCGGACCGCACTGCCGTGCCGACCGCGGCGAGCGGCGAAACGGGGGCGACGGCGCGGATCGGGGAATCCGGTCCGGTCGGGTTGCTGCCCGACACCGAGCCGGTCGGGGAATTCCGCGGCAGCGGGTACCGCGAACCGCCGCTTCTCGTCGCGCGCACCGACGGGCAACTCGTGCGGCTGCCCGCCCTGCTGTACTTGATCGTCCGCCTGCTGGTCGCCCAGCAAGCCTTCGTGCCCGAAGAATCAGAAGAGACCGAAAACCGCGACGACGCCAAGATGCTGGCGAGAGTCGCGGCGGCCGCGAGCGAGCAGTCCGGGTTGCGGCTGGAGGCCGAGCACCTCGCATACCTGCTGGACCGCAAGCTCGCCCCGCTCGGCCTGACCACCTACGCCGACGGCACCGTCCCGGAATTGGCCCGGCACAACCCTTTCCTGGCGCTGCGGGTGCGCGTCCAGGTGCTCGCCCCGGCGGCGACCTGGCTCGTCGGCGGCCTGCTGGGGTGGCTGTTCTTCCCGGTCGTGATCCCGCTCGTGCTGGCCGCGGCCGGAATCGCGGAGTGGTGGCTGCTCGCCGGGCACAGCGTTTCCGACGCGATGAGCAGCACTCTCGCCGACCCGATCGGCGTGCTGGCGGTGCTCGGACTGGCGGTCGCGTCGACGGGATTCCACGAATGCGGGCACGCCGCCGCGTGCCGCTATTCCGGTGCCGTACCCGGCGGGATGGGCGCCGGGATTTACCTGGTGTGGCCCGCTTTCTACACCGACATCACCGACACGTACCGGCTCAACCGCGCCGGGCGGCTGCGCACCGATCTGGGCGGCGTGTACTTCAACGCGATCTTCGCGCTCGCCCTCGCCGCGGCCTACTTCAGCACGGGATGGGCGCCGCTGCTGGTGGCGGTGTTGTCGGTGAACCTGGAGATCGTGCAGCAACTCCTGCCCACGCTGCGCTTCGACGGTTACTACCTCATGGCGGACCTCGTCGGCGTACCGGACCTCTACCGCTACATCGGCCCGATCCTGTCGCACTACCTCCTGCGCCGGCCGCGCGACGAGCGGCTGGACGCGTTGAAGCGCTGGCCGCAAGCCGCCGTCACGACGTGGGTGCTGCTGATCGTGCCCGCTCTCGCGCTGGAGCTGGGCTACATCGCCTGGCAGGTTCCGGGGTTGATCCATACCGACGTGCAGGCGGTGTCCAGCCTGCTGTCTCGCGCCGCGACCGATCCGCACCCCGTGCTGGGCGCGATTTCGGCGGCCGTGCAGATTCTGTTGCTGGCGCTGCCGATCGCCGGGATCGCCGCGATCGCGTGGCAGCTCGGCCGTGCGGGGTGGCGGCTGGCGCGGCTCCGCCTTCCCGGTCTGGCCCGCAAGATCGCCGACGGACCGGAGCGGCGGCGTCGACTGGCTTACGGCGCCCTTGCTGCCGCGGTGGCGATTCCCGTCGGCGGAGGAGTCGGCTGGGCACTGGGTGCCCTGCCCGGCAATCAATCGGCGGAACCGGCAGCGGCAACCCCAGCACCCGCTCGTCCGGAACACCGCCCGAGCACCTCCGCCGCACCGCCGCCTTCGTCCTCCTCTCCCGCACCCGCTCCCCCGGCCGCGAACGCGGTGGCGGCACCGGAAACCACGCCGGAGCCGCACGAAACCCACCGCCCGGCCCAGCACAACGACACCACCACGCCGTCCCGCACTCAGCGTCCCACCGGACCGACCGGGCACCGCGAGACCGGCACTCCCGCACCTCCGACCGGATCGAACGGCGGCAGCGGTCCGGCTGAACCGCCCGCCGAGAGCGGACCGCCGCCGTTGTCGCCGACCCAGAGCCCGTCCTGCCCGCTGCTGGGCGTCTCGATGAATTGCTGAGGAGTTGGTTGCCATGCCCGTACCGCGCACGATCCACCGGACCGCGATCACCGTCGCGACGGCCCTCGCCGGAGGCGTCCTGACCGCCGGGACCGCCGCCGCCGATTCCTCGCCGCCGCTGTCGAATCCGCTGAACCGCTCGGCCACCGCGACGGCCGACAGCTCCGGCGGAGCCGCCCACGCGGTGGCTCAATGCCCGTCCGGGTACCAGGTCTCGTCGGGCGGCTACGCCGTGTCCAGCTACGGGCCGACCGTCTACACGAACCGGCCCACCGACGACGGGACCGGCTGGGAGGTCTACGCGAGCGGAAACACCGCGAAACCGTTCCAGCTCAAGGCTTACGCCCGCTGCACGCTCGTTTGACCCTGTCCGCTGAACGAAGGAGATTCGTCATGTCCGATGCCATCCGCTGGGCCCGAATCGCGACGATCACCGCCGGTGCGGCGCTGACCTTCGGCGCCATGACCGCGACAGCCAGCGCGACGCAAGTGTGTCCGATGACCGTCCCGGCCGACCAGGGAATCCACGGCTGCGGCCCGGTCCACCAAGACCCGCCGGCCCCGGCTCAGCCCGGTTCGCAGGCGCAGCTGGCCCAGATCCTCCCGACGGTGAGCGTGCCGGCCGACGGCACTCGCGCGGAGCCTGGCCCGGGCGCCCGTACTCCGGTGCGGTGATGCTTCACGAACCGGTGCGCGGACGCAGCTCCGCCCGCACCAGCATGGCGTTGCGGAAGATCCCGTCCGGCGGAGCGGTCGTGCCGCCGTCTGTGGTCACGTACAGGGCCCGCCCTTCCTCGCCCGGGACCCAGGCAGCGCTGGACGGCCCGACCAGGAGTTCGTCGAACGGCTCGCCCGCGACGTGCCGGACTTCGCTGCCGTGCCGGGGAATGAGCGGCACCCGGTCGAGCGTGTTGGCGCGATGCCTGGTGACGTAAGCGAAACCGGCCTCCTCGTCGAGGGCGAAGTCGTCGGCGTTGTCGATCGCGGCGACGAATTCCGCGCCTCCGGCCGGGTCGAGCGTGCCGGGGTCGACCGGCACCCGCATGAAGACCTTCTGCGCGGTGGAGGTGTAGTAGAGGTATCCGGTCCGGGCGCTGTACCGGACGCCGTTGACGCCCGGCTGTCGCGGCGGGGCGACCTCGGCGTCCGGGTCGTCGGCCATGGTGTCGTGGGCCAGCCAGATCCGGGCCTTCGCACCGCGGGCGTCGGCATCGAGGTCGACGCGCCAGATCAGCCCGGCGAAGCAGTCGGCGACGGCCAGCACTCCGGGGCCGAGCAGGCAGCTGCCGTTGAGGGCGCGCACCGGCTCGTCGAAGGTGAAGATGATCTCCGGGGCGACGGGTTCGCCGGGCGTCCAGCCGGTGAGGTCGAGCCGGGCCAGATGCGATTCGTGGGTCGTGTACCCCTCGGTCAGGCTGATCAGGAAGACGTCCGGCAGGACCTCGACGATCCCGGTCACGGGATGGTCGAAGCGGTGCACGAGCACGGGGCGCCGCGGCTCCGGCACGATCCACAGCTCCTGCTGCAGGAGGACGGTGACCAGCACCGAACCGTCGCCGCGGACGGCGAGGTTCTCCGGGAAGTACTTCTCGGGGAAGGACGCGACCGGGGTCAGCGTGACGTCGGGAACAGGGGTCATGGGCATCGCTGGCGCTCCTTTAAAAGAGGACGGACATCCGCTTTTCTTTCACGGTATGCTCTCGGCGCGAGAACTGTCAACGTGAGGGAGCGGACGTTGCCGAGGGTGAGCCAGCAGTACAAGGACGACCAGCGGGGAGAAATCCTGGCGGCCGCGCGCCGCTGCTTCCTCCGCAACGGCTTCCACCGCACGTCGATGCAGGACGTCTTCACCGAGGCGGGCAAGTCCGCGGGCGCGGTTTACCGGTACTTCCCGAAGAAGGAGGACATGATCGTCGCGGTCGCCGCGCAGAACCTCGACGACGTCGCCGGGGTGCTGCGCGCTGCCCTCGCCCGCGGCACCGGCGAGAACGGCGTCGGCGAGGTGATGGCGGAACTGCTGGAGGTCGTGACTGACCTGCACCGCGACCGGCAATTGGCGAACATGGCGGTGCTGGTCTGGTCGGAAGCCCAGCGCAACCGGGAACTCGCCGACCGCCTCACCGCCGCGACGGTCGAGATGAGCGCCGAAGTGGCCGGCCTCGTACGCGACCGGCAGGAGGCCGGAGCCTGGACCGGCGCACCCGCCGAGGCTCTCGCGCAAGCGATTCTATCGCTCCTGCCCGGGTTTCTCTTCAATTTGGCGCTGGCCGGGCCAGACGGAGTGGCCGGATTCCCCAACGCGGTCCGTACGCTTTTGCCGCAGTGAGCGCGCCCGCACGAACAGGCTGCTCACCGCACGCGGCAGCAGCGGCTTCAGAGACGCGGACCGGGCACGCGGGTTTGCGTCTGCCGGGGCGAACGAGTGAGATGCTCTGATGCTCATCCCCTCCGAAGTCACCCCGGTCCCCTGGCGCAACGGAGCAGGCACCACCCGGGAACTCGCCGCCCATGCCGACCGCTGGCGGATCAGCGTCGCGGACCTTCTCGAAGACGCGCCGTTCTCGGCTTTCCCCGGCATCGACCGGCTTTTCACCGCTCTCGGCCCGCTCCGGCTGACGATCAACGGGACCCCGGCCGACCTCGAGCGCGGCGACCAGATCCGGTTCGCCGGCGAGGACACCGTGACCGTCAGCCTCGACCAGCCGACCCAGGCCCTCAACGTGATGACCCGGCGCGGGCTTTGCCGGGCCGAGGTCCTCCTCCGCGACCCCTCGGCGGAGAGCACGGACGGAGCGGTCGCGAGCGTCGACCTCGGCGGGCAAATCGCCGATGTTCTCCTCACGACGCTGGCATGATGCAGCGATGACCAGTACCGCCCGGCGCATGTTCGAGCTTCTCGAGCCGATCTGCCTCGTCACGTTCTTCGCCGACGAGTGCAACGACGAACTGGCCGCGCTCGGCCACCGCACCTATTGGGACGGCTATTTCGCCAGCCGCGCCGCGCCGTTGGGGCGGGTTCCGGCCGAGGTCGTGCACGCGGCTTTCTACAACTTCGCCGAGGGCGAGGTCGCGCGGCACATCCCGAGCGCGTGGGAGACGATCCCGCCCGACGCTTCCGTCGCCGCGCGGGAACGAGGCAGCGCGGCCTCGTTGCGCCGGATCCTCGGCGACGAACTGGCCGGGTCTCCAGGACTGGTGCGCGCCGCCGACCTGACCGCCAAGGCCGCGACGAGCGCACCCACCGCGGGCCGGATGATGTACGCCGGAATGCGCACCCTGCCGATGCCGAGCGATCCGGCCGCCCGGCTGTGGCATTGCGCGACCATGCTGCGCGAGCACCGAGGGGACGGGCACATCGCCGCGCTGGTCGGCGCGCGCATCAGCGGCGCGGAGGCGCACATCCTGTCCGCGCTGGACATGGGCATCCATCCGCCGGAGTCGTTCGGACGCGTCCACCATCTGCCGAAGACGCGGCTGGCCGCGGTCATGAACGGCTTGCGCGAACGAGGGCTCGTCGACAGCGACGGCCACTTCACCGACGCGGGCCGCGAGCTCAAGCAACACATCGAAACCCTGACCGACGAACTCGCCGCCGCGCCGTACGAAGCCCTGTCAGCCGCCGAACTCGACGAACTGATCGCCGCGCTCGAACCGATCACCGCGCGGCTGGTGGCCACCGGATCACGGTGACGAGCCGGCGTAACGGGTCCGCGCCTCGCTGCGACTTCGGGGAATCCGGGTCACAACGAGGTGTCTCATGTCCCTTGCCAAAGCCTTCGCCACCACCACCGCGACCGCCGAACCGACGAGCGGCAACCTCGGCGACGCGGCGCCGGCGGGCACGAAGAACGTCAGCGATTTCGTCACTGTTCAATCGCTGACCAACTTCGCCGCCATGACCGGCGCCGTTTCCGCGGCCTGGGGCGGCGCGCAGCGGCTCTGGAATCCCTTGCACGGCCACTGGTTCCCGTTCACGCTCTGCGCACTGTTCGGCCTGGTTTCGCTGCTGGCTTCGCGACCGGGCGAAAAAGCGCTCGACGCCAACGGCACGCTGGTGCCCGGCCAGGCAGCTCCGCTGATCCGGTGGCTCCAACCGTCGTTTATCGCACTGGTCAACGTCTTCGTGCTCTACGGGGCCGTCATGGGAGCCGCCGTGGCGATCAAGTGACCTCAGTCGTGGCGCGCGGCCAAGCGGACGGCGTCCATCGCCGCCACCTCCTTGGGCGTCCGGCGTTGCGCGCCCACGCCGAGGAATCCGCCTTCCTGGTTCACTTCGGCGACGACCGTGGCGATCTCCACCAGGAATTCGCGGAAGTCCGGCAGCTCCGCCGGTGCGGTGGCGGCGACGATCGCCGCGGCCGAGCGGATCGTCTTTTCCGCGTACGGCAGGTATTCGGAGTATTTGACGCCCGGCCGCAGGCCCGTGTCGAACGCCGACGACGCGGCGACCTCGCGGATGAAGCGCCTCGGATGGGCGACGCTCGCTTCCCGCAAGGTTTTCACCAGCGCGAACATTTCGTCCGAATCCACCCCGCCGACGGAGAGCCCGACCAGGATTCCCGACGCCATCATCGCCCGCTGCAGGGTCGCCCATTCCTCGGCGGTGAAATCCTCCTCGCCCGCGCCGCCGCGAGCCCGCCCGTCGCGGACCACCTGCATGCCGACGCTGGCCACCAGGCCCGGGATGCTGCGCGCGACGTGCAGTTTCCGCGCCCGCACCGGCTCCGGCAGATCGTCCCAGGCGACCAGGTGCGGGTCGGCCAGCTCGCCGGAGGCCTGTTCGGTCCGCCACCGGTCGTGTTCCCGCTGGGCCAGCAGCAGGACCTCGTCGTCGGCGAACGCGACGGTGAGGGCCGGGTCGAAGGCCGGCACCATCACGCAGCCGACCAGTGCGAGATGCTCGCCCAGCTGCCGGGCCTGGGCGCGGGTCACCGCCTTGTGCTCTTCGGGCGCTTGGTCCCAGCGGGGCGGGACCCAGGCGTGGACGGCACGCTGGGCTTGGCCGTCGACGTCGTGGATGGCCCGCGCGAGATCCTCGATCAGCTCGCCGCGGGTGTAACGGCTGAGGTCCTCGATCAGCCGGTCCTGCGCCTCCAGCCGCGCCTTCATCCGGCGGCATTCGTGCAGGATCGCCTCGCCGTTGAGGTAGGTCTGCTCGGAACGGCGGTCGCCCGCCTGGCCGAGGACGCCCTGGCCGACCATGATCACGATCATGAAGACCAGCTGGACCAGCGTGGACAGGAAAGTCATGAACGGGAAGGGGTACGGATCCAGCCGCTGCACGCCGAGCGCGGCCAGGCCCATCCACACCACCTGCGTCCCGGCCGCCAGGTAGAACGCCCACATGCTGCCGAGCCGCTGCGTCAGCCAGGCCGCGATCCGGCCGTTGACGCTCACCGCCTGGTCGAGCGCCTGCGGCGGCCGCTGGACCCGGTGCTGCTGGATCCACGGATGCGGGCTCGATTCCAGCAGGCTCACGCCGCGGCTGAGCGCCCGGTCGTGCTCGTCGAGATGCCGCTGCAGGTCCGCGATCTGCTCGAAGACGGCCTCGGCGTTCTCGTAGGTCTGCACCGAACGGCGGTCGGCCGCGCCGCCCAGCACCCGCTGGCCGACCAGGATCACCAAGCACAGCACCAGCTGCACCACGTTGTCCAGGAACAGCAGGAACGCGAACGGATACGGATCGACCGCGCGCAGCGGGCCCCACGTCGCCAGCGCCATCCATCCGGCGACGAGCGCGAGGACGACATAGAGCGCGGGCATCGACCCGATCGCACGCGTCAGCGCGGCCGCGAACGCGCCGTTGAAACCGACCTGCTCGTCCGCGGTCGTGGCCGGACGCCGCGGCAACCGCGGCAGGCGCGGCATGCGTCGGCGGTTCACCCGATCTGTCCGGATTCGGCGGTCGCGCCGGCTTTCCCGCACATTTTCGTTCGCTCCCTGGATCCGCGCCGCGGCACCGTCGAGCCCCTTTCCGCTTCGAGCCGGTCTCTGCGCACCAGTATCCCGGCGCGGTCCGGGAGGGGTCCACGGCACCCGTGCTCCGCTGTCCACAGAGGACTCTTCCGCCGTCCGGCAACGACGCCGCTGGCTTCCCCGGAACCGATGAGCTTTCCGCTGGCACCTGGTCCGCCCTGACCGGCGTCGTCCTGATGCCCGTCCGCGGGCAGTTTCCGCCGAGCGACGGCTTACCCCTTCTTCACCTGGACCCGGAGATCCGGCAAGCTGGACCGGTGCCCATGGAATCAGCGATCGACAACCCCGCCAAGGACCAGTTCGAGTACTTCATCGACGAGCACCGCGAGGCGCTCCGGCACTGCCTCGACGGGCTCACCGAGGAGCAGGCCCGCCGATCGCTCGTGCCGTCGCGGACCACGCTGCTCGGCTTGGTCAAGCACGCGACCTTCGTGGAGAAGGTCTGGTTCGACGAAGCCGTCACCGGCCGGTCCCGCGCCGAGATCGGCATCCCGGCGACACCGGACGAATCGTTCATCCTCACCGACGACGACACCGTCGAGTCCGTCCAGCGGGCGCACCGCGAAGCGTGCGAGGACTCTCGCCGGGCCACCGCGTCGCTCGAGCTGACCGACCTCCTGCCCGGCAACCGCCGCGGCCCGTTGCCGCTGAGGTTCGTTTACCTGCACATGCTGCGCGAACTGGCGCAGCACTGCGGGCACGCGGACATCCTCCGCGAGCAAATCCTCGCGGAAGCGGCTGCTTCTTGACCGGGTACGCACCGTCCTTGTCGACGCCGACGGCGGCGGAGTTATCCGAGAACTTAGCCGACAGAACGGCCATGTCCACACGAGATCGCACAAATGCGACGTCTCTCGGACGTGACCCCCTCCTGCGGGAGGCTCCCACCGGCGGGTGACCAGCTCACACCCATCCGCCGATGGTCCGGCGACGAATGCCTCGCATGTCCTCCCGTCTGCGGATCCTTCCGGCAGCGCTGTGCGGCGTCCTCGCCCTGGTCGCGGCCTTAGCCGCCGGGCACCTGGTCGCGTCGTTCGGCAACATCAACGCCTCGCCGTATCTCGCGGTCGGGAACGGCGCGATCGACCTGACACCGCTGCCGCTGAAGGACTTCGCCGTGCGAACCTTCGGCACGTACGACAAGACCGTCCTGCTCGGCGGCATGGCAGCGGTGTTAGTGCTCGTGTCCGCCACGGCCGGTCTGCTGTCGCGCCGGACGCCGTGGCCGGGCGTCGCGGTGATTGTCGCGTTTGGACTCATCGGTGGGGTCGCCGTGGCCGCGCGACCGGATCTGACCGCGATCGCGTTGCTGGCTCCGCTGGCCAGCCTGGTCGCCGGGACGGCAGTCTTCCTTCTGCTGCACCGAATCGCGACGCGACAGCAGGCAACGGACTCCTCGCGGCGGCGCTTTCTGCTCAGCAGTGTCGGTACCGTCGTCGGGACCGGAGTTCTCGGCGGTGCCGGACAGGCGATCAGCGGGACGCGCGACGCTGCGGCTTCCCGTGCGGCGGTCGGGCAGCTCGTGCCCGCGGTTTCCGCCCCGCCGATTCCCGCCGACGCGGACTTCGCCAAGCTCGGCACCCCGGCGTTTCTCACGCCGAACCGGAATTTCTACCGCGTCGACACCGCGTTGTCCGTTCCGCAGGTGCGCACGGAGGACTGGAGCCTGCGCATCCACGGAATGGTCGAGCGGGAAATCCGGTACCGCTATCGCGATCTCCGCGACCGGCCTCTGGTCGAGCGCACGGTGACGATGACGTGTGTGTCCAATGAGGTCGGTGGCGATTACGTGTCCACTTCGAACTTCGTCGGGGTCGATCTCGCGGATCTTCTGGAGGAAGCCGGAGTACAGCCGGGTGCGGAGCAGTTGTTCTGCTCCAGTGTGGACGGTTGGACGTCCGGCACCCCGGTGGCGGCCGCGCTCGACCGTTCGCGCGGCGCGATGCTGGCGCTCGGGATGAACCGCGAGCCTCTGCCGCTGGAGCACGGTTTTCCCGCCCGTCTGGTCACGCCCGGCCTTTACGGGTACGTCTCGGCGGTCAAATGGGTGGTGGATATCGAGGTCACCACCTGGAAGGCCCGGCAGGCGTACTGGCTCCGCCGCGGCTGGGGCGAGCAGGCGCCGATCAAAACCGAATCGCGGATCGACACGCCCAAGGGCTTCGACACCGTTCCCGCCGGGACAGTGCGCCTCGCGGGCGTCGCCTGGGCGCAGCACACCGGGATCGCCGCCGTGGAGATCAAAGTGGACAGTGGAGCCTGGCAGGCGACGACGTTGTCCGCCGAGGTGAACCCGAATACCTGGCGGATGTGGTGGACCCAGATCGCGGTGAAGCCGGGTACGCACCAGGTGTTCGTGCGGGCGACCGATAAATCCGGCTATACCCAGACGGAAACCCGTGCTGGGACCGTGCCGGACGGCGCGACCGGATGGCATTCCACGACTTTCATCGCTTCCTGACCAATCCGCTGCCGGTCCGGCGCCGAATCCCTCTCGAACAGTCCACTGTGAACGGAGAATTCCCGTGAAGACCCTTTGCCTCGCCGGTATCGGTGCCGCTGCCGCCCTCGCCCTCACCGCCTGTGGCAGCGGCACTGACACCAACGCCTCGAGCGGCAGCAGCCCGTCAGCGATGCCGTCCTCGGCTCCGATCTCCGCGCCGATGTCCAGCAGCGCCTCCGGCGTCACCACCAACGACCAGGTCTTCGGCCCCGCCTGTTCCCAGCTCCCGCAGGGCAGCGCGCCCGGTTCGCTCGACTCGATGGGCCCGCAGCCGGTCGCGTCCGCGGCCTCGACGAACCCGCTGCTCACGAAGCTGGTCGCGGCCGTCAAGGCCACCAACCTGGTCGACACGCTCAACAGCCAGCAGGCCATCACCGTCTTCGCCCCCGCCGACCCGGCGTTCAACGCCCTCGGCGACGCGAAGTTCAACGAGCTGGCGGCCAACCCGAACCAGCTCGCGCCGATCCTGCAGTACCACGTTGTCGGCAAGCGCTACGACGCCAAAGGCCTCGAACAAGCCGGGACCGTCACCTCGCTGAACACCGCGGGCGGCCCGCTGAAGATCGAAGGTTCCGGTGAGAACCTGACCGTCAACGGCGCGAAGATCCTCTGCGGGAACATTCCGACCAAGAACGCGACCGTTTTCGTCATCGACAAGGTGCTGACCCCGGGCACCAACAAAAACTGAGCCGTCGGACCCGGCGCGTGTTCCCGCGCCGGGTCCGGTTTCCCAGAACAGCCCGGCGTGTGCGGCGTCCGCGACTAAGAACCGCAGTACCACCCCATTCCCTCAGCGTCGCGCGTGCCGGATGATGACCAGGTGGACTTCGAAGCGCACCGCGGCGAGCTGACCGCCTACTGCTATCGGATGGCCGGCTCCTTCCACGAGGCAGAGGATCTCGTGCAGGAAACGCTGCTGCGTGCGTGGAAAGCCCGCGACCGGTACGACCCGGCGCGTGCTTCCGTGCGGACCTGGCTGTACCGGATCGCGACGAACGTCTGCCTGACCGCACTGGAGGGCCGGGCCCGCCGCCCGTTGCCCTCCGGTCTCGGTGCCGCGAGCGACGATCCGGGCGCACCGCTGCAGCCGGCGATGGACATCCCGTGGCTGCAGCCGTTCCCCGACGCGCGCTGCGATGCCGACACGCGCGCCGGGCTGCGGCTGGCCTGGATCGCCGCGACGCAGGTCCTCCCGGCGCGGCAGCGAGCAGTCGTCGTCCTCCGGTCGGTGCTCGAGTTCAGCGCGGCCGAGGTCGCTACGCAGCTGGAGACAACCGTTCCGGCGGTCAACAGCGCGCTGCAACGGGCCCGCGCGACGCTCGCCGACGCGGGCGGGATGGACGAGATCGCCGAACCGGACGACGCGGAAGCCCAGGCCGTGATCGACCGGTACGCGCGAGCCTTCGAAGCCGCGGACGTCGAAGGGCTCGTCCGGCTGCTCACCGACGACGCGATCATGGAAATGCCGCCGGTCCCGCTCTGGTTCCGCGGCAGCGACGACTACGGCCGGTTCATGCACCGCGTGTTCGAAATGCGCGGAACCGGCTGGACCATGCGCGGGCTCACCGCCAACGGCCAGCCCGCGCTCGCCGCCTACCCGGCCGACGGGCGCCTGCACACGCTGCAGGTCTTCACCGTGACCGGCGGGCGGATTTCGCACAACGTCGTCTTCGCCGATCCGGGGGTCTTCGAGGCCTTCGACCTGCCGTCGAGGATTTTCTAGCCGGGGACCGATGAGTTCAGCCGGGGCCGCCGGTAAGTACTGGCGACCACCGACTGAAGGGATCTCCGCCATGAGCGTCATCGTCATCGCCTTCACCACCCTCGACGGCGTCGCGTCCGACCCGGACGGCTCCTCCGGCACCCCCGGCGGGGGCTGGGCTTTCCGGCACGGCGCGGAGGCCGTCGCGGGCGACAAATTCCGGGTCGGGAGCACGCTGGACGACGGCGTCCTGCTGCTCGGCCGCACGACCTGGCAGCTGTTCTCGACCATCTGGCCGCACCGCGACGACCCGTTCTCGCGGCGGATGAACGCCGTGCCCAAGCTGGTCGCCACCAGCACCCTCGCCGACACCAGCGCGTGGCAGAACTCGTCGGTCCTCGACGGCGACCTGGTCGACGCGGTGAAACAGGAAGAACGCGACGTCGTCGTCACCGGCAGCCTGAGCGTCGTGCACACCCTGATGGGAGCGGACCTGATCGACGAGTACCGGCTGCTGACCTTCCCCACCGTCCTGGGCGGCGGCACCCGCCTGTTCCCGGACGGCACGGGAACCGCGCATCTGGAGTGCGTTTCGGTCGAACGCGTGGGCGCGGGGACGCTTTCGCGGTATGTGCGCGGAAATTCGGTGGAGGATTCCGGGCGGTAAGCCGTACCCGCCGAACTCTGTACGCTCGGGCCGATCCCGGCCGAGCGCGGACCGGATCGACATCACCGCGTGCCTGCTCGACGAGGCCCGTCAGGCTCGGCTTGCCCACCGCGGCGAGCCGAGCCAGCTTCTTCCTCTGCACCAAGGATTCGCGACGTGGCCACCGCGGTGAAAGCTAGCGCGGGGAACCGACCGAATCGACCGATTCCGGATGGACGTGACTTACACCCGGAATACCGGAAATCGCATGCGCCCGCCGGTACACTGTGGAGCGTCAGCGGCCGAAGACGGCTGGGCGCGATCAAAAGCCGTGGAGCCGGACGAACGATGTTGATTCCCGCACTGCTGGTCCTGTCGACAGCGGTCATGCTGCGCGCGCTCGCGGCCAAACAGCTCGACAGGTGGAACATCGCCGCGCCCGTGCTGATGGTGCTGTGCGGGGTCGCGACCGCGTTGTTCGCGAATCCGGAGAAACTGCTCGAGCTCTTCGACACCGAAGTCGCGCAGCACGTCGCCGAACTCATTCTCGCGATGCTGCTTTTCGTCGACGCCACCGAGGTCCGCGGCGGACGGCTCTGGGGACACGCGCCCAGCCTCGTCGCGCGGGTGCTGTTCCTCGCGCTGCCGCTGAGCCTCGGGCTGGCCATGCTGGCCGGCTGGGCGTTCTTCCCGGATCTGCCGTGGCCGTTGCTGTTGATCGTCGCGTGCATCGTCATCCCGAGCGATTTCGCCGCCGCTGAACGTGTCGTGCGGGACAAAACCCTGACGCCGCAGGTGCGCAGCGTGCTGAATGTCGAAAGCGGCTACAACGACGGGTTGGTCTCGCCGCTGTTCCTGTTCGCGCTCATTCTCGCGCGCAGCGACAATACCGCGAACACCGCCGGAAAAGCTCTCGCGACCGCTTTGCCGTTCGCGCTCAAGGCCATTGTCACCGGAGCCGTCGTCGGCACGGCGATCGGTTTCCTGCTGTTCCTCGCTGTCCGTTCCGGCTGGACTTCCGGCCAGGGGCGGCGCATCGCCCTCCTCACGACTCCCCTGCTGACTTACGCGGCGACAGTCGCCATCGACGGCAACGGATTCGTCGCCTGTTTCGTCTCCGGGATCGCCTTCCGCTACGTCTACCGGGCCTTCGCCGCGCGGCACCTCCGCACCTCGGACAGCCCCGCTCGAGAACACTTCACCCGGCCGTCGGAGGACCTGCGGCTGCTCGAAGAGGTCACCGGAATCCTGACGATGGCGATGTGGTTCGTCGTCGGCGCGGCCGCGGTGGTCGTGGCGTCCTTCGGCGTGGAGTGGCAGCCGATCGTGTTCTGCCTCCTCGCGCTGACCGTCCTGCGGATCTTCCCGGTGCTGGTGTCGCTCACGCGGTCCCGGATGCCGCTGCGGGACCGGTTCCTCGTCGGCGCGCTGGGCCCGCGCGGCACGACGTCGATCGTCTTCGGGCTGCTCGCGATCAACGGCCTGAGCGGCGAAGAGAGCGACCTCGTGCTGACGCTGACCGTGGTCTGCGTCCTCGGGAGCGTGGCACTGCACGGGCTCGGATCGACGCCGCTCATCACCCGGTTGATGCCTCCGCGGGCGCACCGGCAGCCCCGGTAACACCCACTCACAGTAGGTGCCGGACGAGGGCAAATTCCCAGCTGGCCCACAGGTTCGCGGGCAAATCTCCCCCTTGTGGGTGACGTCTGGAAAATTCGCGTAACGTTCCGTGACCACGAACAGAGTAAGGGTTCAGGCGCGACGCACCACGTCGCCGTTCCGCGCAGAGGATCCCCGCTCATGTCCGCACCCACGCTCGCCGAGCCGCGAACCGGACGGCACCGTTCCGGCAGCGTGCGTGTCGTCGCCGTCATCCCCGCGCACGACGAAGAAGCGCAGATCGCGCACACCGTGGCCGCGCTGCGCCGACAGGACCGGAGCGTCGACGAGGTCTTCGTCGTCACCGACAACTGCACCGACGACACCGCCGGTGTGGCTTCGGCCGCCGGAGCCCGGGTTCGACCGTCCAAAGACAACGCGCACAAGAAAGCCGGCGCACTGAACCAGCTGCTCGCGTGGCTGCTGCCCAGGCTCGACGAGGACGACGTGATCCTCGTCCAGGACGCGGACTCCACTTTGGACCCGCAGTTCGTCAGCACCGCCCTGCACCACCTCGACCGCGGATACGGCGGCGTCGGCGGCGTCTTCCGCGGCGGCCCGGGCGGCGGTTTCGTCGGGCATTTGCAGCGCAACGAATACGCGCGCTATGCCCGCGACGTGCACCGGTTGCGCGGGAAATGCCTGGTGCTGACCGGAACCGCGGCGATGTTCCGGGTCCGTACCCTCCGCGAAGTCTCCGACGCCCGGCTCGTCGGACAGCTGCCGGCAGGCGACGGCAACGGCGGGATCTACGACACCACTGTCCTCACCGAGGACAACGAGCTCACTTTCGCCCTGCTGCACCTCGGACACCGGGTGATCTCGCCCAGCGCGTGCACGCTGGAAACCGAGGTCATGACCAGCTGGAGTGCACTGTGGACACAACGGCTGCGATGGAAGCGGGGCGCGGTGGAGAACTGCGTCCAATACGGACTGACCCGCGTCACGTGGCGGTACTGGGGCAGGCAGCTGCTGACCATGGCCGGCGTCCTGGTGAGCGGAATCTACCTGAGCACCCTCGCGACAGCCCTGTACCGCAGCGGCCTGCACCTCAACCCGTGGTGGCTCGGCCTCTCGGCGATCTTCGTGGTGGAGCGAGCGGTGACCGTGCGCTACCGCGGCTGGCGCCGGATGCTGCTCGCCGCGTCGATGTACGAGCTGGTGCTCGACTATTTCCTGCAGGCCTGCCACCTGAAGGCATATGCGGACGCGCTCCTGCGCACCCGCAAGAACTGGTGAATCCCCGACGGAAGAGAGAACCCTTATGTACCAGAAAATCGGCGCGGCCTCGGCTGCCGGAGTGACCGGCGGACTCGCGTTCACCGGCGTGAACGTGCTGTGGCTGCTGCTGGCCGGATTCGCTTTGCTGGCAGCGGGAACCGCGATGGTGCGGGTCCTTCCGAAGGTGCGGAAAAACGACGGGTGACCGCGCTACCCTGAGCGCTCCCGAGCACCGGAGGCGCGCATGCCGGACGAGGTCGGCCTTCGCCCGACGACCCCCGCGGACAGCGACTTCTGTTTCCAGGTGCACCGGGCCGCTCTTGGCGAGTATGTCGCCGCGATCTGGGGCTGGAACGACAAAATCCAACGCGGCTACCACGACCGCGCCTTCACACCCGGCAGGTGGCAGGTGATCACGGTCGACGGAGCCGACGCGGGCCTGCTCGTGGTCGAACACCGGCCGGCCGAGGTCTTCCTCGGCCGGATCGAACTCGACCCGCGCTACCAAGGCCGAGGAATCGGCGGACGGCTGCTCCGGCGGCTGATCAGGGTCGCGGCGGAGCGAGAACAGCCGCTGGTACTCGAGGTTCTCGCGGTCAACACTCGCGCGCACGCGTTCTATCTGCGGCACGGTTTCCGCGAAACCGGCCGAACCGAACGGAAAATCCTCCTGGCCCGAAGCCCGGGCCAGGAGGATTGACCAGACCGCCGGCCGCGGTGCATTGCTGGAACGGCTAAGTCCCCAGCAATTCCGGCACAAAAACCTCCTCCACCGTCATCAACCGCCGAGACAGCCCCTGTTCGAAGTGCCACCGCAAGAATGCCTCCACCGACCGCCGGTTCTTTTCGATCCCATACGGCCACCAATCCTCGCCGAACAGCCGCCGGTTCTCGTCATACAGCGCGCTGAACCACGGCACCATCCCGGCCTCGCCCATGTGATTGAAGACGCGACCACGCCGGTAATCCGCCATCGCGACCTCTTTCGCCTCCACGAATCCCCGATACAGTCGCTCCGCCAACCCCGGGTGCTCCGCCAGCAAATCCCGCCGGACCACCACTGTGTGCATGATCGGCCGAATTCCGGTCCTCCGGTAATACTCGCGCTCCACACTCACGTAATCCGGGAACAGCTGCGCCACCTCCGGCGAATCCTCCCGGATCCCGCGCGGCGGATCCGCGGAAACAAACGCGTCGATCTCCCCGGCCTCCAGCATCTGCCCGAGCGCTTTCCCCGCCGGAGCCTGTCGCACGTCGACTTCCGCGGGATGCAGTCGCGGGACGAAATCGAACCACTCCATCGGCCAGTCGAATCCGCCGATCACCCACCGGCTTTGTTCCGGCCGCACGCCGTATTCATCGGACAGGATGCCTTTCGCCACCACGCCCGCGTCGTGCCCGTAGGTCGCGAACTCGCCGATCGTCTTGCCGATCAAATCCCGCGGCGACCGGATGCCGCTGCGGCGGTTGACGTAGATCGCCGAATGCCGGAACTGCCGGTTCGGGAACACCGGCAGCGCCACGAACGGCGGATCCGGCAGGTCCAGGGTGCGCAGGTAGAACGTGAGCCCGAGCTCGGCGACCGCGAACTCCCTGCCCCGCACCATGCGCTCGAACAAGTCCGAGACGATGTCGGCGGTATGCAGGGTCGCGTCGACGCCGTCGAAGCGGACCCGGCCGTCGAAGAGCGCGCGGGTGTTGTCGTAGCGGTACAGGCCGAAGTCCAGCCGCAGGTCAGCCATCAGGTGCCCCTTTCCGTCCCGTCCGATACTAAACGCGTTTACTATCTGCGGGCAACCGCTACGATGCCTTCCGATGGACAAGGACGCGCTCGCCGAGCTCTTCGCCACCGCCTCGCTCGGCGCCCCCGAGAACGCGGTGGGGTTCGTCATGTGGCGGGTCGTGCACCGCTACGTCCGCGAGGTCGACCAGGCTCTCGCCCCGCTCGACCTGACGCACCTGCAGTTCCAGACGCTCGCCCTCGCCGCGTGGCTGAACCGCGGCGGCGGCCCGGTCACCCAATCCGGCCTGGCGACCTCCGGCGACATCCACCCGATGCAGGTGTCGCAGATCCTCAAAACGCTGGAACGCAAGGGATTCGTCGCCCGCGCGCGCAGTGCCGAGGACGTCCGGGCCAAACGCGTCGAGGTCACCGACTCCGGCGGAGACGTCCTGCGCGCCGCGCTGCCGCTCGTGATCGAGGTGCAGCACCGCATTTTCGGCGACGAGGGACTGCCGGGCGGAAATCTGCTGAACACCTTGCTACGCCTGGACAATGCCTGACTACCCGCCGAAGCAACGAAATTCAGCCCCACGCGCGTCCGGCGCAACAGCCCCCCAACGCGGCGAGCACCGACGACGAGCTCCGCGCGATCGAAGTCGCCGCACGCGTCACCGCACCGAATCCCCGTATCAGTACGGAAATCGTGCCGAGAACCAGCAGCCCGACCTCGTCACCGCACGCGTTCTCGACTTCGTCGAAGCGAAACCCGGCCTGACGTCAGACCTGCCGCGCAGTCGCCATCGCCCGCTCCGTCTCCCAGAACGCGCGCATCGAAACGACCAGCCCGTCCTCGTTGACCCGGTACACGAACACCCCGTCGGTGTCGACGCGGTAGCCACCGGGCAGATACGTCGTGATGGTCCCGACGTTCGCGACCTCCGAGCCCGCCGCGTGCGAATCGCGGATCACGAACTCGAACTTCTCGACGTTCCCGATCGTCTTGTCCCAGAAGGCGGACAGGCCGTCGGGCCCGTGGTGGCCCTTGCCCTCCTCGTCGAACATCGACGGGCCGACCGGGTCCTCGACGACCGCGTCCGGGGCGAACAGCGCAAGCCAGGCGTCCTTGTCCCCCGCGGTCGCCGCCGTCATCGACTTGAACGCCGCTTCCCGCGCGGGCGGCTGCTTCGCCGCGGGGTCCCAGCAGACCTCGACTCCCATGTCACTCCTCGATTTTCGCGATGATCTCGTCGCCGAACTTGCGGATCGCGTCGACCTTGAGGCCCAGCTCCGCGTCGAATCCGTGTCCCTCGAACACCCACGGCATGGTGATCGCGTCGGTGACGCCCGCCTCGGCCTGTTCGCGGAACCCGTCGAGCCCGAACCGGTCGACGCATACCGCCTGGAATTCGAACGGATCGTCGGCGCGCCCGCGCTCGGCAAGCAGGCCTTTGAGCTTGCCGATGGTCTCGCGCAGCTGCTCGAGCGTCATCATCGCGGACGACCAGCCGTCCGCGACGCGCGCGGCCCGGCGCAGCGCGACGTCGGTGTGCCCGCCGATGTAGAACGGCACGCGCGACGGGGGCGTCGGGCTCATCCGGAGCTTGTCGAAGTCGAAGAACTCGCCGTGGAACTCGACCATGCCGCCGTCGAGGATCAGCCGCAGCACCTCGATCGCCTCGTCGAACCGCTTGCCGCGGCGCGCGTACGGCGCGCCGCACCATTCGAATTCCTCGGGCGACCAGCCGATCCCCAGCCCGAGACCGAACCGCCCGCCGGTCAGCGCGGCGACCGAGTTGACCTGGCGGGCCAGCAGCACCGGATTGCGCGAACCGAGTTTCAGCACGGACGTGTAGAACCGGATCCGCTCGGTCACCGCGCCCATCGAGGCGGTCGCGACCAGCGGATCCGCCCACGGCGTCTCCTCGTCCCAGAACCGGCTGCCGTCCGGCGTGTAGGGATAGTCGGCGGACACTTTCTCGGAGTAGAAGAGCGAATCGGGCAGCACGACGGAGGAGAACCCGGCCTCCTCGGCGGCGCGGGCCAGCCCGTTCAGCTGGTCGAGCGGGCTCATCGCGATCGACAGGGAGAACCTCATGCCGCGGACTATAACGTGTTCTAGTTTTGCCTGCCACCGCCCGAACGGAGGCACCGCCGGGAACTCTCCGCGCACGGTCCGCGTTGTCCGGTTTAGGGACGGCTGCCCGGCCGTCGCGTCAGATCGAGACACGGAGTGACCCATGGGCACCGCGATCCTCCTGATCGTGCTGGTCGTCGTCATCGTCGGAGGCGGGCTGTACCTGGCCAGGAAGCAGGCCGCGACCAGGCAGAGCCAGCTCGACGACGCGAAAGCCGACGCGCGCCGCCTCGTCGAGCGCCTCGGCGGCCAGGTCCTCAACATCACCGGCACGGACACCGCCTCCCAGCAGGCGATGGCCGACGCGAGCGAGCGCTACAACGCCGCCGGTTCCCAGCTGGAGCAGGCCAAGACCGTCGAGCAGGCCCGGCTGGTGAAGGAAACCGCCGTCGAGGGCCTGTACTACGTGCGCGCCGCGCGCGTGGCGATGGGCATGGACCCGGGCCCCGCGCTGCCGGACGAGGCCGAACGCGAACGCGCGGGCAAGGTCACCGAACACCGCGAGGTGGACGTCGAAGGCCAGCGCTACGCCGCCTCGCCCGACCCCGGCCAGGACACGCCGTACTACTACCCCGGCGGCCGCGTCGCGGGCCGCCCAGTGCCGCAAGGCTGGTACAGCGAACCGTGGTGGAAGCCCGCGCTCGTGGCCGGCGCGTGGGGCCTCGGCTCGATGTTCCTGTTCAGCGCCATGTTCTCCGGCATGAGCGGCATCGCCAGCGCATCGGCCTGGGAATCGGGCTACGACGCGGGCCAGGCGGACGCCCTGGACGCCGGCGGCATGGACGGCGGCTTCGACGGAGCCGGTTTTGACGGCGGCGGGTTCGACGGAAGCCAGGACTTCGGCGGAGGTTTCGACGGAGGCGGCTTCGATGGCGGCGGATTCGACGGCGGAGGCTTCGACTTCTGACCAGTGAGGGCCCCGCGGCAGGCTAGCCGCGGGGCCTTCACCGTCTCTGCTCGCGGATTCGCTTCGGCTGATGCCGTTGGCGAGTTCAGCTTGGCCGGATGCGGCGAACTCACCTACGCGAATGCACAACCAGCTCCGAGCACCAGCTCAATCCGCCGTACTCATTCAGGCTGGCAGGCAGGACACCAATAAAGATTCCGCGCAGCCAATTCCTTGTGCGCCACCGGCGTCCCGCAGATCAGACACGGCATTCCAGCCCGCCGGTACACGTAAACCTCGCCCCCGTGCCGGTCCTCCCGCGGAGCCCGGCCCATCGCCGCGGGCAGATGCTCCGGCGCGACCGTGTCGATCCGGCCGACCCGGACCCCGGCGCGCATCAGCGTCACCAGGTCCGCCCACATGGCGTCCCACAGCGCGCGGTCCAGCGACCGCCCGGGGAGCATCGGCGAAACCCCGTGCCGGAACAGCACTTCCGCACGATAAACGTTCCCGACCCCGGCCAGCACAGACTGATCCATCAGCAAGGCAGCGATCGTCGTGCGAGACCGCGAAATCCGTTCCCACGCCTGATCCGGTTTCGCGTCGCGGCGCAGCGGGTCCGGGCCGAGGCGGGCCTTGATCGCGTCGACCTGCGCCGGATCCAGCAGTTCGCACCGCGTCGGGCCGCGCAGGTCGGTCCAGTGGGTGCGGCCGACCAGCCGCATCCGCACCTGGCCGACCGGCGCGGTCTCGGGCAGCGGCGCTTCGCCGAAGGTGCCGTACAGACCTAAGTGGACATGGACTGTCCCCAAAGGACCGTAGTGGTGGAACAGGTGTTTCCCATACGCCTCAGCGGAAACGAGCACCTGCCCGTCGAGTTTCTCCGCCTCCGCGGCGAACCGGCCCTGCGGGCTGCTGAGGCCGACCGGTCCGCCGGCGTACCGGCGTTTGTGGAGACGGGCCAGCCGATGGAGCGTATGCCCCTCGGGCATCAGGCCTCCGGCAGCGCGGGCGGGGTGCCGGTGCGCTCGTAGTCGACCAGCTGCTGCACGCGCCGCACGTGGCGCTCGTCCGGGTCCGGCTCCGCGGCGAGGAACGCCTCGACGATCTCGGTCGCCTGCTCCTCGGTGTGCATCCGCGCGCCGACGCCCAGCACCTGGGCGTGGTTGTGCTGCCGGGTCAGCTGCGCGGTTTCGACGCTCCAGCCGAGTCCGGCGCGGATGCCCGGCACCTTGTTCGCGGCGATCTGCTCGCCGTTGCCCGAACCGCCGACGACGATCCCGAGGCTGCCCTCGTCGGCGGCCACGCGGCGCGCGGTTTCGACGCAGAACGCCGGGTAGTCGTCGGCCGCGTCGTAGACGAACGGACCGATGTCGGTCACCTCGTGCCCCTGTTCGCCGAGGTGGCGGACAAGGTGGTTCTTCAGCTCGAAACCGGCATGGTCGGATCCCAAGTAGACACGCACAGCGGGAGTGTGCCATCTCGCCGGGGACCCGGCATGCTCCGGGGGTGGACATCGCAGCGCAGAACGGCGCGGACGTCCGCCTCGAATGGGGCGGCGAAGGGGTCGGGATCCTCGGCCGGGAATGCGCCGTGCTGATCATCGTGGACGTGCTTTCCTTCAGCACCACAACGGATCTCGTCGTCAGTCGCGGCGGCCGGGTGCTGCCGGTGCGGTGGCGGGACGAACGCGGAATCGCCGAGGCGCGCGGCGCGGGAGCGGTGATCGCGGGCGAAGAGGAATGGACGCTCCGGCCGTCCGCTGTGACGGAGATCCCGTCCGGCACGCTGCTCGCGCTCCCCTCCCCCAACGGCGCGACGCTCTGCGCGGCCGCGGCGAAAACCGGCGCGCACGTATTGGCCGGCTGCCTGCGGAATGCGTCCGCGACCGCGGCGAAAGCGAGGGAAATCGCCGACGGGCAGCCGATCGGCGTGATTCCCGCCGGGGAACGCTGGGGGTCGACCTGTTCGGAGAAGGCACCGAGTTCGGTCCGCTGCGGCCGTGCGTCGAGGACCAGCTGGGCGCGGGCGCGATCGTCAGCGCGCTGGCCGGCTCGTGGTCCGCCGAAGCCGCGCTCGCGGCGGCTTCCTACGCGGCCACCGACGTACCGGCCGCGCTGCACTCCTGCACCTCCGGCCGGGAACTCGCCGCGACCGGCCACGGAAACGACGTAGTTCTCGCCGCACAGCACGACGTCAGCGATAGCGTGGCGAGGCTGTCGCACGGAATTCTGGAGGGGCGATGAGCTGGACCGAGGTCGCCGACGGGGTTTTCGCCCGCCGGTACGACGAACTGGACCTCACCACCGGCTTGGTGCTCGGCCAGGACCGGTGCCTGGTGATCGACACCCGCGGCGACGTCGACCAGGGCGCCGAATTCGCCGCCGCGGTCCGCGAGCTGACCGAGCTGCCGTGGTCGGTCGTCTATACGCACGCGCATTTCGACCACGCCTTCGGCACCACGCCGTTCCTGCCGTGCGACATCTGGGCTCACCCCGGCTGTCTGCGGGCCCTGCTGAAAAACGGCGAAACTGACAAACAAAAGTGGGCCGCGCACTACCGCGAAGAGGGCAAGCCGGAAATCGCCGAAGCCATCGAACGCACCGGGCTCATGCCGCCGGACCGCCTCGTTCCCGACCGCGCGGAACTCGACCTCGGCGGCCGCACGGTCGCGCTCGTGCACCCTGGGCCCGCGCACACCGACCACGACCTGGTGGTGCACGTGCCCGACGCGAAAGTCGTCTTCGCGGGCGATGTCGTGGAACACGGCCCGCACGGCTTCACCGCGTACTCGTTCGGCCCGGACGACCAGCTGGACGCGTGGGCCCGCGCGATGGAGGCACTGCTCGCACTCGAACCGCGCATCGTCGTGCCTGGCCACGGCGACCAGGTGGACGAAGCGTTCGTGCGGACGCATCGCGACGGCCTGCTGCGCCTGCACGAGCTGAAGACCGCCCGGGCGTCGCTTGAGGACGCACTGCGGGACTCGCCGTACCCGGAGGACGTCACCAGGGCGGCGCTCGGGTTCTCGTGAGTGCTGATCACGGTTAGAACCGTGATCAGCACTCACGACGACGTCAGTCGAAGTTCAGGTCCCCGGTCCGGGTGCGCTTCAGCTCGAAGAAGTCCGGGTAGCTCGCCAACGCGACCGCGCCGTCGAACACCTTCAGCGCGTCCTCGCCCCGCGGGATCGACGACAGCACCGGGCCGAAGAACGCGGTCCCGTTGACGTGGATAGTCGGCGTGCCGACGTCCATGCCGACCGGGTCCATGCCCTCGTGGTGGCTCTTGCGCAGCGCCTCGTCGTACTCGGTCGATTCGCCCGCCTCGGCGAGTTCGGCCGACGCTCCGATCGCCGCCAGCGCCTCCTTGATGACGAGCTTGCGGTCCTCGTTGTGCTGGTTGTGGTAGCGGGTGCCGAACTCGGTGTAGAAGGCGCGCACGGCTTCCTGGCCCTCGTGCTGCGCCAGCGCGGTGGCGACGCGGACCGGCGCCCAGCCCTCGCTCAGCAGCGCCTTGTACCGCTCGGGCAGGTCTTCGCGGTTTTCGTTGAGCACCGACAGGCTCATCACGCGGAAGGTCAGGTCCAGCTCGCGGTGCTTCTCGACTTCCAGGATCCACCGCGACGAGATCCACGCGAACGGGCAGATCGGGTCGAAGTAGAAGTCGACCTTGGTGGGCTGGGACGAGTCAGTCATCTTTTTCACGGGCTCCTCGGCGCGGCTGCTCCCCGGCGCTCGCCGGAGGGCGGGGCGAAACCCCCGCACTGCGGGGCAACGCGGGGAGCCCTCCGCATTGTTCCCTGGTCGCCGCTTCCGGGCTCGTCATGATTGGATGCTGGACGTCGTGCCCACCGGAACCGAAGACCAGAGGTGCCCGTGCCCGCCCCCAACCTGACGCGTGACGAAGCCAAGCAGCGCTCCGGGCTGCTGGACGTGTCGTCCTACGACATCGAGCTGGACCTCACCGACGGCTCCGGCCGTCCCGGGGAGAAGACGTTCCGCTCCACCACCACGGTGCGGTTCTCCAGCAGCCGTCCCGGCGAAGCGTCGTGGATCGACCTCGTCGCCGAAGGGGTCCGCTCCGCCGTACTGAACGGCGCCGAGCTCGACGTCAGCGGCTACACCGAGGAAAAGGGCATCGCGCTGCCCGGCCTTGCCGCGGACAACGAACTCGTCGTCACCGCGGACTGCCGCTACATGAACACCGGCGAGGGCCTGCACCGGTTCGTCGACCCGGTCGACGACGGCGTGTACCTCTACACCCAGTTCGAAACCGCCGACGCGAAGCGCATGTTCGCCTGCTTCGACCAGCCGGACCTCAAGTCGGTCTACCGGCTCGCGGTGCGCGCCCCGCGCGACTGGAAGGTCGTGTCCAACGCGCTGGTCGAGAGCGCCGAGGACACCGAGGACGGCGCGCGCCGCACGCAGTTCGCCGAATCCGAGCGGATCTCCACCTATCTGGTGGCGCTCGTCGCCGGCCCGTACGCGGAATGGACCGACGAGTTCCGCGACGAGCACCGCACCATCCCGCTCGGCATCTACTGCCGCGCGTCGCTCGCCGAGCACATGGACGCCGAGCGGCTGTTCGCCGAAACCAAACAGGGTTTCGCGTTCTACCACGAGAAATTCGGCACCCCGTACCCGTTCTCCAAGTACGACCAGCTGTTCGTGCCGGAGTTCAACGCGGGCGCGATGGAGAACGCCGGCGCGGTCACCTTCCTCGAGGACTACGTCTTCCGCAGCCGCGTCACCCGCTACGCCTACGAGCGGCGCGCCGAAACGCTGCTGCACGAGATGGCGCACATGTGGTTCGGCGACCTGGTCACCATGCGCTGGTGGGACGACCTGTGGCTGAACGAGTCGTTCGCGACCTTCGCGAGCGTGTTCGCCCAGGCCGAGGCGACCGAGTACAAGAACGCCTGGACCAGCTTCGCGAACATCGAGAAGTCCTGGGCCTACCGGCAGGACCAGCTGCCCTCGACGCACCCGATCGCGGCCGACATCGTCGACCTGCACGCGGTCGAGGTCAACTTCGACGGCATCACCTACGCCAAGGGCGCGAGCGTGCTGAAGCAGCTGGTGTCGTACGTGGGCATCGAGCACTTCCTCGACGGCCTCAAGGTGTACTTCGGCAAGCACGCGTGGGGCAACGCCACGCTCGCCGACCTGCTGGCGGCGCTGGAGGAAGCTTCCGGCCGCGACCTCTCGTGGTGGAGCGCGGAATGGCTGGAGACCACCGGCCTCAACTCGCTCAGCCCGCGCTACGAGGTCGCTGAGGACGGCACCTTCTCGTCGTTCGCCGTCGTGCAGACCGGCGCGAAGCCGGGCGCGGGCGAACTGCGCACGCACCGCGTCGCGGTCGGCGTGTACGACGAGGACGGCGACGGCAAGATCGTGCGCACCCGCCGCGTCGAACTGGACGTCACCGGCGAGCGCACCGACGTGCCGGACCTGGTCGGCCAGGCCGCGGGGAAGCTCGTGCTGGTCAACGACGACGACCTGACCTACTGCCGGATGCGGCTCGACCCGGCGTCGCTGACCACGCTGATCGACCGGATCGGCGACATCACCGAATCGCTGCCGCGCACGCTCTGCTGGTCGGCCGCGTGGGAGATGACGCGCGAGGCCGAGCTGAAGGCCCGCGACTTCGTCACCCTGGTGGCGCGCGGAATCCACGCCGAGAGCGAGGTCGGCGTGGTCCAGCGGCTGCTGCTGCAGGCGCAGACCGCGCTCAACTCCTACGCCAACCAGAAGTGGGCGGCCGAGGAGGGCTGGCCCGCTTTCAGCGGACGGCTGCTGGAGCTGGCCCAGACCTCGGAAGCGGGGTCGGACCACCAGCTGGCGTTCGTGAACTCGCTGGCCGGGGGCGTGCTCGACGACAAGACCGTGGCCGTGGTCGCGGGCTGGCTCGACGGGTCCGCGCCGCTGCCGGGGCTGACCGTGGACACCGACCTGCGCTGGCGGCTGCTGGAGGCGCTGGTCGCGCACGGCAAGGCGGGCGAGGCGGAGATCAACGCCGAACAGCAGCGCGACGACACCGCGGCCGGCCGGCGCCACGCCGAGCGTGCGCGGGCGCTGCAGCCGACCGCCGAGGCCAAGGCCGACACGTGGCAGCGGGCGATCTACGACGACGAGATCCCCAACGCGGTGAGCGACGCGTTGATTTCCGGGTTCTCGCACCCAGGGCAGAAGCATCTGCTCGGCGAGTACGTCGAGCGGTACTTCGAGGTCATCGACGACGTGTGGGCTCGGCGGTCCAGCGAGCGGGCGCAACCTACGGCGATCGGGTTGTACCCGTCTTGGGCGGTTGAGGCGGAGACGGTGAACGCTTCGGACGAGTGGCTTGCCGGGGATCACCCGGCGGCGTTGCGGCGGCTGGTTTCGGAGGGGCGTGCGGGGATCGTGCGGGCGTTGGCTGCTCGGGATTTCGACAGCCAGGCTTGAGGGTCGGCTCGTCGCCTGGCGGCGACATTGCAGGTGGGTGGTTGCGTGGGGCACCCCGAAGCCCGACTGTGCTGACGGTTCGGGGGTGCTTGTCAAGGCGGGAAAGATGCCTTGACAAGCACCCCCGAACCGCAGGGAGGCTTCGTATCGGGGTGCGGGGGCGGGCTGGGCACCTCGCTCGTTGGGGTGCATCTGCTGCGGTTTGGCCGGGGGTTAGCGCTCCAAGGTGGCGTTCGGTGCGGCAGATGCGCCCAATGCCGCAATCGGGCGCATCTCGGCGGCGGGCGGGCTGCGGTTTTGGCCGGGGGCTAGCACTCCACTGTGGCGTTGGGTGCGTGGGTTGCACCGAATGTGTTGTTCGGTGCGTCTGACGCATCCAACGCCGCATTCGGATGCATTCGCCGTGAAGGGGCCCTTGAGGGAATCCAGGTCGGGAACGGGGTTCCTCGCCATCGGCAGAGGGCCGTGAGGGGAACCCTGAGGGAATCTGATTCCGTCAGGGTTCCCCTCACGGACGGTGGGCCGGGGCCTGGAACAGAGAAAGAGCCGTCCCGCGGGGTGCGGGACGGCCCTGGTGGGTCGTGAAGATCAGTGCTTTGGCGCGGGGCCTGCCTGGTCGCTCAGCATGCGCAGGGCGTTGACCAGGCCGCCGGTCAGGTCGCCTTCCTTGAAGGAGGCCACCATGCTCGCCACGGCCAGGTTCGCTCCGCGGTCGGGCAGGCGGGCGTGCGAGCGTTCGCCGGTGACGATCTCGATCACGCGCTGGGCGGGGGAAACCCCGATCAGCACCGCGTTCGACGGGTTCTCGGTGGCGGCGTGCAGCGCTTCCGCGCCGGCCCGGGTGTCTTCGCCCAGGTCGCCCAGGTAGATGCTGAAGTCGAGGCCGGTCTCCCGCGTCGCGAAGGTCAGGGCCTCGTCCAGGCGCGCGAGCTGCTGCACCGTGAACGGGCTCGTCGGCGCGGCGGGTTCGTACATCTTCGCCGCGGACAGCCGGCCGCTGTTGGTGATGGCCTCGCCGAACGCCAAGTCCTTCTCCGCGACCGCGGTCTGGGTCAGTTCACCACTTGCCACGAGCGCCTCCTGCGGCCGTCGAAGCGCCCGAGGGCGCCGCATTCACGTCAACCGCCGGGCCGTGGCCGGCTCCTACGCCGTCCGGGTTGGCGGTCCACCACATAGCGGGGTACTCCCACGGCTGCCCCGGACGGTACCGCGGCGTCCCCGAGAACTTCTTCCGCAAGGTCGCGGCGCCGACCACGAAGTAAATGGCCCCGGGGATGACCGCGTAGACCAGGATCGTCTCGACAACGTTCACGCCGGTGAGCGTATCGGATGCCTCCCGGAGCCACCGCGCGACACCGGCGACCGGGGGCGACCGTTCGTCGCCGCTGAGGCGCCGTCCGCCGCTTGGCCCGTCGCCGCTGGAACGTTGGGGCGAAGGGCTGCGGGCCGAAAGATGGCAACTCGCCGTACAGGCGGCCGTACCGGGCGATAGCGGCTTGTCCGAACCCTGAAATCCTCGTAGCTTTTTCACCTGTACGGGCCTTGCGCCCGCCTCCCCAGCCCCAGCCCGTCACGCACCGGTCCCAGGAGGACACCTCATGCAGAGCGTCCAGCCCCCCGCTCAGGCGATCACCGAGACCATTTCGTCACCCAGCGAAACCGGATTCGTGCCCGGAACGCGGGTCACGTCCGGCACCAGGGTTACGCGCGGCACTCGGGTCACGCGGGGAACCCGGGTCACCGCGGGCACGCGCGTGACAATGGGTACCCGGATGACCATGGGAACTCGAGTCACCAGGGGCACCCGCGTTACCCGCGGGACCCGCGTCACGGCCGGAACTCGCGTCACGATGGGCACCCGCGTCACGCGGGGAACCCGGGTCACCCGCGGCACGCGGGTCACGGCAGGAACCCGTGTCACCTGCGGTACCCGCGTCACGATGGGCACGCGAGTCACCCGCGGAACCCGCGTCACGCGCGGCACCCGGGTCACGATGGGCACGCGCGTCACCTGCCAGGCGGACTACAGCCTCGCCGCCTGAGCACCAGCCCAGCACCGGACACGAGACGTCGAGCGCGCTCCATCGGCTCGCCCCGGCCGCCGCACCGGCAGCCGGGGCGCCGACGTCTCCGGGTACGGAAGGCTAGGCCGCCGACCCGAGGTACGGCTGCCACAGCGGATCGGCCTCTTTGGAATGCGCCAGCAGCCGCCAGTGCGGACCGTGCGGGGCGCGCGGCACGACGCGCAGCCGCCAGCCGATCTCCGACAGGAGCCGGTCGGCCTTGCGGTGATTGCATTTCGCGCAGCAGGCGACGCAGTTGGTCCAGCTGTGCGGACCTCCCTTGCTGCGCGGGACGACGTGGTCGATCGTCTCGGCGCGCCCGCCGCAGTAGGCGCAGCGGTGCCGGTCCCGGTGCATCAGCCCGGCCCGGGTGAGCGGCACCTGCGCCCGGTAGGGCACCCGCACGTACGTGCTGAGCCGGATCACCGAGGGAACGGGCAGCGACACCGTCGCGGCGTGCAGTTCCACGCCGCCCGGATCGCCGTGGACGACCTCCGCCTTGCCGCACATGACGAGCACCACCGCGCGCCGCATGGGCACCGCGGTAAGCGGTTCGAAAGTGGCGTTGAGCAGGAGGACCCGGCGCCGCCCCCACGCCGGGGCGACCGGATCGCGGGCTCTACGCTGTCCGGGCGGACGGGACGCTCCCCCTGGACGGGTCCCCGGCCCGGACGGGACGGAGCCGCCGGATGCGGACCCTCCCGGGCAGGCACGCAGGATCGCCTCCGGCGGCAGCTCGGCCATGGCTTGGCCGGCTCCGCCGAGGGGGACGGGTTGTCGGTCTGGCACTCGACCACCTCCACCGGTGCAGGCATAGTCGACCACACATCAGGGCCCCGGCGCACGCGTGTTCTGTGACGTGTCACATACCCGCGACCCGGCGGCTACCCTGCGGCCGCTTGCGCGCCGCCGGGACAACCACGCAAGAAGGGACTTCCTCAGCCAGTGAATGCCGTGCTCAGCGCTCCGCCCAGCTGCATCTCCGAGACCGGGACGTGGTGCGCCCAGGTCTATTCGGTCACGCACAACGAGTGGCTCGCCGCGTCGGCGGGCTGGCTCCTGACGAAGCCGCTGAAGATCATCATGATCCTCCTCATCGCCTTCGTGGTGCGATATCTCACCAAGCGAGTGATCGAGCGGGTCACCACGCTCCCGGCCTCGGGCAGCAACGGCAAGATCCCGTCGCTGCTGAGACCGCTGCGGGAACGCGCGCCGGACATGCTCGGCACGGCCGTGGTGGAGCGCCGCAGGCAGCGGGCCAAGACGATCGGCTCGGTGCTGAAGTCGATGGCCACGTTCCTCATCTACGGCCTCGCGGTGATCCTCGTCCTGGGCGAACTGGGCATCAACCTGGCCCCGATCATCGCCTCGGCCGGGATCGTCGGCGTCGCGCTCGGGTTCGGCGCGCAGAATCTGGTCAAGGACTTCCTTTCCGGGATGTTCATGATGATCGAGGACCAGTACGGCGTCGGCGACGTCGTGGACATCGGCTCGGCCACCGGCACCGTCGAGGCGGTCGGCCTGCGCATCACCACGCTCCGCGACATGAAGGGCACCGTCTGGTACGTCCGCAACGGCGAGGTGCTGCGCGTGGGCAACTCCAGCCAGGGCTTCGCCTACGCCGTGGTGGACGTCCCGCTGAGCTATTCCGCGGACGTCGACCGGGCGACCGAGGTTCTCACCGGCGCGGCCACGAAGGCGGTCGAAGCCGACGCGCTCTCGGCGAACGTCCTGGAGCCGCCGGAGATGCTCGGCGTCGAACAGGTCACGCCGGAGGGAATCGTGTTGCGCCTGACGGTCAAGGTGCGACCGGGCAAGCAGTGGGCGGTGCAGCGGAAGCTGCGCGGGCAGCTGCTCGGCGCGCTGGAAGAGGCCGGTTTCGAACCGCCGCTCGGCCGGTTGCTGTCGTCCATGCAGGACAAGCAGGCGGGCGCGCCGCAGAGCTGAGGCAGGGCAAGATGGAGGTGTGTCGACTGTGAGCGAGCCGGAACCGGCGAACCTGTACGAGGCGGTGGGCGGCGAACCGACCTTCCGCCGGATCATCAAGCGGTTCTACGAGGAAGTGGCCCGCGACGAGGTGCTGCGCCCGCTCTACCCGGAAGAGGACCTCGGCCCGGCGGAGGAACGGTTCCGGATGTTCCTCATCCAGTACTGGGGCGGTCCGCACACCTACTCCGACCAGCGCGGCCACCCCCGGCTGCGAATGCGGCACGCGCCGTTCAAGATCGGCCCGATCGAACGCGACGCGTGGCTGCGCTGCATCCGGATCGCGATCGACGAGGAGAACCTGCCCGAGCCGTACCTCAGCCAGCTGTGGGCGTACCTGGAAATGGCCGCGCACAGCATGATGAACAGCTTCGTCTGATGAGACGCGTGGCCGGCCGGCGGCGGCCGGACCGCCCGCCGCGGCCGTCGTGGTGGTCCGACGCGGTGTTCTACGAGATCTACGTGCGGTCGTTCGCCGACTCGGGCGAGGACGGCATCGGCGATCTCGAGGGCATCCGCAGCAAGCTCGGCTACCTGGAGCTGCTGGGCGTCGACGCGCTGTGGCTGACGCCGTTCTACCCGTCGCCGATGGCCGACCACGGCTACGACGTGGCGGACCCGCGCGGCGTCGACCCGATGTTCGGCACCCTCGGCGACTTCGACGTGCTGCTCACGGAGGCGCACCGGCGCGGCATCCGGGTCACCGTGGACGTGGTGCCGAACCACACGAGCAACCAGCACGCGTGGTTCAAGTCCGCGCTGGCCGCCGGGCCGGGCAGCCCGGAGCGGGAGCGCTACCACTTCCGCGACGGCCGCGGCCCGGGCGGCTCCGAACCGCCCAACAACTGGGTCAGCGTGTTCGGCGGCCCGGCGTGGACGCGGGTGCCGGACGGGCAGTGGTACCTGCACCTGTTCGCGCCGCAGCAGCCGGACCTGAACTGGGCCAATCCGGACGTCCGCGCCGATCTCGAGCGCACCCTGCGGTTCTGGCTCGACCGGGGCGTGGACGGGTTCCGGATCGACGTCGCGCACGGGATGGCCAAGCCCGCCGGGCTGCCCGACATGGACCCCGACACGCCCTCGCACGGCGGCGGCGCGCCCGGCGATCCGCGCTTCGACGACGACGGCGTGCACGAGGTGCACCAGCTGATCCGCAAAGTGCTCGACGAGTACCCGGACGCGATGGCCGTCGGCGAGATCTGGGTGCAGGACGAGGAGCGGCTGGCGCGGTACCTGCGGCCGGACGAACTGCACCTGGCGTTCAACTTCCGCCTGGTGCTCACCCATTTCGACGCGGACGCGATGCGCACGTCGATCGAGCGTTCGCTGGCGGTGCCGCGTTCGGCGGGCGCCCCGGCGACCTGGACGCTGTCCAACCACGACGTCTGGCGCGCGGCGAGCCGTTACGGCGGCGGCGCGACCGGGCTCCGCCGGGCGCGCGCGATGGCGCTGGTGCAACTCGCCCTGCCCGGCGCGGTCTACCTGTACCAGGGCGAAGAGCTGGGGCTGCCGAACGCCGACCTGCCGCTCGAGGCGATGACCGACCCCCGTGCCCGCTCGCAGGGCCCGGAATTCAGCCGCGACGGCGAACGGGTGCCGCTGCCCTGGGAAGGCACGCTGCCGCCCTATGGGTTTTCGGGCACCGCACAGACCTGGCTGCCGATGCCCGCGGACTGGGCTCCGCTCACCGTGGAACGGCAGCTCGAAGACCCGGAGTCGACATTGTCGCTGTACCGGCGCGCGGTGGAGCTGCGGAAACACCACCCGGCGTTCCGGGGCGGAGACGAGCTGGAGTGGTACGGCGCGCCCGCGGGCTGCTTCGCGTTCCGCCGCGGCCGGGGCGGCCTGATCTGCGCGCTGAACACCTCGGCCAGCTCAATCGTCCTGCCGCCGGGCGAGGTGCTGCTCACCAGCAGCCCGCTGGTCGACGGCAGGCTCGCACCGGATTCAGCCGCCTGGCTCGGGTAGGCCCCGGCGAAACAGCTCGCCCGACCTACCCGCCACGGCCAACCCACCGCACCGCCCACCAGCCTCAACACCGATAGCCAGCCCCGGCGGCTCAGACGCGGGCACCCGCCTCCAGACCCAGCATCGCGAGCAACCCCCGCAGGTCGTCAACGACGTGCGCAGGCCCCCGGCGACAACCCGGACGTCATCCCGACCGCATGCCGCCCCTCAGCACCAGCAGCCCGCTGGTCAACGGCAGGCTCGCACCGGATTCAGCCGCCTGGCTCGGGTAGGCCCCGGCGAAACAGCTCGCCCGACCTACCCGCCACGGCCGACCCACCGCACCGCCCACCAGCCTCAACACCGACGAGCGAGCCCCGGCGGCTCAGACGCGGGCACCCGCCTCCAGACCCAGCATCGCGAGCAATCCCCGCAGGTCGTCAACGTCGTGCGCGTGTCCCGCGACGGTGCGGGCGGCGTGTTCCTGCTGGACGCGCAGGTCCTGTTCGGCGGACACCCGGGCACGGGCGAATTCACTGGTTTCGGCGGACAGCGGACGTCGTTCCGAGCGCATGTCGCTCCTCGTCGAGGTGGAAGGGGCCACCGGCGGTTCCGCGCGAAACGGACCCGCCGGGGACGACGCCGGCTCGAACGCCGGCGCACGGTGAGACTTCTCGACGCTCCAGACGCTACTCCCCGCCCCCGGCCTGCCCGCGAGCCCGTCCCCGCCGCGCGCGCCGCGACGTCCACAGTGGACCGTTCGGGCGGCAGCCCTGGTGGGACCGGCTCCGGCGTGCTTTACTGGCCGTGGTCGTGTTTTGTGTTCGTGCGGTGGGTACGTCCCGCAGCTACGCTCGCAAGATGTAGCGGGCGTGGTGTTTCTCTTCCCGGAAGACACTCCGTCGGTTGCCGGCCCGGATGCCGAGGTGGCATCTGATGTTGAGATCCGATGGAGATCGTTTTTATGACGCAAGGCACCGTGAAGTGGTTCAACGCCGAAAAGGGCTTCGGGTTCATCAGCCCGGACGACGGCAGTGCCGACGTGTTCGTGCACTACTCGGAGATCCAGGGCAACGGTTTCCGCAGCCTTGAGGAGAACGCCCGCGTGGAGTTCGAGGTCGGCCAGGGCCAGAAGGGCCCGCAGGCCACCGGCGTTCGCGCCGTCTGAGTTTTCCCGGTGTTCCCCCTGGTGCGAGAGCTTTCCGCACCAGGGGGAACCCGCGCCGGGGCGGACTTTCCGCCCGCGGCGGCCGACGTCGTTCGGCAATCCGGTGCGCCCCGGTGAATGTTCCCGGGCGCACGAGGTCTTCCGCGTCCTGGGAACCCGGACGCGAGATCACCCGTTGACCAGGGCAGGTCGCGACTGGCCGCACGGCCCTCCCCTGCCCGGTCAGTTCGCAACGCACGGCGTGTCCCCCGGAGCGGCTCCCCTCCGCTCGGCTCGCGCCGCGGCATCGGCCTCGGCCCCGCAGAGCGCGGCGGCCGGACCAGCTCGAGTAGGAGCGTTACCCATCGACACCCAGAGCACCGTCCAGCGTCCCCCGAAATCGCCCCAGCCCATGCTCGCCGGCCGCAAGAGCGGCACCGAGGCATTCCTGGTGAAGCTTTTCGCCGTCGTCCCCCTCGTCGCGGTCGCCGCGGCGGTGCCCCTGGCCTGGGGCTGGGGGCTGAGCTGGCTGGACATCGGCCTCGCCGCCGCCTTCTACTGCGTCAGCGGCCTCGGCATCACCGTCGGCTTCCACCGGTACTTCACGCACGGCTCGTTCCGCGCCCGCCGCGGCCTGCGGATCGCGCTCGCCGTCGCGGGCAGCATGGCCATGCAGGGACCGGTCATCGACTGGGTCGCCGACCACCGCCGCCACCACGCGTACTCCGACCGCGACGGCGACCCGCATTCGCCGTGGCGTTTCGGCACGTCGCCCGCCGCGCTCGCCAAGGGCTTCTGGCACGCGCACATGGGCTGGCTGTTCGGCCGCGACCGGACCAACCCGCGCCGCTTCGCCCCCGACCTGCTCGACGACACCGACCTGCGGACGATCGACCGGCTCTTCCCCGTGCTGACCGTCGGGACGCTGCTGCTGCCCGCGCTGCTGGGCGGCCTGATCACGATGAGCTGGTGGGGCGCGCTGACCGCGTTCTTCTGGGCCGGGCTGGTCCGGGTCGCGGTGCTGCACCACGTGACCTGGTCGGTCAACTCGCTGTGCCACCTGATCGGCGAGCGCCCGTTCGAGGCGCGCGACCGGTCGGCGAACTTCTGGCCGCTGGCGATCGCGTCCTTCGGCGAGTCCTGGCACAACTCGCACCACGCCGACCCGACCGGGGCCCGGCACGGCGTCGGCCGCGGTCAGCTCGACATCTCGGCGCGGCTGATCTGGATGTTCGAGAAGTTCCGCTGGGCCTCGCACGTGCGCTGGCCCCGGCCCGAACGTCTCGCGCGCAAGCTCAAGGCCGCCTGAGCGAACTCAGGCCCTGCGGACCCGCTCCTCGAGCCGGGTCCGCAGGTCGCCGTGGCTGGACACCGCCAGCGCCGGCCCCGGACTCCCCGCTTTTTCGGCCGAGCTCAGGACGTCCGCGACGAACCGCCGCACCCGCTCCGGCGCGGGCGTCACGTCGCCGCCCAACTGGGCGACCGGCTGCGGGGATTCGGCGGGCGTCGTCTCCACCGCCACCGACCAGCCTTGCCGCATGGTCCACAGCAGCATCAAATCCCGGCCGGGGAACCGCGGGGACCGGCCGCTCAGCGCGACATACGCGGTGACCGTGTCGGTGACCTCGCACGACGTGCACTCCACCGACACTCCGACCGCGGCGGCGACCTCGCGCACGTAAGCGGCCAGCGCCTGCCGCAGCACCTGCGGATCGTCGGCCGTGGGCAGGGACATCGGACGTTCCGGACCGGACAGGAGCATGGGTCTCCTCTTCCGCCGCCGTCTCCGCTTCGCGCGGAACCGAACCGGGGTCGGGCCATCGCGCGAAGGCCGGCGGTCGCGATGATCGGGGCCGCACCGGATCGGGCATCCGGCAGCTGGACCGGACTCCGACTCTACCCGCTGGGACAACCCCCGCAGCCGCGATCAACCCGTCTGGCCGCCGCCGAAATCGCTCGAAGAGCCGCCGCCGTCCGAGGAATCGGCGATCGACATGGCGATCCACGCGGCGAAGAGTCCTGCTTGGACATACGGCGCGGCCTCCCCCACCGCGCGCACCACCGACCGGGCACGACCGGGTTCAGGCCCGGCTTTCGGCACGGGCTCCCCGGCCGCGTCCGCGGGCCGGTCCGTGCGCCACGGCGTCTCCTCGGGCCGGACCTCGGCGAGGAAGTCCGCGGTCGGGTCGCCGTCGGGTTCGGTCATCCGTTCACGATGGCGCCGCCGGCGGGCTCCCGCCAGCGGACCGGCTCAGAACACCAGCGGCAGCAACGCCTGGCGCCGCTTCAGCACCGCGCCGTAGCGGGCGTCGAGGCGCAGCCACGAATCAGTGGCGGTCACGCGGATGACGTCACCGTCGATCGACGAGTCGAACAACCCCATCCCGGACAGCGCGAACAGGCACCGCATCTGGACCTTGACCTCGAGGTCTCCCCCGGTGACGGTGAGCACCGCCTGGTCCATCAGCGAGGCGGGCGGCGTGCCGTGCGGCCCGGCGTTGTCGCGGGCGAGCGCGACGCCGCGATCGGCGAGATCCGACACCACCCCGACCGGCAGCTCGTCGACCTTCTGCCACCGGTCGGACACCGGCAGCTCGGCGTGCCACAGCAGGTCACGCGCGGGACCCGGGTCCATCACCTCGCCGCCCGCGACGGCGAGCGCCGCGAGCAGTTCGTTGCCGGGCACCGTGACGTCCGCCGGGGTCACCGTGCCCGCGACCGCGCGGGTCGCGAGGACCTCGAACGGCGTGGCCGTCCACGCCTCGACGACGTCGTCGCCCCGGCGGCGCAGCCGGACGGCGGTCGTGCCGTCCAGCCGCACCGCGCGGGCGACGAACGCGCTGAGCGTCTCCCGGTCGTCCGGATCCGGAATCCGCAGCTCAGGCATCGGCCAGCACCCGCTTGAGGAATTCGGTTTCCTCGTCGCTGAACCGGCGCGGCCGGAGGTTGACCGTGTCGTACGGGGCGAGCACGGTCTCCGCGGTGACCGCGACCGGGTCGGTCGCGTCCGGGCCGGTCCGCACGACGTACCCGAGGGTCACCGTAGAGGCCTTCAGCTCGGTGAGCGTGATCTCCACGCGCACCGAGCGGCCGGGCGCCGCGACGATCGGCGCGCGGTAGTGCACGGCGAGCTTCACGACCACGACGCCCTTCGGCAGCTCGGTGAGCCCCGCGCGCTCGGCTTCGCCGAACAGCACGGGGACCCGGGCCTCTTCGAGCAGCGTCACCACGTTCGCGTGGTTGACGTGCCCGTACACGTCCATGTCCGACCATCGCGGCTGGACGTGGGAAACGAATGTCACCGCACCGTGCTCCGGATCTGGCGCGCGGCCACGGACAGCGTCGCGAGGTCGAGCCGCCCGGAACGGGTGATCTCGTCCAGCGCCACGCGCGCCCGCGAAAGCCGCGACGCGTTGGCCTTCTCCCATTGCCCGATCTGCTCGTCGACCGACAGGTCCTGGTCGCTGTGCCGCAAGGCGTCGAGCGTGATCGCGCGCAGGGAACCGTACACGTCGTCGCGCAGCGAGAGCCGGGCGAGGGCGTGCCAGCGGTTGCCGCGTTCCAGTGCGCTGATCTCGGTGAGCATCTTGTCGATGTCCAGGTGGTCCGACAGCGCGTAGTACAGCTCGGCGGTGTCGGCCGGGGTGTGCGTCGCGTCGAGCCCGACCTGCTGTTCGGCCAGCTCCGCCACCTCGACCACGTCGAGCAGGCCGTAGCTGTGCAGCAGCAGCGCCACCCGGCGGGCGAGGTCGGCGGGCACGCCCTCGTCGACCAGGGCGGCCGCGTCCTGCTCCACCGACTCCAGTTCGCGTCCGCGCAGGAGCTCGCCCAGCTTCGGGCCGAGTTCCGCGACCACCGGGCCGAACCGGTTGATCTCGGCCAGCGGCGCGAGCGGTTGCGGGCGGTTGGTCAGGAACCAGCGCGCGGCCCGGTCGAGCAGCCGCCGCGTCTCCAGCACCATCCGGTCCGCGACCGCGGTCGGCACCACGTTGTCCAGCGCGTCGATCTCGGTCCACAGCCGCGGCAGGTCGTAGACGTGCGTGACCACTGCGTACGCGCGCACCGCGTCGGTGGCGGTCGCGTTCATCTCCTCCATCAGGCGGTAGACGAACGAGATGCCGCCGCCGTCGACCAGCTCGTTGGTGATCAGCGTGGTGATGATCTGGCGGCGCAGCGGGTGCTGCGCGATCGCCGCGGCGAACGGCTCCCGCAGCGGAGCCGGGAAGTACTCCGGCAGCCTACGGGTGAACACCTCGGATTCGGGCAGGTCGGAGGCGAGCAGCTCGTCCTTGAGGTCGAGCTTCACGTGGGCGAGCAGCGTCGCCAGCTCCGGCGAGGTCAGGCCCTCGCCCGCCTTCTCCAGCGCGCGGAACTGCGACGGGGACGGCAGGGCCTCCAGCTTGCGGTCGAACGCGCCCTTCGCGACCAGCGCGGACACCTGCCGCGCGTGCACCGACACCATCGGCCCGGCGTGCGCCCGGCTGACCCCGAGCACCGCGTTCTGGCGGTAGTTGTCCGCGAGCACGAGCGCGCCGACCTCGTCGGTCATCTCGCCGAGCAGCTCGTTGCGCCGCGCGTGCTCCAGTTCGCCGCCCGCCACCAGGTGATCCAGCAGGATCTTGATGTTGACCTCGTGGTCGGAGCAGTCGACGCCGGCCGAGTTGTCGAGCGCGTCGGTGTTGATCTTGCCGCCGTTGCGGGCGAATTCGATGCGACCCAGCTGGGTCAGGCCCAGGTTGCCGCCCTCGCCGACGACCTTCACGCGCAGCTGGTTGCCGTTCACGCGGATCGCGTCGTTGGCCTTGTCGCCCGCCGCGGCCTGGCTTTCGCTCTCGGCCTTGACGTAGGTGCCGATGCCGCCGTTCCACAGCAGTTCGACCGGGGCCAGCAGAATCGCCTGGATCAGGTCCATCGGCGCGAGCTTGGTGACGCCCTCGTCGAGGCCGAGCGCCTCGCGGACCTGCGGGCTGATCGGGACGGTCTTGGCCGAGCGCGGGTAGATCCCGCCGCCCTCGCTGATCAGCGAGCGGTCGTAGTCGTCCCACGAGCTGCGCGGCAGGTCGAACAGCCGCCGCCGTTCCGCGTACGACGACGCGGCGTCCGGGTTCGGGTCGAGGAAAATGTGCATGTGGTTGAACGCCGCGACGAGCCGGATGTGCTCGGACAGCAGCATCCCGTTCCCGAAGACGTCGCCCATCATGTCGCCGATGCCGACGACGGTGAAGTCCTCTGTCTGGGTGTCCTTGCCCAGCTCGCGGAAGTGCCGCTTCACGCTCTCCCACGCGCCCTTGGCGGTGATGCCCATGGCCTTGTGGTCGTAGCCGACCGAACCGCCGGACGCGAACGCGTCGCCGAGCCAGAAGCCGTACTGCGCCGAGACCTCGTTGGCGATGTCGGAGAACTTCGCGGTGCCCTTGTCCGCCGCGACGACCAGGTAGCTGTCGTCGGCGTCGTGGCGCACCACGTTCGGCGCTGGCACGGTTTCGCCCTCGACGCGGTTGTCGGTGAGGTCCAGCAGGCCGGAGATGAACATCCGGTAGCAGGCGATGCCCTCGGCGAGCTGCGCGTCGCGGTCGACCCCGGCGTCGCCGGTGGGCCGCGGCGGGCGCTTCACCACGAAGCCGCCCTTCGCGCCGACCGGCACGATCACCGCGTTCTTCACCGCCTGCGCCTTGACCAGGCCCAGGATCTCGGTGCGGAAGTCCTCCTGCCGGTCCGACCAGCGCAGGCCGCCGCGGGCGACCTCGCCGAACCGCAGGTGCACGCCCTCGACGCGCGGCGAGTACACGAAGATCTCGTACTTCGGGTGCGGCTCGGGCAGCTCCGGAACGCCGCTCGGGTCGAGCTTCAGCGCCAGGTACGGCCGCGGGTTCCCGTCGGCGTCGCGCACGTGGTAGTTCGTGCGCAGGGTCGCGTTGACGACCGCGAGCAGCCTGCGCAGGATCCGGTCCTCGTCGAGGCTCGTGACCTCGTCGATCATCGAGGAGATCTCGGCGGTCAGCGATTCCTCGTGCGTCTTGCGGTCCACATCGGACAGTTGCGGGTCGCAGCGGGTTTCGAAGAGCCGCACCAGTTTCGTCGCGACCTCGGTGTGCTTGACGACCGTGTTCTGGATGTAGGCCTGGGAGAACGGGCTGCGCGCCTGCTGCAGGTAACGCGAGTAGGCCCGCAGCACCGCGGCCTGCCGCCAGGTGAGCCCGGCCCGCAGGACCAGGGCGTTGAGGCCGTCGACCTCCGCGTCGCCCTGCCACGCGGCATGGAAGGCGTCCTGGAACCGTTCGCGCACCTCGATCGCGGCCGCTTCGTCCGCTTCCTCGAGGCCCTTTTTGTCGACGCGCAGGCCGAAGTCGTAGATCCAGCTGGCCCCGCCGTCCTCGCGGAACAGCTCGTACGGCCGCTCGTCCACCACCTCGACGCCCATGGCCTGCAGCACCGGCAGCACCTTGGACAGCGTGACGCCCTCGCCGCGCAGGTAGAGCTTGAATCGCCGCTCGCCCGGTTCGGCGTCCGCGGGCAGGTAGAACGACAGCGCGAGGTCGCCCTCGTCCGAGAGGGTGTCGAGCTTGGCGAGGTCGGCCAGCGCGTCCTCGGCGGTGAAATCTTCCTTGTACGCCTCGGGGAACACTGCGCCGAAGCGCTGGCCCCGGTCGACCGCGGACTCCTCGCCCGTCATCCCGGTCGGGCTGCCGTCGCCGACACGCTCGCGGCGCTCCGCGATGATCGCCTCGACCAGCCGGTCGTCCCAGCTGCGCACAACGGTGTTGAGCCGTTCCTGGATCCGCAGCGTGTCCGGCTCGATGACGTTCGACGGGTCGGTGTGCACCATGAAGTGCACCTGCGCGAGCAGCGTTTCGCCGACGCGCGCGCTGTACTCCAGCTGCGTGCCTTCGAGTTCTTCCAGCAGCACTTCCTGCATCGCCAGCCGCGAGCGCGTCGTGTAGCGGTCGCGCGGCAGGTAGACCAGGCAGGAGTAGAAGCGGCCGTACGGATCGCGGCGCAGGAACAGCCGCAGCCGTCGCCGGTCGGACAGCGTGATCGCGCCGGTGGTCGTGGAGTACAGCGAATCGGTGTCCGCGGAGAACAGGTCCGCGCGCGGCCAGTTCTGCAGGACCTCCAGCATCCGCTGGCCGGAGAACGATTCCATCGGGAACCCGGCGCGGTGGATCACCTCGCGCACGCGCTGGCCGACCACCGGGATGTCGAGCACGTTCTCGTGCAGCGCGGTCGTGGTGAACATGCCGAGGAACCGGTGCTCGCCGGTGACCTTGCCCTGGTCGTCGAACGTCTTCACGCCGACGTAGTACGGATAGACCGGACGGTGCACCGTGCTCGGCGCGCTGGCCTGGGTGAGCACGAGCAGCGACGGCGCGAGCGCGTCAACGGAGCTGTCCGGGCCCGCGGTGAGGCTGCGCGCGGCGAGGCTGTCCTGGCGCAGCACGCCCAGCCCGGAGGCGAGAACCGCGCGCAGGGCGGGCTCGTCGCTGTTCGGCTGCGGGCTGTCGACCAGCTCGTACTTGCGGTAACCGAGGAAGGTGAAGTGCCCGTCGGCGAGCCAGCGCAACAGGCGCGCGCCCTCGGTGACTTCGTCGCCGGGCAGCTTCGGCGGGTGCTGCTCCAGCGTTTCCGCGAGCGAGCAGGCCGTCTGCGCCATCTTCTCGGCGTCCTCGACGACCTCGCGCACGTCGCCGAGCACCGACGTCAGCCGGTTGTCCAGCTCGCGCGCCCGCTGCGGGTCGGTGACGAGGTCGATCTCCACGAGCATCCACGATTCCGCGGACGCGCCGGCGGGCGGATCGGCCGGGTCGGCGTCCAGGTGCAGGCCCTCCAGCTCGCCGGTCAGGCCGCGGCTCACCACGACGATCGGGTGCACGATGCGCTGCACCTGCACGCCGTCGCGGGCGAACTCCGCGGTGACGCTGTCCACGAGGTAGGGCATGTCGTCGGTGACGACCTGCACGACGGTCGCGTCGCGCGTCCAGCCGTCCTCGGCGGTGGTCGGGTTCAGCAGCCGGACCGCCGGGCGCCCGGGCATGCGCTTCTTCGCCAGCTGCAGGTGCGAACGCACCGCGCCGACGAGCGCGACCGGCTCGTCGCCGACGATCTCGTCGGCCGGAATGTGCCGGTAGTACAAGCGGATCAGGTCCGCGATCTCCGGCGCCTGCGCCGCGGCGGTGTCGATCAGCTCGTCCCGGATCTGTTCCGGGCTGGCCGTGCGGCGGGCGGCGCCGGCTTCGGTGCCGACATCGGGCGGGGACGAGACTCCCGTCGAGCTCATTGAGCAACTCTCCAGTGTGCGAGACCGAGATGCGTCCGTCACCACAACGTGCCGGACATCCCTCACCCTAATCCGCGCTCGACCGCCCCCGTGCGCGGCGGGGAAAGACTTAAGGTTCGTTTCCGGGATCCCCGGCGGCGCGCTCGGGCGGGATCGGTTCAGCTACCGACGAGTTCGGACCGGGCGGCGGTCGGCAAAAGGCTTGGCACGAGGCCGGAGCGCCGGTTTCGCGGGCGCGGCGGCCGCTTCGGGATCGGTTCAGTGTCCGTATCGCCCGCGGCGAGAACGGAAAAGGTTGCGTCCCTCCCCTGCGAGAATTCCCACCCGTACGGGCTAATTCTTCCGTTGCGGCGGAGGGAGCGGGGTGGGCTGGGCGGAGCAGCCTCGCTTTCAGGATGGGGCAATCGCGGGGTGCTCGCAGATCGGCGGGCCCGGGTGGCTCGTTGCCGCATAATCTCGGCGCGTCCAGCCAGTGACTGGGAAAACCGCTTGGCGCAGCGCAAAACGCGACGAGCGGCGGAGCTTTTCCGCTCCGGCACGGAGTACTTGCGCGGAGGTGCGTGAGCCGCGTGGCTGCCTCCCGCAGAAGTCCGTGAAGGGCTCCTTGCGGGAATCAGATTCCCGCAAGGAGCCCTTCACGGACCGCTAAACCCAAAGCCGCGTCCGCGTCGATGCGCGATTCCTTGCCCTGCCGCGGAATCTGCCCGGCCGTGCCAGCGCTTCCCTTGCGGCGCGGGAACTTTCAGTCGCCGTTGTTGCGGTGGCGGTCCGCGGTCGCGCGGCCGTTGATCGGCTTCGGTTCGTCGTTCGGGCCGAGGCGTTTCACCAGCGCGGCCGCGCTCGCGGTGCCCGCCTGGTGTTCGGCGAGGGCGCGGGCGAGCAATTCCGCGAGACCGGCGTCCGGCGGCGGTTCGTCCTCCGCGATGGCGCGTGCGTAGCCCTCCGGGAACGGCTGCTCCGACGGAGTCCATGCGTCGATGTCGGACAGCGGGTCGAGTGCGGGCGGCATCCGCAACCGCGGCAGCCAGGGCTCCTCGACCGGGTCCGGTTCCTCCGGCCGCGGCGCGGGAGCCAGGTCCGGCTTGTCCTTCGCCGCCGGTTCCGGTTCCGCCGCGGCGGATTCGGCGCGTCCGGGCTCGTCGGCCCGGCGCCGTCCACCGCCTCCGCCGGTCGCGGTGATGCCCAGCCGGTCCAGCACGGACTTCGCGGCGACCGAGCCGTGTTCGGCGTCGTGCCGGGTCTTGCGCCCGCGCACGTCGCGGCGGGCCGCTTCCTCCTGCGCCCACTCGGCGCTTTCCCACAACGGCGCGGCGGGCTCGTCCGCGGGAGCCGGGGCGAGCGGCAGCTCCGGCAGGATGTCCGACAGATCCGGCATCCGCAGCGAGAACTTCGGCGGCTCGTCGGTCTCTTCCGCCGCGCGACGAGGGGTTTCCTCCCGCGCCCACGGAATCTTCGTTTCGTCGGACTGCGTCTTCTCTTCCCGGCGGGCAGGAGCGTCCTCCGCGGACCGACGCGCCGCCGGCGGCTTCTCCGGCCAGCGAACCGAGGTGTCCTCGGCCTTCTTCGGTGCACGACCGGGCACGGTCTCCGCGACCTGCGAAGCGGCCGAGTCCGCCGTGCTCTTCTGCGGCGTCTCGGACCGCGGAACGGACACGTCGGCCCGGGAAGCCCGCGCCTCAGCCGCGTTCTCGGCGACTTGCGCCGGACGACCCGACTCGGCCCGCGAAGCCTCTTCCCGGCCGCCCGGCTCGGCAGCCGCCCGCTTCCGCGGTGCAGGCGCTTCCGCGTCCTTCCGCCCGAACGGCCGCGCCCATCCCGGCAGCACCGGCGACTTGCGGTCCTCCGCCCGCCGCCGTCCGCCCGTCCGCGGGGCCTCCTCGGCCGATTCCCGGATCGCCGGAAGCACCGAGGTCTGCTCGACCTCCGTCTCCGCCGCGGCCCGCCGGAACGACCACGCCGGCTTCTTCTCCGCCGCCTCGACCCACGCCGAAGCCGAGACCGGCTCAGCGGCCACCTCGACCTGCGCCGGAACGACCGGCAACGGAGCCGCCACCGGATCCGGCCGCTCCGCGGGGACGTCCCGGATCGCCGGCATCACCGAGGTCTCCTCGGCCGCGACCCGCGGCTCGACCTCCATCGACACCGGGCGGCCGTCGCGGGGAGCGGACGCGGCGAGGACGTCGTCGAGGTCCATCGAGGCGATCGAGTCCCCGCCCAGCTCGCCCGCGATCAGCCCGCACGCCTGGCGCCGGGCCCGCGAGTGCACGTGTTCCGCGGCCCGAGCCCGGTGCAGGCACCCGATGGCCTCTTCCGCGCTGCCGAACCGTTCCTCGATCTGCGCGAGTTCCAGCCACAACCGCGCGGTGACCGCCGCGAGCCCGTGCCGGTCGGTGGCCGCGACGGCCTCCCGCACCAGCTCGGCAGCGGCGTCTCCCGCGCCGGAGGGCAGGTGCACCCGGGTCGCGACCGCCAGCCGCAGCCACGCCGCGGGCGCGACCCCGGCGGCACGCACCGGTTCCCGCAGCACGGGCTCGGCGATGTCGTAAGCCATGTCCGCGTCGCCGCGGTCGAGCAGCGTGCTGACCAGCTGCAGCACGAGCCGGATCCGGACAAGACCGCCGTCGTCGCGGGGACGGTCCATCTTCTCCAGGAATCCGAGCCCGGTCCGCGCGGCGTCCGCGGCCGCGGTCAGGTCCCCGTGCCGGCGCCGGTGCGCCGCGGTTCCGTTGCGCAGCAACGCCCGCATGAGCAGCCGGTCGTCCGCGTCGAGCGAATCGTCGGCCACCAGCAACCGGTCCGCCTCGACGAGCACCCGGTCCAGCTCCGCCTTCCGGCCGAACTGGGCGAGGCACCCGACGAGATGGCACAGCGCTTCGGCGCGCAGCGACGGCGGCACGTCCTCGGACAGCACCGGCCGCAGCGCGGCCAGCCCCATCAGTGGAACGCCGAGGCTGCGCGCGCAGATCGCGAGGTCGACGCGCAGCCGCGCCGCCGTCGTCGCGTATCCGGCGTGCTCAGCCGCGCGCAAAGCCGCGACCGCGCGGCCGACCGTGGACGTCCGCGCCCCGGTCCGCACGCGAGCGGACACCACGAGCGCTTCCGCCCGGATCCAGTGCCCGTCCGCGCCCGCCGCCTCCGCGAGCGCGGCCGAGCGCTCGCCGAGAACCAGCGACAGCTCGGGCGCCCGCAACCGGAGAGCTTCCGCCCGGTCGATCAGCCGACCGAGGTCGGCGAGGGTCCCGCCACGGGCAACGGCGGGCCGCCCGTCCGCGGTCGCGGACGGGCTGGGCCGGTTGTGCCTGCTGGTTTCCACTCGGGACCCCCCGCGCCGGTCAGTCGCGCTTCAGCTTGCGGTGGGTGACCCGGTGCGGACGCGCCGCTTCGGCGCCGAGGCGCTCGACCTTGTTCTTCTCGTAGCCCTCGAAGTTGCCCTCGAACCAGAACCACTTCGCCGGGTCCTCGTCGGTGCCCTCCCAGGCGAGGATGTGCGTCGCGACCCGGTCGAGGAACCACCGGTCGTGGGAGATCACCACGGCGCAGCCGGGGAACTGCTCGAGCGCGTTCTCCAGCGAGCCCAGCGTTTCGACGTCCAGGTCGTTCGTCGGCTCGTCCAGCAGGATCAGGTTCCCGCCCTCTTTGAGCGTCAGCGCGAGGTTGAGCCGGTTGCGCTCGCCGCCGGACAGCACGCCGGCTGGCTTCTGCTGGTCCGGGCCCTTGAAGCCGAACGCGCTCACGTAAGCGCGCGAGGGCATTTCGGTCTGCCCGACGTGGATGTAGTCGAGCTTGTCGGACACGACCTCCCACACGGTCTTCTTCGGGTCGATCCCGCCGCGGCTCTGGTCCACATAGGACAGTTTGACCGTCTCGCCGATCTTGACCGTGCCGCCGTCCGGCTCCTCGAGCCCGACGATGGTCTTGAACAGCGTCGTCTTGCCGACGCCGTTCGGGCCGATCACGCCGACGATGCCGTTGCGCGGCAGGTCGAACGAGAGCCCGTCGATGAGCACCCGGTCGTCGAAGCCCTTGCGCAGCTTCTCGACCTCGACCACGACGCTGCCCAGGCGCGGGCCCGGCGGGATCTGGATCTCCTCGAAGTCGAGCTTGCGGTGCTTGTCCGCCTCCGCGGCCATCTCCTCGTAGCGGTCGAGCCGCGAACGGGACTTGGTCTGGCGCGCCTTGGCGTTGGACCGCACCCATTCCAGCTCGCTCTTGAGCCGCTTGGCGAGCTTGGCGTCCTTCTTGCCCTGGACCTCGAGCCGCTCGCGCTTCTTCTCCAGGTAGGTGGAGTAGTTGCCCTCGTAGCCGACGACGCGGCCGCGGTCGAGCTCCATGATCCACTCGGCGACGTTGTCCAGGAAGTACCGGTCGTGGGTCACGGCCAGGACGGCGCCCTTGTAGTTGGAGAGGAACTGCTCCAGCCACAGCACGCTTTCGGCGTCCAGATGGTTGGTGGGCTCGTCGAGCAGCAGCAGGTCGGGCGCGGACAGCAGCAGCTTGCACAGCGCGACGCGGCGGCGCTCGCCGCCCGACAGGTGGGTGACCGGCTCGTCCGGCGGCGGGCAGCGCAGCGCGTCCATCGCCTGTTCGACGGTCGAGTCGAGCTCCCAGGCGTCGGCGTGGTCCAGCTCCTCCTGGAGCTGGCCCATCTCCTCCATCAGCGCGTCGCTGTAGTCGGTCGCCATCTGCTCGGCGATCTCGTTGTACCGGTCGAGCTTCTTCTTGGTGTCGCCGAGCCCCTCCTCGACGTTCTGCCGGACCGTCTTGGTCTCGTCCAGCTCCGGCTCCTGCATGAGGATGCCGACGCTCGCGCCCGGCTGCAGGAACGCCTCGCCGTTGCTGGCCTGCTCGATCCCCGCCATGATCTTGAGAACGGTCGACTTGCCGGCGCCGTTCGGGCCCACGACGCCGATCTTGGCTCCGGGGTAGAAGGCGGTGCTCACGTCGTCGAGGATGACCTTGTCCCCGACGGTCTTGCGCACCTTTTTCATGGTGTAGATGAACTCGGCCATGACAGCGATCGTAGAGTGGCTCCTCCGGCGGCTTGACGGCGGTCACCACCGCGCTACCCAGGGTCAAGTCGAGGTCACTCCGGCGACATTGTTTCCGGCGCGCTATTCCGCCCGTTTGCCCTCGGCGAGGTTCTTCAGCATCGCGTTGTAGGCGGCCAGTTCCTCGCCGCCGGTGGTCTCTTCGCGCCGGTCGCGCCGCTTCGCCTCGCGCTCGTCCTGGCGGGCCCACTGCACCAGCAGCGCGATCAGCACGAGCAGCACCGGGACCTCGCCGGAGGCCCACGCGATGCCGCCGCCGAGCCGCTGGTCGGTCAGCAGGTCGCCGACCCACGGCAGCTTCAGCGACGAGTAGAACTCGCGGCCGATCACGGTCTGCATGTTCATCAGGATGACGCCGAAGAACGCGTGGAACGGCATCGCGCCGAACATCATCCCGAGCTTGCCGACCGGCGGCAGCCGCCGCGGCGCGGGGTCGACGCCGATCACCGGCCAGTAGAAGACGTAGCCGACGAGCAGGAAGTGCGCGTTCATCGCCAGGTGCGCCCAGTGGTAGTTGAGCGCGTTGTCGAAGAGGCCGGAGAAGTACAGGCCGTAGAAGGACCCGACGAACAGCAGCAGCGCGACGATCGGGTTCGTCAGGAACCGCGACACCGGCGAGTGCACGGCGGCCAGCAGCCATTCGCGCGGTCCGGGAGCGCCTTCGCGGCCGGCCGGCGGGAGCGCGCGCAGGGCGAGCGTGACCGGGCCGCCGAGCACCAGCAGGACCGGCGCGACCATCGACAGGAGCATGTGGTTGCCCATGTGCACGCTGAACATCGCGGGCGCGTACCGGCCGATGCCCGACGACGTGGCCAGCATGATCACGGCGCAGCCGGCGAGCCACGACACAGTCCGGCCGGTCTTCCACGCGTCGCCGCGCTTGCGCAGCCGCCGCACGCCGGCCAGGTAGAGGCCGGCCAGGACGATCGCGAGGGTGCCGTAGACGAGGTCGAACCGCCAGTCGGTGAGCAGCCGCCAGAACGTCGGCGGGCCTTGCAGGTCGTAGCCGATGAGGAGTTCGACGGTGCCCGGCTGCGTGACCGCGTCCGGCGGCGGTGGCGTGCGGGCGAGGCCGGTCGCGATGCCGATGGTGACGAACATGATCAGCACCTCGACGGCGGCGAGCCGCAGCAGCTGGCTGCCGCCCTTGCCGTCGACGAGGTTCGCGACGCCGCGGCTGCGCTGCTGCTGGCCGAAGACGCCGAGCAGCAGCAGCGCGACGATCTTGGCGACGACGAGCAGGCCGTAGTCGGTGGTGAAGAGGTCGCCGAGGTTGATCCGGACCAGCGCGTTGACGATGCCGGACACCGCCATCACGACCCAGCAGACCAGCGCGAGCTTGGAGAACCGCTGCGCGGCGAGGCTGAGGTTCTTGCCGCGGCGCCAGCCGAGCGCGAGCACCGCCAGCAGACCGCCGACCCACAGCGCGGCCGCGACGAGGTGGAACAGCAGGCTGTTGGTGGCCAGGTCGTGCGAGCCGCCGCTGGCCGAGTGCCCGGTGACCGCGACCGGGACGAGCCCGGCGACGGACAGGAAGAACAGCACCGCCGTCCAGCCCCAGCTGAGCACCAGGCGGCAGCCGAGGGCGAGCAGGAGCGCGATCAGCGCCGTCCAGAGCCACGCCTTGGGCTGCTCGATCGCGCTGACGAGGCTGAGCAGGGTGTCCGGAGAAAGAACGTCGCCGAACGGCTTGCCCGCGCTGTCCGCGGCGGTGAACGCGACGGACAGGATCGAAGCGGCGAACCACGCCCACGCGGCGATCCCGGCGGTGCGGACCGCGGCGTACCCCTCGGGGGCGAGCGTGCCGGATTTCTGTGGCGGCACGAGGAAAGCGGCCAGCAGCAAAGCGCCGACACACACGACCGACGACGCCTCGGCGAGCACACGGACCACCGTGACGCCGTAGCGCGTGACGAGGCCCGGGTCCGGCAATCCGGCGATGACGTAACCCGCGCCGCCGGTGAGCGCGACGAGCCCGACCGCGACGACCGCCGCGAGCACTACTCCGACCGAAAGCAGCGGAAGCACACTGGTCTTGCGTCCGCGGTTCGGGGCGGGTTTCGTCACAGGTTCCGAGCTCACAGTACGAGACTAGGCCGGTCGCGCGCGCGGCGGCACGGGGGTGGGTCTCTCCGCGCATCGCCCGTTCGCGGCGTTTGCGCTGGTCGAGCCGGGTTGCCGGACGGAATCCGGTGCACCGCAAGGCTTTCCTCTATGCTCCGCCGATGACCAGCAGCCGTCGCCGCCGCCCGACGCTGGACGACGTCGCGGAGGCGGTCGGGGTGTCGCGCGCCACTGTGTCGAACGCCTACAACCGGCCTGACCAGCTGTCGACGCAGCTGCGGGAGCAGATTCTGCGCGTGGCGGGTGAACTCGGTTACCCCGGTCCGAACCCGACCGCCCGCAGCCTCGCCACGAACCGCACCGGCGCGATCGCTTTCCTGCTGGATTCGTCGCTGTCGGCGGCCTTCTCCGACCCCGCGCTGTCGATCACCCTGGACGCGCTTGCGAAAACCGTAGAACCGACCGGGAATGCGCTGCTGCTGTTGCCCGGCCGCGAAGCCGAGGAGGGCCCGCCGGCGTCGCGAGTCCTGGCCGCCCAAGCGGATATCGCCGTGGCGTACTCCCTCGCCGACGGAACTCCCGCGCTGGAAGCCGTGCGGGCACGGGGTTTGCCGCTGGTGGTCATCGACCAGCCCCCGCTCCCGGAAACGGCCCGAGTCGGCTGCGACGACCGCGGCGGCGCGGCGTTGGCCGCGCGCCATTTAGTGGAATTGGGCCATCGGCGCTTCGGAATCCTGGCCGCCCCGCGCCTTTCCGGCACCGCGGCCACCAGCGCCTTCCACGGCACCCGGGAACGCCTCGCCGGATACCTCGACACGCTCGCCGCCGCCGGGATCACCGACATCACCATCACCGAAGCCCCCTGGCTCTCCGCCTCGACCGCCCGCGCGGCGGCCACCGAACTGCTCACCGCTCCGGTGCGTCCGACGGCGCTGCTGTGCATGTCCGACCAGCTCGCCTTCGCCGCGATCGCCGCCGCCCACCGGCTGGGCCTGCGCGTCCCCGCGGACGTCTCGATCGTCGGCTTCGACGACACCCCGCAGGCCGCGTGGTCTGAACCACCGCTGACCACCGTGCGCCAGGACCTGGCAGGCAAGGGCCGCGTCGCCGGAGAACTGGTGATGGACCTCCTCGCCGCGTCGCCTGTGCCCCCGCCGATCGAACTCCCGGTGTCGCTGGCAGTCCGCGAAAGCACCGCGGCGATTTAGCAAGACCGTTCGGCGATCTGTGGACAACTAGGTCTCTTCCGGGTGAAGGGAAACTACTTGTCCACAGACGTAGGAATGCGGGCAGACAAATCGCACGAAACCCGCCAAGGTGGAGAACACGCCCGGTTTCCCGGGATACCGCCGGCCCCTTCGCCGGCACCGCTTCGATTGAGGGGGAGTTCCCATGATGTTCCGCCGCCTGCTGCCTTTCCCGGGTCGCCGCTCCCGGCCCGCCGCCCCGTCCCGCCTGCCCGGCGTGCTGCTGCTGGTCACCGCCGGTCTCCTGACCACGTCCGGCCTGGCCCAAGCCGCTCCTGCGGATCCGCCCGCTCCCGCCTGCGGTGCCGGCGAGTTCTGCCTGTGGGACACCGAAACCTATTCCGGAAGCGCACAGAGTTATGACCTGCGCACGGTAAATCCGGGTGATTGCATTCCCCTGCCCGAGGGATTCCAAGGCCATTCCTTCGTCAACCGGATGACCCGCGACGTCACCATCTACCAAGGAGCAGACTGTTCCACGGAGGGCGATTTCATCACCTATCCGGGCGGCGGCACGTACGTTCCGCAGTCCCCGTTCGCGGTGCGCGCCCTGAAAGTGTGGGAATAGCCCCCCGAGACCGGGCCAGGCGAACGAGGCAGCTCCAGGACGAGTCGACTCGCAGCCCCAGTTCGCCGGCCCGGGGGCCGCACCCCCGAGCGGCCCCCCGGCCCGTGGGCGCGCAGCCCGGAAGATCCGCGCCCACGGGCCTCGGACCCCTCGCCTCCCGCCCCAGCCCCCGACCCGGCGGCGGGAGGCGAGGCCCGGGTCCCGCCACCGGCCCCGACCCGGTGGCGGGAGGCCAGGCCCGAGTCCCGCCCTCGGCCCCGACCCGCGCTGAAGTCGGGAGTCGAAACCCGGGTCCCGCCCCCGATCCGCACGGGGAACGGGAGGCGACGCCCGGATTCCGCTCCCTGCCCGGGCTGGGAGCCCGGAAGGCGAGATCTGGGTTCAGCTCTCGGCCCCGACCTGCGAGCCGAGAGGCGAAACCGGAGTTCCGTACCCAACCCGACCTGCGAACCGGGAGATGAAACCCAGGTCCCGCCCCCGGCCCCGCGCTGGGAGTGCGGAGCCGGAACTCGGGTCCCCCTCCACACTGGGAACCGGGAGGTGAAACCTGGGTTCCGCCCTGGTCCGCCGCAGCTCAGACGGATGCCCGTCCGGTGTCCGGTCCGGCCGCGGGTCTGCCCCAGTCCGCCGCTCGCGTACCGATGCCACCCCGCGTCAAGCCCGGCTACCGGGTCCGTCCCGCAGCACACCGGCACCCGCCCGGATCAGGCTCGGCTGCGGGGTCCGCCGCTGCTCACCGATGCCCGCCCACGTCAGGTTCGCCGCAGGTCTCCCTTGTCCACCCCCACATACCGGCACCCCGCGCGGGTGATGCTCGGCTGCGACATCCGGCACTGCCCCACACCGGCACCCGCCCGCCGCCAGGTTGAGGCGCAGGTCAACCAGGCCCGCCGCGCACCGGTACCCGCCTCGCATCAGCCTCCGGACCGATCAGCCGCCGATCCATGCCACCACCGCTTGCCTGACCAGACACCCAACCTGGTCCGCCTTCACACCTCACTGCCTGACCACAACCGCCGAACAGCCCAACTGTCCCCGCCCAGGCCAGACGCCCAACATCACAAGATCGCCGCACTCCCTGCCCGCCCGCAACGCCCCGACCCCGTCGGACCAACCAGGAGATCCAGATGTCCAGGCTGCACAAACCGCCGCCCGCTCACCGCACCAGACCGCTTCCCCGCGCAGTGCGTGCCGGAACCGTCGCGCGCTGTGGCATTCCGCCCCCGAAGAACCGCAAATCCGACGAACGGAAGCTGAAACGATTCGACGGTGTCGAACGATCGAGAGATTGGCGATGACTAAGCTGCCCATGCTGGAGGTCAGCAGCTGTCAGCCGCCCGGGCCCTCGTAGCTCAGCTGGATAGAGCAAGAGCCTTCTAATCTCTAGGTCGCAGGTTCGAGTCCTGCCGGGGGCACCACCAGGGGAAACGCTGTGCGAGACACCAGCACAGCGTTTCTCCAGCGAGAGATTTCGCCTCCCGGGTCCGCGGGACCGCACCCGTCAGCGATTCACCACGCCAGGCGCGCGCGACGCCGGAAGCCCGACGAGCACGTTCTTCACGACCCGCCAGCCCTACCTGCTGACCGGACCGAGACACACATGTGATCTTTCCCTGCCCGCCCTTGCCCCGGGACAACCATGACCCATCACCGCGAGCCCAGCCGACGGACGCGGAACGGAGCAGCCCGAGCCCTCTTCGAGGAAGCCCGCCGCGCCGGACTTGTCCAACGGCACCTCCGCAAACTCCACCACCTCGCCCGACACCCGCACTCACCGGCAGCAAGCAGGCAGCAACCACCCGCAACCCCGCCCGCCGCCGCAGCGCATTCGGCCACAACACCAACGCACGGCACCGAACCGACCCGAGCACGCCAGCCGAGACGCCCGTCAGCACAGCAACTCGCCCTCGACATCGACCTCGCCCACCGGCCCACAACACCGTTGCACCGACAGTCCACACAGACCACGCCATCCGACGAAGCCGCCTAACCAACACCCGTTGTCGGTGCCAGCGCAGTGACCTTGGGCTCCTTCGCGAAAACGGCTAACTACGCGGCAACACGTCCGGACGTTGGCAGGAGCGTGCCGGGCAGGCCCCTGCGTGCATACGACTTCACCGCGGCAAGGAGACCTCGACCGACGTTCCCTCCCCCGCCTTGCTGCGGACTGTCAGCTCTCCGCCCATCGCCTCCGCCAAGCCCTTCGCCAGCGGCAGCCCCAGCCCGACGCCCTGATCGCTGTCGACACCCAGCCGATCGAAGGGCGTGAACAGCCGTTCCAGGTGCTCGGGCGCGATGCCGCGGCCGCTGTCCGCGACGGCCACTACCACCCGGCCAGCGTCCGTACGAGTGGTGACTTCGACGGTTCCGCCGGGCCGGTTGTACCGGACCGCGTTCGAGACCAGGTTCAGCAGGATCTGCTTGAGCCGCCGTTCGTCGCAGCAGCACCGGGCCGGTTCGCCGGAGCTGGCCAGCTGGACGTTTTCCGCGTCCGCCAACGGTTCCATCAGCTGCAGCACGCTGGTGACCACGTCCGTGACGTCGACGTCGGCCGGGTGCAGCGGCAGGGACCGGGCCTCGATCCGGGCGACGTCCAGGACGTCGTCGACCATCGCCAGGATGTGGCCGGCCGCGGTGGCGATGTGTTCCAGCGCCGCTTTGCGCCGGTCCGGCGGCAGGTCGAGCGAACCAAGCAGCTCGGTGAACCCGGTGACGGCCTGCAACGGGGTGCGCAGCTCGTGGCCCAGAGCCGCGACGAAGTCGGTCTTGGCGCGGCTGGCGTGCTCCGCTGCCCGCTGGGCGACCTCCGCCTCGTGGCGGCGACGGCGTTCCCGTTCCGCCGCTCGGCGCTCGGTGACGTCCAGGACGTTGGCGATCAGCCGCACCGGCGTGCCGTCCGGGCCGGCCACTGGCGACACGGAGACGACCACGTCCAGGGTGCGGCCGTCGGGATGCGACAGGGACGCGTCCGGTCCCGTCGGGGTGAGCAGCTGATCGAGGCGGATGCCGACCAGTTCGTCTTCGGTGCGGCCGAGCAACTCCCGCAATGCCTCGTTGGTTCGGGTCACCGCGCCGTCGGGCTCGGTGATCGCCATGCCGATCACGTTGTCGTCGAACGCGCGCCGGAAGCGCTCCTCGCTGTCGGCGAGGGCGCCGAACAGCGAGTCGTGGTCGATGGCCACCGAGGCCAAGTGAGTCAGACGGTGCACCAAGCCGTGTTCGCGGGCGGTCGGCTGGTGGGTGCGTTCGTGGTAGACGGCGAAGGTGCCGACCACGCCGGCGCGGCCGCGGATCGGCGTCGACCAGCAGGACCGGAGCCGGTGTGCGCTGGCGAGGTCTCGGTAGCGCACCCAGCGCGGGTCGGTCGTGACGTCCTCCGCGACGACCGGCACGCCGAGATACGCGGCGGCGCCGCACGATCCGGCGTCGCTGCCGATCGGCAGCCCGTCGATGCGGGAGGAGTACGCCGCCGGCAGGGACGGGGCCGCGCCGTGGCGCAAGGTCGCGGAGTCCCGGTCCAGCAACAGGATGGAACAGTGGCAGCCGGGCATGAGCCGTTCCAGCGTGACGGCGACCTCGGCCAGCACGTCGGCCAACCGCGCGCCGCCTGCGATCTGTTCCAGGACCCCTGATTGGGCCCGCAGCAACGCTTCGGCGTCAGAGGTCGTCTCGTGCGTACGAGTCATGGCTCGAACCGGTAACCGACGCCGCGGACAGTCCGGACCGGACGCGGGCCGAGCTTCTGGCGCAAGCGGTGGACATGCTCGGTGACGGTCGCCTCGCTCTGCCACTCGGCGGCGCTGGCCCAGACCCGGTCGAGCAGCTGGGCGCGAGTGAACACCTGCCGCGGGTGTGCGGCCAGGAAGGCAAGCAGGTCGAATTCCTTGGCAGTCATGGCGGTTTCGCGTCCGTCGACGAAGACTTCGCGGGCGGCGTGGTCGATCCGCAGCCCGGCCGCGGCGACCGGTTCGGCGGGTGCGGAACGGCGCAGCACCGAACGCACTCGTGCGACCAGCTCGCCGGGCGAGAAGGGCTTCACGAGGTAGTCGTCCGCGCCGAGATCGAGGCCGACGATCCGATCGGTCTCGCCGCTGCGGCCGGAAAGGACGATCACCGGCAGCGCCGAATCCCGTTCGCCCCCGCGCAGCCGGCGCAGCACGTCGAGACCGCCGATCCCGGGCAACGCGAGGTCGAGGACCACGAGGTCGAGGGGCTCCCGTTCGATGGCCTCCAGAGCCCGGCGGCCGTCCGCGGCTTCGGCGACCCGGAAGCCCTCGGCCTCCAGCTGCCACGCGACGACCGTGCGCACCCGCGGATCGTCGTCGACGACCAGCACCAGCCGCCCCGGCTTCGTCGCGCTGACCGTCATCGCGGGCCCCTTCGCCGGACACTCGGCCGCCGCGCGGCGGCCACCCCTCATCGTGCCGCACCAGGACAGCGCGGGCCAAGCACGCGGTCTTGCCCGGGCGACGGCGGTGTCGCCCGGGCACATGAACGCGGCGGCTAGGCGGCGTTCACCTTCGGCATGATCTCCTCGGTCAGCCGCTTGATGTCGTCGATGGTCTTCGCGGTCGGCACGTCCCGGAACGGCGGCCACAGCAGCGGCATGGTCATTCCGGCTTCCTTGTACCGCTTGAGGATGTCTTCGATCTGCTGTGCGCTGCCTGCCAGCAGGTTGGTGGCCTTGCCCGCGGGAGTCTGGTCCATCGGCTCGTCGGTGATGACGAACCAGATCATGCTGCACATGTCGAAGCCGTCCGGGAAGCCGCGGCCGAGCTCGCCCAGTTCGCGCTCCATTTCGCCCTTCCAGCGCTTGATGTCCTCCGGGCTGTCCTGGATGCCGATCCACCCCTGCAGTCCGTACTTCGCGATGCGCTTGGCCGAGCGCTTCGGGTCCTTGAGCCCGGAGAAGTAGATCGGCGGCGGCTGCTGGACCGGTTTGTGGCCGAAGCCGGACGGCGGGAAGTCCGCGAACTCGCCGTGGTATTCGAACAGCTCGTTGGACCAGATGCCCTGCATGATCTCGATCGTCTCGCGGACGTGGCCGTGCCGGCGCGGAAACAGCTGCGGGACGCTGGCCGCGGCGAACTCCTCGGGCATCCAGCCGGAGCCGACGCCGACGTTGAGCCGGCCGCCGGACAGGTGGTCCTGGGTGGCGAGCTCGGCCGCCAGCACGCCGGGAGACCGGTACGGCGTGTCGATGATGCTCATGCCGATCCGGACCTTCTGAGTCTTCGCGGCGAGCCACGGGATCAGCGTCATGCCCTGGAACCACTTGCCGCGCGCGACGACCGGCAGCGCGTTCGGCAGGTCGGACATCATGCCGAACGGGTACTGCAGCTCCCCGCGGTCGGAGGACTCGGGCACGCAGATCCGGTCAAGGGTCCAGACGGAGTCGAAGTCGCGGTCTTCGGCGAGCGCGGTGAGGTCCTCGAGCTCCTTCAGCGTCACCTCGTCGCGGAAGTTGGGCAGGTAAAGAGCGAGCTTCATGCGTCCGGCCTCCTCGGGACATCGTCGTCGGAGCCGATCGTGGCGCGGCCGTCTCAACCCGGGCACACGCGATTCTCAAATCCCGAACAACAGCGCCGCGAAATTCGGCCCGCCCCGGCTATGTTCCGGGCATGGACGTGCTCTGGCGCCCCACGGCGGACCGCATCGCGAAATCTCCGCTCCGCGCGTATCTGAACTGGCTGGAGGAGCGCGAAGGGCAGCCGTTCCCCGACCACGACGCGCTCTGGGCCTGGTCAGTCGCCGACCTGGACCGGTTCTGGGCCTCCGTCGTCGACTACTACGCCGTCGAGTTCACCGCGCCCTGGACGCGAGTGCGGACCGCTGGCCCCATGCCGGACACCCGCTGGTTTCCCGGGGCACGGCTGAACTGGGCACACCACGCGCTCCGCCGAGGCGCCGACGAAGACACCGCGCTGATCTGTGTCCGAGAAGGCGACCTGACCGAACGCGAGTTCTCCTTCGGCGAGCTGCGCCAAGCGGTGGCGGCCGCGGCCGGCTGGCTGCGCCGGGCGGGCGTCCGGCCGGGCGACCGGGTCGCCGCCTACCTGCCCAACACCGAACACGCGGTGATCGCCTGTCTCGCGACCGCCGCGGTCGGAGGCGTGTGGGCGTGCTGCTCCCCGGATTTCGGCGCCGACGGCACCATCGGCCGCCTCGCGCAGCTGGAGCCGGCAGTGCTCATCGCAGCCGACGGATACCACTGGAACGGCAAGGAGATCGACCGCCGCGACGTCGTCGCCCGCCTGCGCGAGAGCCTTCCGGGCCTGCGTCGCTTCGTGCACGTTCCCTATGTCTTCGACCAGCCGCATCCCGACGGTGCGACGCCGTGGGACGAGCTGCTCTCGCGGCCCGAACCGCTGGCGTTCGAACCGGTCGAATTCTCCGATCCGCTGTGGGTCCTGTTCACCTCCGGCACCACCGGATCGCCCAAGGGCCTGGTGCACGGCCACGGCGGAATCACGCTCGAAGGGCTCAAGTGGTCGGGGCTGTACTGCGGGCTGCGCGCCGGGGAGCGGATGTTCGCCTGCACCTCGACCGGCTGGGCGTTGTGGAACATGCAGCTCGGCGCGCTGAGCCAGGGCGCGGCGATCACGCTTTACGAGGGAAGCCCCACCCGTCCGCCGGGCGCGATCTGGGAGGTCGCCGCCCGCACCGGCGCGAACGTCATGCTGCTGGGCGCCGCGGTGGTCACGGCGACTGCGGCGACCGGCGTCTCTCCCCGAGCGGAGCACGACCTGAGCCGGCTGCGGCACCTGATGGTCAGCGGCTCGGCGCTGCCCGCGGACGGCTACCGCTGGGTGGCCGACCACGTCAGCCCGGATCTGCGGATCGACTCGACCAGCGGCGGCACCGACATCTCCGGCTCATTCGTCGGCGGCAACGAATACGCCCCGGTGCGGGCAGGCCGGATCGGCGGCCGCCTCGCCGGCGTCGACTGTGCGGCCTGGGACGACACCGGTCGACCGGTCGTCGACGAGGTCGGCGACCTCGTGATCACCCAGCCGATGCCGTCGATGCCGGTGCGGCTGTGGAACGATCCGGACGGCGTCCGGTACGCCGAGTCCTATTTCGACACCTGGCCCGGCGTGTGGCGGCACGGCGACTGGGTGACCGTCCACGCCGACGGGAGCGTCTCGGTCCACGGCCGGTCGGACGCGACGCTCAACCGGGACGGCGTGCGGCTCGGCAGCGGGGATTTCTACGACGTGCTGGAGGGAATCCCGGAGATCGCCGACTCCCTGGTTGTCGGGATCGACTTGCCGGACAACGGATACTGGCTTGGCTTGTTCGTCGTCCCCGCACCGGAACACCGGCTCGACGAAGCGCTCGAACGGCGGATCGTCGACACCCTGCGAACTCGGCTGACGCCGCGGCACGTACCAGACGAGATTGTCGCGGCGCCCGCCGTGCCACACACATTGAGTGGCAAGCGGCTCGAAGTGCCGGTCAAGAACTTGTTGGCGGGCAAGGAATTGGAGAAGGCCGCGAACCTGTCCTCGATCGACGACCCGGACACGCTGCGCTGGTACGCCCGGTTCGCCGCGGAGCGATTCCGCTGACCCGGCCCGAGAAAGGAGCGCGGATGCGGCTCGGCGCCACCCTCGCCCGCCTCGGCCCCGGGCCGCCGATCGCCATCGGCGAATGGGCGAAACGGCTTGCCGGAGAGGGCTTCGAGAGCTTGTGGGCCGCGCAGGTGATCGGACGCGGCTTCCTGGCGCCGGACCCGTTCGTCGCGCTGGCCACCGCAGCGACCGCGGTCGACAACATCGAGGTCGGCACCGCCACCCTGCAGGTACCGCTGCACCATCCCGCCGACCTCGCACACCGGATCCTGTCGCTCAGGGCAGTATGCGGCGACCGCTTGGCACTCGGGGTCAGCCCTGGATCGACCGACCTCGACTACGCCGCCTTCGACCGGGACTACCGGGCGCGCTTCCGGGTCTTCTCCGAGAACCTGCCGCGACTGCGCCATCTGCTCGAGCTCGGACGAGACGATCAGGCCGACCTCGCCCCGCCCGGACAGGCCGGCTGTCCGCCGCTGCTGCTCGGCTCTTGGGGCGCCAACGTCGAGCGGGCAGCGCGCGAATTCGACGGATGGCTGGCCTCTGCCTACCGCCGCGACCCCGATCAGATCATCGCCGCCCACCAGCGATACCGGGCCGCCGGCGGCCGCCGGGCGATCGTGTGCGCAATCCCGATGTCCGCGACGGACGATCTCGGGCCGTCCGCCGAAGTTCTACAGCGTTACGCCGAGGCGGGATTCGACGACGCCGTCGTCCTCATCGGACCGGAGGGACCGGACCCGGCGAGGGTGCGAGCCTTGCTCCCCTAGTCACTCCAGGCCGTCCCGCGGCCGCACGCCGAACCCGGTACTCGGCTCGACCGCGGCGGGACCGCGACGATGAGCAGCGCGGTGACCATGCCCCCCGTGGGCACCGGATTGGAAGGCATCGATCAGGAGCATGCTGAATTCGTCGAACATCGCGAGCAGCGTCGCGTCACGGTCGGCAAAGCTCGCGTAGAAGCGGCGCTTCAGCAAACGGGTATCCGCCGCACTGCGGTGGGCTTCGTCGATCATGCCGGAAGGGGTCGACTTCGCCGTCGAACAAGACTGCAACGTCATGGTCACGCCGCTGATGAAGGGCGACGAGGAAGTCGCCGACCTCAAGCAGAAGTTCGATACCGCCGTCGCCAACCACCCCGAAGTCCCCCAGCCCCAGATCATGGTCCTGCGCCACACCTACGCCCACTCGCCCGACGACCCCGACGGCTGGCGCCCCGCCGCCGCGGCGATCTCCCGCTTCTACCGCACCTTCGGCGCAACAAGACCGCTCCCGTCAACGGATTCCTCGAACTCAGTCCGGAGTCGAAATTCGCCGAACGGCCCGAATTCGACCTCGACTGCGGATCGGTGACCGCCAACGGGTCACGACAGCCCGTGGCGGTCACCGTCAACATTGGAGGCATGCTCCGCAGCGCCACACCCGCGCCTTCGCCGTGGTCGCCGGTGAGCCCCGCCGGGACCTGGCGAGCAACCCATGCGGCTCCTGAAGTCCAGTGGCCACGAGGTGGTCTGACGACTGGTCTACCGCGCAGTGGCCCGGAGGTGCTGAGCCAACGCCGACAGAGAACGAGCCAACGAAGCCGTAAGGAAGCCCGGGGAACGGTCTACGACTCCTCGATCGGGTTAAGTCGCGCTTCGCGACGGCAAGGTTTTGTCGGTGGCGTCTGCTCGGATCGTCGCTTATGAAGATCGTGATCGCGATGCCGGTGGTGCGAGCGCGTCATCGAAACCGTTCGTCGGGACGACCCCGGGCACCGAACGCGGCCATCGCGGCGTGGAATTCCGGCATGGACACCGCCGGGCCCGGTGAATGCCCAGTGGCCGCGCGAACGGGGGCCAGTGTGGCCGACACCGCGCGTTTGGCTGCCAGGACCGCCGGACGCGGTTGTCCCGCGATCGCCGAGGCGAGCCGGTCGACCTCGGCGTCGAGGGAGGCGTCCGGGCAGGATCGGTTCACCAGGCCGGCCGCGGCGGCGGCTCGGCCGTCCAGGAGCCTGCCGGTGTAAAGCAGTTCGCGGGCAAGGCCGGGTCCGGCGAGGGTGCTCAGCCGCGCGGCGAAAGCAGGGCTGGCGAGGATGCCGTGCCGGGCGATCGGCATGCCGATGCGGGCCGTGTCCGCGGCCAGCCGAAGGTCGCAGGCGAGCGCGAGCTGACAGCCCGCCCCGGCAGCGGCTCCGGTGATCGCCGCGACGACCGGGACCGGGCATCGCTCCACCGCCCGGAACGCCGATTCCATGCGGGCGAAGGAGTCTTCGACGAACTCAGCGGTAGCGCCTGCCCATTCGGTCAGGTCGGAACCGGAGCAGAACGTGCCGCCCCGCCCGTGTACCACGATCACCCGCGTATCCGGGTCGGCGCCGAGCGCGGTGACCGCCTCTTCGATGGCGGTCCAGCCCCGGCCGGGCAGCGCGTTTCGCCGCTGTCCGGAACCGATGACCAGCACCGCGATCCCGGAATCCACAGTGGACTCAACGCCGTTCGCAAGGTCGGCGGTCATCGCAGCGCTCCCCGGGACCGGAGGGCGGCGAGCAGCTCGGGGTCGGCGCCGAGCGCGGAGAGGACGTCGTCGGTGTGCTGGCCGTGGCCGGGCGGCGGGGTGCGCACCTGGGGCGGGCTGGCCGAGAGCTTGACCGGCGAGCCGACCGCGCGAACGGTCCCGGCGCTCGGGTGCTCGACTTCGGTGACCATGCCGCGCGCGACGACCTGCGGGTGTTCCAGCGCTTCTCCGACGGTGTTGATCGGGCCGACCGGAACCCCTGCCTCTGCCAGGATTTTCGCCCATTCCTGTGCCGACCGTGCCTCGAGCGCTTCCTCGATCAGCCGAATCAGCTCCTCGCGGTGGCGGACGCGGTCGGGATTGGTGGCGAACCGCGGGTCGTCGACGAGGTCGCCCAATCCCACCGCCGAGGCGAACAACCGCCAGAGGCCGTCGTTGCCCGCGGCGACCATGAGATGGCCGTCGGCGGTGGGGAACGCCTGGTAGGGCACGATCGTCGGGTGCGCCGACCCGTACCGGCCCGGGGTCACGCCGGTCGCGAAGTATCCCGAGGCGACGTAGGTCAGCCACGAGATCTGGCCGTCCAGCAGGGAAACGTCCACCCACTGCCCGCGGCCGGTGCGCTCGCGCTCGTGCAGGGCGGCCAGGATTCCCACGGTGGCCCACATCCCGGCGGCCAGGTCGGCGCCTGACACGCCGAAGCGGGCCGGGGGTCCGTCGGCTTCGCCGGTCACGCTCATCACCCCGGACAGGGCCTGGGCGATCGCGTCGTACCCGGCTTCGCCGGACATCGGGCCGGTCTGGCCGTAGCCGGAGATCGAGGCGTAGACGACGCGCGGGTTGATCCCGGCGACGTCGTCGTAACCGAAGCCGAGGCGGGCGGCGGTGCCGGGCCGGAAGTTCTCGACCACGACGTCAGCGGTCGCGGCGAGCTCCCACAGCAGCTGCCGGCAGTCGGGGTCCTTGAGGTCGACGGCGATGCCGCGCTTGTTGCGGTTGACGCTGAGGAAGTACGCGGCGGTGTCGCCCTGGAACGGCGGACCCCACGCGCGGGTGTCGTCGCCGCCGCGGGCGTCTTCCACTTTGATCACGTCGGCACCGAGGTCGGCCAGCGTCATCGTGCAGAACGGGCCGGACAGGATGCGGGAGAGGTCGAGCACGCGCAGGCCGCCGAGGGCCCCGGGGTGCTCCGTCCAGGCTGTCACAACGGTCTCCTAACTGGATGAGTGGATGAGCCACTTGCGATCAAGAAAGAGCCTCACGCCGCCGAGCTGCGAACTCGGCGGCGGAGGCGGCCTTCAGGCTTTCGAGGATTCGGGAGCCGCGACAGCGGACACCGGAGCGGCTTCCCGGGCTCGCCGGGGCATCAGAAGGAGCGCAGCCAGGGAAAGCACGGCGCAACCGACGATGTACCAGCTGATGCCGACGCTGGAGCCGGTGGCCTGCAGCAGGGCCGCCGCGATCAGAGGTGCCGGGCCGCCGGCGATCACCGACGCGAGCTGGTAGCCGAGCCCGGCGCCGCTGTAGCGGACCTTGGCGCCGAAGCTCTCGGCGATGAGCGCCGCCTGCGGACCGTACTGGACGTCGTGCACCAGCAACGAAACGACGATCGCCAGCAGCGCCAGGCCGGACGACCGCGTGTCCAGCAAAGCGAAGTAGGGGAAGGCGTACAGGCCGGTGCAGACGATGCCGATCCCGTAGACGAGCCGGCGGCCGAAACGGTCGGACAGGTGCCCGAACAGCGGCACGCTGAGCAGGCCGATCGCCGCCGCGATCAGAGTGTCGTTGAGCAGTTCCCCGCGCGGCATCGCGAGTTCCTTGGTGCCATAGGTGAGCACGAAGGTGATGAACAGGTAGAACGGCGCCTGCTCCGACAGCCGGACGAACGCGGAGGTCAGGATCTCCCGCGGGTGCTTGCGGATGGCCGTCCACACGGGACGGCGTTCGACTGTGCGATTCACCTTCACGGCAGCGAATTCCGGGCTCTCCACCACCTTCAGCCGAACCCACAGCCCGATGCCGATCAGCACTACACTGAACAGGAACGGCACGCGCCAGCCCCACGCCTCGAACCCGGAGCCGCTGATCGACGTGCAGAGCTTGACCATCGCGGTCGACAGCAGCAGGCCGAGCGGGACGCCCAGCTGGGGCAGGCTCGCCATCAGCCCGCGGCGCTTCCTGCTCCCCCACTCCATCGACATCAGCACCGAGCCGCCCCATTCGCCGCCGACGCCGATGCCCTGGACGACCCGCAGCACGGTCAGCAGGATCGGGGCGGCTGCGCCAATGGCCGCGTATCCGGGCAGCACTCCGATGAGGACGGTGGCGAAACCCATCATGAGCAACGTCGTCACCAGAGTGGCCTTGCGGCCGATCCGGTCGCCGAAGTGGCCGAAAATCGCCGCGCCGACCGGGCGGGCGGCGAACCCGACGAACAGCGTGCTGAACGACTCCAGCACGCCCGCGCCCGCCGAACTGCCCGGGAAGAACAGCTTCGGGAAGACCAGTGCGGCGATCGTGCCGTAGAGGAAGAAGTCGTACCACTCAATGGTCGTGCCGATGGTGCTGGCGATGACGGCGCGCCTGCGGTGCAGGCGCTCAGGGGCAGATCGCGACATGCAGGCCTCCATTGGCTCAGCCACTTAGCCACTCGGTCAGTGAACCGGAACTCTGCTAGCCTGGCGATCGTCTGTCAAGGGGGTCGTGTGTCCGATTCGCTCCGTCCGGTAACCCGGCCGAGGCTGTACGAGCAGGTGATGGCCCAGCTGCGCGAGCACGTGGCGGGCGCGGGCCTGAAGGCCGGCGACCGGCTGCCGTCCGAACGTGACCTGGCCGAGCGGCTGCAGGTCAGCCGCGCTTCGATCAAGCAAGCGATCGTTGTGCTCGAGGTCCAGGGCCTGGTCGAGAGCCGGCACGGCGGCGGCGTCTACCTGCGCACGGACACGCTGGACCCGGAGCCGGTGGCCACGCTCGTCGACCGGCGCCGCCGTCTCCCGGACGTCCTCGACGCGCGCGAAGCGATCGAGACGAAACTCGCCGAACTCGCCGCCTTGCGCCGCACGGACGAGGACCTCGCCGAAATAGACGCCGCTCTCGACGCCATGCGCGCCGAGATCGAAGCAGGCGAACTAGGAGAAGACGGCGACCGCCGGTTCCACGCCGCCATAACGGCCGCCGCACACAGCGCACTCCTCGCGGAGTTCATGAAAGAAATCCGCGCGGGCGTCGCGGAAAGCCGCCACGAATCCCTTCAGCAACCCGACCGGCCGCCCCGATCCCTGACTCAGCACCGCGCAATCGCCGAGGCCGTCCGCGCCCAGGACGCGGCGACGGCCGCCGCGGCGATGAAGAAGCACCTCGAGACGGTCAGCCGCGTGCGCCTGCTCAGCTGGAACCCCGAGGATTGACGAGTCTTCCGCTCCGAGTCTGCCGTAGGCGGCCGCGCGGCAGCTATCGGAGCCACGACCGCAAACGGTGCCACCCGCGTCGCCGAGGCAGCGGCTGCTCGGGGCGGGGTCCTGTCAGCAGAGCAGATCCTTGCCGCCCGCAGTGGCGGCGAGGTGCCGCGCAGGCCGACGGTGCCAGTCCGGGCATTCCAGGCCGCTGCGACGACGTCATCGACGGCGAACACGCTTAATCACCACATTCAGCAACTTGCCCCAGAAGTCCTTCGCCCGGCTGGCCAGGAACTACGGTCGGGGCTCATGACAAGCTCAGAACTCCGAGTGTGCTGCTTCCGCGGGTCGTCCGTCGAGCCGGCGCGCGTGTTGTTTCCGCTTCCCGCGATCATGCTTACGTCCCTTTTCCTGGCCGAGAAAACTTCCCTCGATAAGCGGGAGGTTCAATTCCGAAGCAGGCGACTACCGCATCCGATTCAGTGTTCAAAAACAACTGGAAAACCATGCCGCTTCGCGACTTGTCCTCAATCTGCCCGAGTTTCAACCGGTGCCCACCCCATGCGTTGAGTGCATGCACTGCAGCATCAAATCCCACCGAATACTGTCCCGCCCTCTCCGCCACCTTGCGTCGTCGGCGAAATATCGAACTCAAGCTGGCGGTGACATTGCTGCCGTACCCTTCCCACACTGCCCCGTGAGCGAGCGCATCGGCGGCAAGGCTCCAGGCTTCCCCGCTTCCTGACCGCAGCAAGGCCATCAGCACTTCGCGTTCCATAGGACTATTCTCCCACTTGCGAACCGAACTCGATGTACCACGCGTTCTTTGCTTTTTCTTGAACCCGCGGGCGAACACTGGTCGGCAAGACCTTCTTGCAATTCACCGGGACGTGGCGTTCGGTAGCGGGATCTGCGACGAAGCCCTGTCGTACCCCGGCCTTATCTCGCTTGATCCCCGTGGGGCTGATGAAGATCGCATCCACGGAAAAGTCGGCCGCGATCTTGTCCACATCGCGGCAAGGAACGCCGGGCCATGACCCTGAAGAATTGTGGCTGTGCCGGTTGAAAGCTAAGAAATCCAGGCTTGGGAATCGCCGCCCACATAAAACAAGTCACCATCGTCGGAGACTGAACACCCGCACTGACCCACCGGAACGTGTGATTGAGCCGCGGCCTGCGGAGAACCCGTTCGCCGCACGCACCTGACGACAAATGTCCGCCGCACCGGTCCCGCCGACCTAGTACCTGTCCCGGCAGAGAAGCCGCGGACCTTACGCTGAGCGGCCGCGGGAGCCTAGGACCGACGCCAGCTCGCTGAGGCCGTCACGGAACATCGCCGACAGGTTCTGCCGCTTCGGGTCCGCGATCCAGCGGTCGAAGGACACGCGGAACACGACAACCGCGGTATGCGCGATCAGCTTCGCGACCGGCTCCGGCGTGCCACGTTCGCCCAGCGCCTCAGCCATTCCGTCGGCCAGCTCAGCGTGCTTGCTCAAGTCCCGCTCGGCCAGCTCCGCGTTGGCCGACACGAGGTTGTGCCGGGTCAACGCCGCTTCAGGGTGCTGCTGGATGATCTCGCAGCGCTGTTCCAGCGCCGCCGCGACCGCGTCGATCGGGGCAACGCCCTCAGGCGCGTCGGCGATGGCCTCGATCGCCTCCCGCTGCGCCGTCTCCACCGCGTAGAAGAACACCTCGCGTTTGTCGGGAAACAGCCGGAAGAACGACCGCTCGTGCATGCCGGCTCGCGCCGCGATCTGCGCACCCGTGGTCTGCTCGAAGCCTTGCGCGGCAAACAACTCGACCGCGGCCTTGGCCAGCCTGCCCCGCGAGTTCGGCTCCCATCGACCCATGACCGGGAGTCTAAGCGATAGCAGTGACTGCCATCGCGGTGCTACGCTGATGGCAGTCACTGCCATCACGGAGGTTCGACATGAAGGTCTTCGTCACCGGAGCCAGCGGCGGAATCGGCTCCCTGCTCGTCCCCGAACTCACCGCCGCCGGACACGAAGTGCTGGGCCTGGCCCGCTCCGACGCCGCAGCTAAGAAGATCGCCGACGCGGGCGCCAGCGTGCTCCGCGGCGATCTCACCGACGCGGAAGCCCTGCGCGTCGGCGCCGCCGAGGCCGACGCGGTCATCCACGTCGCCTTCAACCACTCCCCCGACCTCGTCAAATCGGTCGCCGACGAAGCCCAGGCGGTCGAGACATTCGGCACCGCCCTCGAAAGAACCGGCAAGGCGCTGCTCATCGCCTCCGGCACCCCGATCGTGCCCGGCCGGCTGTCCACCGAAAACGACCCCTCCGTCGCCGCCGGCCCCCTGGCCGATTCACCCTTGGGCAGGCGCGCACAGACCGCGCAGTACACCCTCGACCTGGCGAACAAGGACGTCCGGTCCGCGGTCGTGCGGCTGCCCCGGTCGGTCCACTCCCGCGGCCACCGCTACGGATTCGCCTCCGCGCTCATCGCGGCCGCCCGCAGCACGGGCGTCTCGGCCTACGTGGGCGACGGCGGACAGCGCTGGCCCGCCGTGCACCACCTCGACGCCGTCCGGCTGTTCCGCCTGGTCCTCGAACAAGCCGAACCGGGCACGGTCGTGCACGCAGTCGCCGACGAAGGCGACCCCATGCGCGACCTCGCCGAAGCCATCGGCGGCCAACTCGGCCTGCCCACCCGCTCCGTGCCCGCCGAGCACTTCGGCCCCGCCGGTGCCGTCTACGCCCTCGACCAGCCCGCATCCAGCGAACTCACCCGCAAGAAATTCGGCTGGCAGCCCTCCCACCCCAGCCTGCTCGACGACCTCGAGGCCGGGAACTACCCGGAGTGAGTCACGGATCAACCGCCAGGCCTCGTGCTGGTCTCGGACCTCGATCGCATTGACGAAGCGGCGGCTGCCGCCGGTGCAGACCTGCGACTGGAGGCCGAAGTGGAGCGCGCTCACTGAAAAAGGCGGAGTCACGGCAAAGATCAAACGCGAAGGCGGAATCGAGTAGGTGCCCTCTTCGACGGGGACGGCGGGGGGTTTCGTCGGTGAATGTCGAGGTCACCCGGCACCGGCCCTCATGTGGATGATCTTCTGGGCGACCGGAGACGAGGCGATCAGGAGTGGTGCATGTCTCCGCGCAGCCGCAGCACCAGCACCTATCGCGAGCGCAATTCGACCGCCGACCGCGCGCTCGACAGCCTGTTGCTGCATCGCCCGACAAGCCGGTGTGGAGCGGTACGGAAATCGCGGCGGAACTCAGCGTCGCACGCTCCACCGGCTACCGCTACGTCCAGAGCCTGGTCCGCATCGGGTTCCTCGAAGAGAACGCCAGCGGACTGCGGCTCGGCCCGCGGATCTTCCAGCTGGCCCGCTCGGCGAGGATCGGTCTCGGCCTGTCAGAGGTTTCGCTGCCCGTCATGCGGGACCTGGCGGCCGCGGTGGGCGAGAGGGTACTGCTCACCCGCAGGTCCGGGCGGTCGGTGGTGCGCCTGGACCTGGTCGAAACGCCCCAGGCGGTCAGGCTGTCCTACGAGCGCGGCCATGTCCTGCCCATCAACGCCGGCGCGTCCGCCGAGGTGCTGCTGGCGTGGGCGGATTCCCGCACAGTCGCCTCGGTCCTCGGACAAGCCCCGCTGGAGCGGTTCTCCGCTCGCACCGTCACCGACCCGGACGACCTGCGCGCCCGGCTCGCCGGCATCCGCAAACGCGGAGTGGCGATCTCGCGCGGCGAACTGGACGAGCACATCCTCGGCGTCGCCGCCCCGATCCGCGACAGCTCGGGCAAGGTCTGCGCGGCGATCAGCGTCGCCGCACTGGCGGCCGGGCTCCCCGCTCGCGACTGTCCGAAGTGGAGAGTGCGGTCCGAGACACGGCGGCGGCCATCACCGGAAACCTTGAACTTCTCGGCAATTGATGCTCGTCCTGACAAACAGGAATCTCACCGGGGTGCTCATACCGGGCGACAGAGACCTGGGCGTCCGGGAAGTGGTCCGCCTGCGGAGGCACCAGGCGGACTCTCGCGGAATTCGACGCGGCTCCTCCGCCGCCAACCCGGACCGCTCGACAGCCAAGCAGACCCGGCGCGGAATTTCAGGATCCTGAAGATAGCCATTGACTTCCTGAAGACCGTCACTATGCTGAAATCCACCAGCGATCCTGTGAAGGGAGACGGGCAGTCATGACGGCGGCGGACGAAGCGAACGGAGTACCGGGCGCTTCGATGCTGCACGTCATCGGCGGGAAGATCCGCGCCCTGCGCAAGGATCGCGGGCTCACGGTCGAGCGCCTCGGCGAGCTATCAGGTGTTTCGACCGGAATCGTGAGCCAGGTCGAACGCGGCAAGGCGAATCCGTCCTTCTCCACGCTGGTGCAGATCGCACACGGGCTGGGCATCTCCATCGCCCAGCTGATCGAGGAGGACGGGCACCGCGCCCCGGTCGTGCGCCGCCAGGAGCGCCGCCGGATCGACGGGCACGGCATCGCCGAAAACGACGGCGGCGTCTACGAACTGCTCACGCCGGACCTCAACGGCGCGCTCGAGGCCACCTGGGTGGAAACCCCGCCCGGCTACGACAGCAGCGAAACCCCTTACCGGCACAACGGCGAGGAATTCGGCCTCATCCTCTCCGGCGCCAAAGACGTGTACCTCGACGGCGTCCGGCACCACCTGGAAGCCGGCGATTCGATCCGGTACGCCTCCACCATCCCGCACTGGTACGTGAACTCCGGCGACGAAACTTGCGTCGCCGTCTGGGTGATCACCCCGCCTACCTGGTGACCACCGCACACTGAGCACGCGACGGGCCGTCCTGCCCGCAGCGCGGTCGTCCGGCGATTCTGTCCGACGGCTTCCCTTGCCCTGCCTTCTGGCAGATCCTCTGTGCAGACCGCTTTCCCTTAAGGCGGAAACCATGGCCTCCACCTCCACCGAACCCCACCGGCAAACCCGTTCCCTCGCCGCCCGCCGCCCGCTCGTGGCGCTCGGGCTCGGCGGGACCCTTGAGTGGTACGACTGGCAGATCTTCGGTCTGCTGTCGGCATTCGTCGGACCACAGTTCTTCCCCAACCACGATCCGGTAGCGGCGACGCTCAGCGCGCTCGCGGTGTTCGCCGTCGGCTTCGTGTTCCGTCCGCTCGGCGGCGTCGTGCTCGGCCTCGTCGCCGACCGGTTCGGCCGCCGCAGGGTGATGCTCGGCTCGGTCGCCGCGATGGCACTCGCGACGCTCGTCATCGCCGTCGTCCCCGGCTACGCCAGCCTCGGCGTGTGGTCCGGAGTAATCCTCCTGATCTGCCGTGTCGTACAGGGAGTCTCCACCGGCGTCGAAGGCCCGCTCGCGACCGCCTACGCCGTCGAACTCACCGCGAAAGGCCGGGAAGGACGCGCCGCCGGGATCATGAGTCTCTTCGTGAACCTCGGCATCCTCGGCGCCTCTCTGATCAGTTTCATCACCAGCGCCGCAATCGGCGGCGCCGCGATGCAGTCGTGGGGCTGGCGGGTGCCGATGGCTTTCGGTGCGGTGCTGGGCATCGTGATCGTCTACATGCGACGCCAACTGCCGGAAAGCCTGCACACGTCCGCCGCCGAGCACCGTCCCGCGAACAGCAACCGCGAGGTATGGCGCGGGATCGGCAAGCACTGGCTGGCGCTGCTCGCGATGATCTTCGTCGTCGGCGCGGTGCAGGCGTACAACTACGCGTGGAACGTCGGCCTGCCGACGCTCGCCCGTAGCACCTACAAGGAAAACGCGACGTCCGTATTCGCGATCACCACTCTGCTCGGCGTGGTCCTGGTAATCGGCTCGCTCCTCACCGGAGCGTTGGCCGACCGCAAGAAACTGTCCCGCACGTTCGTCGTGACCCGGCTGCTCGCCGTCCCCGCGGTGTTCCTGATGCTGCTGTACGCCGGGCCTGGACTGGGCGGGTTCAGCGCCGTGCTGCTCGGCGGCGGTCTCGTACTGGTGCTGAACATGACGCTCTACAACGTCGTCAGCACGTCGCTGCTGCCCGCGCCGTGCCGCGCGACCGGCGTCGGACTCGGGTACGGCATCGGGGTCGCGCTCTTCGGCGGGACAGCGTCGTACCTGCTGGTGTGGCTGGGCAAGTACGGCTCGCCCTGGATGTTCCCCGCCTATACCGCCGCGCTGTGCTTGATCAGTGTGGCCCTTTATCTCGCGGCCCGGCGCCGCACCGGCATCTACGCAGGCGAGTGAGGAGTGCTGATGAACCTCGCAATGTCCCTATCGAATCTCGACGCACCCGTAGTGCGGCGCAGCGACGTGGTGGTGGTCGGCGGCGGACCGGCCGGCGTCAGCGCCGCGGTGTCGGCGGCCCGCACCGGAGCCTCGGTGACCCTGCTGGAGCGCTACGCGGCTCTCGGCGGGCTCGCGTCCGGCGGCATGGTGCTGGTGCTGGACGACATGTGCAATGGCAGCGAGGTGTCGGTCCGCGGCATCGTCGCCGAGTACGTCGACCGGTTGCAGCGGATCGGGCTCGCGGTGTACCCGCCCGAGCCGGACCGGATCTCGTCGCCGGCGATGTGGCGGCGATGGGGACGCTGGGGCGCGTTCGACTTCCACTCGCACGCCAGCCCGAAGCCGATCTGCTATGCCGTCGCGTTCGATCCGGACGGCTGGAAGCGCGTGTCGAACGACCTGGTCCGCGAGTCCGGCGTGCATCTGCGGCTGCACAGCTGGTTCTCCCGTCCGGTGGTCGAGGACGGCCGGATGCGCGGCGTCGTGTGCGAAACGAAGTCCGGCCCGCAGGCGGTGCTCGGCGACATCGTGATCGACACGACCGGCGACATCGACGTCGCGTCCCGGGCCGGTGCCGCCTACGCCCACGACAGCTATCTGGTCACACTCGTCTTCCGCCTCGGCGGAGTGGACACCGAAGCGGCGCAGCAGTTCGAGCAGGAGAACCCCCGCGCGGCACGGGCGATCAACCGCAAGGTGAAGCGAATGCTCGGCGGTGCTTGGGAACTGTGGTGGCTCAAGACCCCGGTGCCCGGCGTCGTGTGGTGCAACTGCCCGCACCTGACCGGGTACGACGGGGCCGACCCGGAATCGCTCACCGAGGCCGAATTCGACGCCCGGGAACGGATTTCCGCGGCGATCGACTACGTCCGCGCCGAGCTGCCCGGGTTCGGGCACTGCTACCTCCTCGACGTCGCCGAACAGATCGGTGTGCGGCAGACACGGCTGCTGCGCGGCGAATACGTGGTGACTAAGGACGACATCACGCAGCGGCGGCACTTCGCCGATTCAGTCGCCCGCGGCCGCGACTACTACACCCCCTACCGGGCCTTGCTCCCCCGCGACGTCGACCAGCTGCTCGTCGCCGGACGGCACTACTCGGCCACACCGGAAGCACAGCGGATCTCGCGGGAGATCCCGCCGTGCATGGCGATGGGCCAGGCCGCGGGCATCGCCGCCGGGATCGCCGCGGACCGCGGGCAGACCGTGCGCGAGATCGATCCCGCACTGATCCAGGCCGGGATGCGCGCCCAGGACGCGGATCCGGGCGATGTGCCCGCCCCGAACGCCACTGTGGAATTGGAGGTCGCATGAACGCCCCGCTGCCGCTCGACGGGATCACCGTCGTCGATTTCACCCAGGTTTACCTGGGGCCGAGCTGCACGCAGCTGCTCGGCGACTACGGCGCCGACGTCGTCAAGATCGAGCGTCCCGGTGCGGGCGACCTGTCGCGGTCGTCCATTCCGGACCCGGACGGGCCGGACAACCCGATCTTCCTGTCCATCAACCGGAACAAGCGCAGCGTCTCGATCGACACCCGCACCGAGGAGGGCAAGCGGATCGTCGGCGACCTGATCGCCGAGGCGGACGTGGTGGTGAGCAACTTCCGCTCCGGAGTGATGGAGCGGATCGGGTTCGGTTACGACGAATGCCGCCGCCGCAACCCGCGGCTGATCTGGGCGTCCGGCACCGGGTTCGGCGAAGAGGGCCCGTACCGGCACAAAGGCGGGCAGGACGTGATCGCGCAGGCGTACTCCGGTGTCATGTGGCGGCGCGCGTCCGAGGACGTGCCGTTGTCGGTGTACCCGACCACGTTGTGCGACTACACCACCGGGATGCACCTGATGCAGGGCGTGCTGCTCGCGCTGGTGAACCGGGCGCGCACCGGCGAGGGGCAGAAGGTCGAGGTGACGATGTACGACTCGATGCTCCACATGCAGATGCAGGAAGCCTGCATGCAGCTCAACCGCGGACGCGAGGTGAACTGGGCCGCGATGCCGCTGTCGGGTGTGTTCCCGACCGCCGACGGAGCGGTGTGCATGGTCGGCGCGTTCAAGGAGAATCCGTTGCGCGACATCAGCACCGCACTCGAACTCCCCGAGGACCTGTCCGCGCGACCGGAGTACTCGACGCTGGAGCTGCAGTTCGAGCACAAACCGGAGCTGCAGACGATCTTCCGCGAGCGGTTCGCCGGGAAGACCACCGAATACTGGGTGAAACGGCTGGAGGAACAGGACATCCTGTGCGCCCCGGTGCGCAGCCTCGCCGAGGCACTCGAGGACGAACAGACCGCGGTGAACCGGATGGTGCTGGAAATGGAGCATCCGACCGCGGGCCGGGTGCGGGCGCTGGCCGCGCCGATCCGGCTGTCCGAGACGCCCGCGCAAGTCCGCCGGGTGCCGCCGCGGCTGGGCGAGCACAACGAGGAAGTGCTGGCAGAGCACGGTTACGATGCCGAGCGCATCGCCGCGCTCAAGGCCGCGGGGGTGCTCCGGTGACCGACGAGGTGCGGTTCGAGGTCGACAAGCACGTCGCCCGGGTGACGATCGACCGGCCCCAGGTGCTCAACGCCGTCGCACCGGAAACGCAGCGGCGGTTGTGCGACATCTGGGACGCGATCGAAAAGGACCCAGAGGTGCGCGTGGTCGTGCTGACCGGAGCGGGAGAGCGCGCGTTCTGCGTCGGCGCGGACATGTCGGCGAACGCGATCGAGAAGACCGGGCTGCGGTTCTGGGCGGACGAACCGGAAACCGGGTTCGGCGGCCTGTGCCTGCGCACGACGCTCGACGTGCCGGTGATCGCCCGGGTCAACGGCTACGCACTCGGCGGCGGCATGGAAATGGTGCTGGGCTGCGACATCGTGATCGCGGCCGAGCACGCGCAGTTCGGACTGACCGAGCCCCGCGTCGGCCGGCTTCCGCTCGGCGGCGGGGTCGCGCAGCTCGTGCGCCGGCTCCCGCACACTCAGGCGATGGGGCTGCTGCTGACCGGCCGCCGGGCCGGCGCGGCCGAACTGCACGGCATGGGCCTGGTCAACGAAGTCGCCGCAGCCGGCGAACTCGACTCGGTCGTGGACCGGTGGGTCGCGGACGTACTGGCGTGCGCGCCGACGTCGCTGCGCGCGATCAAGCAGATCGTCCAGCGGACCACGCAGCTGAGCGCCCGGGAAGCCTGGGCGGCGCGGCTTCCCGCGCTGATGTCCGCGCTCGACAGCGAGGACAGCGTCGAGGGTGTGCGGGCGTTCCAGGAGAAGCGTCCGCCCGTGTGGCCGGGGCGGTGACGGCGATGCTGGCACCCGGCGTGTGGGGCGTCGTCGCGACCCCGTTCACCGGTTCGGCTTTGGACGTCGACGAACCGAGCTTGGCGCGGCTCGTCGAGCACTACGCCGCGTTGGGGGTCGCCGGCCTCACCGTGCTCGGCGTGTTCGGCGAAGCGGCGCGGCTCGACACGGCCGAACGGCGCGCGGTTCTGGAGACCGTGCTCGACAGCGTCGATCTCCCCGTGGTCGTCGGCGCGACCGGGCTCTCGACCGCGCCGGTCATCGAGGACGTCGCGCTCGCCGCGGAACTCGCCGGGCCGCGGCTGGCAGGGGCGATGGTGCAGGTCAATTCCGGCGATCCGCAGGTGCTGTCGCGACACCTCGCCGCGGTGCACGAAGCGACCGGGGCCGGGCTCGTCGTGCAGGACTATCCGCTCGTCTCCGGAGTCCGGGTCGGGCCGGCCGCGCTCGCCGCGGCGCTGTCCGCGACGCCTGGCGTGGTCGCGGTGAAAGCCGAAGCCCCGCCGACGACCACCGCGATCGCGACGCTCACCGAAAGTCTCGACCTCCCGGTGTTCGGCGGGCTGGGCGGGCTCGGGCTGCTGGATGAGCTCGCCGCGGGCGCGGCAGGCGCGATGACCGGGTTCTCGTTTCCCGAGGGCCTGCTCGCGTGCGTCGAAGCGTGGCGGACCGGCGGGTATTCCGCGGCCAGGGAAGCGTTCCTGCCGTACCTGCCGCTGGTGAACTTCGAGCAGCAAGCAACCGTGGCACTGGCGATCCGCAAAGAGTGCCTGCGCCGACGCGGCCTCATCATGGACGCGGGCGTGCGCCCGCCCGCGGCGGCGCTGCCGGAGGCACTGCGCGAGCAGCTGCACCGGCACGTCACCGCGGTCTCGACGATGACGGAGGTTGCGTAATGGATCTGGGACTGACCGGCCGTACCGCGGTGGTCTGCGCTTCGACCGGCGGACTGGGCGAGGCGGTAGCTCGCGCCCTCGCGGCGGAGGGCGCTCGGGTCGCGGTCAGCGGGCGGCGCGGGGAACGGGCCCGCGCCATCGCGGCGGAGCTGCCCGGCGCGATCGGGGTCGAGGTCGACCTGACCGCCGAGGACGGGCCGCAGCAGCTCGTCGACGCGGCCCTCGCCGAATTCGGCTCGGTCGACGTCCTGGTGCTCAACGGGCCGGGCCCGAAGCCGGGCACCGCGGCGGACACCACCGTCGCCGACGCGGACCTCGCCGTGGCATCACTGGTCCGCCCGCACGTGCGCCTCGTGTCGGCGCTGCTGCCGGGCATGCGCGAGCGCGGCTGGGGCCGGATCCTCGCGATCGGGTCGAGCGGCGTCGAAGCGCCGATCCCGAATCTCGCCCTGTCCAATTTGGGCCGGGCCGCGCTGGCCGGGTACCTGAAGACCCTCGCGGGCGAAGTCGCCGCCGACGGCGTGACCGTCAACCTGCTGCTGCCCGGCCGGATCGCGACCGATCGTGTCGCGGCGCTCGACCAGGCCAACGGCGAACGCAGCGGCCGGAGCGCCGAGAGCGTCCGTCAAGCCGCGCTCGCGACCATCCCGGCGGGCCGCTACGGCGACCCGGCGGAGTTCGGCGCGGCCGCCGCGTTCCTGTGCGGCGCGCCCGCTTCCTACCTCACCGGCACCGCGATCCGCTGCGACGGCGGCCTGGTGCCGACTCTGTGACGTCCGGAAAAGGAGCCTCATGACCACCACGGTGCAACACCTCATCGGCGGCGAGTGGACCGGCGACCCGGTTCGGGACCGGCACAACCCGGCGCGCCCCGGCGAAGTCGCCGTCCGCGCGCCCGCCGGCGACGAGTCCACTGTGGACGCCGCGATCTCCGCGGCGGAGGACGCGCGGCGCGCCTGGGCGGCCACTCCGGCTCCGGCTCGCGGCGCGATCCTCCTCGACGCAGCCGAGCTGCTGCGCTCGCGGCACGAGACGGTCGCCGCCGATCTGGTGCGAGAGGAGGGAAAGACCCTGGCCGAGGCCCGCGGCGAGGTGCGCCGGGCCATCGACGTCCTGCGATACTTCGGTGCGCACGGCTGGCAGCGGACCGGCGACGTGTTCCCCAGCAGCACACCCGACACCAGCGTGTTCACCCGGCCCGAACCACTCGGCGTGGTCGGGCTGATCACGCCCTGGAACTTCCCGATCGCCATCCCCGCGTGGAAGCTCGCCCCGGCACTGGTCAGCGGCAACTCGGTCGTGCTCAAGCCAGCCGAGCTGACTCCCGTGTCCGCCACCCACCTCGCGGCCGCGCTGGTGGAGTCCGGCCTACCGGCCGGAGTGCTGAACATCGTGCACGGCAAGGGGTCCGTGGTCGGTGCCGCGCTCGCCGCCGACCAGCGGGTACGCGCGCTGTCCTTCACCGGGTCGACCGAGGTCGGACTGCGGCTGCACCAGACGCTGTCCGCCCGGCGAGCGCGCGTCCAGCTCGAAATGGGCGGAAAGAACGCGTACCTGGTACTCGACGATGCCGATCCGGCAGTCGCGGCCCGGACGGTCGCCGCGGGCGCGTTCGGGCTCACCGGCCAGGCATGCACAGCGACCTCGCGCGTCTACTGCACGCCGGGCGTGCGAGCGGCCTTCACCGAGGCACTCGTGAAGGAAGCCGAGCGCTTCTCCCCCGGCGACGGTCTGGCCGAAGGCACCACCATCGGACCGGTAGTGAGCGCGGCACAGCTGGACACCGATCTCTCCGCCATCGAGCGGGCATGCGAACAGGGCGCGTCCGTCGCGACGGGCGGAAAGGCAGACGGGCTTTTCCTGTCGGCCACTGTGCTGACCGACGTCGCACACGACCACGACGTCGCGCGCAACGAGGTCTTCGGCCCGGTTGTGGCGGTGATCCAGGTCGACGACTACGACGAGGGCCTTGCCTTGGTGAACGACTCCCCCTACGGCCTTACCGCAGGCCTGTGCACACGCGACCTCACGCTCGCCCACCACTTCGCCGCACACGCCGAAGCCGGTGTCGTGAAGATCAACCGGCCGACCACCGGGCTCGACCTCAACGTGCCCTTCGGCGGGGTGAAGTGCTCGTCCTCCAACACCTTCCGGGAACAGGGGCCGACGGCAACCGACTTCTACACCTGGTCCAAGACCATCTATGTGGGACACGATCAGTGAAATCGGCCTTGCCCGGTCCCGTCGCTCGGACGCCTTCCGAACCAGTCAATCGGTCTGCTTCTTCCCGGCATACCCGGTCGCAGCCCCGCAGCGACCCGAAATCCGACACTGCCGCCCGCTCGCGATAACGCACCCGCCACGCCTGCTCCACCTACGCCATCACCGCACCCGTAGAGCGAGGGGCGTCAGGCGTGACGGGCGACGACCATCGGCCCGCGATCCGGCACACCGTCCGTCCACAGCGGCCAGTGCCTCAGGCGAAGCCGCCAAGCAAAACGGTTCCCGCTCACTGCGGCCGGATCGTCCGCCCCGGTGCTCGTGGCGGACGATCCGGTCGTCTCTTGCCGGACAGACAAGCGTTTCTGCTCATACAGCGGCGGCGATACGCCTGGGAAGAGCCAGACCGGCAGCGACCGCGAGCAAACCAACCACAGTCGCGATGACGAAGGCTGAGCTGAAGGCGGACCATGTCGGCAAGGGCGTGCCCGGGACGACGTCGCTCGCCAGAACGCTGCCGGACACCTGCGCGCCCAGTGTCCCCGCGATAGTGCGCACGATCAGGACGAAACCGATGGCGCTGGCCAGCCGCTCCGCGGGCACGGACGACGACACGATGTTGATCGCCTGGGTCAGCCCGATGCCGACGCCCAGTCCCGCCAGCCCCGCTGCGAGGGCGAGTACAACGGCGTCGTGGCGGGCCAGGAACAGGATCGCGGACGAGGCCACGACCGGGACGCAGGACAGGACCATCAAGGTCTTGCTGCCCAGCAGTTGTTCCAGCCGCCCGGTCAGGGCCGCGGAGAGACCGCCGACCACTCCCAGGGGAAGGAGCAGCAGCCCGGCCGTGGTCGCTGTCTCGCCGAGCCCGTATCCGACGGCCGGAGGCGCTGCCACGATGGTCGGGAGTGCGAGGTAGACCGCGTACGTCGCCCAGCCGACCGCGAACGCGACCAGGCAGACGATGGCGACCGGTTTCCCGCCGGTGCGAAGATCGACCAACGGCCGGTCGATCCGCAGCTCGACCGCGGTGAACGCGGCCAGCAGCACGACCCCGGCCGCGATGAGCACGAGAAACTTCGCCGACGACCAGCCCCATGAAGGAGCCTGGGTGACGCCGATGAGCACCGCGAACAACCCGGCGCTGAGCAGGGCCGCGCCTGTCCAGTCGACCTTGCCGTCGCCGCTGGGCCGGGTGGCCGGCAGGGCGGGCACCGCCACGAGGCCGAGGAGCACCAGTGCGATCAGCGGGAGCCAGTAGAGCCAGGTGTAGGGCAGCACCGTCAGGATCGGGCCGGAGACCAGCACGCCGGCGGCCGAGCCCAGTGCGGACATTCCCATGACCAGCCCGGTGCCGGTCCGCGCTGTCCCGTCGGACTGCGTATCCCGGAGAATGCCGATCCCCACCGGAACCAAGCCGAGCCCGGCGCCCTGGAGCACCTGGCCGACCGCGAGCACCACGATCGACGTGGCGACGGCGCTGAGGAACACTCCGGCCACGACCACGCCCAGCACGACGAGGAAGACCACCTTTTTGTCGCGGATGTCGCCGAGCCGTCCGATGAGCGGCGTGCACACCGCGCCGGAGAGCAACAGCCCGGTGAAGACCCAACTGACCCCGGCGGTGGACGCGCCAACGCCCTGCTGGATCATCGGCAGCGCCGGAGCGAGCATCGACTCCAGCAGGCTGTAGACGAGGATGACGGCGCCCAAGACGCCCGCGGCGAAGGACCCGGTTCGCGGTGCTTTTTCCATGGTGAGCGGGGATTTCGACATTGAAAGCCTCCTCGGAGGAGAACGAACTTGGCGGGGTTATGGGGGTTCGCACATCAGGCCGGGTTCCGGTCGCAGTCAGCGGCTCAGGTAGGTGTGCACGTTGCGCTCGACGGCCGTGAGCGGAAGGCTGCCGTGGCCGAGCACGGTTTCGTGGAACTCGCGTACGTCGAACCGGTCGCGCATTTCCCGTTCGGCCGTGCGGCGCAGCTGCCAGAACTTCTCGAAACCCAGCCGGTAGGACAGCGACTGGGCGGGCAGGTCGGTGCCGTAGCGCAGGATCTCCGACTCCACCTGTGCCGGTGACTCCATCGTCACCGACGACATGTATGCGCGGGCCTTGTCCTCGGACCAGCCCAGCAGGTTGATTCCCGTGTCCACGACCAGCCGCTGCGCCACGAACCGCTGGTGCAGACAGGCGCCATAGCGGTCCCACGGATCGTCGAAGAGACCCATTTCGAAGCCGAGCGAGGCCGCGTACTCGGCCCAGCCCTCGGTGTAGGCACCGAACGCATCCGCCGCGCCCTGCGCCTGCAACGGGTGCAGGGTGTCGTCCTCGGCCTGTCGCGCCAGGTGGAAGTGGTGCCCTGGCACGAGTTCGTGGAAGATCAGCGCGGCGGCCGAGATCTGCGCGCGATCGGCGAGGCCGGAACCGTTGAAGCGGTAACGGCCGACCGGATTGGTCGCGATGGGCGGCTCGTAATAGCCGAAGGTCATGCCCGCTTCCAGTTCCGGGTCGAGCCGCTGCACGCCGTACTCCGCCCGCGGCTGTACCCGGAACCATTGCCCGAGCAGGGGTTCGATGGCGGCGATGTGCCTGCGATAGGTCGCCGCGACGTCCTCGGGGCCGCGGGCGTGGAAACGCGGGTCGGCTGCGAGACGGGCCCGGTAGGCGGTCTCGTCGCCCTCGAAACCGGCCTCACGGCGGATCTCGGCCAGTTGCCCGGTCAGCTGCTCGACCGCGGCCAGGCCGAGCTCGTGCACGTCGGCGGGCTCGATGGGATAGGTGGCGTACTGGCGCACCAGCCTGCCGTACGCCTCGGCGCCGCCCCGGTACTGGCCGAGTCCAATGCCCTCGACCGCACTGTCCGCGCCCGGTCCGTCGAGATAGGCCAGTACGGCATCGAAAGCGGGCAGCAGCTCGTCGGCGATGAGCCGGTCCACGCCGTCCACCAGGCCCCCGCGCGCGGCGGCATCGAGCCCGGCCACCCGGGACTCCGCTGGCCGCAGGAACTCCGAGGCGGCGGCACGATGCGCGCGGACGGCGGTCCGGAAGCCGGGCAGGGCCGGACGTGGCAGCTGGATGCCCCGTTCGGCCTGACCGGCGAGCTTGGCACGGGCGGCTTTCACGGCGCGGGTGAAGTCACTAGCGAGGGACAAGTAGCGCCGCACGTCGTCGCCGGTGGCGAAGGTGAACGGACGGAACACCTGCTGGCCGAACAACGTCCACTCGTAGGTCTGATAGGGCGCGACCGGGAAGCTCCACCAGTAGTCCTCGTCGCCGCTGGCCAGGGTGGCGGCCACCTCGCGCACCACGGCGGCGGTCGAGGTGTCCGCATCGGACCGCGAGCCGAGCCCGGCCAGCAGCCGGCGGCCCAGCGCGGCGGCCTCGCTCGCCTCCTCATGGGTGCCGCGCGGCAGCTGGATGACCGGCTCGCCCGCCTGCAGCGCGAACTGCGGCCGGGTACGCCGCAGGTGCGCCCACAACTCGTCAGCCAGAGGGTGAGCCGGATCACTGTGTCGCGTCATGCGGGCAAACGTAAACGCCGAGGTGACCGCCCGGGAATCGACAACGGTCGCGTCCTTTCCGCTGGACGCCGCACGATCGTCGCGGGTCATCGGCGACCGCCGCCCGGCTCGAGATCGAACGTCATCATCGCGAACGAGATGAACTCCGCGACCTGCTCGGCGCGCACCGCGGGGTCGATGCCCGAAGCGTGGCCGGTGTCGCTCCACACTCGCAACAGCACCGGCTGCTCCGCCGAAGTCGAGTTCTGCAACCGGGCGGCGAGCTTGCGCGCGTGCCACGGCGGGCACCGATGGTCGGCATCCCCCGCTTCCACCAGCATGGCCGGATAGGCCACGCCTTCCCGGACGAGGTGGTACGGCGAGATTTCCAGCAAGGCTCGCACTCCGTCGACCGTCGTCGGGTCGCCCCACAGCGTCCGCACGGCCGCGAGGCCGTAGGGTTCCTCAGCCAGGCGAAGGAGATCGGCCATCGGCACCCGCGGGACGCAGACGCCGTACAAGTCAGGGCGCTGGGTCGCCACGGCCCCGGCGAGCAGACCGCCGGAACTTTCCCCGACAACGCCGATCCGCCGCGGTTCGCTGATCCCCTTCGCGATCATGTCTTCGGCGATCGCGTGCGCGTCGCGGAAGGTGTTGGCCTTGTTCGGGATGGTGCCGGCGCGGAAGAAGTCCTCGCCGTACTCGCCGCCACCACGCAGATTCAGGTGCACGTAGATGCCGCCCGCGTCGATGAAGGGCTGGAAAATGCCGGCGAACGTCGGCAGCCAGGGTGCCCGCCCGTCGCCGTAACCGTGCGCGAGGACCGGATGCGGAAGCGAGGTGTCGAGATCCGAACGGTGGACGAGATGGTAGGTCAGCGGCGTGCCGTCGGCGGCGAGGCACCGCTCAATCCGTGTCGTGGTACCGGCTATCCGCCGCTGCGGCACGGTCAGCTGCCGCAACTCCCGGGCCGCTACGTCGTAGGCGTACCAGGCGCGTGAGGAATCGAAGGTTTCGAACGGGAACACGTAGGTCGAACCCGTGGGCCGCCGATCGCCCATCGCGAGCTGCAAAATCGATCCCGCCGATCCGGGCGCGGGCAGGCCGATCTCGCCGCGGTCGGTCCCGTCGAGCGCGAGCAGCCGCACTCGGGCGTAGGTGTCGACCAGCTCGTGCACGATGAGCGCGTCGCCCCGGTACAGGCAGGTGATGAGGACCGCGTCCGACGGCGCGATCAGCTCCGCCCAGGTGCTCGTGTCATCAGCGGACGCCAGCGGGATTTTCACGAGCCTGCCGCGCGGCGCGCCGACACTCGTCACCGCGTAGAAGTGCTCGCCGACGACGACTCCGCTGAAGACTCCCTCGATCCCCCGCAGCAGAGGCGTCCAGGCACCGGACTCCATGTCCCGGACGAAGAGTGGTTTACGGGCCACCGGGTCGTTGACGATCACGCGCGAACCGTCGGCCGAGACCGCGAGATTGACGAATGTCCCGTCGACCGAAGGAATCTCCACCTGCCTGGTGCCGTCCATCCGCTGCAGCACCACCCGGAACACGAACTGGCCGGGATCGTCCGTCAGCGGATTGCAGAAGAACCCAGAGCTGTCCGGCAGCCAGGCCGCCGAGGCGACGCTCCCGTCGTACACCAGGCTCGGCCCCAGGGAGAGCTCGCGGCCGGTCTCGACCTCCACGACGTGCAGCGTGACGTGCTCGCTCCCGCGGCTCGAGACCCAGAACGCCAGCAGTCTGCCGTCCGGAGAGGGACTGAATCCGGCCAGCAGCGCGGTGTCGTCACCGGTGACCGATCGCGGATCCAGGACACACCGGACCGGTTCACCGGGTGCTTCCGCCACGACGACAACCGCGTGTGCCCCGCCGTCGGACGTGCCCATGCTGAACCACAAACCGCCCGCGTAAATCGGCGCACCGTTCTCGATCGACTGAAAGTCGGGTCCGGAGTATTCGAGCGCCGCGCGGCGGACCTCGGAGAAATGCGGCCACGCGTGGAGATGCGCTCGGCTGACGGCGTTCTGCTCCTCCTGCCAGGCCGCGACCTCGGGCGAGTCTTCCTCCAGCCACTGGTAGGGATCGTCCACCTGCGCGCCCGGCACACCGGCGACCTCGTCGACCTGACGCGTCAAAGGGTAGTCCTGAGCCATTTCCAGCCCTCCCGCTTCAACCTTCATCTGTAACTTACAGATGAAGGTTATGTACCCTTGGGTGCTATGGCGAGTCAAGACATCGAGAACGGCCCCCCGTCTGTTCGTCGGCGCCGCGGCGGCCGCAAACCGACGATCAGCAGGGAACAGATCCTTGCCACCGCGGAGAAGTTCGCTCCGGAAGATCTCTCGATACCGGCGCTGGCGTCGTCGCTCGGCGTCACGCACGCGGGGATCTACCATTACTTCTCGTCCCGCGCCGAGCTGGTGTCGGAGCTCGTCGGCCGTGCGTCGCGCCGGCTCGACGTCCCGCCGCGCGACGCCTGTTCCTGGGAGGAATGGGTCGTCGAGGCCGCGTTCGTCCTGCGGGGGCACTTCATCGACTACGCGAACACGCTCGACGTGCTCTCGATCGGGGCGTCGTTGATGTTCGCGCCCCTCAGCGAGGCGTTGCTGGCGGTTCTGCTGGATGCGGGGTTCACCATCAACCAGGCAGCCGACGCCGGGCAGCTCATTGGTTCCTGTGCCATCGGCGGCGCGATATCCGCGAGACGAGGGCGCCTCGGCAAGGCAGATCTCACCGCGGTCGCGGACGACCTGCGGGTGCCCCACGACTCCCCGCTGCGGGCGCTCGCCGCGGACGTAGCCGAGGATGACCTCGACGAGGCCTTCCGCCGATGTGTCACCACGGTGATCGAGGGGCTCAAGACCCGCCTCGCACCGGGTCGCGCCGCGCGCTGACGCGTCAGTCGCCGAGCTGGCGGCGGTACGCGGCGGCGATGGCGCGCAGCTTGAGGCCCAGGTGCAGCGCGAGCCGGTCGTCGCCGTTGTCGAGGCTGTATCCGGTGATCTGCTCGACCCGTTTGAGCCGCTGGTACAGCGTGGCCCGGTGGATGTGCAGGGAGTCGGCGGTGCGCCGGATGTTGCCGCCGCGATCGAAAAACTCGGTCAGGGTGTCGAGCAGGACGTGATGGCCGTCCTCTCGCTCGATCGCCGCCAGCGCCGGCACTTGAGCCGTACTGAGCAGGTCGTCCATCGGCAGCTTCAGCAACAGCTCGTAGGGTCCCAGCTCGCCCCAGCGGGCCACGGCACCGATGCCGGGCAGGAGCAGCGCGGCCCGCGCGGCCAGGAACGCCTGCTGATGCGAAGTGAGCACGGCGTCGAGCCTCGTGACCGTGCCGCCGAGACCGAAGACCGGACGCGAGTCGCGGTCGGTGAGCCGCTGAAACCGGCTGGTGATCCGCTCGGCCACCGACTCGACCAGCGTGCGGGCCGGGGGTTGCCGTTGGACGAGCAGGATCCAGCCGCGGGACGGGTTGGCCACCATCAGCGCCACGTCGTCGGTGACCGCGCGTACGCCGTCCTCGATGGCCGCCTCGAAGGCGACCTGTTGCGGCGGCGCGGCCGTGCGGCACTGCACGGCGAGGACGGTGAAGTGGGCACGGTCCTCGTCGAACAGCTGCTCGGCGCGCAGGTCCTCGATCGCCTGCGCGCGCACGGCGGTGTCGGGCGAGACGAGTTCCCGCAGGATGCCTTCGTGCCGGGCCTTGGTCCGTTCGCGCAGCAGCAGCCCGCGGTAGAGCACGGTGCCCGCGGCGGCCGCGGCCTCGGCAGCCGCCGTCAGCTCGGCCTCGCTGAACACTCCGTGCTCGTCGATGAGCCACAGGTAACCCAGCAGCATCCCGCTGCATCGCACCGGCGCGCACAGTCTCGGCCGGGTGCCCTCGACGTGGACGACGCCGGGCGCGGTCCAGCGGGCGATGCCCAGCGCGAGGAGGCGGTCGACCATCGGGGACTCCACGGCCCGGTTGAGCACCGAACTGACCCGCACCGGGTCCTCGTCGCCGAAGTGGCGGCTGGCCGCGAGGAGCCGGATCGAGGGGTCGTCGATGGCCACCGAGCGGTGCAGGCGCTCGGCCAGATCGTCCACAATGGACTGAAGATCACCGTCGAACATAAGCACCCATCGCTTCCCGGGCCGCGCGCCGGACACCGACGCTACCACCGTCCACGATGGACGGAGGTCAGCCCATCACGGTTCCGGAGCTGCCCGCGTTGCGCTCCCGCTTGCGCGAGAACGCGCCGAGGTCGACCCGCAGCCCGGTGTGCACGCCCTTGTACTGCACCGGGTTCGCGTCGTGGTCGGCTCCCGCCTCTACCTGCTCGATCAGGGTGCTCATCATGCGGCCCACCACCGGCGCGTTCTTGAACTGGTTGCCGCTGGTGCCCATCGCCACGTAGAACCCCGGCAGGCCCGTCCGGTCGTAGATCGGCGTCCAGTCGTCGGCCACGTCGTAGACCCCGACCACGCCGCGCGCGCGGTTCGGCACGCGCATTCCCGGCAGCCGCCGGGCCGCGCGCGTCACCTGCGCCTCGAACACGGCCATGGTCGGATTCGGGTTCGCCTCGTCCGGATCGTCGAGCCACTGCAACGGATCGCATTCCGGTTCGGTTCCGCCGACCAGCAGCCCGCCGCCGACCTCGCCGCGGAAGTAGGTGCCCAGATCCATGTCGGCCACCGCCGGCCCCACGCCGCCGGCCGGGTGGTAGCCCTCGGGCGCGAGCACGTGCGCCACCTCCTGCCGCATCGGCCGCACGCCGACGGTGAAGTCCTCCCCCACCCCGGCCAGCTCGTTGAGCTTCCCCGACCACGGCCCGGCCGCGTTCACCACCACCGGCGCCGCGATCCGCGTCCCGTCGGCCAGCACGACCGCGCGCACCCGGCCGTCCGCCGACTCGATCCCGGTCACCGCGGCCCGGAACCGGAACTCCGCGCCCTCCTTCGCCGCGGCGGCCGCCAGGTTCCGCGCGGCCAGCTGCGGATCGGTGACGTAACCGGCATCCGGGGTGTACACGCCGCCCAGCGTTTCGGTGGCGTCGGACCAGAACTCCTCGTCGTCGATGCGCTTGGGCGGCCAGTAGCGCCCGGTGTCGATGCCCGGCACCCGCCGCGCCAGCGTCGCGCCGTCCCACTCCTCGTACGGAACGCCGACCTCGTCGAGCAGCGGGACCCACCCCGACCGCGGCACCACGTCCACGTCGAGCACGACCAGGCCGCTGCGCTCGAACCGGGCCAGGTCCCCGACGTCGTGACCGAGATGATCGGCCCAGTCCGACCAGCAGAACTGCGCCTCCCAGGCCGCCGACACCCCGGCCAGGGTGGAGAAGTTGTACCGGATCACCGCGCTCGACGCACTGGTCGAGCCCTGGCCCGCCCCGCTCGCCCGGTCGGCCACGACCACCCGGCGTCCCGCCCTGGCCAGCTCCAGCGCGACGGCCGAGCCGATCACCCCCGCGCCCACCACCACGGCATCCGCGCCGATTTCCGCGCTCATCATGTCCTCCCTGACGGTGCCCGCTGCCTCACGGGGCCGTTTCCTCGCATTCGCGGTCCTGCCGATCGTGCTCGGCGAACACCTCCTTCCGCGATAGACAACTGTCGCGGCCGAACCGGTCCGCCGACAACGAATGACGGTGGTCATCGGCACGACAGCAGCGACTCCCGACCAGGAAGGGCGACTACGCGTGCATGCGGACGGCGCACCCGTCGCGACGACAGCGCGTCGTATCGACAAATGTCGAGGGCACCGCCGTGTTCTCGCGACTTTTGTACAGAGCCGCGCGGGACTCGCAGTCATACGCTACGGCTCTCATCGCCGATGATTGGGAGCAACGTTGGCCGACCTGATCTTCATGTCCCAGGAACACATCGACCGGATGAACGAGTTGCTCGGCGACTCGGCCGAGGTCGCTGCCGCGTGCGCACGGCTGGACCGCGACTACGCGATCGCCTACGAGCTGAGCGACGGACCGGGTGGCACCGTGTACTGGACGTTGCGCTTCGACCGGGAGGCGGGCGCGTCGTTCTCGCTGGAGCCGCCAGTCCACGCCGACGTGACCTATCTGTCGGATTGGGCCGAAGCGATTCGCTTCAGTCGCGCGGCTCGCGAAGGTGCTCAGGCCGCCGAACCGGTGCTCGAGACGCGCGGCGATCCGTCGGTGACCGAGCGCGTCGCCGAGGCATACTCGGTCGCGCAGAGCACCGCGACGCTTCCGACCGTATTTCCGGAAGTCTGAACGGTGCCTGCCGGGTCATGACATTGCCAGACAACGAAGTCAGGAAAGGAAGACGATGGCACTCCTGCTGACCGGTGCGACCGTCATCGACGGTGTTTCCGACAAGGCCCTCGACGGCCAGGCGATCCTGATCGAGAACAATCGCATCGCGGCTATCGGCAGGCCTGCCGAGCTCCCGGTCCCGGCAGACGCCGAAACCGTGGATTTCAGCGGAAAGTTCGTCATCCCCGGGCTGATGAACGCCAACGTGCACCTCCTCATCAGCATCTTCCTGGAAATACTCGTCCGTTACGAAGGACGTTACGAGGATTTGATCACCGAGGCCGCCCAGGTCGCCCTGAAAAGCGGAATGACGACGGTGTTCGACTCCTGGGGGCCCCGGCGCGCGCTCATCGCGGTTCGCGACAAGATCGACCGGGGCGAGGTCGCGGGCAGCCGGATTCGCTGCGCCGGCAACATCATCGGGCTCGACGGCCCGTTCTCCGGCGATTTCGACGGCAGGGTCCCGGGGATCGGGACCTCTCACCTCGTCGACCGGGTGAACGCGACGTGGGTGGAAAACACCGGCCGGCATCTGATGTGGCTGACCCCCGAGGCGGTGGGCGAAGAGGTTCGCAAGTACCTCGAACGCGGTGTCGATTTCGTCAAATACGCGTCGAACGAACACGGCGCGACGGCTGCCGGCGCCTTCATCCAGTTCTCGGAGCGCACGCAGCGCGTCATCGTCGAAGAAGCCCATCGCGCCGGGTTGACCGCGCAATCGCACACTTCCACGGTCGAGGGCCTGCGAATGTCGATCGAGGCCGGTTGCGACCTCATCCAGCATTGCAACATGACCGGGCCCACTGAGATCCCGGAGGAGACTCTCGACCTGTTCACGCGGCGAAACTGCTGTGCCGTCATTTTTCCCTTGACGGACAACGGCCTTTCCATCCTCAAGCAGTCCATTTCGGACCCCGAATGGACGATGTGGAAGGCCGCGGATGCCAATACCCGCAATCTCGTGAGCTCCGGCGCGAAGATCCTGCTCGCCAACGACGGAGGCGTTTTCGCGCCGGAGGTCATGCGGGAGCCGCTCATCAAGGGCACCTGGAACGGCTTGCCCGAGGACGAAGCTCTCGGGAGACTGGCGACAGGTCACTTCCTCTGGCTGCGGGCCATGGAGGAAAAGGGCATGTCGCCGATGGACTTGCTGCACGCGGCGACCCGCAACGTCGCCGAAGCCTACAAGGTCGACCACGATCTCGGTACACTCGAAGCGGGCAAGATCGCCGACATGGTGGTGCTCGACGCGGATCCGTTGCAGGGGGCCAAGAACTACGAGAGCATCCACGCGGTCATCAAGGACGGCGCGCTGGTAGATCTCGACGCGCTCCCGGAGCGGCCGCTGTTGACCGCAGACCTTCCCGCACCGCTCGAGGAAGAAGCCCGCTACGAAAGGTTCCTCCATCATGGTGCACGCCTGCCGGGTTGCCCGTCCTGTTTGGACGGAGCGCACTGACCCGCCTTCACGAATCTGGTGAATTCAAGGTCTCGGCCGCCCCGGTCATCGGCGGCCGAGCCGGAGAAGTCGGTTGCGCGACGGGTGTTTCGCCTGGTGCACCGCCTCGGCTGGGTGCAGCGCACCGTCGTTGGCGATTCACCCGTCCGCACCAGGGCGCCGTCCGACCATCGCGCGGACGCCGATCAGCCGAACGGCGACCTCTCGGCGAGCTCCGCCAGAGTGTGGAGCAGCACGTGCGTGATGTTGTAGATCACCAGCCCATGCGGTGCTTGCCGAGCCTGTTCCCGAGTGCCGACGATGCTCGTCATCGGCTTGCCGGCGGACTCCGCCGCTGCCGAGACAGCGTCGAGCGCCTGCGCGACCGCGGGTTCGGCGGCACCGCCGAGCGCCACCGCCAAGTCCGCTGGCCCCACCAGAACCGAGTCGACGCCTGGGATCGCGAGGATCTCGGGGGCGGCCGCGCAGGCTTCCGGTGTCTCCAGCATGGGCACCACGACGGTCGTTTCCGCCGCCTGTTCCAGGTGCTCGGCGATGCCGCGGGCACCGAACCGGCCGGCCCGGCTGTAGGTCGCGAAACCCCGCTTCCCGAGCGGTGGATAGTGCGCGGCCGCGACCGCGGCGCGGGCCTGTTCTGCGGTGTCGACGTGCGGCACGATCACCCCGTCCGCGCCGAGGTCGAGCACCCGCAGCACGAGCGCGGGTTCGGCCGCTCCGACCCGGACCAGGACGCCGAGCCCGTGCGCTTGGGCGGCCACGACGTGCTGCTGCAGCGGCACCAGGTCCGCGGGCCCGTGCTCGCAGTCGAGCACGACGAAGTCGAGCCCGGCCACTCCGGCCATCTCGACCAGCGTCTCCGCGGGCAGCCGCAGCAGGCCGCCGAGCAGTCGTTCCCCGGACCGGAGCCGTTGTTTCAGCGTGCTCACCGCGCCACCATCCCGGCCGACAGGTCGATGTCGGCCGCGCACAAGCCCGGCATCGCCAGCATCGCGAGCACCGCGGAAGCCACTTCTTTCTCGGTGACCATCCTGCCCAACGCCGCACGGCTCGTGAACGCTCGCTCGGCCTCGTCGTAGCTGACGCCGGTGCGTTCGGCCTCCAGCCGGAAATTGCGTTCCATCCGCGGACCTTCGACGGGCCCGGGCGACAGCGAGTTCACTGTCACCCCTTGCGGTCCGACCTCGCCGGCCAGCGTGGCCGTCAGGCCTAGCACGGCCATTTTGGACGCGCAGTACGGAGTGCGGCGCAGCAGCGGACGTTTTCCGCTCACCGAGGCGATGTTGACGACGTCGCCCGTGCCCCGCGCCGCCATCGGCGGCAGGAACGCCCGGCACACCAGGTAAACCCCGCGCACGTTGACCCCGAAGACCTCGTCCCACTCCTCCGGTTCGACGTCGACCAGCGGCTTGACCGGCCCGGCGACCCCGGCGTTGTTCACCAGCACCGAGATCTCCTCGTCGGCGAGTTCGTCGGCGAGAGCGCCCACCGAGTCCGGATCCGCCACATCGCACACGGCTGCCCGGCCCGGTCCGGGCAGCGCCGCCACCGTTTCCTCGAGGTTGTCCTTTCGCCGTCCGGCCACGACCACTCGCGCACCGGCATGCGATAGCGCACCGGCGATCGCCCGGCCCAAACCGTTGCCGCCGCCGGTGACCAGCGCCGTGCGCCCGGCGAGCTGGCCCGTCACGCCGGGTTCCACGAAAGCTCCCCCCGCCGGAACTCGACCGCGCGCACGTCGCCGGAGCGGGCGTGCCCTTCGAAAAGCTCCACGCGCGCCGCGCGCCCGCAAACCTCGCCCAGCAGCACGCTCGACTCGCTGCTCGTGACTTCCTGGTAGGTCACGGTCTTCAAGTACTTCCCCACCCAAAGCCCGCCGGTGTACCGGGCAGCGCCGCGCGTGGGCAGGACGTGGTTGGTGCCGATCACCTTGTCGCCGTAGGACACGCAGGTGCCCGGGCCGAGGAAAAGCGCGCCGTAGTCCCGCATCTTCTCCAACGCCTGCCGCGGTTCCTCGGTCAGCACCTGGACGTGTTCGAACGCGTAGGTGTCCGCCAGCGCAAACGCTTCGTCGAGGTCGTCCACGACGTGGATCTCCCCGTGGTCGCGCCAGGCCGGACCGGCGAAATCGCGAGTCGGCATCCCGGGCAGCAGCGCCTCGACGTGCTCCAGCACCTCGCGAGCGACGTCCTCGGACGTGGTGATCAGCACTGCCGGGGAGTCCGGGCCGTGTTCGGCCTGGGACAACAGGTCCACCGCGACGACGAACGGATCGGCGGTGTGGTCGGCGACGATCAGCACCTCGGTCGGACCGGCGAACAGGTCGATCCCCACCTCGCCGAACAACTGGCGCTTCGCTTCCGCGACATAAGCGTTGCCCGGCCCGGCGATGAGGTCGACGCGCCCGACGGTCTCGGTCCCGACCGCCATCGCGGCGACCGCCTGCACTCCGCCGAGGAGGTAGATCTCGTCCGCTCCGGCCAGATGCATGGCGGCGACCGTCGCCTCCGGCACTTCCCCGCGGATCGGCGGCGTACAGGCGGCAACCCGCGGCACCCCGGCCACCTTCGCGGTCACGATCGTCATGTGCGCCGAAGCGGTCAGCGGGTAGCGGCCGCCGGGCACGTAGGCGCCCGCGGCGGCGACCGGAACATGCTTCTGTCCCAAGTGGACACCGGGAAGAGTCTCGATCTCGAACTCCTGCAACGAATCCCGCTGCCGCTGCGCGAAGGTGCGCACCTGGTCCTGGACGAACCGGATGTCGTCGAGCACCTGGCCGGGCACGCGGGCGACGATCTTCTCGATCTCCTCGGCGGAAAGCCGGAACGACTCGGGCGACCACGCGTCGAACTTCGCCGAGCAGTCGCGGACCGCGGCGTCCCCGCGTTCGCGAATGTCGGCGATGAGGGCGCGGACCCGGTCGCCGACGTCGGTGCGCTCGGCCGCGACCTGCTCGGCCGGGACGGCGGATTTCAAGGTCTTGGGCATTCAGGACTCCTTCGAGAGTGGGGAAAGACTGCACAGCCAGTCGGCCAGCACCGCCGCCGCGGCACCGGGTGCCTCGAACGTCAGCAGGTGCCCGGCTTCCGGAAGCACCCGCAACGAGGCGTTTCGCGCTCGCGCGGCGATCGAGCGGTGGAATTCGGGCGGGCACAAGCGGTCCCGGGCTCCGGAAACCACGAGCATCGGACAGGAGAGGCCCGCGACGGCCGCGTGCGCGTCCTGCCGGGTCGCCTGGGCGGCGAGCTGGGCGCGGAACGTGCTGGGGCCGACCCGTCGCGCCATGGCGAGGAAACGCCGGTGCAGCACGGGATCCGGGCCAGAGAACATCGTCGGCAGGATCTCCTGCGCGACCACCGAATCGAACTCGCCGTCGCGCGTGCGGCGGTCGAACCCGGCCCAGGCAGCGAGCTGCTCAGCGGTCGGCGCGGCGGCGTTGGTCGAGACGGCGCAGAATCCGGCGAGCCGTTCCGGCGCCCGGCGGGCGACCTCGAAGCCGGCGATCGCACCGAGACTGAGCCCCGCGAGCACGAACGGGCCCTCGACCGCGGCCAGGATCTGCTCGGCCATCCCGCCGATGTCCGGCGCGGTGATCTCCGCGTCGACGACCGGCCCCGGCAGCTGTGGCCGCACGTCCGCCCAGACGTCGGCGTCGCACAGCATTCCCGGGACCAGCACCACGGGCAGAGCGGTCACCGGCCGGCCGCGCGGGGCAGCAAATGCCAGGGCGCGAGGTAACCGTTGTGGTCCCGTCCCACGCCGGCGTCGGCCGCCGCCTTGACGACCTCGTCGTCCCAGTCGAGCCGAACGCGGCCGTCCCCGCTGTTGACGACCAGCAGCGTCGCCCGTTCGCCGGAGACGTTGCGGATGCTGCGCCACGCACCACGCGGCACGGAGACCATGTCCCAGGGGCCGAGGCGCACGCTCACCTCGTCGTGCCGGTTGAGCGTCACCTCCCATTCGCCGTCCTTGACCAGCAGCACCTGCGTTTCGTCGTGCCGGTGCAGCGGAATGCCCTCGCCCGGCTCGGCGCGCAGCCACGCGACGTTGTGCCCGTGCGGGTGGTAGACCCGCGGCTCCTGGTCGCGATCCTCGGTCATGCCGAAGCCGATCACGGGGGCCAATTCCACGCGCCCGCCGGAAACCGCGGTGCCCAGCAGAGCTCGGCTCGACCACTGCAAATCGTCGCTCGTGGCGACCCGGCGGCGCAGCTTCGCGGCGTCGTAGGACGGCAGGGCCGCGATGTCCGCCGGGGCCATCGGCTGGATCAGCTCCGCCGGGTCGGGAACCTCGTCCCCCGCGAGAGTGTCGACCAGCTGGTTGTCCGCGGTCAGGTACAGGCCGTGGCCCGCGGCCTCGCGCAGCACCGAGGGACCCCAGATGATGCCGCCGGTGTCGTCGTGTCCGAGGACGGTGAACAGCCAGCCGTCGTCCGGGCCGATGTTGGTGAACCCGCGGAAGATCCACGTCGGGATCGAGGCGATGTCGCCCTCGCGCAGCACCAGCTCGCCCTCGCCGCCGTCCGCGCCCCAGCGGAGCAGGAACTCGCCGCGGAAGCACAGGAACACTTCCGCGGTGAAGTGCAGGTGCAGGTTGTTCGTGATCCCGTGCGGCATCGCGGCGGCGCCGATGTTGAACCCGTGCGGCTCGCGCAGGTTCACCACCTGGTCCGCGTTCTGGGTCACCCCCGGGCCGATCATCGAGTAGTTCTCCTTGCGGTCCGACCCCGGCGTCCGGCAGTCGATGAACGCCTGGTCGCAGGACACGAAATCTGCCCGCCGGATCGTCCGGCGGGCCAGTTCGCCGGCCGGCACCGGCCCGTCGTCGGTACGCATGGCACCCCTCCGAAAACTGGTTGTTTATACGTATGCATACGACCATTGGCGCGGCTGTCTGTCAAGGCGCTCCAGCGTCCGGCTTTCTGGCGAGCCGCGCGAGGCCGGTCCGGAATTTCCGCTAGGATCCGTATGCACAAGCCGTTGCGCGGAAGAGGAGCCGATGCCGATCACGAGCCACGACGTGGCCCGGCTCGCCGGGGTGTCGCAGCCGACCGTGTCCCGGGCGCTGCGCGGGGACCACCGGGTTTCGGAGGCCACCCGCGTCCGCGTGCGCGAGGCCGCGGACGCGCTGGGCTACGTGCCGAGCGAAGCCGGCCGGAGCCTCGCCACCCGGTCGACGCACTGCGTCGGAGTGGTCGTCACGGATCTGGCCAACCCGTTCTACCCGCACCTGATCGGCCCGCTGCACGACACGCTCGAACAGCACGGCTACCGGATGATGCTCTTCGCCGAACGCAGCGAGGCCGCGCTGGAGACCGAGCGGCTGCTGGACCGGTCGATCGACGGGGTCGTGCTCACCACCGCGGTGATCGGCTCGGCCCTGCCCGCCGAACTCGCCCGCCGCGGGCTCCCGTTCGTCTTCCTCAACCGGGAAACCGGCGGCGGCGACGCCGACGCGGCGGTCGTCGACAACGAGGCGGGCGGGCGGCTGGTCGCCGAGGAGCTGCTGCGGCTGGGCCATTCGGACATCGCCCTGATCGGCGGCCCCGGCGACACGACCACCGGACGCGATCGGGAGCACGGCTTCCGGATCAGCCTTTCCGAGGCCGGCGTCGGCCTGCCGCGCCGCTGGGTCCGCCAGGGTCCGTTCGACTACGGCACCGGGTACGAGGGCCTGCTCGCCCTGATGTCCGACGGCCCGCGCCCCACCGCGGTCTTCTGCGGCAACGACGTCATCGCGATCGGCGCGATCAACGCCGCCCGCCGGCTCGGCCTGGACATCCCCGGCGACCTCACCGTCATCGGCTTCGACGACCTGCCGATGGCCGCCTGGGAGACCTTCGACCTGACGACGGTCCGCCACGACCTCGACGGGATGGCCAAGGCCGCGGCGGAGCTCCTGGTCGAACGCCTCTCCGGAAACGCCGAACCCCCGCGGCGCACGGTGTTCGCGCCCTCGCTCGTGTCCCGGGGAACGCACGCGCCGCGATGACTCCCGCGGCCGGCACGCCGACAGCGGGAGTCCGACGGCTCATCGCGCGTATTTGTCCGCGGAGAGGTCGCTGCGGTAGGTCTCCTTCATGAAGACCGTGATCACCACCAGCGCCAGCACGGCCGCGGCCGCGAGGTACGCCCACACCGCGTAGATCGTGCCGAACTCCGCCACGAGCAGGGTCGCGACGAACGGCGTGATGCCCATGAAGATCGAGAACGAGCAGTTGTAGGCGATCGAGCTCGCGCTGAACCGGGTCCGGGTCGCGAACATCTCCGCCGCGCACACCGTGACGATGCCGGTCAGGAAGAACTCCGGGACCAGATAGATCAGCTGGCTCGCCACCGCGGCCCCGAAGGTGCCGGCCTGGCCGACCCGGAACGCCAGCGGCACCAGCACGATGCAGCACACCGCCCCGGTGACGAGCATCGGCTTGCGCCCGATGCGGTCGGAGATCGCACCGGCCAGCGGCAGCAGCGGGATCAGCACCGCGACCGAGATCGCGTTCGACAGCCAGGCCGCGGACTTCGACAGGTGCAGCGTTTCCGACAGGTATTCGGGATAGAAGGTGACCCAGGCGTAGGACAGGATCGCGAGCATGATCGACGCGCCGCAGAACACCAGGATCGGCCGCCACTGCGAACGCAGCGCTTCGCGGAGGGGCGCTTCGACGACATTCGTCCCGTGCTCGGTGGCGGCGACGAATTCCGGCGTCTCGTCGAGCCGGCTGCGCAGCCACACCCCGATCGCGCACAACGGCAGCACCGCCAGGAACGGGATCCGCCAGCCCCAGCTGTGCAGCGCCGCGTCGCTGAACAAGGCACTCATCAGCGCGGCCGTGCCGGCTCCGGCGAGGATGCCGAAGAAGCAGCTGTTCGACGCGAACGACGTGTAGAACCCACGCCGGCGCGGCTCGGCCCACTCGACCACGAACGCGACCGCGCCGACATACTCGCCGCCCGCGACCATGCCTTGCAGCACGCGCAGCACCAGCAGGATCAGCGGAGCCGCCAGCCCGATCTGGCCGTAGGTGGGCAGCACGCCGATCGCCGCCGTGGACACGCCCATGAACAGCACCGTCCACAGCAGCACCTTCTTGCGCCCCAGCCGATCGCCCCACCGGCCGAGCAGAGTCCCGCCCAGCGGACGGACCAGGCAGGCGATCGCGATCACCGCGTACGCGCTCAGCACGCTCGCGGTGTGGTCGCTCGCCGGGAAGAAGGACGCCGCGAGGACCGGCGCCATGTAGCCGTAGAGCCCGTAATCGAACTGTTCGACGAAGTTGCCGATACTGCCGGCGAGGATCACCCGGCGGATCACCTTTCGACGTCCGGTCGCCTCGGCGGACGCGGCTGCGGTGGGCGCGACGGTGGACATGACACCTCCAGTGGCGTCTCACAACGGCTCAGCCGTTTGCATACGTATGGATGGCAACTTAAGTGGCCCGGGTCACCGGGTCAAGGCCACCGCGACCACGAATTTTCCCAAGGTGGTGCCCGCGTGATCATTCGGACGGCGCTCTCGGTCGCTTCCCTTGCCTCCGGGAATGCATACGGATACAGTGCCCATCGCCAGAGTGCCCGCCGTCAGCTCCCCGCCGAGAAAGGAACCACCATGCCGCTCGATCCGGTCGCCTACCAGCCCTACGAGGACCCGGACGACTTCATCCGCGAGGTCACCGACCGGATCTGGGTGCAGCGCGACATCTCCTACATCGTCGACAACTACGAACCCGACTCGATTGTGCACGGCGGCCTCGGCACCGTGACCGGCCGGGAAGGCGTCATCGAAGGCAGCCTGATGCGGATCGCGCAGGTGCCGCAGCACGTGGGCCAGGCCGAGGACGTCGTCTGGGAGGCCCGGGGCGACGACGCCTTCCTCAGCTCGCACCTCGTTTTCTCCAGCGACACCCACCTCGTGGACGGCCGGCCGGTGCCGGTCCGCAAGCGCACCATCGCCAACTGCCTGTACCGGCGCGGACGGATGGTCGAGGAATGGGTCGTCCGGGACGACCTCGCGGACTGCCTGCAGCTCGGGCTCGACCCGGCCGAAGTGGCGCGCGGGCTGCGCTTCCGCGGCTACGAAGGCTCGATGACGAAACCCGCGCCCGCCGACGTCCTCGCCGCGGGCGACAGCGGGCCGCGCGCGGACGACTACCGGCCCGAATGCGAAATGGTGCTGGAGTTCGTCGAAGAGGTCTGGAACGCACGCCGGCTGCACAAGGTCGGCGAATACATGCAGCGAGACCTGTTCCTGCACACCGTCGGCGACCGGACGGTGCTCCGGCCCGACGGGTACCAGAAGGATCTGCTCACCCAGATCGCGCCGTTCCCGGACGCCCGGTTCGAGATCCGCGACATCCAGGCCAACAACGCCGCGCGCTACGCCGGGCTGCGCATCGCCGTGCTCTGGGTGATGCGGGGCAGCTATCGCGGGGTCGCCGATTTCGGGCCGCTGACCGGCAAGCCGGTCGAACTGCTCGGCGTATCGCAATTCCTCGTGCAGAACGGGCGGATCGTGCGCGAGGTCCGGGTGTTCGACCAGATCTCGCTCCGGGCGCAGATCAACGGCCACGAGAGCTCGTTCGCCGAAACCAACATCTACTGACCCCGCATCTACTGACCCCGCCGGGCGGCGCCCGCTTAGGATCGGCCGATGGAGCAGGAGTCCCGGGACGGCGACCGGGTGACCTTGAACCAGCTGCGGGCGTTCGTCGCGGCGGAAAGCCGGGGCTCGTTCACCCGGGGCGCCGTCCAGCTGGAGATTTCCCAGGCCTCGATGTCGGAATTGATCCGCCGGCTCGAGGAAGAGCTCAACGCGGTCCTCTTCCATCGCGGCGCGCGCCGGCTGACGCTCACCGCGGCCGGCGAGGAACTGCTGCCGTTCGCGCGCCGCGCGGTCCACGCGACCGACGAGGGCGTCCGCGCGGTGCAGTCGCTTGGTTCGCTGGGCGGCGGGACCGCGACCTTCGGGGTCCTCCGCAACGCGGACTACTACCTGCTCGGCAATCTCGCGCAGACCTTCCACCGCCGGTATCCGTCGGTCAAGGTCCGGCTGGTCGGGCAGAATTCCGCGGAGACCGCGGACGCCATCCGGGCCGGCGACATCGAGGCCGGGCTCATCGTGCTTCCGGTCGACGACGAGGGCCTGGACATCACGCCGCTGATGCGGGACGAGGTCCGCTACGTGAGCGCCGACCCGGCCGCGGCCGCGAAACCGGTCAGCATCCGGCAATTCGCGGCCGCGCGGCTGGTCCTCTACGACGCCCGCTACGGCTGGCGGGACCCCACCCGCCGGCAGCTCGCCGACCGGGCTCAGCTCGCCGGCGTGCGGATCGAGCCGATCTTCGAGATCGAGCACGTGGAAGCCGCGCTGAAGCTGGTCGCGGACGGGGCCGGCGACACCATCGCCAGCACCGCCGTGGTCCGCAGCGCCGCGTTCCCCCCAGGACTGCACACGGCGCCGTTCGAAGAGCCGCTTTTCGACACCATCGCCATCGCGCGCAAGCGCGGCCGCCCGTTGTCGCGCGCCACGCGGGAATTGGCCCGGCTGGCTGAGGACGCGGTCAGCGACGCCCGCGGCCCGGCCGCCCGCCCCAAGCGCACCCGCGGCTAGCAGTGTCCGGTTTGGACAGTTTCGCGTCCGGGCACCGCACCCGGAGGCATCGGGCAATCCGATGGCTCGGTCAGGATCGCACCCTCTGGTCCGTTGGCTGAATCGCGCTTACCGTCTCGTGCCATGCAGATCACCCCCTCCGAGGCAGCCCAGCTCGGCCCGTTGACCTGGCTCAAGAAGCCCGCTGTGGACGGGCCTCCGGCCCAGCGCGACCCGCGCGTCGTCGAACGCGTCAGCGAAATGCTGCGCGACATCGAGCGCCGCGGCCTCGCCGCGGTCCGCCAGTACTCCGAAGACCTCGACGGCTGGACCGGCTCGCTCGAACTCGGCCAGGACGAGCTGCGCCGTTCCGGCGACCAGCTGCCCGCCGACCTGCGCGCGGCCCTCGAACTCGGCTACGAGCGCACCAGCCGGTTCGCCGCCGCCCAGCGCGAACACCTGACCGACTTCGAGATCGAACTGGCCGATTCGGTCGTCTGCGGGCAGCGCTACGTACCGGTCCGCCGGGTCGGCGCCTACCTGCCCGCCGGCCGATTCCCGTTGCTGGCCAGCGCGTTCATGACGGTCGGCGTCGCCAAGGCCGCGGGCGTGCCGTCCGTTCTCGCGTGCACTCCCCCGTCCGGCGAGCACGGCGCGCATCCGGCGGTGCTTTACGGCGCCTACCTTTCCGGCGCGGATCGCGTGTTCGCCCTCGGCGGCGTCCAGGCGCTCGGCGCGATGGCGTTCGGGCTCCTGGACGAGGCCCCGGTGGACATGCTCGTCGGCGCGGGCAACGCCTACGTCACCGAAGCGAAGCGGCAGCTGTTCGGCCAGGTCGGCATCGACCTGCTCGCCGGACCGTCCGAAGTGGCCGTGATCGCCGACGAGACCGCCGACCCCGACTGGGTCGCGGCCGATCTGCTCGGACAGGCCGAGCACGGACCCAACTCGCCGGCCGCGCTGGTGACCACGTCCGAGGAGTTCGGCCGCCAGGTCATCGCCGCCATCGACCGCCGCCTGGCGACGCTCGCCACCAGCGAGGTGGCCGGTCCGGCGTGGCGCGACTTCGGCTCGGTCGTCGTCGCCCGCGACGCGGCCCAGGCCGCCGCGGTCAGCGACGTCTGGGGCCCCGAGCACCTCGAAATCCAGACCGCGGACGACGACTACTACCTCAAGAACCTCGCCAACTACGGCTCGCTGTTCCTGGGCCGGTGGAGCACCGTCGCCTACTCCGACAAGGGGATCGCGGGCACCAACCACGTCCTGCCGACCGGCAAGACCTCCCGCTACAACGCCGGTCTGTCGGTCTCGCGCTTCCTCAAGCCGCTCACGTACCAGCGCGCCGCCAAGGAAGGCACCGCCGCGCTGGCGCCAGCGGTCGAACGGATTTCCGCGTTCGAGGGCCTGGCCGCGCACGAGGCCACCGCCACCGTCCGCATCGAACACATCGGCCGCCACTCCGGCGCGTTCGACGGCACTCCCGCCGTCGACCGGAACTGACCACGATCACCCGGCCCGTCCCCGCCGCCATGTGCCGCGCCCCGGCACCGAAACCAGACAGAGGCTGATGGACATGTCCGCACCCGCCAACGGAAACCAAGCCGCCGCACCGGAAAGACTGCGACGAGAACTCAAAGTCACGGACGCGGCCGCGTTCTCCGTCGGTCTCATCGGCCCGGTCGGCGCCATGGCGCTGCTCGGCGTGGGCGCGGCCGGCCTGCTCGGCGAAGGCGCCACCTGGGCCTTCGTTTTCGCCATCCTCGGCGTCTCGCTGGTCGGCTACGGCTTCGTCAAGCTCTCGCAGCACATCTCGCACACCGGATCCGTCTACGCGCTGGTCGGCCGCACCCTCGGCCCGCGCGCCGGATTCGTCGCCGGGGCCGCGCTGTTCACCGCGTACGCGACCATCGGCACCGGCTCGACCATTGAAATCGCGTTGTTCTTCAACAAAGTCCTCGGGCAGCTAGGCCTGGCCGGGGCCGGGGCGTCCGAATGGATCTGGACCGCCTTGGTCGCGCTGGTGCTGGTGGTCGCGCTGTCGCTGAGCGAAATCCGCGTCATCACGCGGATTCTGCTGATCTGCGAACTGGCCGGGGCCGCGCTGGTCGGCTTGCTCAGCATCGTGATCATCGTGCGGGTCGCGGCCGGCCACGGTCCGCACGGGCAGACCTTCAGCTGGAATTTCCTGCATCTGCCCGCCGGCACCGGAGTCGGCACGATCGCCGGCGCCGCGGTGTTCGGGTTCCTCGCGTTCGCCGGGTTCGAAGGCGCCGCGTCGCTCGGCGAGGAGACGATGAACCCCAAGCGGGAGATCCCCCGCGCCCTGAAGATCACCATCGTGGTGGTCGGCGCGTTCTTCCTGCTCGCCATCGTCGGGCAGGCCCTCGGCTACGGCACCGGACCGGCCGGGGTGAAAGCCTTCTCCGCGGCCGAAGATCCGTACGGCGACCTGGCCGGGCAGTACCTCGGCAGCGCGATGGGCGTCCTGCTGAACCTGGTCGCCAGCGTGAGCCTGTTCGCGATCACCCTCGGCACCGTCAACGGCGCGGCCCGGGTCGGCTACGCGCTGATTCGCGACGCCGGGGTCCCCGGTCCGGTCGTGCGGCTGACCAAACGCGGAGCGCCGGTCGGCACGATCGTCGTGACCAGTCTCCTGATCCTCTGCTTCGCCGTCGGGCAACGACTGGCCGGGACCGGAGTCCTGGACGCCACTTTCTACTGGCTCACCATCGGAACCATCTCCCTGCTCGTCGCCTACGCCATGGCCACCGTCGGCGCGTTCCGGTTCCTTTTCCTCAGCGGCCGGCCGAACGCGCCGCGCTGGCAGGCAGTCGTCCCGGTGCTCGCACTCGCCTTCATCGCGTACACGATCTTCAAGAACGTGGTGGGCGTGTCCGGCCCGTACCGGTTCTTCCCGTACATCATTCTCGCGGTTCTCCTCGTAGCCACCGTCGTCGTGGCCGCGGTGCCCGGCCTCGCCGACCGGGTCCGGACGCGGATCGCCGATCAGGGAGACAGCGAATGACCCGGATCGTCTGCGTCCAGCTCGCTCCGCGCGTCGGCGAGCTGGACGCGAACCACCGCCAGATCGTCAGCACGATCGCCGAAACGAGGGCCGACATTCTCGTCCTGCCGGAACTGGCCACGAGCGGATACGTCTTCGAGTCGGCGGCCGAGGCCGCGGAGTGCGCGATTCCGCCGGACGACCCGAAGATCGGCGAGTGGGCAGCAGCGATCAACGGCGACTCGGTGGTGGTCTGCGGGTACGCCGAACGCGGACCCGAGGGCGTTCTGTACAACAGCGCGGTTCTGCTGGATTCCACTGGAATCCTGGCCAGCTACCGGAAAACTCATCTGTGGGACCGGGAAAAGCTGTTCTTCGCCCCGGGAAGCCAGCCTCCGCCAGTCGTCGCCACCCGGTTCGGCCGGATCGCGGTCATGGTCTGCTACGACCTGGAATTCCCCGAATACACCCGGCGCGTCGCCCTCGACGGCGCCGACCTGATCGCCGTCCCGACCAACTGGCCCGAAGTCGCCCGGCCCGAGGGAGAACGGCCGCCGGAAGTCGTCATCGCCCAAGCCGCCGCCCGCGTCAACCGGGTCGCCATCGCCTGCTGCGACCGCTCCGGAACCGAACGCGGCCAACGGTGGACGGAGGGAACGACGATCGTCAGCGACGACGGCTGGATCGCTGCCACCGCGGGACCGGACGGACGCGCGGAGTGGGACGCAGACCTCGTTTCGGCCCGGGACAAGAACATCAGTACCCGCAACCACCTCTTTGGCGATCGGAGAACCGATCTGTACGGGCTGTCTCGCTGAAGCCTGACGGGGATTTCGTCGTGTCAGGCACCGGAAACAGCGACCACGCCGGTCATGGTGCCGACATAGGCGTGGTCCCCGGACAGGGTGGGAGAGGTGAAATGCGGGACGGTGCCTAGATTCAGCTGGCCCCGCACCGAGCCGTCGGCGGGTGCCAGGGCGTACAGGACGTTCTCCGTGGCGGCCAGGATCTGCCCGCCAACCACCAGCGGCTGCCCGTACATCGCACCGTCCAAAGTGGTCTGCCAGGCCGTCCCGAGCGTGCCCAGCGGTGCGAGATCGACCGCGTCGCCGGTGGCCGATGACTCCACTGGCACCGCAGTATCCCGCGCGACAGCGCCGAGCGGCGCGGGCCGTCCAGGCTAACCGGCAACGCCCCCTCCGAGCCGCGGATCGGAGGGGGCCCAACATCGGCTACGGCGGTGAGTGTTCTCCGCGACGGGGCCTGGCTCGGCACATTCCTGGCCGGTCGCCAGGGTTTCTCGCAGATCAGCCGGAGATCAGTCCGGACAGTTCCTCGTCCGGATGGTGCAGGGTCGCCGCCGCAGGCTCGGCGGGCGCTTCGACGGTGCGCGGGGCCGGGTTGCGATTGATCAGCAGCCGGAACACGTCGGGGCGGGAATAGTGCCCGACCGGGTCCGCGGCGGATTTCGCGATCGCGATCAGCGCCGGGTCGAGGTCGGCGTAGAGGATGCCTTCCTCGGTTTCGGCGAGCGGCTCGGCCAGCGGGGTGCCTTCGGGACCGAAGACGCGGGCGAAGCCGCCGCCGGTTCGCAGGAGCTGCCGCTTGGCTTCTGTGTCGCAGAACAACTCCTGGGCGGCCTCGCCGATGACCGAGCAGGCGGCGAGGACGAAGGTCTGTCCTTCAACCGCGTACGTGAGGCTGGCGGCGGTGTTGACCTCGGGGCCGAGCGCGGTGGCCGCGCCGCGGTAGACCGAGAAGCTCGGCCAGGAGGCGACATGGATCTCCTCGCCGAGGCTGTACATCGCGTATTTGGTCAGCGGCTGGAAATGCTCCCAGCAGTTCAGCCCGCCGAGCTTGCCGAGCGGGGTGTCGTGCACCTGCAGGTCGCTGCCGTCGCCTTCGCCGTAGACGGACCGTTCGACGTGCGTGGGCTTGAGCTTGCGGCGGACGGAAATCAGCTCGCCGGTGTCGGAGATGAACGCCTGAGCCATGTACAGGCTGCCGCCGTCGCGTTCGCTGAAGCCGAGCACCACGTGCACGCCGTTGTCGGCGGCGGCCCGGCGCAGACGCCGCATTTCGTCGCCGTCGCGGGTCATCGAGTTGGCGGCGTACCGGGGCACGAACGCCATGCCCGCGGCGGGAGAATCAAGCCAGATCCACCACGGGTAGCCGGGGACGAACGTTTCGCCGAACGCGACCAGCTTCGCCCCGCCACGCGCCGCCTCGCCGATGAGCGCGATCGCCTTGTCGATGCTGCCGGCCAGGTCCAGCCACACCGGCTCTGCCTGCACCGCCGCCACCCGCACAACGCTTTCCATGACGCCTCCTCGTTGTCGCCGTGGCAGCCATCATGCGGGCGCGGGCACCCCCGGAACTGACCGCGCGTGCCACGGTCACTGACCGCGTGCGCCACCAGGGGTCGTGCCGAACTCGGCACGGAACGCGCGGTGGAATCCGGACTCGCTGCCGAACCCGCACTGCACGGCGACCGTCGCGATCGGACGGTCCGGATGCTCGACCAGCAACGCCTTCGCCTGCTCCAGCCGGGCTCGGCGGATCGTCGCGGCGGCCCCGCCTTCGGGAGCGAAGATCCGGTTCAGCGTGCGCCGCGAGACCCGGCAGGCCGCGGCGACGAGGTCCACGTCCAAGCCTGGATCGGCCAGGTGCCGCCGGATGATCGCCGAAGCCCGCTCGCGGACGAGGGCACGCGCCGGGTCCGGCCCGGGCTCGGCGGACGCCGCGAACGACGCCGCCGCGGACAGCAGGCCGAGCGCGTGCGGCAGCAGCGAGACCGACGTCTGCGGGCTGGTCCTGGCCGCATCGGCCAGCGCGGTGAAGAACGCCGGAACCACCTGTCCCGGCCCGCCCCGGCCCAACGTCCGGGCGGTCAAGGCCCGGGTGTCGCGTACCGCCAGACCGCGCCGAGGCACCTGGACCACGAGCTGGCGGAACTCGTCGGCGAAGTTCAGCGTGTACGGGCGGGTGCTGTCGTAGAACGCCATGTCGCCCGCCCCGAGCTCGGCGACCCGGCCGTCCTGCTCGACGCGCCCGCGACCGCACAGCTGGATGCTCGCCAGCAGGTACTCGTCCCCGCTGCGGGCGATCAGGCCCGGAGTCCGGCGCACCACCTGCCCGCCAGCCGCCACAGTGGACAGTTCCAGCTCGCCGACCGGCACGTGCTCGATCCGGCCCGAAAAGGCACCCGCGGCGATCGGGGCGGCCCTGAGCTGCACGAACGTCTCGCAGATCATCTCGCGCCAGTAGGCGAACGCCTCCGCGGCGGGCACCGCCGCCGTACTCAGTTCCACCCGGGCCTGCCGGTCCATCCCCGGATTGTCACCCCGCCGGGACACCCTGTCGAGCGCGGACGAAGCTCTCGCACCGGGATCCCGACTGCCACTGCGGGCATCGAAGCGCCGGGTGCGCGATCGTGACCTTCCGGGGTCCGGGTGCGGGTAGTGTCGGTGAGGTCCGGGAGCCTCCCGTGCGCTGGCGGTCATGCCTGCGCCGCTTCCGGGCTCCGCCTACTCGCACGCCACGTGGTGACGATCGCGGGACGTTCTCCGCTTCGGTGGTTGCCGGGGACTGGAGCGTCACCGTGGCAGCAGGATCCCCTCGCAGATGTGCCTGCGTCGCAGGCAGCCGCGAAACCCGAAAGAGGAACAGCCCATGACCGCCGAAACCGCCTTCGTGTCCCGCTACGACCTGCGGGTCGCCCAGGTGCAGGACCTGCTCAAGCAGGACACCGGCCTGACCGACCCCGCTTGCCACACACTGGCAGTGCGGCTGCTGCACCTCCTCGACGAGGCACCCGAGACGCTGCGACGGTAACCCGCCCTGCCGACGTCGCCAGGACCGCAATCCAGCAAAGGGTCTTGCCTTCCAGCGACGCTCCCGCAGTACCCGCACCGCGTCGAGCATCCCGCCCCTTGTCCAGGGGCGGGCGGGTGCGCACCGGCAGTCGGGAGCGTCTGCATAGGACATACACGGCGCACTAATCGCGGATGAAGCGCGGTGAGCGACCGTCGCCGCCCTGGCCAAGGGAGAAAGACACGGCTGCCGCCTCGGAATGGTGGCCGGATCGGGCGGTCGCGGAACGCCTGGCAGGGCACAAGAGAGTCAGGACCGACGGCGACCTCCGGACAGCGAATGCGAAGGAGCGTCGCCAGCCCAACCCCGCGGCGCCCCTTCGAATTCGCGGTGCTCAGACCACCAAGACCCGCCGCCCGCGGGTGTGTCCCGCCTGGCTGTCCGCGTGCGCGGCAGCGGCTTCGGCCAGCGGGTAGGACTGATCGACCGGGATGTGGAGTTTTCCGCGCTCTACCAGATCCACCGTCTCGGCCAGGGCTTCCTTCATGTTCCCGCCCACGCCGGCGAAACGGATGCCCAGCATCGGCGCTTCCAGGTCGGCGATGGTGATCACTCGCGACGGATCTCCGGTCAGGTCAAGCAAACCGCGAATGACGCCGGTGCCGTTGAGGTCCAGGGCCGCGTCGATCTGGCCGAACTGGCGGACCCGGTCGACCCAGCCGTCGCCGTAGGTGGTCGCGATGGCACCCAGGCTTCGGACGTAGTCCTGGTTCGCGGGGCTCGCCGTGCCGATCACCTTGATTCCTCGGTCGCGCGCCACCTGCAGCACCGCGGAGCCGACTCCGCCCGCGGCACCGCTCACCAGCAATGTCTATCCAGTTTGGACACCGACGAGACGGATGACGCGGAGCGCGGTTTCGACCACCGAGGGGTACCCGGCGGCCTCGGCGAAGGTCAAACCTGACGGCAAGCGCGCCCACGACGACAGCACGGCGAGTTCGGCGTAGGTGTTCGAGCCCCGGCCCAGCACCGGGTCGCCCACCTTGACATCGGCGACGCCCTCGCCGACCTCGTCGACCACGCCGGACGCGTCTTGGCCGACGCCGGACGGCAGGTCGATCGGGCGGATCCGCTGGAACTGGCCTTCGCGAGTGCGCCAATCGTGCGGGTTCACGCCCGCCGCTCGCACGGCGACGCGGATCTGACCGGGTCCCGCGTGGGGTTCGGGCACTTCGGCCAGTTCAAGGACTTCGGGGCCGCCGTATGCGGCGAAGCGCACTGCTTTCATGCCGCCAACGTAACAACAACGGTTAGTGTTTTGCAACGGTTAGCGTTACGGTCGACGGACCGAGCCAGCGGGTGCGCGCGCAAAGGCGCGGGGGATACGCACCGCGTGACCAAGGCTTTGTCGGCAGGTACGCCAATTCCCAGAGCGCCGGCCATGGCTTGATCGTCCGCGACGGTGAGAGCCCCGGCGGGGCCTTGCGCTCCGGCGGCGACCACCAGACCGTCCGGCGATCCGGCTGTCCGACCCGCGACTACTGGACCTGACCGAGATCAGCTCACCCCCGGCACCGGAGGCCGGGCAGTCCGGACCCGCACCGCGCTGCCCGCGCAGACGATCACCGCCAGTCCGCCCAGGATGGTCTGCCAGGTCAGCTCTTCGCCCAGGAACACCGCTGCCCACACCAGGTTCAGCACCGGCTGCACGAGCTGCACCTGGCTGACCTGAGTCATCGGCCCAAGACCCAGCCCCCGATACCACGCGAAGTAACCCAAATACATGCTCACCACCGCCAGATAAGCGAAGGCGGCCCATTCTCCCACTGTCGCATGTGGAGGGTGGCTCGCCATCGTCCCGACGGTCAACCCGACCATCAACGGCGAGGCGACCACCAGCGCCCACGAAACGGTCTGCCAGGCGCCCAATTCCCGCGCCAGCAAGCCGCCCTCGGCGTAACCCACCGCGGCGGCCAATACTGCGCCGAAGAAAAGCGCGTCCGACCACTGCAGTCCGCTGAGTCCGCCGCCTTGCAGCACCGCGAAGCCGATCGCCGCGACGGCACCGATGGCGGCCACGACCCAGAAAGCCGCGGGTGGACGTTCGCGGGCGCGGAGCACTGCTACTACGGCCGTCGCTGCGGGGACCAGCGCGATGACGACGGCGCCGTGGCTGGCGGGGGCCGTGGTGAGGGCGTAGGAGGTCAACATCGGGAAGCCGACCACCACTCCGCCCGCGACTACGGCGAGGCGGAACCACTGCGTACCGCGCGGGAGGCGTTGTTTGGTGGCGATCAGCGCGACGCTCGCGAACACCGCGGCGACCACGGCCCGGGCAGAGCCGATGAACATCGCCGAGAGACCGCCGTTTTCCACCGCGACCCGGGTGAACGGCATCGTGAACGAGAACGCCACGACGCCGAGCAGGCCCCACCAGAGACCGACCCGGGGTAACGCCGATGCCACCGGAAGAGTAGCGCTATCCTCTAGTTTCATGTCCGACGATAGCAGCTCCCGGATCGCTTCGACACTGCGCGAGTGGATCGCCACCGCCCCGGCGGGAGCGAAGCTGCCGTCGTCGCGAGCGCTGGTCGCGCGGTACTCGGCTAGTCCGGTGACCGTCCAGAAAGCCCTACGCAGCCTGTCTTCCCAAGGGCTGGTGGAAAGTCTGCCGGGAGTCGGCACGTTCGTCCGCGCCGCGCCCGCGACGGGATCCGGTGACTACGGCTGGCAGACCACGGCGCTCGGAACGCCGGGGCACGGGTTGCTCAAGCAGCCCGCGTCGCTGCAACCGGTATCCACTGACTCAGTAGCGCTTCATTCCGGCTATCCCGACCCGGACCTGCTGCCGGAGCGTCTCGTCCGGAGTGCGTTCTCCCGCGCGGCCCGGACGGCCGCGCTGGTCGGACGGCCGCCGACCGCGGGCGTTCCCGAACTGCAGGCCTGGTTCGCCGCGGAACTGCGCGCGGTGACACGCGCGGGCATCGCCCCGGTGACCCCACGAGACGTCGTGATCACCCCCGGCAGCCAAAGCGGCCTGGTCACCGCCTTCCGCGCGCTGGTCGGACCGGGACAGCCGCTCCTGCTCGAATCGCCGACGTACTGGGGCGCGATCCTCGCGGCGAGGAAAGCGGGCGTCGCGGTGGTGCCGGTGCCGAGCGGCCCGCACGGACCGGACCCCGACGTGCTGGCCAAGACGTTCGAGCAAACCGGCGCGCGAGCCTTCTACGCGCAGCCCAGTTTCGCCAGCCCGACCGGCGCGCTGTGGCAGCCCGACCTGGCCGACCGCGTCCTCGACACAGTCCGCCAGCACGGTGCCTTCCTGATCGAAGACGACTCCGCGCACGATTTCGGCATCACTGCGGAGCCGCAACTGCTCGCGGGCCACGACGACGACGGCCACGTGGTCTACCTCCGTTCCCTCACCAAGAGCGTCTCCCCCGCGATCCGCGTCGCCGCACTGATCGCCCGCGGCCCGGCGCGCGACCGGATTCTCGTCGACACCCTGGCGGAATCGATGTACGTCAGCACGGTGCTGCAGACCGTCGCGCTCGACATCGTGACCCAGCCCGCCTGGCGCACCCACCTGCGCCGGGTCCGGCACCAGCTCAAGACCCGCCGGGACCTGCTGCTCGCCGGCCTCCGCGACCACGCGCCCGCGGTGCGGGTGGAATCCGTGCCGCAGGGCGGCTTGAACCTCTGGGCGCGGCTGCCCGGCACGGTCGACCTGGCGCGCGTGGTCCGCGACTGCGAGTCCGCCGGAGTGGTCATCGGTCCTGGCGACGAATGGTTTCCCGCCGAACCGACCGGTCGATTCATCCGGCTCAACTACGCCGGACCGAATCCGGACGCGTTCGCCGACGCCGCGCGGGTGATCCAGGAGGCGGTACTGGCGAACGCCTGATGACTAGCCATTTTCCGCGCGCAGAGCGGCCTTTTGCACCTTCCCGGACGGCGTCAGGGGCAGGCTGTCGCGGAGCACGATCTGACGCGGAACCTTGTAGTCAGCCACCTTTCCCGCGCAGAACTCCTTCAATTCCGCCTCAGTGACCGCCGAATCCGGTGCCGGGACAACGTAATACCGGCCGATCTCCCCCAGCACGGGATCGGGAACGCCGACGCCGGCCGCCAGCAGAACTCCGGGGTGCGCGGCGAGGACGTTCTCGACCTCGACCGGATAAATGTTGAATCCGCCTTGGACGAACATGTCCTTGGCGCGGCCGTGCAGCGTCAGGTAACCGTCCTCGTCCGCCCGGGCCATGTCGCCGGTGTGCAGCCAGCCGTCCGCGTCGACCGCCGCCGCGGTTTCGGCCGGCAGATTGTGGTAGCCAGCCATGATCGACGGGGTACGGAACAGCAATTCGCCAGTTTCCCCGACCGGCAATGCTTCTCCGGACGGCGAGGCGATTTTCGCTTCCACGCCGGGGAAAGGGACGCCGATGGAACGTTCGGTCGCTTCCGTGCTGGCACCCCACGGCGTCATCACCACCGCACCGGACACCTCGCTCAGCCCGTACAGATTCATCACTGTCGCATTCGGGAACGCAGCCGTAAGGCGTTGCAGCAGAGCAGGTTCCGCGTTCGCGCCGCCGGTGACGACTACGCGAATCGCCGAGGTGTCGGCACCAGCGAAACGCTCGTGATTCAGCAGCAGCGTGTGCATTGTCGGCACGCCGACCCAGATCGTCAGGCCAGCAGTCCGGAACAAATCGGCGGCAGCACCGGCGTCGAAGGCCGGCAACAGCACCGAACGGCTGCGCGCGATCAAAGCGGACAGGATGCAGCAGGTAATACCGCTGACGTGATTCAGCGGAACGGCCACCGGGAGTACGTCATCGCGGCTCAACTGCAGGTGATCGGCCTCCGCGGCGGCGGACGCCAACTGACCGCGGTGAGTCAGCGTCGCGCCTTTGGGACGGCCGGTGGTGCCGGAGGTGTAAATGATCATCACCGGGTCGTCCGCCTCGACCGCCGCCGAAGCAGCAGCCACCGCATCGGTGTCCGCCTCCGCTATGCCGAGTTCGGCGAAGGTCGTGACGGAAACGCCGGGCAGCGCAAGGTTTTCCAGCAGCGCAAGGAAATCGACGTCGCCCGCCGAAGGTTCGGTCACCACGAGACGCGCACCGGAATCGTTCAGGATGTGCGCGAATTCGGTTTCCCGGTACCGCGGGCTCAATCCGACCACCACCGCGCCGATCTTCGCGGCGGCGAAGTACACCGCCAGCCACTCCGGCGTCGTGCGCCCGTTGACCGCGATCCGGTCGCCGCGCCGCACGCCCCGCCGCAGGAAGTCGGCGGCGATCCGGTCCGACCAGGCGTCCATCTCGGCGAACCGGAGGTCGCGCGAACCGGCGGTCCAGCCGACGGCGTCCGCGGGAGCGCTGCGGAGCAGGTCGGGAATACGCGTCATCACTCGTCCTCACTCGGTCAGGTGGACGGCGAGGAAGTCGAGCTGATCCGCGACCGCCTTTTCGACCACAGGCGGATGGTAGACCGTGAAGTGATCCGCGTCGTAGTGCTTCAGCTCCGCCCGCGGCGCTTCCTCGGCCACCGCGACGGCAATCGACGGGTTGATGAGATTCTCGCGGTCGCAAGCGCAGATCAGCAGCGGACACCGCACGCGAGGAGCCTGCGCGGCGGCGTTGTAGAACGCCATGGCCAATCCGGACGCGGCGGTGATCCGGTTGTCGAACTCGTAACCGTCCGGCGTGACCGATTCCCAGCCCTCCAAAGCGCCGGGCTGATTCACAAAGGCCAGGTCACCCGGGCGGCCGACCAGCGGAACGTACCGGCGAGGCAGCCGCAAAGCCGACCGCACCAGGTCGGAGACGATCGGCCCAGTAAACCGCGCGAGGTGCCGCAGCCCGGCTCGCGCGACGACGGCGCGGCCGCTGAACACCGGGCACTGCACGACCGCCGCAGCCAGCGACGGATGCCGCGCCGCCGCGGCGAGCACGTGGCTGGCCCCGAACGACGTTCCCCACAACGCGATCCGGCCGGCGTCGATCTCCGGCCGCGCGCGGGCGAACGCCAGCGCCGCGTCGACATCGCGCGCGTACCGGCGCTGGCTGACCAGCTGCCGGGGCTCGCCGCCGGACTCGCCGAGGTGCCGGAAATCGAACGCCAGCACGGCGAAACCCGCCGCGGAGAACCAGGTTTCGTACTGGCCGAGCATCATCGCGTGCGTCGCGCCGCCGCCGTGCACGAGCACGACCGCCGGATGCGGCCCCGGTCCGTCCGGGAGGGTGAGCCAGGCCGCGCACTCGTCGCGGCCGGAACGGAAGCTGGTGCGCATGGCCTCTCCATCAAGTACGTTGTACGTGAACCTAGCTAAACACGTACCTTGTACTTAATCAAGGAGCACCATGCCCGCACCGCGGAAGTTCACGCGCGAACGGCTGCAGGCCGCCGCGCTCGCGCTGGTCGACGCCGCCGGACTCGACGGCCTGACCATGCGCAGCCTCGCGACCGAACTGGGCACCGGGCCGATGACGATCTACAACTACGTCGACGGCCGCGGCGGGCTGGAGCGACTCGTCACGGAGGCGGTGATGGCGGAGGCGGCCTGGCCGGAACCGTCGGACGACTGGCGGGCCGACGTCCATGCCGTCGCCGAGGGGATGTGGCGGGCGGTGCGGGCGCATCCGCACGCCATCCCGCTGATCCTGACCCGGCGCAGCCTCGATCTGACGACGCTCCGTCCGGCCGAAGCTCTGGTGCAAGCGCTTGCGCGCAGCGGACGGTCCGGCGCGGACCTGCTGGTCGCGTTCCGGACCGTGTCGGCCTTCGTCACGGGCTTCGCGCAGGCCGAACTGGTCGGTCCGCTGTCGCGCGACAAGGACGTCACCGAGACCACCGGCCGGATCGCGGCACTGCCGCGAGACCAGTTCGCCGGACTCGCCGAAATCGCCACGGCAGCCGAGGCCAGCGACCCGGAGACCGAGTTCGCCGCCGGAATGCGCATCGTCTTGCATGGGCTGCAAGGAAAAACCCGGTGACCGCACCAGGCGGCCACCGGGTTTCCCGTCACCCTCAAGACAGGTGATGCACCTCCTGCAGCCCGTACACCGGCGTCTCAATGCCCTCGAACCGCGCCTTCAGCTGCAGTGCCAGGTACAGCGAGTAATGCCGGGACTGGTGCAGATTCCCGCCGTGGAACCACAAACCCTCCTGCTGGGTGGGCTTCCACATGTTGCGCTGCTCGCCCTCCCACGGACCCGGGTCCTTCGTCGTGTCCGAGCCGAGGCCCCAGCATTTGCCGACCTTGTCCGCGGTTTCCTGCCCGACCAGGTCGGCGACCCAGCCGTTCATCGAGCCGTAGCCGGTCGCGTAGACGACCACGTGGGCTTCCAGCTCGGTGCCGTCCTCGAGCACCACCGAGTTCGCGGTCAGGTGGTCGACCTGGCCGTGCGCGAGCTTGATGCTGCCGTTAGCGACGAGTTCCGACGCGCCCACGTCGATGTAGTAGCCGGAACCGCGGCGCAGGTACTTCATGAAGAGGCCGGAGCCGTCGTCGCCCCAGTCGTGCTTGAAGCCCGCCGCCTCGAGCCGGGCGTAGAAGTCCGCGTCGCGCTCGTGGATCGCCTGGTACACCGGGATCTGGAACTCCGGCATGATGCGGTACGGGATCGAAGCGAAGATCAAGTCGGCCTTCTCCGTGGTGACGCCCGCGGCCACCGCGCGCTCCGAGTACAGGTCGCCGAGGCCGAGGTCCATCAGCGAATCCGACTTCACGATGTGCGTCGACGAGCGCTGCACCATGGTCACGTCCGCGCCGTGCTCCCACAGCGCCGCGCAGATGTCGTGCGCCGAGTTGTTCGAGCCGACGACGACCGCCTTCTTGCCCGCGTACGCGTCCGGTCCGGGGTGCTGCGACGAGTGGTGCTGGTCGCCTTGGAACTCGTCCATCCCGGGGAACGACGGCAGATTCGGCTTGCCGGACATCCCGGTCGCGAACACGACGTGCCGCGGCGTCAGGACCACCTGCTCCCCGTCGCGGTCCACCGTGACGTGCCACTGCTTCGCTTCGTCGTCCCACGCCGCGGAGGTGACCGTCGACCGCGTCCAGTACGGCACCTCCATCAGGCGCGTGTACATCTCGAGCCAGTCGCCGATCTTGTCCTTCGGCGCGAACACCGGCCAGTTCTCCGGGAAGGGCAGATAGGGCAGGTGGTCGTACCAGACCGGGTCGTGCAGGCAGAGGTTCTTGTACCGCTTGCGCCACGAATCGCCGGGCCGGTCGTTGCGCTCCACCACCAGCGAGGGCACGCCGAGCTGGCGCAGCCGCGCGCCGAGCGCGATCCCGCCCTGCCCGCCGCCGATCACGACGACGTAGGGCTGCTGGTCGTAGCCGAGCTTCTCCTGCTCTTCGGCCCGCTTCTCCGCCCACGACCGGCGCCCGCGGACCACGCCGTGCTCGACGCCCTTGGGCCGCCGTTCCCGCTGCGGCTCCTCGAACCCCTTCAGCTCGCGCAGGCTGGTGAGCAGCGTCCATGCGCCTTCTTCCTTCAGCCGCAGATGCCCTTTCGCGCGTCCGACGGCGGTCTCGAACTCGATCCACGCCTCGGTGACGCCGTCGGCTTCGGTGGCCGGTTCGGCGGTGCGGAACCCGCTCGGATCGGTCGTCTCCAGGCAGCCGCCGAGCAGGCCCGCGACCCCGTCGCGGCCCTCGACGGTCTTGAGGTTCCAGGTGAACGAAACCAAGTCGCGCCAATACGAATCGACGGCGAACAACGCCGCGGCAGCCTCGATGTCGCGGGCGGCCAGCGCGGCCTCGAACCGGGCCAGCCAGTCCTCGACCCGGGCCTGCGGCGTGCCCGCCTGCGCGATCCGGTCGACCGTCTGTGTCATGGCTGCTCCTCCATCTGCTCGCGATACCAGCGTCGTCGGTGGTGTAGCGCCGATCACACTCCCCGGGCGAGCCGCGCGGCAAGGGTTGCAACGAGTTGCACGCGCCGAGGCATGACAACATCGGCGCAGGTCACCTATGCTGGGCCGCTGACGCGATGGTGCGGGAGGTGACTGTGGTGGTGCACAGCGCGGTGCCTCCGGGCCGCAACCTGCCCACCCACGCCCGCGACCTCGTCCGCATGCACGAAGCGGTCATCGGCGGCAGCCGTCCCGCGGTGCCGCCGCGCCCGCTCGTCTCGCGTTCCTGGTCCCGCGTGCTCAGCCTCGGCCTCACCGCCGACGGGATGAACGCGCGCGATTCGGTGCCCGAGGACGAGGTCGAACGCCGCAGGCACGACTCCCCGCTGCGGCACGTCATCGAGGATCTCCGCCAGGTCGTCGGCGCGACGTCCGATTCAGCGCACATGCTCCTGGTAGTCACCGACGCCGACGGCATCATCCTGTGGCGCGAAGGCTCGTCCGCCGTTCGCCGCAAGGCGGACACGCTGGGTTTCGTCGAAGGCTCCGAGTGGACCGAATCCCGCGTCGGCACGAACGCGATCGGCACCGCGCTGGCCGAGGCCGCGCCCATCGAACTGCTCGCCGGCGAACACTTCGAGCAGAACCAGCACCCGTGGTACTGCACGGCCTCGCCCATCCACGACCCGCGCACCGGCGAACTGCTCGGCGTCATCGACGTCAGCGGCCCCGCACTGACCCTGCACCCGGCGATCGGCGCCCTCGTCGAAACCGGCAAACGGCTGGCCGAATCCGAACTGTGGCGCACGCACCGCCAGCGCCTCGAACGACTGCGCCACATGGCTGAACCCGTCCTGTCTTCGGGGCCCGCCCTGGTCGTGGACGAGGACGGCTGGGTCGCGCACAGCGTCGGCGTCTCCGCGGGCGAACGCATCGCCGCGCCCAAAGCCGGCCAGGTCGTCGCCGTCCCCGGCCTGGGAGCCTGCCTCCCCGAACCCATCGCCGACGGCTGGCTCGTCCGCCCCGCCAGCACCGCCCGCACCGTCCAGCTCGACCTCGACCTCACGCCCGCTCCCCTGCTCAGCCTCCAAGCCGGCGACACCGGCTGGCGCCGGCCGCTCACCAAACGACACGCCGAAATCCTGGTCCGCCTCCACAAAGCCGGCCGCGAAGGCCTGTCCGCGGTCGCGCTCAGCCACGCCCTCTACGGAGACGCAGAACACCTGGTCACCGTCCGCGCCGAGGTGTCGCGCCTGCGCCGCCTGCTGGGCGCCATCGTCGACACCCGCCCCTACCGCCTGGCCGACGGCGTCCGCATGACTGTCCACGCAGGACAGTGACCAGCGCGGTCCCCGAAACCGGGCCCCCCGTGCGGCGTCGCCGAGGCGTCCGCTAATGTTTACGACACGTTGCACAGCAGCAAGCGCGATTAGCTCAGCGGGAGAGCGCTTCCCTGACACGGAAGAGGTCACTGGTTCAATCCCAGTATCGCGCACTCCAGTCCACCCCAGGCTGGTGCGTTGCACAACGGGCGATTAGCTCAGGGGGAGAGCGCTTCGTTCACACCGAAGAGGTCACTGGTTCGATCCCAGTATCGCCCACGTTCGAGGCTCGAGGCGAGGTGTGCCCGCGAAACACGCGGGCCTTCCTCGCCTCGAAGTGTTTTCTGGGGGTGCGACCCCCAGGCCCCGCCCGGCGGGGCTTCGCCCCCCGGACCCCCATCGCGTGTGGTCCGGTTGGGGGTGTCGGTGCCGCGATGTCGGTGGCTGGGGACTGGGCCTCTCGCTTTTAGGGCTTCGAGCGTGGGCGGCCCGCTGGCTTGGCGGTGCTGGGGCTGGCTCGTTGTTCAGGTCGTGCGCCGGGGGGCGGGGCGGGTGGGTCAGCGGTTGGTGGGTTTTGTTCGGTTCGCGGCGGTGTTTCTGATCTTCTTGGTGCGGCCGTGCTCGGCAAGGAGGGCCAGCGTCTGCGGCGAGGCGGAGAAATCGGCCAGCCGTCGTTGCATCCAGTCGCTTGCCGAGGACAGAGAGGCGACGCTCGGGGTCTGGCCGTTTTCGGTGGCTAGCCACAGGTTCCAGTCCAGCAGTCGCTGACGGACGAACTCACGGTTTTGCGGAGCCAGCTGGTTTGCCTCGGCGGCGATCTCCGCTGCCTGCTGCTGGAACTTCGACGGAGCCGTCGTCGCGAGGTGGTCTACTAGGTTCACCACTGCAGTCTTGGCTGTCAGTGGTTCTGGATCGCGTGCCAGCACTGCCGCCAGGTCGCGAGGACTCGGCACGACGGCCGCGGCGATGACGCGGCGGTAGGCGGCGGACCGGGCGTGTTCGTCGGCGACCGTGGCGTCGAGGTCGACGTCTGTTAGCCCGGCGGCTTCGAAGAGAGCGGCCAAGTCGGCTCGCAAGGTTGTCACCGGACACCCTTCGGCGGCCCCGTCAGAAGCTCCAGGGGTCTGGGTGCGGGACCCGCGACGGGTCTTCCGACCAGACCAGGCGGGCTTCCACATCCGGGGCGGCGAGCTTCCGCAAGCGTTCGGCCGCCCATTCGTTCCAGTAGAGCTTGGTCGACTGCGGCACCCGGAAAACCGGGAGATGCCCGGGCACCGCGTCCGGGCGGAATACCGACCGCCGGATCACGCCGTCCCATTCCGGCTCGGACGATTCGGTCGTGTCCAGGCAGTCGACGACCTGCTCGACGAGAAAGAGGAACCAGTCCTCGCTCTCCTTGCCGTCAATGGTGAGCGGCAGCAGGCTTCCCGAAGCCTCGAAGTCGGCGCGGAACTCGTCGGCAAGGCGGCGGCCGACGATCGGGGCCTCGTCCGCGCCCGGCGAGAACTCCACCGGCCGCCAGTCCGGGTCGCCGACCCACTCCGCGGCGATCCCGCGCGGGTAGTCGTCCGGCGAACCGGAAAGCATCCAGCGGACGACCTTCGTCAGCTCGCCGCCGATGGTCAGGGCGCGGTACTCCCCGCGGGCTTCGCTCACGCTCGGCAGCAGCCGGCACACTGCCCGGCCACGTGGGATCTCGGCCATCACGCGGTCCAGTATGCCCCAGGCCCCGGTACCCCGCTGGAAAGCTCGCCCAGCACCGATTTCCCGATGCCGCGCAACTCGTTCCGCAGCAGCCCGCCGATCGCGGTCTGGCTGAGACCGCGCGCCTGCCCTTGGGCGACGACGCCCTGCAGCCGGTTGTAGACCTTTTCGTGGAATCCCCCGCGGTGCGTGTAATTGTGCGGCGTCGGATGCCCCAGCGGAATCCCGTTCGCGGGGTCGTTGATGTCGACCTTGTGCGCGTCGAGCAGATCCCGGCTTTTCGCGCCCCACGCCCACTGGTTCTTGCTGCCGCCGGACGGGACGATGTGCGCCGCTGCCTCGCCCGGTGCGGGCGCGCGTCCCTCGGCCGCCATGTTGTCGCGGAGGATCGCGGCGTTCTGCTTGCACGTCAGCAATCCGAGATAGTCCAGCCACGCCATCGGGTTGACCGCGTACGAACGCTGGTTCGGACCGCCGGCGAGACCGAGCGGATCGGCGCTGGTGTACTCCGCGGTCGCCGGGTCGTAATGCCGGAAGTAGTTGTAGTGCAAGCCGGTTTCGGGATCGAAGTACTGCCCGGGGAACCGCAGCGGGGTGTCGGCGGTCGAGTCCGGGGCCCGGCTGGTGATGCCCCACACGGTGCGCCGCGCGTGCCAGGCGACGGAGCCGCTCTCGTCGACCAGTTCGGTCGGAGTGCCGAGCAGATCGGTGACGATCGCGAAAAACCGTTCGTCCACCACGTGTTGCGGAGCGTCGGCCATCGTCCGGCGTTCGACCTGGCTCACCGGCCGTACGCCGTCACGGTCCCAGGTCGTGGTCACCACGTCCGGACGGTCGCCCGCCCGGGTGCTCTGTTCGACGAGATGCACGCCGTCCCAAGCGAAAACGGTTTCCTCGGCCACGTGCACGCCGTCCGGGGCGAGGCGTTCCTTGGCGATCCGCCGCCCGAGCGGGTCGTGCCGGTAGCGCCATCTGGTCCCGTCCGGGGTCGTCACGCCGGTCAGCCGGTCGTCGCCGTCCCAGGTGTAGCGCCAGATCCTCCGCTGCCCGGACAGCGTGCGGCTGGACCGTTCGACGATCCGGCCCTGCGCGTCGTGCCGGTAATGCACGGCACCGCTGCGGCGGAGAACGACGCCGGCGTATTCGCGGCCGCCTTGCGCGGCCGGGTCCTGATCCGGCCACTCGGCGTTGCTGACATTGCCGAATTCGTTGTAGGCGTAGCGTTCCGTCCATCCGGCCCCGTGCACCGCGGTGACGCGGCCCCAGCGGTCGAGGTCGTACTGCCGGGTGCCGGCGAGCTGATCCTGGATGCCGGTGACGACGCTGTCCGCGCGGTAGTGATACGTGCGCCGCTGACGCGACCTGGCGAAGGCGTCGGTCACCTGCTGTCCGGCGAGGCGATGGTTCGCGTCCCAGGTCTGGTTCACCATCGCGCCGCCGCCGAGCTGGCGGCGGACCTCGCGACCGGCCGCGTCGTAGCTGAGCCGGACCGTGTGGCCGTCGGTGCGGACCACCACCGGCTGGTCGTTCCCGTTGTACTCGCACCCGGTCCGCACCCCGGCCGGAGTCACCCGCAGGATCCGCCTGCCCAGCAGGTCGTACACCGATTCGACGGCACGTCCGTTGCACGTTTCCCTGAGCACCCGGCCGAGCGGATCGCGCTCGACGACCAGTTCGGCGTCCGGCCCGGACGCCCGGAGCAGCTGGTCGGTCGCGTCGAATTCGTACGTCGTCACCTGGCCGCCGACGCGTTTCTCGATGACGTTCCCCCGCGCGTCGTGGCGGAAAGTCATGACTTCGCCCGCGCCGTTCGTCCGGGCGACCAGCTGGCGGGCCGGGTCGTACGCATACGACAGCGTCCGGCCGCCGAAATCGGTCTCCGAAACCAGGTTTCCCGCGGGGTCGTAGGTGTAGCGCCACACCCGGCCCTGCGCATTGACGACCGACACCAGCCGCATTTCGGTGTCGTACCCGAATTCCAGCCGGGATCCGTCGACGTCGATTTTCGCGGACGGCGAATCGAAATACGTGAATTCGGTGCGGATAGTCTGGCCGAGGGCGTCGACGTAAGCGATTTCGTTGCCTTCGCCGTCGTACCGCCATTGTTCGGTGGTCCCGTCCGGCTGCGTGCAGGACAGCAGCTTGCCCTCGACGGTCCAGGAGAACCGGGTGACGCCGCCGAGCGGATCCACAACCGCGCTGATCCGGCCGAAAACATCCCGGGTGTAGCGGGTCGTGGCACCGAGGAAATCGGTGACCGCGACCGGAAGGCCCGCCGCGTCGGTCTCCATTCGGCGGGTCTGGCCGAGCGCGTTGGTCAGCCCGGCCGGATGCCCGCGGTGATCGAAGTGGTACCGGGTGACCGCGCCCGCGGGATCGGTGACCGCGGCGAGGTTGCCGCGTTCGTCGTACTCGTTGCGCCACACCGCCCCGTCCGGTCCGGTCAGCACGACCGGCTGGCCGGCGCTGTCGTACTCGGCGGTCGTGGTCCGGCCGTCCGGGTCGGTGACCGCGACCAGCCTGCCGTCCTCGTCGTAACGGAAGCGAGTCGTCTGCCCGAGCGGGTCGGTGCGCGAAAGCAGCCTGTCGTAGCGGTCCCGCTCGGTCACCACCGCGTGGCCCAAGGGATCGACCGCGCGGACGAGCTGCCAGGCGTCGTTGAAATGGTAGGTCGTGACGTGGCCCAGCGAATCGGTGTAGGTCGTCGTCCGGCCCGCCGAGTCGTAGTCGATGGTGCAGGCGAGCGCGCCGCCGGAGCCTTCGGTGCGGACGCACCGGCCGAGTTCGTCGAAAACGTAGCCGTACCACCGGTCGTTGCGGTCGATCCACTTGACCACGCGGCCCTGGCTGTCGTACTCGAACCGGGTCGGCAGGCCGGAGGAATTGAGGATTTCGACCAGCCTGCCCGCGTCGTCGTAGCGATAGCGCACCAGCTCGATCGCGGCCCCGGTGTCCGGGCTGAGCAAACGAAGCCCGGTCACCAGGCCGTTTCCGCTGTCCACCGCGATCCGGTACCCGGCCGAATGCCGGATCAGCGTCGGGACGCCGTTCTCGTCGCGGTCGACCTCGATCCGGTTGCCGTTGCGGTCGGCGATCGCCGCGAGCGGCAGCACGGTGATCGCGCCGGCTTGGTGCGAGGCCGTGAAACGCAGCGTACGGCGGAGTTCCGGGCAGCTGATCGCGTAGCCGCCGTCCGGCGTGCGCGCCAGCGGCCACCGCGCGCCTTCCTCCGGCAGCACCGGCGAACCGTCCTCGGGCGGGACCGGGTACGCCAGCAGTACGCCGTCCGGGGCGGCATACCAGATCCGCGTGCCGTCCGACTCGAGCCGCTCGTCCAAAGTCGATGCCCACGAACGGCCGAAGAACCTGCCGACGCGGTACGACGAGATGTGCGCCCTGGTCACCACGAGCGGCAGCGCGCCGGGCAGTTCCACGTCGGTCTGCACCATCAGCATGTCGCCGGTGGCCAGGTCGATCGGGTCGCCTCCCTCGCACTTCCCGTCGTTGGACCGGCCGTCCTTGCGCGGATCGCCGTTCTCGTGCACGGAACCGTCGCCGTCCGGGTTCCCGGTGCGCGCCTCGCTCGGCGAGGTCGTCCCGTCCGGTGCGGTGCCGGGATCGTCGGCGTGGGCGGCCTGTGTCCCGTCGCCGCCGGGTTCCTTGCCGTGCGGCGAGGTGTGCGGATCTTCGGCGGACGACACGTGGGTCGCGTCGCCGCCTTCGCCGGGGCGGCCGTGCAACTCGCCCAGCACCTTCTTGATCGACGCGAAGATCTCCTCGAGCTTCGACATCAGCGGCCGCAGCTTCTCGACCGAGTTGATCAGTTTCTTGAGCAGCGCGCCGATTTTCTCCAGCCACGCCGACACCTGCTCGACGACCTGCGCCACCACGACCGGCGTGCCCAGCCCGAGGGAGCACACCTCCTCCAGCGCGTCCTGGACGAAATCGCCGACCGCCTGGGTGATCATGTCCCGGACGAGGCAGCGCACCGCGGCGGTGATCACGCCGACGACCTCGACCACCGTGCTGATCGTGTTCGCGCAGGTCGCCGCGGCGTTGATGTGGTCGATCTTCTTCCCGATGCCGGCCCGGTACGCGTCGGCGGCCGCGCCCTTCCAGTTCGCGGTGTCCTGCTGCACAGTCGCGGCCAGGTCCTTCGCCGCCTGCTCGGTCGCCTTGCCGATGTTCTTCCAGGTCTGCGAATAGGCCGAGATCTGGTCGCCGTCGCCGGCGAGCTGGTTCAGCGCGTCCTGCAACGGCTTCACGTGCTCGATCAGCCAGTTCAGCCCGTAGGAGATCAGCGTGCCGACCGGGTTCATCGCGATGGTCAGCATGTCGAGGCCGGTGCCGAAGGCGGCGATCCCGCCCTCGATCCACGAACCCGACTGCACCCCGTCGTACACGCCGGCGGCGTCGTCGAGGACGTTGATCCCGCTGTGCCAGGTGGTCGAGTCCTGCCGCTGCGCCACCAGCGGGTTGCTCACGAGAGCTTCTTTCCGAGGCCGTTGATGGTCTGCGCGTGGTTCTGCTCCGCGGTCTGATACGTCGTCACGGCCTGGTTCACCGACTGCGCCACCTGGCCCATCGCCTCCTGTGCCAACGCCAGCGTCGCCAGCCCGGGCGCGCTCACCGCGAGCACGATCGGCACGAACAACGGACCGGTGATCATGCCGTACGCCTGCACCCCCACCGTCACCTGCTCCGCCGCGGACAACGCCTGCCCCAGCGTCTTGCCGACCTGCTCCACCGCTTTCGCGTGCTTGACGAGATCGTCCGGATGGACCTCGTAGCCGCCGGAACCGTCACCTGCCATCGGATCCCCCGGATTCATCCCCGTGTCATGAACGAGTGGCCGAAGCCGTCCTCGTCTTCGTCCGAACCGCCCGGAGGACGCCGCGCCGGAGGCGGTTTCGGTGCGGGTTCCTCCTCGATGGCGCCGAGGTTCCGGACGTGCTGGCTCTCGGCCGGTTCCGGTTCTTCCGGCTCCGGCTCGGGAAACTTGGCCCGGTAGTTGCCGACGATCGTGTCCACCGTCTGCCGGTCGTCGCCGATCGTCTCCGCCATGACCTCCCCGAGCCGGTCCGGCAACCGCGACTGCGCCCGCCGCAGGGTCGTCAGGACCGCGGCGGCCACCTGCGCCCCGGAAAGCTCCCGGACCTGATCGGTGATCCGCAGATCGGTCACGTTCCCCGCCGAGTCCACCGTGACCGTGACCAGCCCGTCCTTGCCCGTCTCGGTCACCGAGACCTGCCCGACCGCCGCTTGCATGGCTTGGTACCGCTGGGCTTTCTGCTTCGCCTGCGCCACCATCTGGTCCACCCGTGCCGCCGCGTCCCCGCCGGAAAGCGGATCGGTCATCCCGGTCACTCCGTTCCCCCGTTTTTCGAACCTGTCGAGGAAACCACCGGCGTTCGAGGCGAACGGCGCGGACTGCGCAAGTTAGCTCGAACGGCCGAGGCGTTCCCGGCCGGAAAACAACGGGTTAACCGGTTTGCCCGAATCCGGGAACACGGCCCGGGACGGCGCGAGTATTCACCCGTACGCCAGATCCGGGACATCCGGCTCGGCAATGCTCTGCTCCGGGCGAGCGGCGGCCGGTAAATCCGGGCGACCGCTGTCTCGCCGCGAGCACGTGGAGGAACGAAACATGGCGGGTACGAGTCGCCGGAACTTTCTCGGCATGGCGGGCGCTTCGCTGGCCGGGGCCGCGGCCGGAGGGCTGCTGCCCGGGTCTATCGGGAAGGCGCTCGCGGTCGAACCGGCCCGCCGGTCGGGGACCATCGAGGACGTCGAACACGTCGTCGTGCTCATGCAGGAAAACCGGTCCTTCGACCACTACTTCGGCACCATGCGCGGCGTGCGCGGCTACGGCGACCCCCGGCCGCACCTGCTGCCCGACGGGCGGCCGGTCTTCTACCAGCCGCCGGCCAAGGTCCGCACCGCCGGTTACAAGAGCCGCGGCCTGCCCGACGACGCCGAGTACGTCCTGCCGTTCCCGCTCGACGCGTTGCGCACCAGCGAGCACATCGCCGGCACCCACCACGGCTGGGGCAGCGGCGAACCGCTGTGGAACGGCGGGCGCTACGACGGCTGGGTGAACGAAAAGCAGGACGTGTTCACCATGACCTACCAGCAGCGGTCCGAACTGCCGTATCACTACGCGCTCGCGGAAGCGTTCACGATCTGCGACGCCTACCACTGCTCCGTCCCCGCGGACACCGCGCCGAACCGGATCCTCCTGTGGTCCGGCACGATCGACACGCAGAACCGCCTGGGCAGCAAGCAGAACGGGCCCGGGCTCTGGGAACGGCCGGACACCAACGGCTACACCTGGACGACCTACCCCGAACGGCTGCAGCAGGCGGGCGTCAGCTGGAAGCTCTACCAGGGCGGCAGCGGCATCCCCGGCGAGCCGACGGACAACTACACCGACAACTCCCTCGAGTTCTTCGCGAACTACCACGCGAAGGAAGGCGCGTCCGGGCCGCTGGTCGAGCAGGGCGTTTCGACGCACACGCTCAAGGAGTTCCGCGCCGACGTGCAGGCCGGGAAGCTGCCGCAGGTCACCTGGATCGTCCCGCCGTACAAGTACAGCGAGCACGCCGCCGCGTCCGCCAGCGACGGCGCGTACTACCTCAACCTCGTCCTCGACGCGCTCGTCTCGAACCCCGAGGTGTGGAGCAAGACCGTCTTCTTCATCAACTACGACGAGAACGACGGCCTGTTCGACCACGTCGTCCCGCCGATGCCGCCGCTGGTCAACCGGCCTGGCACGGACGGGCTCGTCTCGCGCTCGCTCGCGGCGAGCCTGCCGGACGAGACTCTCGACTTCGACAAGCTCCCGAAGGGCACCGGCGGCGCACCGACCGGCGTTTCGCTCACCGGCAAACACCCCGCCGGACTCGGTTCCCGCGTGCCGATGCTCGTCGTGTCGCCGTGGTCGCGCGGCGGCTGGGTCTGCTCGGAAACCTTCGACCACACCTCGGTCCTGCGCTTCCTGGAAGCCCGGTTCGGCGTGGCGGAGCCGAACATCAGCGCGTGGCGCCGGTCCGTCTGCGGCGACCTCACCTCGGCGTTCGACTTCTCCCGCCCGCAGACCAAACCGGTCGTGACGCCCACCCCCGCCCCGCTGCCGAGCAAGAACCAGCCGTTCTCGGTGAAGCTGCCGCAGGCGATGCCGAAGCAGGAGCCGGGCGTCCGGCCCGCGCGGGCGCTGCCGTACCGGTTCACCACCGCACTCGCCGGAAAGCGCGACGGCCGCTCGGTTTCCGTGCAGTTCACCAACGACGGCACCGCGGGCGCGTACTTCTACGTCTACGCGCACGGCGATTCGCCCCGCCGCTACACGGTCGCCGCGCACGACACGATCAGCGACACCTGGGAAGGTGCGCCGGGCACCGACGAGCACGGCCACTACGACCTGCGCGTCACCGGCGCGAACGGCTACCTCGCGCAGTTCACCGGCACCACCGCGGACACCACCGAGCCCGAGGTGTCGGTGTCCACGAACAACTACGGCACCCCGCTGCTGACGCTGACCGTCACGAACCCGGGCCGCCAGCGCCGGAAACTGAAGCTGCGCAACGACTACAGCACCAGCGCCGCCCGGACGATCGTGCTCGGACCCGGCGAAACCCAGCGGGTGCCGTGCGAGACGGCGTCCTCGTTCGGCTGGTTCGACATCTCGCTGACCGACCCCGCCGCACCGGGCTACCTGCGGCGGTTCGCCGGGCACAACGAAACCGGCCGCCCCAGCTTCAGCGACCCTGGTCCGCAGCGGTAGTCCCGTTGAACGAAAGCGGAAACGCCCGGTCGTGCGGAACCGGCCGGGCGTCCCGCTGCTTCACCGAGTCGGCCGTGGTGCGACAGCGGCCGAGCGCGTCGGGGTGTCGAAGCCGAAGGTGCTCTCGGCTCGTCGCGAAGGCAGGCTCCCCGGTCGAGCTAAAGTCCGGCGCATGAAGCGCGCATCGGTGGCCGAGGGGCTCGACCTCTACCTGCCCGTCTCCACGACCCGCCCCGCGCACGCGCTCGAAACCGCATTGCGCGCCGCGGTCGTCGACGGCCGACTTCCCGTGGGAACCCGGCTGCCCGCCTCGCGCGCACTCGCCGCCGACCTCGGGATCGCCCGCAGCACCGTCTCCGAGGTCTACTCGCGGCTCGCCGCCGAAGGCTGGCTGGAGAGCCGCGTCGGTGCCGGGACGTGGATCGCCGGGTTTCCGCGCCAGGCGCAACCGGTTGCCGCGCAACGACAATCACCGCCGGAGTACGAGCTTCGCGGCGGCCTCGCCGACGCCGGCGATTTCCCGCGCAGCCAATGGAGCGCACAAACCAGGCGGGCGCTGTCGGACCTGCCAGTCTCGGCATTCGCCTATGCACCGCCCGAAGGCGCGGTCGAACTCCGCGACACCCTCGCCGGTTACCTCGCCCGGACTCGCGGCGTGGCGGTCACCGCGGCGGAAGTCCTGATCGGCAGCGGCTTCGGCGACCTGCTGTCGTTGACCTGCCGAAGCATTCGCGCGCGCGGCGGCAAGCGGATCGCCGTCGAGGAGTACGGGCACGAGCGGCATCGGCGCATCATCGCCGAGTCCGGACTGGAGATCGTCGCCATCCCCGTCGACGCGGACGGCGCCGACATCGCGGACGCTCACGCGGACGCAGTCTTTCTCACCCCAGCGCACCAATTCCCGACCGGAGTCCCGCTCTCCCCGGAACGCCGCCGAGCCGTCGTCGAATGGGCGAACGCCCGCGACGCGCTGATCCTGGAGGACGACTACGACGGCGAGTTCCGCTACGACCGCCGCAGCATCGGCGCGCTCCAAGCCCTCGCACCGGATCGGGTCGTCTACCTGGGCACGTCAAGCAAAGCCCTCGCGCCTGCCGTCGGCGTCGCATGGGCGGTGACCCCGCCCGCACTTCTCCCCGAGCTGCTCCGGCAGCGGAGCCTCAGCGGCGTCACGCCGAGCGGTCTGCATCAGCAAGTCCTCGCCCGGTTCATCGAGTCCCACGAATACGACCGAGCCGTCCGCCGACGCCGCGCGACGTTCCGGACGCGCCGCGAACTGTTTGCCCAGCTCCTCGCCGAACGCACCCCGCAGCTGCGGCCCGGCGGTCTCGCCGCAGGTCTGCAATGTCTGGTCGAACTCCCGGACGCGGCTGCCGAAGAACGCACGCTCGCCGCCGCCCGCCAGTTCGGCGTCGTCCTCGAAGGACTCGCGGACTACCGCGCCCCCGGCTGCAACCCGGACCGCGCCGGGGTCGTCATCGGCTACGGCGCGGTGTCCTCCGCCCGCGCCGCGCGCGCCCTCGCGCTGGCCGCCGACGCCCTGGCAAATGGACTGAGTTCTTAGTGCTGGATTGGCCAGTAACCCAGTCCATTAGAGACCTAATCTAGTTCCATGACAACGACGAACCCCACTCTGGTCCCGATCCCCCAGCGCCTCGATTTCGACGCGCTGGCCCCGATTTTCTCCCGCGCGATGAGCACTCTGGACGACGCCGCGACCCAGCAGCTCGACCAGGCCGGCATCGACCCGGGTCTGCGCGAACTGGTCCGTCTCCGCGCGTCCCAGCTCAACGGCTGCGCGTACTGCGTAGACATGCACTCGCAGGCCGCGCGCAAGGAAGGCGTCACGGCGCAGCGGGTCGACGCGCTCGCGGTCTGGGCGGAATCCGGCCTGTTCACCGCCGCCGAGCGGGCCGCGTTCGCGCTCACCGAGGACGTCACGCGCCTCTCCGAAACGCACGTGCCCGAGTCGACCGTCTCGGAGGCGATCGCTTCGTTCGGCGAGGAAGGCGCGGCCGCGTTGATCGCGCTCATCACCGCCATCACCATGTGGAACACGGTCGGCGTGACGACCCGCTGCTGGTCGGTCAGCCCGGCATGAGCACCGCGCGCACGGCGATCCGGCGGCTCGCCACCGCACAAGCCCTGACGTCGGCGGGCGACGGCGCGGTCCTGGCCGTGTCCGCCGTCCACTTCACGACCCGGGTCGGCCTGCCGGCGGGAATCGTGGCGCTCGGGCTGTCGCTCGGCGCCGCGACGAGCCTGACCACCACCGTCCCGTTCGGGACGCTGCTGGACCGGATCGGCGCCCGCCGCGCACTCGCCGCGGCGACCGTCGCCGCGGTCGGGGGCCTGCTGCTGTTCGCCGTCGCGCACACTGTTCCGCTGTACATCGCCGCGTGCGCGCTCTTCGCCTGCGGGCAGAGCGCGCTCGCGGCGGGCCGCCAAGCCGTCGTCGCGACTGTCGTGGCTCCCGAAGGACGTGTCCGAGCCCGCGCGCTGCTGCACACCGCCGTCAACATCGGCATCGGCGCGGGCTCCGGGCTCGGCGCGCTCGTCCTGGCCGCGGGCACCAACGCGGTCACCGTGTTCGTCGTGGACGCCGGACTGTTCGTCTTCGCCACCGCGCTGTACCTGCACAGCGGGCCAGACGCACCGACCGAACGCCAGGTCGGCTGGCCAGCCTTGCGCGACCGCCGCTACGTCACCCTGACCATGCTGGCCGCGGTCACCCAGCTGACCATGCCGATCCTCAGCGTCACGCTTCCACTGTGGATAGTCACGCGCAGCTCTGCTCCACAATGGACGTCCGCAGTGGTGCTGCTGGCCAACACCGTCCTCGTCGTACTCCTTCAACTGCCGATCAGCCGACAGGTCCGCGACGGCCGCACCGCACGCCGATCCCTTGCCGCAGCCGGAATTTTCCTGATCGCCGCCTGTTCCGTCTTCGGCTCGCTCGGCGCTTCCGCACACCCGGTGGTCCTGGCGCTTGTGGGCGCGCTCCTGCTCACCGTCGCCGAAACGACCGCCTCCGCCGGTGCCTGGCACCTCGCGTTCAGCCTTGCCCCGGAAGGACATCAGGGGCAATACCAAGCGCTGTTCGCCACCAGCACCGCACTCGCCCGCATCACCGGACCGATCGTGCTGGTCCCGCTCGTGCTGACGTTCGGCCTCCTCGGCTGGACGCTCGCCGGGCTCGGGATGCTGGCCGCGGCCGCCGCGCTGGCGGCCATGGCCGCCCCTCAGCGGAAAGCGGACTGCCCGGTGATGGCCTGACCGACGACCAGCGTGTGCATCTCGACGGTGCCCTCGTAGGTCAGCACCGATTCGAGGTTGTTCATGTGCCGGATCACCGGGTACTCCAGCGAAATCCCGTTCGCGCCGAGGATCGTGCGCGCGGTGCGGCAGATTTCGATCGCCTCGCGGACGTTGTTCAGCTTGCCCATGCTGACCTGTTCCGGCCGCAGCACCCCGGCGTCCTTGCGCCGTCCCAAGTGGATCGCGAGCAGCAACGCCTTCGTGTACTCGAGCGTCATGTCGACAAGTTTCTGCTGCGTCAGCTGGAAAGCGGAGATCGGCTTCCCGAACTGCGTGCGGTCCTCGGCGTAGGCCATCGCCGCCTGCAAGCAGGAACGCGCCGCGCCGACCGAGCCCCACACGATGCCGAAGCGCGCTTCGTTGAGGCAGCTCAACGGCCCCTTCAGCCCGGTGACCTCCGGCAGCACCGCGTCCGCGGGCAGCCGCACGCCGTCGAGAACGAGTTCGCTGGTGACCGAAGCACGCAGCGACATCTTGTGCTTGATCTCCGGTGCCGAGAAGCCCGGGGTGTCGGTGGGCACCACGAAGCCGCGCACGCCCTTGTCGGTCTGCGCCCAGACCACGGCGACGTCGGCGACGCTTCCGTTGGTGATCCACATCTTCCGGCCGTCGAGGATCCAGTCGTCGCCGTCGCGCCGCGCGCGCGTGCGCATGCTGGCCGGGTCCGAGCCGGCGTCCGGTTCGGTCAGCCCGAAGCAGCCGATCGCGTCGCCCGCCGCCATCGACGGCAGCCACTGCTGCTTCTGCTCCTCCGAACCCCATTTCCAGATCGCGAACATCGCCAGCGAACCCTGCACCGACACCAGCGAGCGGATGCCCGAGTCGGTCGCCTCCAGCTCGAGGCACGCGAGCCCGTACTCGGTCGCCGACATCCCGGCGCAGCCGTAGCCCTCCAGGTGCATGCCGAGCACGCCGAGCGAGCCCAGGTCCTTGGCCAAGCCGCGGACGTCGGGCAGCTCGCCGCGCTCGAACCACTCGCCGACATACGGGTCGATCCGGTCGGCGCAGACCCGGCGGACCGCGTCCGCGATCGCCTTCTCGTCTTCGGTGAACAGGTCGCCGAGCCCGGCGGGGTCGCGCGGATCCAGCGGCGGCAGGGACTTCGTGGCGCTGATAGCGGTACCTTCTTTCATGGCTGGGACCTCCGGGGAACGCTTCTGGTGCTTGTCCTGCGAGGACTGAAATGAGACAGCGTCCTCGGGGGTTGTAGCCGGAGGCTTGTCGTCTTGGAGGGTGTTGTCCCGATGAGGACTGGTTTATCAGCACGACGCGCGGCCTCCGGTTCCAGTTTTTTCGTTGCTGGACGCGAAGGGAGTCGGAGCATTTGCTTGGAGCAGGCATCGACTGGGCGGAATCGTTTCACGACGTGGCCTTGGGTCGCCCCGGAGAAGGGGTGATCGAACAATTCCGTATCGACCACACCGCAGCGGGAGTCAACCGGCTTGTGGCCCGTTGCCTGGAGCTGGAAACCGACCCGGCCGACGTGCGGGTCGTGCTGGAAACCCGACACGGCCTGTTGGTGGAAACGCTGGCCGACGCCGGTTTCACTGTTCTTCCGGTCAATCCGGACGTGGTGGCCCGCCGCCGCGGGCCGGCTAAAAAGAAAGACGACGCCGAAGACGCCAGGATCTGCTGCCTGCTGGCATTGGACCAGTTTCTGGAATTGCGGAAACTGATCCCGCACGGCGAGCTGGCGGGAGAATTGCGCACGATCGCCCGGGACGACGAACGCGCCGCCCGCGACGAGCGCCGGCTGCTCAACCGGCTGCGCGCGGACCTGCTGGCAACCTTCCCTGCCGCGCTGGCCATCGCCGGCGGCAACCTCGGTTCGCCGGTCATGCTCAAGCTGCTGAGCCGCTGGCCCGGCCACGACGAGCTCGCTGCGGCCGACCCGCACGACATCGCCGCGTTCGCCCGCGCCGCCAGCCACGGCTGGCCCGACCGGTTCGCCGCCCGCGTCGCCGACGCCCTCGCCGCCGACCGGCTGCCGGTGAAAGACTACCTGGCGCGCGCGAAAACCGGCACGATCGCGCTGACCGCGACCCAGCTGCTGGCCATCCGCGACCAACGACGGGCCTGGGAACGCCGCATGGCCGAACTGCTGCTCGGAACGGCCCGCCGCGGCCACGCAACACAGGCGAAGGAACCCGATCCGGGAAAAGCGGTCCCGGGCGGTGACATCTACCTGAGTTTCCCCGGACTCGGGGACCGGCTCGCCGCCCGGATAGCCGGAGAAATCGGAGACGACATCACCCAGTTCGCCACACCGAACGGGCTGCAATGCTACGGCGGAACCGCCCCGGTCACCCGCCGCTCCGGCCGGAGCGAGTTCGTCGTCGCCCGTCGTCTGGCGCACAACCACTACCTGGGCGCAGCCGTGCATCAGTGGGCCTTTTGCAGCCTCTCCCGCAGCGCATGGGCGCGGGAGTTCTACGACGGGAAAATCGCCGCCGGGAAGAGCCATCACTCGGCCCTGCGCGCTTTGGCGAACCGATGGCTGGAAATCTTGTGGCACTGCCTGGTCAAACGCATCCGCTACGACGAGACCATTCACATTCGCAACCGGCAGCAAGCCCACCAGCATCCCTCGGCGGCCTGAGGTTGACAGAGGGTGTCTCATTTCTTCTCCTCTGCGAGCCAGCGGCGAATCTCGTCGCTGTGCTGCCCCAGCCGGGGCGGGGCGGAATAGCGGGCGACCGGCGTGTCCGAATAGCCGATCGGATGGCGGACCTGCGGCGGCGCGTCGTCGCCGACCGGCACCGTCGGGGCGAGCCCGAGCGATTCCGCGAGCTTGAACCCGTCCGCGAGATCCCCGACCGGGCCGGCCGGCACGCCGACCTCGGTCAGCCGCGCGGCCCACGCCGCAACGGTGTCCGTGCCGAGCTGCTGTTCGAGCGCGGCTCTCAATTCCGGACGGTTGCGCACGCGCTCGGCATTCGTCGCGAACCGCTCGTCGTCGGCCAGCTCCGGAACGCCCAGCACCTCCGCGAGACGGCGGAACTGCCCGTCGTTGCCGCAGGCGAGCGCGAGCACGTCGTCCTTGCAGCGCAACGTTTCGTACGGCGCGATGGACGGATGCGAGTTGCCCATCCGGCGCGGCGCGCGTCCGGTCGTGAGATACGAGGAAGCCTGGTTGGCCATCGAACCGAGCAAACTGGACAGCAGATTCACCTCGACGCGCTGTCCCCGTCCGGTCTTCTCCCGGGCTCGCAACGCGGCGAGAATGCCGATGGTGGCGTCCTTCGCGGCGAGCACGTCGACCAGCGCGACGCCGACCTTCGCCGGTTCGCCGTCCTCGGCGCCGGTGACGCTCATCAGCCCGCCCATCGCCTGCACGAGGAAGTCGTAACCGGGCAGGTCCGCGTCGCCGCCGAAGCCGGAAACCGAGCAGTACACAATGCCGGGATTACCCACGCGGACGGATTCGTAGTCGAGCCCGCGCCGCCCCAGCGCGCCGGACCGGAAGTTCTCCACGAGCACGTCGGCGCGCCGGGCGAGTTCGCGCGCCAGGACCAGGTCGTCCGGGTCGCCGAGATCGAGCACCACGGACTGCTTGGACCGGTTGGCGCATTCGAAGTACGAGCTGGAGTGCGCGGTCCACGGCGGGCCCCAGCCGCGGGTGTCGTCCCCGGAACCGGGCCGCTCGACCTTGACCACCGTCGCCCCGAGGTCCGCCAGGTTCACGCACGCCAGCGGACCGGCCAGCACCCGGCTGAAGTCCGCGACGACGACACCGTCCAGTGGCATGCTCACGAGCGCACCTCCTCGCTACGCATACTGGCATCAAAATACGTATTTACGCAACCCACTGGTCCGGGTAGAGTCCGCGATCACCCGAGGAGAGAAAGCACCGATGCCGACGCACCCCACGCCGGACGGCCGCCCGAGGCCGCACCACCGGATGATCGACCGGGTGTCGACCATCCTGGAGCGGGCCGCGCGCTCCCGGAACGGGGTCACGCTCACCGAGTTCGCCCGCGAACTCGACGCGCCGATGAGCTCGATCCAGGGCCTGGTCAACGGCCTAGTCGCGACCGGTTACCTCGACGAGCACGACCGCCGCTACTCGCTCGGCCCGGCGCCGTACCTGCTGGTGCGGCTGGTCGGCCGCCCCACCGTCACCACGGTGTCGCACGAAGATCTGGAAGCGCTGCACGAGGAAACCGGCATGACCGCAGTGCTGGCGATCATGGTCGGCAGCGACCTCTACTACGTCGACTACGCCTCGCACGACCCGCGCTACGCCTACCTCGCCGAAGGGTTCGTGCGCCGCTCGCCGATCCGCACGTCGACCGGCTGGATCCTGTTGGCTGCCATGGAAAACCGGGACTTGTGGCCGCAGATCGGCGCGCTGCCGCCCGCTGACGCCGAACTGGTCGAACGCTTCGTGCAGGACCTGACCCGGATCCGCACCGAAGGCCTGGTCGCCGCGCCGAGCGCCTCCACCGAAGCCGACGGCGTGTCCGTCGCCGTGGTCGAGGACGGCCGAACCGTCGCCGCCGTCGGCATCATGGGCAGCCACGCCGAGGTCGCCGAACGCAAAGCCGAACTGGTGAAGGTCCTGACCCAGCGTCGTCGCGAGTGGCAAGCACGGTTCTAACCGGGATCAACACTCACGAGGGCCGCCGCCACGCCCCCGTCGGGATCCAGCTCGCGTTCGACCTCGGCCAGCCGGGCCGTCGCCCGCTGATGCGCACTGCGCCCGCGCGGCGCGAGATACACCCGGACCCGCCGCCGGTCCTCGACGTCCACCTCGCGGTACGCCGCCGCGGTGGTGACCAGCCGGTCGACCACGCGGGTCAGCGTCGGCCCGGTGACCAGCGTGTGCCCGGCCAGTTCGGTCATCGTGAGGCCGTCGCCGGCGGCGAGCGCGTCCAGCACCAGCCAGCCGTCGAGGGTCAGCCCCTCCTTCTTGAGGAGCGGCTCGATCCGCAGGGTGACCGCGCGTGCGGTGCGGGTGAGCGTCCGGATCAACGACGCCTCGGCCGCCTGTGCCTGCCTCATCCGCCCGCCCTCGTTCCGCCCTTGCGCAAATGTCTCCGCATTGTAAGACTTCCAAATGGAAGCAAGTCAACCCGGCAAGGAAGCCCGGAGCCGGCATGGGACTCGGAGTCGCCAGCCGCGTGAGCGCGTTGCGCGTCGCGCTGGTCGTCCCGCTGCAGGGACCGGCGGGCCTTTTCGGGCCCTCGTGCGAGGCGATCAGCGAACTCGCGGTCCGGGAGCTGAACGACACGGGCGGCATCCTCGGCCGCGAAGTGACGCTGGAAGTCGTCGACGGCGGCGCACCGCCCGCCCAGGTCGCCTCGGCCGTGCGACGGCTGGTCGACGCGGGCGAGATCGACGCGGTCACCGGCTGGCACATTTCCTCGGTCCGCAACGCACTCGCGCCAGTGCTCGCCGACCGGGTGCCGTATGTGTACACGTCGCTCTACGAAGGCGGCGAAAGTCGTTCCGGCATCTACTGTTCCGGCGAAATCCCGCGCGTGCAGATCCAGCCCGCGCTGCGGTGGCTGCGCGACAACTGCGGTGCGCGCACCTGGTTCGTGGCCGGTGACGATTACGTGTGGCCGCGCGGTTCGGCGAGCGCGATCCGGCGCTACGCAAGGGAACTCGATCTCCAGATCGTCGGCGAAGCCTTCGTCGGGCTCGGCTCCGGCGACATGGCGCGGCTCGTCCGGCGCGTCGAAACCTCGGTGTGCGACGGCGTTCTCATGCTCTTCGTCGGACAGGACGCGGTCCGGTTCAACCGGCAGTTCGCCGCACGCGGACTCCACGAGCAGATGCTGCGGTTCAGCCCGCTGATGGAGGAAAACATGCTCCTCGCCAGCGGAGCCGAGGCGACCCGAAACCTCTTCGCCTCCGCCGCGTACTTCCGCTCCCTCGTCACCGCGGACGCGATGGACCTGCTCGGCCGGTACGTCCACCTGCACGGCCCGGCCGCGCCGCCGCTCAACAACGCGGCCGAATCCTGTTACGAGGGCCTGCACACGTTCGCCGAACTCGCCCGCCGCGCAGGCACTCCGGACCTGCGCGCGCTGAACGCCGCCATCGACGGCGTGGCCTACGACGGACCGCGCGGCACCGTCGAATTCCACGGCCAGCAAGCCGCTCAGCACGTGCACCTCGCCGCCGCGCACGGCTGCGACTTCGATCCGATCACCCGGCTCTGACCCGGCCGCCCCCGGTCTTGACGGCCGACTCCCGGCCATTTATTTTCATTTGACAGTATTTCACCTGGTACCAACTGAGGAGCGTGCGATGAACAACGTCGGCCTGCTCTACGTCGGGGCGGTACTGCTGGTCAACGGGCTGATGCTGCTCGGGCGCGTGCCCGCGCGGTCGGCCGCCGCGCTGAATCTGTTCGTGGGCGGGCTGCAGTGCGTGACGCCGACGGTGCTGATCATCCAGGCGCACGGGGATTCCGAGGCGATCCTCGGCGCGTCCGGGCTGTTCCTGTTCGGCTTCACCTATCTGTACGTCGGAATCGCCAACCTCGCCGGGCTCGAACCCGAGGGCATCGGCTGGTTCTCGCTGTTCGTCGCGGGCGCCGCGATCGTGTACGCCGGCTTGGCGTTCTGGCGGCAGCACGATCCGGTGTTCGGCGTCATCTGGCTGTCTTGGGCTCTGTTGTGGGGCCTGTTCTTCCTCGTGCTCGGGCTGGGCCGCGAGGAGCTGACCCGGTTCACCGGCTGGACGACCGTCCTGCTGAGCCAGCCGACCTGCACGCTGCCCGCGTTCCTCGCGCTCACCGGCGGCTACCGCTCCACCACGAGCGCCGCTCTCATCGCGGCGGCGGCCGCCGTCCTGCTTGTCGCTCTCGCCGCGGTGCTCGGGTTCCGCGGCCAGCCTCGCTCCGTCCACGACCGCGCCGCGGCCGCGGCCTGACCCTCCATCCAAAGGAGAAATCCCATGCGACACGGTGACATTTCCTCGAGCCCGGACACGGTCGGCATCGCGGTCGTGAACTACAAGATGCCGCGGCTGCATACGAAGGCCGAGGTGCTGGACAACGCGCGCAAGATCGCCGACATGGTGGTCGGCATGAAGGGCGGCCTGCCCGGAATGGACCTCGTCGTGTTCCCCGAATACTCGACGCAGGGGATCATGTACGACGAGCAGGAAATGTACGAGACCGCGGCGACCGTGCCCGGCGAGGAGACCGCGATCTTCTCCGCCGCCTGCCGCGAGGCCGACACCTGGGGCGTTTTCTCGATCACCGGCGAACAGCACGAGGACCACCCGGACAAACCGCCGTACAACACCCTGGTGCTGATCGACAACCATGGCGAGATCGTGCAGAAGTACCGGAAAATCCTGCCGTGGTGCCCGATCGAGGGCTGGTACCCCGGTGACACGACGTACGTCACCGACGGTCCGAAGGGGCTCAAGATCTCGCTGATCATCTGCGACGACGGCAATTACCCGGAAATCTGGCGGGATTGCGCGATGAAGGGCGCCGAGCTGATCGTCCGCTGCCAGGGCTACATGTACCCGGCGAAGGACCAGCAGGTGCTGATGGCGAAAGCCATGGCGTGGGCCAACAATTGCTACGTCGCGGTCGCCAACGCGGCCGGATTCGACGGCGTGTACTCGTATTTCGGCCACTCCTCCATCATCGGCTTCGACGGCCGGACGCTCGGCGAAACCGGCGAGGAGGAATACGGCATCCAGTTCGCCCAGTTGTCGCTCTCGGCGATCCGTGACGCCCGCGAGTACGACCAGTCGCAGAACCATCTGTTCAAGCTGCTGCACCGGGGCTACTCGGGCGTGCACGCGGCCGGCGACGGCGACAAGGGCGTCGCGGACTGCCCGTTCGAGTTCTACCGCACCTGGGTCACCGACGCGCAGAAAGCGCAGGAGAACGTCGAGGCCATCACGCGCAGCACGATCGGCGTCGCGGAATGCCCGGTCGGCCAGCTGCCCGCGGAAAAGACCAAACAGGCCTGACCATCCGCTGACCGCCGGTTCCGGTTTTCGGTTTTCGGTTCAGGGAAAGGACACCATGCCGTTCATCACCGACAGGTACCACGACCAGAACCGGAACCGGCAGCCAGCCGCCCCCACTGTGTCCACTCCGGACACTCCCGCCTCCTTGGCGGAACGCCTGCGCAGCCGCGTCCTGGGCCAAGACCCGGCCGTCGACGCCGTCGTCCGGGCAATCACCCTGGCCCGCGCGGGCGCGACCGAACCCGACCGTCCACCCGCGACAGTCCTGCTGCTGGGCCCGACCGGGGTAGGCAAAACCGAACTGGTGCGCCAATTAGCCGCCGCCCTGCGCTCCGGCCCGGACGATCTGTGCCGGGGGGACATGAACTCCCTCGCCCAAGAACACTACGCAGCCTCCTTCAACGGCGCCCCGCCCGGATACGCGGGAAGCAAGGAAGCCTTCACCGTCTTCGATCGCTCCACTGTGGAGGGCGACCCGTACACCCCGGGGATCGTCCTCTTCGACGAGGTGGAAAAGGCTCACCCCACCGTTCTGCGCGCACTGCTGGGCGTCCTCGACAACGGAATGCTGCGTCTCGCGAACGGCCAGGAAAAGATCTCCTTCCGCAACAGCTTCGTCTTCATGACCTCAAACCTGGGCTCGAAAGAACTCGCCCGCCGCCGCGGGTCCCGCTGGCGCACGCTCCTGGACCGCGGCCACACCCGCCGGGCGGTCGTCGACAAAGCCCTGCGGTCGTTCTTCGACCCGGAGTTCCTGAACCGCATCGACGAGACCGTGATCTTCGACGAACTGGACCGCACCACTGTCGAGCGCGTCGCCCGCCTGGAAACCGACCTGCTGCGCGCGAGGCTCCGCCGCCGCGGTGTCGAGCTCCAGGTGGACGAATCCGCCGTCCGCCTGCTCGCCGACCAGGGTTTCGACCCGGTCTACGGCGCCCGCGGCCTGCGCCGGACCCTGCGCACGCACCTGGCCGCCCCGGTCGCCGAGGAAATCCTGCGCGCACGCCCGACCGGCACCGCCCCGCTGCGGATCACCGCGACCGCCGCGGCCGGAACCGTCCGCGCGACCGCCACCGGTCCGGCGTCTTGACGCCGCGCGACCTCCTCTCTATGTTCTCCGGACATAGGACGTCGGACATCCCATGTCCGGAGCGAGAGGCGGTCCCCCGGTGCTCCCGAGAACAGTCACGATTGCGCTCGCCGCAACGATCTTGAGCGTCATCCCGGCCCCACCGGCCAGCGCAACACCCGGCTGCACCTCGTCGACTCCGTTCATCTCAGGCACCGAGGGCTACCACACCTTCCGCATCCCCGCAGTGGTCCGCGCGGCGAACAACTCACTGATCGCCTTCGCCGAAGGCCGCCGCGACTCCCCCGGCGACTCCGGCGCGATCCAGACCGTCGCCAAAACCTCCCGTGACGGCGGCTGCACCTGGGGCAGCCTGAGCGTAGTGGACAGCAACGGCGAGGCCACCGCCGGAAACCCGACCCCTGTCGTAGCCCGCAACGGCGACCTGGTGCTGTTGACTGTCCACAACGGACCCGTCAGCGAGAAAGCCATCATGTCCGGCACCGTGTCCCCGCAAGATACCCGCCGGGTTTTCGTCCAGCGCAGCCCCGACAACGGCCGCACCTGGACGCCCGCCCGCGACATCACCGCCACGACGAAACTCCCGTCCTGGCGCTGGTACGCCACCGCCCCGGGCACGCGACCCTGCTTCAGCACGGCCGGCACGCCGGGCGGATCGTCGTGCCCGCCAACCACTCCAGCGCACCTCCCGCCGGTTCCGCGGACGTCGGAACCGAAACCAAGTACTACGGCGGCCACGACCTCTACAGCGACGACAACGGCCGTACCTGGCACATCGGCTTCACCGACGACCCGACCGACGGCGTCATCGCCCCCAACGAAACCACCGCCACTGAATTGCCCGACGGCACCGTCTACTTCTCAAGCCGCAACCAAGGCTCCGCCCCGGAAAACCGGCTCGACGCCTACAGCACCGACGGCGGCCGCACCCTGACCCGTCCCTATCAAGTGCAGCCGACCCTGTCCGGCCCGAAGGTAGAAGGCAGCGTCCTGCAAACGACCAACCCCCGCGTACTCCTCTACTCCGGCCCCTCCGACCCCGCCGCCCGCCGCACGATGCAACTGAGGACCAGTTCGGACCGCGGCAGAACCTGGCAGCCGTCGACCGTTCTCGCCGACGCTCCCGCCGGTTACTCCGATCTGGTGCAACCAGACCGTTTCACCGTCGGCGTCCTGTTCGAAACCGGAGTCGCCAGCGCGTACGAGAAGATCGAATTCCGCAGGCTTTCTCTGTGCCCGTCCCCGCTAAAATCGCCCGCATGACGGACCCGTGGCTACGCCGCTTCCACCCCGCCGACGACGCCCCCGCCCGTGTGGTGTGCCTGCCGCACGCGGGCGGCGCAGCCCCGTTCTTCCACCCGCTGTCGAAAGCGCTGTCCCCCGCCGTCGATGTCCTCGCGGTGCAATATCCCGGCAGGCAGGACCGCATGGCCGAACCCGCCCTGCGCACCATCGGCGAGCTGGCGGACGGCGTCACCCAAGCCCTCCTGGCGTGGCTGGACCTGCCGGTGGTGCTGTTCGGCCACAGCATGGGCGCGACGCTCGCGTACGAGGTAGGCCTGCGCCTGGAGTCAAGAGGTACCCCCGCGGAGGCGGTGGTCGTTTCGGGGCGCCGAGCCCCGTCCCGCCTGGTCCACGACCGAGTCCACCTCCAAGACGACGAGGGTTTGCTGTCCGAGATCGAAGGCCTGGCAGGCACCGACCCGAGGGTGCTGCGAGACCCGGAACTGCGAGAGCTGTTCCTGCCAGCCCTGCGAGCGGACTACACGGCCGTCGAGACCTACCGCCCGAGCCCAGGCCCGCTCGCCGCGCCCATCCACGCCCACACCGGAGACGCCGCCCCCCACGCCCCCGTGGACGACGTGCAAGCCTGGTCGTCGCACACCAGCGGCGAGTTCACGCTGACCACGTACCCAGGCGGCCATTTCTACCTGGTCGACCACGCGGCCGCGCTGACCGACGCCCTCCTGAAACTGACGAGCGGGTTGTAGGTTTCGCTTCGCCTTCTCAGCCTGTTCGCTCCGGTTCTGCCCGCCCGTCCCCCACAGCTGCCGAACTATCCGCCCAAGCAGCCACCCCGGCGGCTTCCCCTACACCGCCCCGTAGGCTGCCGCCCATGGAACTGCGCAGGATGTTCGCCGGTTTGGGCCGCAGCAAGGCATTCGCCGCGTTCGGCCAGGCGATGATGCCCGCCGACCGCCTGCTCCTCCGCATCAGCGGCGGCCGCCTGGGCGTAGGCGCGGCAGTGGGACTGCGCACCCTCCTGCTCACCACGATCGGCCGCACGACCGGCGAACCACGCCAGGTCCCGCTGCTGTACGTCGAACGCTCCGGCGGATACGTCGTGATCGGCTCCAACTGGGGCGGCGAACGCCACCCCGCCTGGACGGCAAACCTCCTGTCCCACCCCGACGCGACAGTCTCCGTCCACGGCCGCGCCGTGCCAGTCCGAGGCCGTCTCCTGAAAGACGACGAACGACAGGAAATGTGGGACGCAGTCGCCTCCTACTGGCCGGCCTACGACCGCTACGCCGAACGCGCCGCCCACCGCGAAATCCGCGTATTCCTCCTGGAACGCACAAACTCCGCCCCCTGACCGGACCTGGTTCGCTCCGGATATCCCCGATTTCTCCGGCGCATACCCGCGGAAACCTCAATCCGGCGACCCGCTCGTCCGGCAGCACTCCGACCTACTCGCCATACCCGGCGACCTATCCACCCCAGCAACGCCACGCGACCAACTCGCTGACCGCACTGGTGGCCCATCTACCCCAGCGACACAGCTCGACCAAGACGCTGACAACTCTGCTTTGCTCTCCCACCGGGCCACCTATCCACCCCAGCAACGCCACGCGACCAACTCGCTGACCACTCTGGTGGCCCATCTACCCCAGCGACACAGCTCGACCACGACGCTGACAACTCGGCTTTCTCTCCCGGCGGGCCGCCCAGCCCAGCGACTTCGTCAGCCGCGCGGCCGAACCGACGGCGCAACCCACCGCCCGCCCAACCCGAAACCGCCTGCCTCACGCCTGACGATCCTCCCGCCAACCTGCGAGGCACCACCCGCCTACCCTTCGCGTGGAAGGAGTTTCGCCGCCTTCGCCTGGAGATACCGCCGTTCCGGAATGCTGCTCGTCCGTTTCGCCGCGCGCAGGTAATGCTCGCGCGCACTCGCGGTATCACCAGCGAGTTCGAGCAGATGCGCACGGACCGCGTCGAGCCGGTGGCCCTGCTTCAGGCGCGCGTCGTCCTCGAGAGTGGCCAGCAGTGCCAGAGCTTTCTCCGGACCGTGAACCATCGCGACCGCGATCGCCCGGTTGAGCGTCGTGACGGGGCTGGGCGCGAGTTCTTCGAGCAGGCCGTACAACTCCAGGATCTGCGCCCAGTCAGTGGAATCGGCGCCCGCCGCCTGGTCGTGCAGTGCCGCGATGGCAGCTTGCACCTGGTACGGCCCCACCGGGCCTTGGCCGAGTACCCGATTCACCAGCTCCAGCCCCTCGACGATCAACGGCACCATCCACTTTCGACGGTCTTGTTCGGCGAGCGGCGTCAGCGTTCCGTCCGGCCCGGTGCGCGCGGGCCGTCGCGCGTCGGTGAGCAGCATGAGCGCGAGCAGCCCCGCGACCTCGCCATCGTCCGGCAGCAAGGCATGGACGGCGCGCGTCAGCCGGATCGCTTCCTCGGACAGTTCGGCCCGATGCAGATTCTCGCCGGAGGTCGCCGTGTATCCCTCGTTGAAGATCAGGTACAGCACATGCAAGACGACCTGCAGCCGAGCCGGCCAATCCTCGGCGGACGGAGGCGTGAAGGTCGAACCAGCCGCCGCGACGGTCTCCTTCGCCCGCGTGATCCGGCGCGCCATGGTGCCTTCCGGCACGAGGAACGCGCGCGCGATCTCCGCCGTCGTCAATCCGCCGACCGCACGCAGCGTCAGCGCGACCTGCGAGCTGGGCGTAATCGCCGGATGGCAGCACAGGAACAGCAACGTCAACGTGTCGTCCTGCTCCGGCGGCTGCTCGTCCTCCGGCCCGGGCACCGCCGCGGTCAGCGCGACGTCTTGCACCGCAACAGTTTCTTCGCGCCGCCGACGGGCGCTCTCGCTGCGCCAAAGGTCGGTCAGCCGACGGGTGGCAACCGTGAGCAGCCATGCGCGCGGGTTGTCCGGCACCTCGCCGGCCGACCACTGCTCGACCGCCGCGACGAGCGCCTCCTGCACCGCGTCCTCGCACGCCTCGAACTGCCCGTACCGCCGCACGAGCGTCCCGAGCACCTGCGGCACGAGCGGCCGGAGCAGCTCGCCGACGTCCGCCATCAGCCGAAGTCGGACTGTGTTTCCGCGTCAGCGAAGAACACGACCGGCCGGACCTCGATGCCGAGCCCGTCGATCCTCGCGTCGGGAATCATCGCCGCGACCTCCAGCGCCCGGTCCCGGCTCTCGCATTCGACCAGGTAGAACCCGGCGAGGAACTCCTTCGACTCCGCGAACGGACCGTCGGTGACCGCGGGCACCCCGCCGCGCACCCGCACGACGGCACTGTCCTCCGGCCCGCCGAGCGCCTGCGTGTTGATCATCTCGCCGGACGCCCGGATCTTCGCTACGAAGTCCGCGTGCCCGTCCATCACCTCCTGTCGGGTCTCCTCGCTCAGCCCTTCCCATACGTCGGGGTTCATGTGCATCGTCAGCAGGAACTTCACGTCGTCTCCCCACCAGCCGGTCCTGGCGACCAACCTAGCGGAGCCGCGCGGCGATGCCGTCGAGCAGACATTCGAGGCCGAGCTCGAACTGCGCGTCCTCGGCCGCGGGCGCGCCTGTCCTCTGCGCTCGATCAGCAGCATCCGCCGCCTGGTCCGTGACCACATGGCCCGACCCAGCCGCTCGACCTGAGCCCGTCGACCGACCGGTTCCGGTCGGCTGACCGGTTCCCGTCGGCTGCCCCGCTCCGGCAACCGCCCACGCATCCCGAGCCCGGACCGCTCCGGCACCCGGCTGACCGACCTCAGCCGAGTCGAGACGACTCCCGTCCCCTCGACCAGTCCCAGCCGCCCGGCCAGTCCCAGCCACCCGGCCAGTCCCAGCCGCCCGGCCAGAGCCAGCCGCCCGGCCAGTCCCAGCCACCTGGCCAGAGCCAGCAGCCACGCGGTCCGCCTCAGCCGCCCGCCCAGATCCGGCCACGTCCGCATCCGCCCGAGCGGCCACCTCCGCACCCGGCCGAGCGGCCGCCTCACCGGCACCGGCCCCGCGGCCCGAACCGGTCACCCGGCCAGACTCGTCCGTCTCCGCGACCGATCCGGCCCCCTCCGCCTTGACCGCGCCGGTCTCGCCAGCCGCGTCGTGCCGCTCGGCCAGAAAGCTCTCCAGCACCTGCACAAGCAACGGATACGGACTGTCCTCCGACGCGATGTCGCCGAACCACGCCCGCGCCTGCCGCTGCACGTCCACCACGTCGACGAACGCGTTGCGCTGCCACATCGCCCGCTCTTCCGCCCACTGCAGCGCCTGACCGATGACGTACCCGTCGAGCAGCCGGGCGTACCCGAGCGCCGACGCGAGGTCCTGCCCCAGCCGGTCGAACGTCGCCAGCACGAACTCCGTCCGCCGGCTCGCGTTGGGCCCCGCCGGGGGCCGTTGGTGCACGAACCGCGCGTACCACGGATGCCGCTTCGTCATCGCCCACATCTCGACCGCGACAGCAGTCAACTCGCCCCGCCAGTCCTCGCCCGGGACTTCCGGGGTGCGCACCTCGCTGTTCGCCAGGTCCAGCATCAGGTCCACCAGACCGTCTTTGCTGTGCACGTAGCGGTACAGCGACATCGGCGTGGACGCGCCCAGCTCCTTCGCCACTGCCCGCATCGTGAGCGCCTCCGCGCCACCGTGGTCGGCCAGCCGTACAGCCGCGTTGACGATGTCGATTCGTCCGAGGCCCCAACCGCGTTCCGGCGGCTCAGGCAACAGCCAAATCGGCGGTGTCGGCCCTTGATCTCCCATTCAACTCCCTGTCTCCAGCCCGCTTGCGTACACAGTACATCGTCATGTACAACGTACACAAGATGTACGACGTACACGACCTGGGGGTTACGAAATGACAGCACGAATTCCCGTTCTGATCTGCGGCGGAGGGATCGCCGGGCTCACTGCAGCCCTGTTGCTGCACCGCGAGGGGGTAGCGCCGATGCTGGTGGAAAAGCACGCCGGCACGTCCCCGCAGCCGAAAGCACGCCGGTTCAACCCGCGCAGCACCGAAGTGTTCCGCTTGCTCGGCCTCATGGACGAGGTCGAGCAAGCGAGCGCACCGCTCGCGTCGTTCACCGGAATGCTGACCGGCACCACGCTGGCCGACGCGACCTGGCCCGAGGTCACCGACACTCTGCGCGAACGGCTCGCCCAGCACGCGAAAATGCCCGATCTCAGCCCGGCGCCAAGCGTGCTGTGTCCGCAGGACGTGCTGGAACCGGTGCTGCGGCAGGCCGCCGCCGAGCGCGGGGTGTCGGTTCGGTTCGGCACCGAGTTGGTCGCGTTCGAGCAGGACGGCACCGGGATCACCGCCGAACTGCGCCCACCCGATGGCGAGCCGTACCAGGTCAGCGCCGAATACCTGATCGCGGCGGACGGCGCGCGCAGTCCGATCCGCACCGCGCTCGGCATTCCGCGCAGCGGGCACGGGCATCTGGCCGACAATCTCGACATTTGCTTCCGCGCCGACCTCGCCGAGCTCGTCCGGGACAAACCGTTCAACCTGTGCCGGATCGAAAACCCGGCCGCTTCCGGTGCGTTCGTGTCGGTCAACGGCACCGACCGGTGGCTCTTCTCCACCTCTGACTTCCCCGGCTCGGAATCCCTGGGCGAGGACGGCTGGTGCGAGTTGCTGCGCACCGTCGTCGGCGCACCGGACCTCGAAGTCGAAGTGCTGAGCCGGATGCACTGGGAGTCAGGAATGTACGTGGCCGACCGGTTCTCCTCCGGCCGGGTCTTCCTGGCCGGCGACGCCGCACACGCGATGCCGCCGATGGCTGCCGCGGGTGCGAATACCGCGATCGCGGACGTAGCCAACCTCGCCTGGAAACTCGCCGCGGTGCTGTCCGGCAAAGCGACGCCCGCCCTGCTCGACACCTACCACGCCGAGCGATACCCGATCGGGTACGCGACGGCGGAGTTCTCCAGCATGGCCAGCGGCCATCTCGGAACCATGCTCAGCGCGATCACCAGCGACGACGCGCCGCGCATCGACCCGCTCGCCACGCTGTTCGGCGTGCAATACGACCACGGCGCCTTCGTCCCGGACGGACGCGGTCCCGCACCAGAAGACCGGTACGCCCCGGCCGGTCGTCCAGGCACCCGAGTGCCACACGCTTGGCTCGACGCCACGACGTCCACAGTGGACTTGGCGGGGCCTGGCCTCGCCTTGCTATGCGGCCCGGACCACACCCGGTGGACAGCCGAAGCCGACCGCCTAGGCCTCCGTCTCGTTCCCGTCTCGGACGAGGCATGGCTGGCCGAGACAGAACTGCCTGCCGACGGCGCGCTGCTGCTCCGGCCGGACGCCATCGTCGGCTGGCATTCCTCGTCGGAGGTCCCGCTTGCCGACGCCCTGGCCCGCATGCTCAACACCCCCGTGGAGGCAACCGTGTGATCTCTTCGACGGTGCCCGGGTTCGCCCGCCCCGCGGCACCGGATCTGCCACCCATCCGACGCAAGAGAGGAGTATCGATCGAACGCACCTGAGAGCGCGGACCCCGGTGCCGGTTACCTGCCAGCCCGCTTCGGCACCGACCGGTTGCGATCCGCCGCTGTCTCTCCTGTCCAGGCCGAACCGCGCCACCATGCCAGCCCGCGCTTGGCGCGGCTCGTGTCCGACGGAGACTGCAGCTGCCGACGCCCCCGACGGCGACAATCGCCGCAGCTCGCGCCAACGGGAATCCAGCGCCAACAGGAGTCTAGAGAGCCATGGCCGCTGCCGAGGGAGGCCCTCGAGCGTGCCGCGGCTGCGCTTCCCTCCGGACCCGCCAGCGGTTCGCGCTGGACGTGCCACCGGGCGATACCGGACGCGCCAGCGGTTCATGCCCAACGTGCCACCGGATCACGCCGGACGCGCCAGCGGTTCATGCCGAACGCGCCACCGGATCACGCCGGAGGCACGGCTGGACCACGTCGGTCGCCGTCGAGGGTGCTCGGCTTATCCGGCGACGAGAAGGTTCCGCCGCCTGCATCAGGAGAAGGAGGCTCGCCAGCGACCTGCATTACCGTCCGCCGACCCGCCGCGGTCGTCACTCCGAGTGGCCTGCGCCAGCATGCGCTCGTATCCGCAGCAGGCCGGAGCTGCGAACGTCCGCCGCGCGACCCGCGCTACCCAGCCTCGCGGCGACCGTTCCGGACCACGAGCAGTCGGTTCAAGCCGCCGGTACCAGTGGCCGTCAGTAGACAGCCCGTGTCGGCAGCTGCCGCGTCAAGAAGCTGTCAGGTGCAGCCGTCGAGCCCGGCAAACCGCGTCAACAACGTCACGCCGAGCGGCCCGAGAGCACCGCCCGCATCAGGATCACAACCAGACCACAGGAGGCGACAAAACCGATGACGACCCTGGTCACTCGAACCGGGACGGGTCTCCCGCCCCATGCCGCACGACCTCCGCCTCTCCCGAGGTGAAGTCGATCACCGTGGTGGGTTCCACACCGCAGTCGCCGGAGTCGATGACGGCGTCCAGTACGTGGTCGAGTTCTTCCTTGATCTCCCAGCCCTGGGTGAGGGGCTCGCCGGAATCGGGCAGCAGCAGCGTGCTCGACAGGATCGGCTCGCCCAGTTCGCCGAGCAGTTGCTGGGTCACCACGTGGTCGGGGATCCGTACGCCGACGGTCTTCTTCTTGGCGTGCAGCAGCCGCCGCGGGACTTCCTTTGTCGCCGGGAGGATGAACGTGTACGCGCCGGGGGTGCTGGCCTTGATGGCGCGGAACACCGCGTTGTCGATGTGCACGAACCGGCCGAGCTGGGCGAAGTCCTGGCAGACGAGCGTGAAGTGGTGCCGGTGGTCGAGCTTGCGGATGGTGCGGATCCGTTCCATCCCCTGCTGGTTGCCGATGCGGCAGCCGAGCGCGAAGCACGAGTCGGTCGGGTAGGCGATGAGCCCGTCGTCACGCAGCAGGTCGACCACCTGGGAGAGCGCGCGGCGCTGCGGGTTCTGCGGGTGCACGTCGAAGTAGCGGGCCATTGCCCGAGCTTAGGCGTGATCGCCGGGCCGGGCGCGCGGGCTCTCTGAGGGCCGGGCACAGTGACGGGAGAGGAGGTACGTCCGTGCATGCTCTTTGGTCCACCGGCGAACAGTGGGAACTGCTGCCTCCAGTGCTGCTCGCCCTGCTGCTCAGCACGGTGATCGGCATTGAGCGCGAGGTCGGCAACAAACAGGCCGGCCTGCGCACGCACACGCTGGTCGGCGTCGGGTCGGCGGTCTTCATGCTGGTGTCGAAATACGGCTTCGCCGATTTGCTCGGCATCGAGCACGTCGCACTCGACCCGTCGCGGATCGCCGCGCAGATCGTGTCCGGCATCGGGTTCGTCGGCGGCGGGCTGATCTTCGTGCGCCGCGACGCGGTGCGCGGCCTCACCACCGCGGCGACCGTCTGGCTCGCCGCGGCCGTCGGAGTCGCGTGCGGTGCCGGGCTTCCGGTGCTGGCCGTCGCGACCACTGCCGGGCTTGTCGTGATCACGCGCGGATTCCCGCCGATTTCCCGGTTCGTCGCGCGCCATCGGCGGCAGCCGCCGATTCTCCGGTTGAGCTATGCCGACGGCCACGGAGTACTGCGTGCCGTCCTCGCCACGTGCACCGACCGGGGTTGGGCCGTCCACCGCGTGGCGGTCGACCGCGAGACAGTTTCCGAAGAGGGACAACGGATCGCGGTCGTCACCTTGCTGTTGCAGGGGCGCGGAGATCTTCCCGAACTCACCGCGGAACTGGCCGAATTGCCCGGCGTGCGAAGCACCGCGACCGGCACTGAAGACCCGCTCGAAGATTGACCCGCCCCAGGCTCCCACGGAGCGCCGGACTTCAGGCACACTGGAGGCAGTGCGGAAACCCCGGTGCGGCAAGAAAAACGAGCGCCGAGGAGAAACCATCCAAATGGGAGGTGAGAGCATGGCCCCCGGCGGTGGCGAGGACCTGATGGCCGTCCGGCCGTCCTTCGACTCGGCTTGGCGCGGCTATCAGCGCGGCCAGGTCGAAGAATTCGTCACGTGGGTCGAGGCGGAATTCCAACGCCTCGCCGCGGAACGCGACGCCGCGGCACACCAAGCGGCCGAACTCGCCGAGCGCAATCGCGAACTGCGCGCGACGATCGACCGGATCAGCCGCACCCCCATCCCGCCGGACGCATTGCAGGAACGCTCCCGCCGGATGGTCGAGCTGACGCGCGAGGAAGCCGCGGAGATCACCGCCCGCGCCGAGGACACCGCCGCGCGGATCATCGCCGACGCCAAGGCAGAAGCGGTTCGTCTCACCGAAAAGGAACGCGCGCTCGTCGAAGCCGTCGCCGCGGACCGCGAGCAACAGCGAAGAGAACACGAAGATCTGCTGCGCCGTGCAGTCGAAGAGCGCAAGGCCGCAGACGAAGCGGCCGCGAAGGAACGCCAGCGGCTCGAAGAACATCTGACGCGCACGCTGGCCGACCGTCGCACCGACGCACTCCGCGAAATCGCCGACCGCACCGCCGCCGCCCGCGCCGAAGCCGACGCGCACGTCCGCCAAGCCACCGACCACGCCACCCGAATCGTCTCCGACGCCGAACAGCGGGTCGCCGAACTCGTCGCCGTCCAGCAACGGGTAAAGGCCGCGCTGCGAGGCGCCCGCGAACTGCTGGCCACCGCGAACGCCGACCTCGCCCCGGACGGCACACCCGTGCCGAACCAGCGACGAACGTCTCCCCTGCCGGAAGTCGCCGAGGCTGCCCCGACGGGCTGAACACCAGCTGCGGAGACGCCGTGGGTGCCTGCTCGGCGACCAGCCACCGCGAGCATCCATCTCGCATCGAAGCAACGCAGGGCCCCGCGCTCGCCGAAGGCACCGAGGTCGTCTCCGCTAACTGAGCATCGGCGCGGTTCAGCAGGGCGGATGCTCAGCAGTTGGCCACTGCGAATGCCAGCCTTGGCCGGACGTGGCTTCCGGGCGCTCAACCAGCGTCCAAACCTCTGCGCTGAGCCATGTCGCCTAGGCCACCTCGGCCAACTGGAGCGCCGAGCCCGGATACACCGGGTGGGTATACTCGGTAGTGAACCACCGGGGATGCCGAGGAAAAGGGACGATGTGCGATGACCGGCTACGGCAGTGAACGAGAGGCCTACCTCAAGCGCCTTCGCCGGATCGAAGGCCAGATCCGCGGCCTGCAGCGCATGGTCGAGGAGGACAAGTACTGCATCGACATCCTGACCCAGGTGTCGGCGGCGACGAAGGCGTTGCAGTCGTTCTCGCTGGAACTGCTCGACGAGCACCTGGCGACCTGCGTCGTCCAGGCGGCGGCCGCTGGCGGGGAGGAAGCGGACCTGAAGGTGCGCGAGGCCTCCGACGCGATCGCCCGTCTGGTGCGTTCCTGAAGTAACTCCCAGAGCATCAGTCCGGTTTTCCTGCTTGGTGCTGCCGGGAGACCGCAGACGTCGGCTTCGGGCGAAGCTTCATCCCGGTACTCAGAGCGTGCGTGGAGGCGGGCGGATCCCCACACAGTTCAGCGCAAACCACTACGGCAACGACCAGGCTGGTCAGCGAGACAATCCACAGTCGTCCACCCAGACCAGCGCCAAAGGCAGACGGGCCAGCAGCGGAAACTCCCGCCGCTGGCCCGTCTCCAGGTGAATCACGCTGCGCGGAACCGTCGGAGCCGCAGGCTGTTCGAGACGACGAACACCGACGAGAAAGCCATCGCCGCGCCTGCGATCATGGGGTTGAGCAGGCCGAACGCCGCCAGCGGCAGTGCCGCGACGTTGTAGGCGAACGCCCAGAACAGGTTCCCCTTGATCGTGCCGAGGGTGCGCCGGGCGAGGCGGATCGCGTCGACGGCGGCTCGCAGGTCGCCTCGGACCAGGGTCAGGTCGCCGGCTTCGATCGCTGCGTCCGTTCCGGTGCCCATGGCCAGTCCGAGGTCGGCTTGGGCGAGCGCGGCCGCGTCGTTGACGCCGTCACCGACCATGGCCACCACTCGGCCTTCGCCTTGCATGCGCTTGACCACGGCCACCTTTTCCGCGGGCAGAACCTCCGCCACTACCTCGGTGATGCCCGCGGCGTCGGCGATCGCTCGCGCTGCGCCCGCGTTGTCGCCGGTCAGCAGCACCGGCTGCAGCCCCAGTGCCCGCAACTCGGCAACAGCTTGTGCTGACGTCGGCTTGATCGTGTCCGCGACCACCAGCACACCCCGTGCGACACCGTCCCACGCGACGAAGACCGCCGTCGCACCTCGTGCTTCTGCTGCGGCTTTGGCCTCGGTGAGACGGTCGTCGATCTTGACGCTCCAGTCGGCCAGGAAGGCCGCACGACCAGCGAGGACTGCTGCACCTTCCACGAGGCCGGAGACGCCGAGACCCTCGGTGTTCCGGAACTCCGTCGCCACCGGGAGGTCGCCGACCCGCTCGCGAGCACCGTCTGCGATGGCTTTCGCAATTGGGTGCTCCGAAGCATGCTCGACCGCCCCCGCGTAGCGCAGCAGTTCGCGCTCCGTGACGCCTTCTCCGACGTGGACGTCCACCAGGCTCATTCGCCCGGTCGTGACGGTCCCGGTCTTGTCGAGCACTACGGTGTCGACCCGGCGAGTGGACTCGAGCACCTCCGGTCCCTTGATGAGGATCCCGAGCTGCGCACCGCGACCAGTGCCGACGAGCAGGGCGGTCGGCGTCGCGAGCCCCAGTGCGCACGGGCAGGCGATGATCAGGACCGCTACCGCCGCGGTGAACGCCTCGGTGGCATTTCCGCTGGTCAGCAGCCAGGTGATCAGCGTGCCCAGAGCCAGCACCAGCACGATCGGCACGAAGACCGCCGAGACGCGGTCCGCCAGTCGCTGGACCGCGGCCTTGCCGTTCTGCGCCTCCTCGACGAGCCGGGCCATCTGCGCGAGCTGCGTGTCCGAGCCGACCCGCGTCGCGCGCACCGTGATCCGGCCGCCGACGTTGACCGTCGCTCCGGTCACGCCGTCACCCACTGCGACCTCGACCGGCACGGATTCCCCGGTGATCATGCTGACGTCGACTGCCGAGCTACCGTCGGTGACCACGCCGTCCGTGGCGATCTTCTCGCCGGGGCGTACCACGAACGTGTCCCCGACCCGGAGCTGATCGACCGGGATCCGCTGCTCGCGGCCGTCCCGAATGACCGTCACGTCCTTCGCACCGAGTTCGAGCAGGGCCCGGAGCGCAGCGCCGGAGCGACGCTTGGACCTCGCCTCGAAATAGCGGCCGGCGAGGATGAACGTGGTGACCCCCGCAGCGACCTCGAGGTAGATGTTGTCGGTCCCCGAGCCCCCGGACACGCTGAACTCGAAGCCGTGCCTCAAGCCCGGCATCCCCGCCATGCCGAAGAACAACGCGTACAGCGACCACAGCGTGGCGGCGGAGACGCCGAGCGAGATCAGCGTGTCCATCGTCGCCGCGCCGTGCCGGAGGTTGGTCCAGGCTGCGCGATGGAACGGCCACGCGCCCCAGACCACGACCGGCGCGGCGAGCGTGAGCGACAGCCACTGCCAGTTAGTGAACTGCAGCGCAGGGACCATCGCCAGCACGATCACCGGCACGGTGAGGATCGCCGAGTACAGGAGCCGGTCGCGCAGCGGCCGCGTCTCGTCCTGCTCGGGTTCCTCCGGCTTCTCCGGTTCCGGCGCCTGCGCGGTGTACCCGGTCGCTTCGACGACGCCCACCAGGTCGTCGACCGAAACGGTGGAGGGGTATTCGACGTGCGCCTTCTCCGTCGCGTAGTTGACGCTCGCGGTGACGCCTTCGACCTTGTTGAGCTTCCGTTCGACCCGAGCAGCGCACGACGCGCAGGTCATCCCGCCGATGGCGAGTTCGACTGACTGCACGGGGGCTGGTGTCGTGGTGCTCATGTCACTCCTTTTTACGCGACGACCTGGTAGCCGGCCTCAGCGACCGCGGCCTCGACGGCCTCGCGCGAGATCGGCTCCGCACTGATGACCTTGACCGCGCCGGTGGCGAGGTCGACGTCGACCTTCTGCACGCCGGGCAGGCCGCCTACCTCCTCTTTCACCGATCCGACGCAATGCCCGCAGGTCATGCCCTCGACGGTGTAAGTCGCTTCGGTCATCGCCACACTCCCTATCGTGCTCTTCGCTGATGTCTCCTTTATACCCCTAGGGGGTAGTGGCATGCCAGGGGACCCTCTCGTGAGTCCGGTTACCCGCCGGGAGAGACTGCTGGGATGCGGAAGATCTACGCGATCGGGATCGGCGCCGGCGACCCGGAACACCTGACGGTGCAGGCAGTCGACCGGCTCAATCGCGTCGACGTGTTCTTCGTGCTCGACAAGGGCAGCGCGAAGGCCGACCTGGTGCAGCTGCGCCAGGAGATCCTCGAGCGGTTCGTGAGCCGGCCGGGGTATCGCGTGGTGCGCGCGAAGGACCCGGACCGCGACCGGACGCCGTCCGACTACCGCACCGCGGTCGCCGACTGGCACCAGCTCCGCACCGACGTCTACGAGCGGCTGATCCGCGACGAGCTGGCCGAAGGCGAGACCGGCGCGTTCCTGGTCTGGGGCGATCCGGCGCTCTACGACAGCACCATCGCGTTGATTGAGGCCGTCCTCGCGCGCGGGAACGTGGCGTTCGAGTACGAGGTCGTGCCGGGGATCAGCAGCATCTCCGCGCTCGTGGCACGGCATCGCACGACGATGAATCAGATCGGCCGGGCGGTGCAGCTCACGACGGGTCGCCGGCTGGCCGAGGGCTGGCCGAATGACGCTGATGACGTCTTCGTGCTGCTCGACGCGCACACCACGTTCGATCAGTACGCCGGCAAGGGGTTGTGGATCTATTGGGGCGCGTACGTCGGGACTCCGGACGAGATTTTGCTGTCCGGCCCGTTGGATGACGCGTTGGCGGCGAAGATCCGGGAGACGCGGGCCGCGGCTCGGGAGCGGCACGGGTGGATCATGGACACGTATCTGCTGCGCCGGCCGGAGTGAGGGCGGCGGGCCGTCTTCGCGGTCCGCCCGTTTTCGGGCATGAAAAAAAGGGGCGGGGCTCCGGGAAAACCTTGTCAGGTTCTCGACCGGGGCCCCGCCCCTTCTTCCAAAGTAAGTTCGGCGGTGTCCTACTCTCCCACAACCCTTCGGTTGCAGTACCATCGGCGCAGTCAGGCTTAGCTTCCGGGTTCGGAATGGGACCGGGCGTTTCCCTGACGCTAAAACCACCGAAACACTCCGAAACAACACACGCACCAGCGTGGTGTTTCAGAACCGTAGAGTGGATGCGCAACATCTTCGTAGGCAAGTCCTCGGCCTATTAGTACCAGTCAACTCGACAACACATTACTGTGCTTCCATTTCTGGCCTATCAACCCAATCGTCTCTTGGGGGCCTTAACCCACAAAGGGGTGGGATACCTCATCTTGGAACAGGCTTCCCGCTTAGATGCCTTCAGCGGTTATCCCTTCCGAACATAGCCAACCAGCCATGCCACTGGCGTGACAACTGGCACACCAGAGGTCCGTCCGTCCCGGTCCTCTCGTACTAGGGACAGCCTTCCTCAAGTATCCTGCGCGCGCGGCGGATAGGGACCGAACTGTCTCACGACGTTCTAAACCCAGCTCGCGTGCCGCTTTAATGGGCGAACAGCCCAACCCTTGGGACCTACTCCGGCCCCAGGATGCGACGAGCCGACATCGAGGTGCCAAACCATGCCGTCGATATGGACTCTTGGGCAAGATCAGCCTGTTATCCCCGGGGTACCTTTTATCCGTTGAGCGACACCCCTTCCACCAGGAGGTGCCGGATCACTAGTCCCGACTTTCGTCCCTGCTCGACATGTCTGTCTCACAGTCAAGCTCCCTTGTGCACTTGCACTCGACACCTGATTGCCAACCAGGCTGAGGGAACCTTTGGGCGCCTCCGTTACCCTTTAGGAGGCAACCGCCCCAGTTAAACTACCCATCAGGCACTGTCCCTGAACCAGATCATGGTCCGAGGTTCAGATTCCCAATCCGACCAGAGTGGTATTTCAACAACGACTCCACACCCACTAGCGTGAGCGCTTCACAGTCTCCCACCTATCCTACACAAGCCGAACCGAAAACCAATACCAAACTATAGTAAAGGTCCCGGGGTCTTTCCGTCCTGCCGCGCGTAACGAGCATCTTTACTCGTAATGCAATTTCGCCGGGCCTGTGGTCGAGACAGCCGGAAAGTCGTTACGCCATTCGTGCAGGTCGGAACTTACCCGACAAGGAATTTCGCTACCTTAGGATGGTTATAGTTACCACCGCCGTTTACTGGCGCTTAAATTCTCAGCTTCGCCATTGCTGGCTAACCGGTCCTCTTAACGTTCCAGCACCGGGCAGGCGTCAGTCCATATACATCGTCTTGCGACTTCGCATGGACCTGTGTTTTTAGTAAACAGTCGCTTTCCGCTGGTCTCTGCGGCCAACCACCGCTCCACCCGCGAAGGGCTTCACAGCGCTTGGCCCCCCTTCTCCCGAAGTTACGGGGGCATTTTGCCGAGTTCCTTAACCACAGTTCACCCGATCGCCTTGGTATTCTCTACCTGACCACCTGTGTTGGTTTGGGGTACGGGCCGTGCATGCACTCACTAGAGGCTTTTCTCGACAGCATAGGATCACCCACTTCGCCTCAAACGGCTACGCATCACGTCTCAGCCTATATGTCATGCGGATTTGCCTACATGACGGCCTACACGCTTACACCAGGACAACCATCGCCTGGCGGAGCTACCTTCCTGCGTCACCCCATCGCTTGACTACTACGGAATCAGGTCCCACGCTCCACACACCCGATCCGCCCGAAGGCTTCACGAGTGGCTTCGGGTGGTTAGTGTCAACCGCCTCGCCATGGGCGCACATGCTCGGGTACGGGAATATCAACCCGTTGTCCATCGACTACGCCTGTCGGCCTCGCCTTAGGTCCCGACTTACCCTGGGCGGATTAGCCTGGCCCAGGAACCCTTGGTCATCCGGCGGCAGAGTTTCTCACTCTGCATTCGCTACTCATGCCTGCATTCTCACTCCCGCACCCTCCACGACTCGCTTCCGCGGCCGCTTCCCTGGATGCAGGACGCTCCCCTACCCACCCGTGCCACTGCACCGTTCCCGAAGAAACAGCGGATGTATTGCACGAGTGACACAGCTTCGGCGGTGTGCTTAAGCCCCGCTACATTGTCGGCGCAGGACCACTTGACCAGTGAGCTATTACGCACTCTTTCAAGGGTGGCTGCTTCTAAGCCAACCTCCTGGTTGTCTGGGCAATCCCACATCCTTTCCCACTGAGCACACACTTAGGGGCCTTAGCTGGTGTTCTGGGCTGTTTCCCTCTCGACGACGAAGCTTATCCCCCGCCGTCTCACTGCCGCGCTCTCACTAACCGGTATTCGGAGTTTGGTTGATTTCGGTAACCCGGTAAGGCCCCTAGACCATCCAGTAGCTCTACCCCCGGCAAGAAACACGCGACGCTGCACCTAAATGCATTTCGGGGAGAACCAGCTATCACGGAGTTTGATTGGCCTTTCACCCCTACCCACAGCTCATCCCCTCAGTTTTCAACCTAAGTGGGTTCGGGCCTCCACGACGTCTTACCGTCGCTTCACCCTGGCCATGGGTAGATCACTCCGCTTCGGGTCTAGACCACGCGACTCAGTCGCCCTGTTCGGACTCGCTTTCGCTACGGCTACCCCACCCGGGTTAACCTCGCCACGCAGCACTAACTCGCAGGCTCATTCTTCAAAAGGCACGCCATCACGCCGAAACGCTCTGACGGCTTGTAGGCACACGGTTTCAGGTACTCTTTCACTCCCCTCCCGGGGTACTTTTCATCTTTCCCTCACGGTACTCGTCCGCTATCGGTCTCCAGGAAGTATTTAGGCTTACCGGGTGATCCCGGCAGATTCACAGCAAATTCCACGAGCTCGCTGCTACTCGGGAACACCGCCACACGACACAAACACAGTTTTCGCGTACGGGGCTCTCACCCGCTCCGGCCCGCCGTCCCAAACGGTTCCGCTAACCATGCCGCATCACGCCCAGAGTGTCAGCTCTGAGAAGACAGGTCCCACAACCCCGACCACACAACCCCTGACAGGTATCACATGCAATCGGTTTAGCCTCATCCGCTTTCGCTCGCCACTACTCACGGAATCACTTTTGTTTTCTCTTCCTGCGGGTACTGAGATGTTTCACTTCCCCGCGTTCCCTCCACACCGGCTATATATTCACCGGCGGGTAACACCACATCACTGGTGCTGGGTTTCCCCATTCGGAAATCCTCGGATCACAGCTCGGTTGACAGCTCCCCGAGGCATATCGCAGCCTCCCACGTCCTTCATCGGCTCCTGAAGCCAAGACATCCACCATGTGCCCTTAACAACTTGACCACAAAGATGCTCGCATCCACTCTACAGTTCTCAAACACCACACCAGAAACAACGTGTGTTGCCTCAGGACCCAACAGCGCGCCAGCGAACAATCCGCGACCCGGATCCGCGACCGGCGTTCCACGCAGAGACCCGAAGACCTCGCAGTACTGACCGGCGGCATCACCGCCACCGCGAACCGTAACCAGTAGTTCCACAATTCCTTGAGCAAGCCCGGCAACACCGCGTGCGGGTGTTAAACCGTGCCCACCCCACGCCCCGTGCTCCGGGCATCCCGGGAGGCGTGGATGTGTTGTGCTCCTTAGAAAGGAGGTGATCCAGCCGCACCTTCCGGTACGGCTACCTTGTTACGACTTCGTCCCAATCGCCAGTCCCACCTTCGACCACTCCCTCCCTTGCGGGTTGGGCCATGGGCTTCGGGTGTTACCGACTTTCATGACGTGACGGGCGGTGTGTACAAGGCCCGGGAACGTATTCACCGCAGCGTTGCTGATCTGCGATTACTAGCGACTCCGACTTCACGCAGTCGAGTTGCAGACTGCGATCCGAACTGAGACCGGCTTTAAGGGATTCGCTCCACCTCGCGGTATCGCAGCCCTCTGTACCAGCCATTGTAGCATGTGTGAAGCCCTGGACATAAGGGGCATGATGACTTGACGTCATCCCCACCTTCCTCCGAGTTGACCCCGGCAGTCTCCCACGAGTCCCCGCCATGACGCGCTGGCAACGTAGGATAAGGGTTGCGCTCGTTGCGGGACTTAACCCAACATCTCACGACACGAGCTGACGACAGCCATGCACCACCTGTACACCAACCACAAGGGAAGCCCCATCTCTGGGGATGTCTGGCGCATGTCAAGCCCAGGTAAGGTTCTTCGCGTTGCATCGAATTAATCCACATGCTCCGCCGCTTGTGCGGGCCCCCGTCAATTCCTTTGAGTTTTAGCCTTGCGGCCGTACTCCCCAGGCGGGGCGCTTAATGCGTTAGCTACGGCACGGACAACGTGGAATGTCGCCCACACCTAGCGCCCAACGTTTACAGCGTGGACTACCAGGGTATCTAATCCTGTTCGCTCCCCACGCTTTCGCTCCTCAGCGTCAGTATCGGCCCAGAGACCCGCCTTCGCCACCGGTGTTCCTCCTGATATCTGCGCATTTCACCGCTACACCAGGAATTCCAGTCTCCCCTGCCGAACTCAAGTCTGCCCGTATCGACCGCACGCTCCACGTTAAGCGTGGAGATTTCACGGCCGACGCGACAAACCGCCTACGAGCTCTTTACGCCCAATAATTCCGGACAACGCTCGCACCCTACGTATTACCGCGGCTGCTGGCACGTAGTTAGCCGGTGCTTCTTATCCAGGTACCGTCACTTGCGCTTCGTCCCTGGCGAAAGAGGTTTACAACCCGAAGGCCGTCATCCCTCACGCGGCGTCGCTGCATCAGGCTTGCGCCCATTGTGCAATATTCCCCACTGCTGCCTCCCGTAGGAGTCTGGGCCGTGTCTCAGTCCCAGTGTGGCCGGTCACCCTCTCAGGCCGGCTACCCGTCGTCGCCTTGGTAGGCCATTACCCCACCAACAAGCTGATAGGCCGCGGGTTCATCCCATACCGCCGGAACTTTCCACCACCACAGATGCCTGCAGTGGTCGTATCCGGTATTAGACCCAGTTTCCCAGGCTTATCCCAGAGTACAGGGCAGATTACCCACGTGTTACTCACCCGTTCGCCACTCATCCCCGGCCGAAACCGGTTCAGCGTTCGACTTGCATGTGTTAAGCACGCCGCCAGCGTTCGTCCTGAGCCAGGATCAAACTCTCCAACAATGAACAGTTCGATCGAGACTACTTCTCAATCAATCTCAAAGGAAACCCCGACGAGGGGGTTACCATAAATAAGCTCTACTGGCTTAGTTCACTAGCACACTGTTGAGTTCTCAAGCAACACACCCCGCACCAACCCCACCCCCGCAAGGGCGAGCCTGACCGAAGCGGTCATTCCTAGCAGTTTTTGGTGGGACACCCACTCAATCACCCTAGAGGCGAGAGCTTGGTTCGTGTCCCGGCGGCCGCCCGGTCTCCCTGGCGACCTGGAGAACATTACACGGCTCAAAACGGCCCGAAACAGGGGGGTCCCTTAATACGATCTTCGCAGGTCAACCGACCGAATGGGCCCGATGCGGCCGATCCGGCGGGCTGGGCGGCGGCAAGCCCGCGGGCCAGAGCGCGGCGTTATCGGCTCGCGGATGTCGTAATGCGGAAGAACGGGCGGCTCGCGTTATCGGCGAATGCCCGAGCAGGCACGGGCCGACGACTGCCAAAGGAAGCGCCGAGCAATGCGGACGGAGCGCGGATTGCTGCTGGACATCGACCTGCCGCGCGCAACAACCCTGGGCGCGCGCGTTCCAGCAGGGGCATCATGAGCGCCGAGTGACCCGGGTCACCCAGAAGAGCGCCGAGGCGATGTCCGGTCCGGGGCGGGCAGCTTCGTTCTTTCCGAGACTGGCGGGCAAGCGCCGGTCGCGAGAGCAGGCCCGAGCGAAGAGGGAGCACCGATGAAGTACCTGATCCTGGCGTACGGCAACCAGCAGGACTACGACTACCTCAGCGGCAAGGACGGCGGGGCGACCCCGGCGGAGGCGGCGGCGGTCTACGAGTTCCTCACCGGGTTCAGCGGGGCGCTGGCCGAATCGGGCGAGCTGGTCGAGACGCAGGGGCTCTCCGCTCCGGTGCTGGCCCGCCGCCTTTGCCTGCGGGACGGGGCTCCGGTCGTCACCGACGGGCCCTTCGGCGAGACCGAGGAGGTCATCGCGGGGTACTGGATGGTCGACTGCGCCAGTTTCGACCGCGCGACCGACATCGCGGCGGGACTGCTCAAGGCACCGGGGCGGTTGGCGGAGGCCGGAGTGGTGGTCCGGCCGGTGATGGGGTCCGAGGGCGAACTCTGAGCCACGAGGCAGGCAGAGATGACCGACTCCGCGGTCAACGACACCCTGCGCACCCTCGCGCCGCAGGTGCTGGGAGCGCTGGTCCGCCGCTACGGACGGTTCGATCCGGCTGAGGACGCGGTCCAGGAAGCCCTGCTCAAAGCCGCCCAGCAGTGGCCGGAGTCGGGCATCCCCGAGCGTCCCTTCGGCTGGTTGCTGCAGGTCGCGAGCCGGAAGCTGATCGATCTGCTCCGGGCTGACCAGGCGAGGCGGGAGCGAGAGATCCGCGCGGCTCGCGAGGACGTCAGCGAGCAGACCGGGGACGACACCTTGATCCTGCTCCTGCTCTGCTGCCACCCGTCGTTGTCGGCGGCGTCGCAGATCGCCCTCACCCTGCGGGCCGTCGGCGGGCTCACCACCGCGGAGATCGCGCGGGCGTTCCTCACTTCCGAGGATTCGATGGCCCGCCGGATTTCCCGGGCCAAGCGCACGATCCAGGACAGCGGTGTGCCGTTCCGGATGCCGCCGAAGGAGGAACGGGACGAGCGGCTCGAAGCGGTCCTGCACGTCCTGTACCTGATTTTCACCGAGGGGTATTCGGCGACGTCAGGGCCGGATTTGCGCCGGGGCGACCTGGTCGCCGAAGCGATCCGGCTGGCCGAGATGACCGCCGCGTTGCTGCCGGGCGACAGCGAGGCCGAGGGACTGCTCGCGTTGATGTTGCTGACGGACGCGCGATCGCCGGCGCGCGTGACCGAGCAGGGCGAGCTGGTTCCGCTGCACGAACAGGACCGGACGCGGTGGAAGGCCGAGTCGATCCGGCGCGGGGTGGAGCTGGTGACGGCGGCGTTGCCGCGCGGGCCGGTCGGGCCGTATCAGCTGCAGGCGGCGATCGCGGCGGTCCATGACGAGGCAGCCACCGCGGAGGAGACCGACTGGCGGCAGATCGCCGGGCTCTACCGGCTGTTGCTCAAGGTTTCGGCGAGTCCGGTCGCGAAGGTGAGCCACGCCGTCGCGGTCGGGATGGCGGACGGACCGGCGGCGGGGCTCGACCTGCTGGAGGCGCTGGACAACCGCGACCGGCGGTTTTACGCGGCGCGAGCACATCTTCTGGAAAGGGCGGGCGACCGCGAAGCGGCCCGGAGCGCGTACCTGCGCGCCGCCGAACTCGCCACCAACATCCGCCAGGTGCGGTATCTCAACGCCTGCGCCCGGCGGCTCTCTCAAGGAGCTGGACATGACTGACGAGATCCGGCCGTACCGGCTCGAGATCCCGGAAGCGGACCTTGCCGACCTGCGGGAACGGCTCGATCGGACGAAATGGGCACCCGAGCCGGCCGGCGGCGACCAGGGGTACGGCGTCAGCGTCGGCCGGGTTCGCGAGCTGGCCGAGCACTGGCGGCATCGCTACGACTGGCGGGCTTGGGAACGGCGGTTCAACCGGTATCCGCAGTTCACGACCACGATCGACGGCAGCAACGTGCATTTCCTGCACGCCCGTTCGCCGGAGCCGGACGCGATCCCCTTGCTTCTCAGCCACGGGTGGCCGGGCTCGGTGGCGGAGTATCTGGCCGCGGTCGGGCCGTTGAGCGATCCCCGCGCGCACGGGCTGGACCCGTCGATCGCGTTCGACGTCGTGCTGCCGTCGTTGCCGGGGTTCGGGTTTTCCGGCCCGACGGCCGACACCGGCTGGGGTCCGCAGCGGATCGCGCGGGCGTGGGCGGAGTTGATGCGCCGGCTGGGGTACGCGCGGTACGGGACCGCGGGCAACGACTGGGGTTCGAGGATCGCGCCGGAGGTCGGTCGCGTGGCACCGGAGCAGGTGATCGGCGCGCACGTGACGCAGACCTGGGATCCGCCGCCGGACGACGATCCACAGTGGATTGCCGAACTGTCCCCTAAGGACAAAGCGGCATGGGACGCGTTCCACCACTACTTCACCGACGAGGCGTCCTACGGCGTCGTCCAGGCGCAGCAGCCGCAGACCCTCGCGCACGCGCTGTCCGACTCCCCCGTCGGCCTGCTCGGCTGGAACGCGCAGGCGATGCACGACCACGGCCTCGACGCCGACGGGATCCTCACGCACGTCACGATCCACTGGCTGACCGGCACCGCGGGTTCGGCGATCCGGATCTACGCCGAGCAAGCCCGGGAGACGCCTGCCGAGGGCCGCAATCCAGTGCCGCTCGGGGTCGCGCAGTTCCCCGGCGATCTGCCGTCGATCCGCGTGTTCACCGAGCACCGCCGGAACCTCGTGTCGTGGAACGAGTACGACCGCGGCGGGCATTACGCCGCGCAGGAGGTGCCGGAGCTGTGGGCGGGCGACGTCCGCCAGTTCTTCGCGAAGGTGCGCTAGAAAAACATTGCTCCGACTACATTGCGCTGTATTGCTCTGAGAAATCGCTCCGATTAGCGTCGGCGACATGCAGACAGTCCTCCTCTCCTCCGGCGCTCGGATCGCCTACGACGACCTCGGGCACCAGCCGCGGCTCCCGGTGCTTCTCGTGCACGGGCACCCGTTCGACCGGTCCATGTGGGGCCCGCAGGCTGAGCACCTCGCGCGGAACGGGCACCGCGTCGTCGTGCCCGACCTGCGCGGATACGGAGAAAGCACTGGGCCGGCGGTCCGCGGGCTCGAAGACTTCGCCGAGGACCTCATCGGGCTGGCTGACCACCTCGGGCTGGACCGCTTCGCGCTGGGCGGGCTGTCGATGGGCGGGCAGATCGTGATGCAGACCGTCCGGGAGCACCCGGAGCGGATCGCCGCGGTGCTGCTCGCCGACACCTTCGCCGAGCCCGAGACCAACGAAGGAAAGGTGGTGCGCAACCAGGCCGCGGACCGGGTGCTCGCGGAGGGCATGACCGCGTACGCCGACGAGCTGTTGCCGAAGATGGTGTCGCCGGGCACTTTGCGCGAGAACCCCGAGGTGACCGGGCACGTCCAGAAGATGATGCGCGACGCACCGGCAGCAGGCGCGGCGGCGGCCTTGCGGGCGAGGGCGAAGCGGCCGGACTACCGCGATTCGCTGAAGCGGGTCACCGTGCCGACGCTGGTCGTGGTGGGCAGCGAGGACGAGTTCACGCCGGTCGCCGACGCGCGGCTGCTGCACCAGCTCGTGGCCGGCTCGGAGCTGGTGGTGCTCGACGGCGCGGGGCACCTGCCTAACCTGGAACGCGCGGCCGAGTTCAACGACGTGTTCGGCCGGTTCCTGGACCACGCGGAAGAACGGTGACTCACTCCATGAAGACCGTATTGGTGACCGGCGCGAGCGCCGGGTTCGGTGCCGCGATCACGCGCCGGTTCGTCGCGGAAGGCGCGCGGGTCGTCGCCGCGGCCCGCAGCGGCGACCGGTTGAAGACGCTCGCGGACGAACTGGGCGACGCGGTGTACCCGCTGGTACTCGACGTACGCGACGCGGACGCGGTCGCGGACGTCGTCGCGCAACTGCCCGAGGAGTGGGCGAAGATCGACATCCTGGTCAACAACGCCGGCCTCGCGAAGGGTCTCGAACCCGCGCACGAGGCGAAGCTGGAAGACTGGGACCAGATGATCGAGACCAACGTGACCGGTCTCGTCCACCTCACCCGCGCAGTGCTGCCCGGCATGGTCGAACGCGGTGCCGGGCACGTGATCAACATCGGCTCCGTCGCGGGCAGCTACCCCTACCCCGGCGGAAACGTCTACGGCGCGACCAAGGCGTTCGTCCACCAGTTCAGCCTCAACCTGCGCTCTGACCTGCGCGGCACTGGCGTCCGCGTGACGAACATCGAGCCCGGCATGGTGGGCGGCACGGAGTTCTCGACCGTCCGATTCGACGGCGACCAAGACAAAGCGGCGAACGTCTACGCCGGCACGACCCCGCTGACCGCGGACGACGTCGCCGAGTCGGTCTTCTGGGCCAGCTCGCAGCCCAAGCACGTGAACATCAACGTCATCGAGCTGATGCCGGTGGTGCAGACCTTCTCCGCACTGAACATCGACCGCGACTCCTGAACAATCCGTGAGGGGCCCCTTCCCGGACTTAGATTCCCGGAAGGAGCCCTTCACGGACGACCCGCCGATCGCGACCACGCAACCCAAGCCGTGCGCCCACCAGCCAACGCGCCCAACGCGCCAGGCACCCACACCACCCCGCACCCCGATACGAAGCCTTCTCTGCGGTTCGGGGGTGCTTGTCAAGGCATCTTTCCCGCCTTGACAAGCACCCCCGAACCGTCAGCACACTCGGCTTCGGGGTGCCCCACCGCACCACCCGGCGCAATGTCGCCCGCCAGGGCGACGAGCAGCCCCCTCACCCAGGCGCAAACCTCTCCAACCCGAACAACTCGAACAACGCCTGCTGCCTCCCCGTCCGATCGGACAAAATCCGCCTCGTCCGCGGCCTCCCCCCAGTGGACCGATGCCGCAGCACCGTCTCCCCGATCCCCCGCAACTGATCGAGCAACTCCGCCACCGACAAATTCATCCCCGCCCGGTCCGCCTCCCGCCGCATCAAGTGCGTGACCGTCGCCGCGAGCACGGACACCAACGTATGCACCGCGATCCGATGCGAAGTCCACTCCCACCGCGGCGACGGCCCGGCCGCGGCGGGCCCGGTCAGCCACCGGAACGTCGACTCGAGGTGCGTCCGGGCGCGGTAAGCGGTGACGACCTCGGCGACCGGCCAGTCCCGGTCCGTCACGAGAATCTGCTTGCCGAAGAACTCCTCCGCCAGCCGGGCGACCGCGGCCTCGTCGACCCGCCGCTCCAGCCGCAGTTCCCCGGCGCGGTTGCCGGTGAGGGTCGTGTTCAGCACCCGTTCCACCCGGCGTCCGCGAATGATCCGGGACATCTCCGCGTGCACCTGGGTCCGGTCGCCGCGATGAGTGCCTGCCTCGAGCGCGGCGGCGAGCCCGTCGAGTTCGCGCACCGTAGTGCTCAATTCGCTGGTGAACGCCCGATACTGCGCCGCGTGCAACGTCGCGGAATGGGTGAGGATGACGCGTCGGTGGGCACCGTCCACAGTCGCCACCGTGTCGAAGGCGGTCAGCCCGGCGAACCGCTCCGGATCCACTCGTCGCCGCACGGACGCGGGCCGCGCGAGCAAGTCCGGATGGTCAGCCAGCGGCAGCGAGCCGACAAACCCGGTCCGCGCGCCGAGGTCGAGCTGCGCGGCTTGCCCGGCGTGGAAGACCAGCGTGACGTCCGTGGCCGGATACCGCTCCCCCAACTCGACGGCCAGCGCACCGAACGTCGGCGCGCTTTCCCTTCGATAGACCCGGGAAGCCAGCGGAATCGCCCCGTCCCGCGTGACGACCAGGCCGAGTCCGGCGAGCACGTCCTGGCAGGCCGACGGCAGCGTGCAATCCGCGGCGGTAAACGCGGCGAACTGCGCGACATCGACCGCCAGCGCTTCCGTGCCGTCGTCGCCCAGCAGCTCCAGAACTGCTTCCGCCACCACGGTTTCCACGCCAGCGATCCGCTCCGGGGTAAGCCGCTGCAATGCCCGCCAGTGACTGGCTGTCGTGACCGATCCCTTGGGCGGACGCGGCCGGACGAGATCCTGCGCCAGACAGCCGGTCCACCACTCCTCGAACTCCAAGTCCGGCGCGGTCGCTCGATGGAGCACGGCGAGCGCGACGTGGAGACCGAGCGTCGGCCGCGCCCGCTGCGGTCCCGCCACCGAGTCGACGCGCCGGACGAGGTCGAGCCGCTGCAGCGTCCCCCATACGGCGGAAACATCGCCGAACGACCGATGCCGCGCGCCGGCTGCCTCCGGACCGCCGCCGGCCACCGCCGCCGCGATGTCCTCGGCCGTCCCGAGATAACGCTGGCCGACCACGCGCGGCTTGCCGTCGACGCGCGCGGACTCGGCGAAGTAGTAGTACGTCCGCCCGCCGATGCGCTTCCCGATCACTGACGCCACCCTTTAGGTAATACCGTCGGCAGACCGCACCCACAAGCCCGCAACCTGCGGCGATGATCACCCCGGACTCCTCGCGGGCGCGGCGGCGGGCGGAGAGCTGGCTGGTCGCGGCGGCCGGGTCCTAGCGTGGCGGGAATGGAGCCCGAAGCTGGCGTGACCACGCCCACCCCGTCGGCCATGCGCCGTGCGCTCGCCCGGGCGCGAGACGGGAAGACGCTCGACGTCGCCGAGGCGGCCGTGCTGCTGCACGCCCGCGGCGACGACCTCAAGACTTTGTCCGACCACGCCTCCCGCATCCGCGACGCCGGCCTCGAAGAAGCCGGGCGCGCGGGGATCATCACCTACAGCCGCAAGGTGTTCATCCCGCTGACCCGGCTGTGCCGGGACCGGTGCGGCTACTGCACCTTCGTCACTGTCCCCGGCAGGCTCGAATCGCCGTTCCTGTCGCCGGACGAGGTGCTCGACATCGCCCGCAAGGGCGCGGAGATGGGCTGCAAGGAAGCCCTGTTCACCCTCGGCGACCGGCCGGAGGACCGCTGGAAGGCCGCGCGCGACTGGCTGGACGCGCACGGCTACGACGACACGCTTTCCTACGTCCGCGCGATGGCGATCCGGGTGCTCGAGGAGACCGGTCTGCTGCCGCACCTCAACCCGGGAGTCATGTCCTGGCAGGACTTCCAGCGGCTCAAGCCGGTCGCGCCGTCGATGGGCATGATGCTGGAGACCACCGCGCGACGGCTGTGGAGCGAGAAGGGCGGGCCGCATTACGGTTCGCCGGACAAGGATCCCGAGGTCCGGCTGCGCGTGCTGGAGGACGCGGGCCGCAGCTCGGTGCCGTTCACCACCGGCGTGCTGATCGGGATCGGCGAGACGCATGAGGAACGCGCCGACGCGCTGTTCGCCATCCGCAAGACCGCACGCGAGTACGGCGGCATCCAGGAAGTCATCGTCCAGAACTTCCGGGCCAAGCCGGACACGAAGATGCGCGCGACGCCGGACGCCGACCTCGAAGAACTGGCCGCGAACATCGCGGTGGCGCGGCTGGTGCTGGGTCCGCGGATGCGCATCCAGGCCCCGCCGAACCTCATCGGCGACCAGTACGACCTGATGATCCGCGCGGGCATCGACGACTGGGGCGGCGTTTCGCCGCTCACCCCGGACCACGTCAACCCCGAACGCGCGTGGCCGCAGATCGACCTGCTCGCCCGGCAGACCGAGAAGGCCGGTTTCGCGCTGCGCGAGCGGTTGACCATCTACCCGGAGTACGTGAAGCGCGGCCAGCCGTGGCTCGACCCGCGCGTCACGCGGCACGTCGCGGCGCTGGTCGACGCGGAGACCGGGCTGGCCCGCGAAGGCGCGATGCCGGTCGGGATCCCGTGGCAGGAGCCGGACGGCGGCTGGCAGGAATCCGGGCGCACCGACCTGCACACCGAGATCGACACGACCGGCCGCACCGAGGACCGGCGAGGCGACTTCGATTCGGTCTACGGCGACTGGAAGGAAATCGGCCGGAAGATCAAGACCGGGCCGCAGCGGTTCGACACCGACATGCGGGATGCGTTGCGCAGCGCGGAAAAGGACCCCGCCGGGCTGTCCGACGACGCCGCGCTCGCCCTGCTGCACGCCGACGGACCGGAGCTGGACGCGCTCACGAAACTGGCCGACGACCTGCGCCGCGAGGTCGTCGGGGACGACATCACCTTCGTGGTCACGCGGAACATCAACTTCACCAACGTCTGCTACACCGGCTGCCGCTTCTGCGCTTTCGCGCAACGGAAAACCGACGCCGACGCGTACACGCTGTCGCTGGAGCAGGTCGGCGACCGCGTGGACGAGGCGTGGGCCGCGGGCGCGACCGAGATCTGCATGCAGGGCGGGATCCACCCGGATCTGCCGGGCACCGCGTACTTCGACCTCGCGGCCGAGGTGAAGCGGCGGCAGCCGGACATCCACCTGCACTCGTTCAGCCCGATGGAGGTCGTGAACGGCGCGTCGCGGACGAATCTGTCCATTCGCGACTTCCTGATCCGGGCGAAGGAGTCCGGAGTGGACTCGCTGCCGGGCACCGCGGCGGAAATCCTCGACGACGACGTCCGGTGGGTGCTCACCAAGGGCAAGCTGCCGACGGACGCGTGGATCGAGGTGGTCACCACGGCGCACGACGTCGGGCTGCCGACCACGGCGACGATGATGTACGGCCACGTGGACAACCCGAGCCACTGGGTCGGCCACCTGAAGCTGCTGGCCAAACTGCAGCGAGAGGGCGTGGAACGCAACGGACGGCGCGGGTTCAGCGAGTTCGTGCTGCTGCCGTTCATCCACCAGAGCTCGCCGATCTACCTGGCCGGTCTCGCCCGCGCGGGCACGACGCTGCGCGAGAACCGGGCGGTGCACGCGCTGTCCCGGCTGCTGCTGCACGGCACGTTCGACAACATCCAGAGTTCCTGGGTGAAACTCGGCGAGGAAGGCAGCCGGGCGGTGCTGCAGGGCGGCGTCAACGACATCGGCGGCACGCTGATGGAGGAGACGATCAGCCGGATGGCGGGCGCGTCGAACGGGTCCTACAAGACGATCAGCGACATGCGCGCGATGGTCGAGCCGCTCGGCCGGCCGCTGCGGCAGCGGACCACGTCCTACGGGACGCCGACGGACGAGCGGATCGCCGCGGCCCAGGCGTCGGACGGGGTCGCGACGGCCGTGCGGAAGCCGTTGCTGCCGCTGCTCACGCCGTGATCAACCGTTGCGGTGCAGCCGCCACAGCGCGATAGCCAGCTGCAACCGCAACCGTCCAGCGGGATCGCGCACTGGCCAGCCGAGCAGGTGTTCGGCGTGGGCCAGGCGCTCCTGCAGGGTCGAATGGTGCACTACCAGCGTGTTCGCGGCGGCACGCAAGCTCGGTGCGCCCGCGACGGCGACCAGTGTGGGCAGTACCCACGGAGCCGCCGTGCGGGCGTTCTCCAAGCTGTGCACGTCCGCTACCGGTTCGGTGCGGGGCCCGACCGCGTCGGCGAGCACGGCCAGGCCGCCGAGTTCCGCGTAGTCCACAACGGACGGTCCGGGATCGTCTTCGGTTGCGGTGAATCGGAAAGCAGTCCGCGCTTGCTCGCCGGACAGCGGCAGGTCGACCAGATTCACCACGGTTCCCAGGCCCACCCGGCCGCGCTCCGGCGGAGTCCACTGTGGAGGGACGACCAGCGGGACCGCGTCGGTCACGACCGCCCTCGCCGTGGCTCCGAGCCCGAGGCGATGGGCGGCACGGAGCCGGGTTCGCTCGTCCGCCGACGCGTCGAGCACGACTTCGACCGACGCCGGATCGACGACCCGGCCGCGCGTGCGGTCCAGCACCGCGCGCGCCGCCGCGGACGCGCGCTCCAGCACCATCGCGTCCACCGGGCTCGGCGGGCCGGGCCGTTCCAGCCACAGCGCGACCGGCCCGTCCGGACGCACCGGAGCCGACGGCCATTCCGGATCGGGCGGCTCGGCCGCGGGCACCACGCGCCCGTCCGGTTCGACGCGGACGCGCACCCGGCGTTCGTCGTCGGCCAGCCGCGCGGGACAGCCGGACAGCACCGCCGCCCCGCGCACGATCGGTTCCAGCCCGGCGCGGCCCTCGACCAGCCGGTCGAAGTACGCGATGACCTTGACCGTCTCGGCCGCGCCGGAATCGAGCGCGCTCAGATGCGTGACCAGCTCCCTCATCGGTCCATCATCGCGCGTCCGGCTCAGCCGAGCAGCCGCCGCAGCCACGGCGTCCGCTCGGCGCGGGCCTGCTGCGACAGCGCCGCCTGCGGGGCCGAGCCGTCGAAACCGTGGAAGGCACCGGGCCAGACATGCAGTTCGGCCTGCACCCCGGACAGCCACAGCCGGTTCGCGTAGGCGATGACCTCGTCGCGGAAGGTCTCGGTGCTCCCGACGTCGAGGAACGCGGGCGGGAGGCCGGACAGGTCTTCGGCGCGCGCGGGCGCGGCGTACGGCGACACGTCCGGGCCGCCGCGAGCGTCACCGAGCAGGGCCGTCCAGCCGACGTTGTTCGCGGCGCGGTCCCAGCTGCCCATTTCGGCCATCTGGATCGCCGACGGGGAGTCGTTGCGGTCGTCGAGCATCGGGTACACGAGCAGCTGGCCGAGCAGTTCCGGGCCGCCTCGGTCCCGGGCGAGCAGCGCCGTCGCGGCCGCGAGCCCGCCGCCCGCGCTCGCCCCGCCGATCACGACGCGGGAGCCGTCGAAGCCGTACTCGGCGGCGTGCTTGACCGTCCATTCCAGCCCGGCGTAGCAGTCCTCGACCGGTGCCGGATGCGGGTGTTCGGGCGCGACCCGGTAGTCGACACAGACGAAACCGAGTCCCAGTTCCGCCGCGTACTCCTTGAGGAAGTACAGGTCCCCGCCCTTGTGGCCGCCGATGATCATGCCGCCGCCGTGCAGCCAGTACAGGACCGGGACGTCGACCGCACCGGCCGGCCGCGCGACGATCAGCGGAATCGGACCGCGCGGCCCCTCGGCGTCCACTTCGGACACTTCGAGGGCGCCGTCGGCCGTGATCTCGTCCAGCGAGATCTGCCGCTTCGCCGCGGCCGCCCGCACCGCCGGGATCGACTCGAGCGTCTTGATCGGCGGACGCTCGGCGGCGAGCACCTCGAGCGCCGCGGCGAGCTCGGGGTCGAACGGGAGCGGCGGGTAGCTGGCGGTCATCTCGGGCGCCTCCAAGGGATCGGCTGGTGGCTCCATCCTGGCCGCCCGGGAGCCGGACGGGACCAGCCGGGCGGCGGGGATCCCCCGCCACGTGGCGGATCAGCGGTCCAGGCTGATCGCGTTCTTCGCCCGCTCGACGGATTCCTCCGAGGCGGGCCCGGCCGCGTTTTCCGTGGCCAGCGCCTGGTTCAGCTCGACGAACGGGCGCATCCGGGTTTCGTAGCCGGCGAGACCGTCGGCCAGGACGTACGCGCCGACCAGGGCGAGGCTCGTGCCCTGACCGGACAGCACGGACGCGCAGTACCCGGCGTCGCCGACGAGCGCGACCCGGCCGGTCGTCCAGCGGTCCATGCGGATCTGGAGCATGGCGTCGAAGAAGAACGTCTGCGAGTCCGCCATGGCTTCGACCAGGTCAGGGACCGGGCCGCCGACTTCGCTCAGCCGCTCCGCGACGAGTTTCTTCTGCTCCGCGACGTCGCGGATCTCGCGGTACTCCGGCTCGCCGAAACCGAGCGTCACCCGGATCTCCTCGTTGCCGGGCACCGGGTAGACCGCGCCGCCGACGCCCTCGCCCTGGAACCAGATCTGCCAGTCTTCGAGGCCGAGCGTGTTGGCCGCCGGGAAGATCGCCAGATACTGGCCGAGGTAGCGGCGGAACTGGTCCTCCGGGCCGAACGCGAGCCGCCGGACCGCCGAATGCGCGCCGTCCGCGCCGACGACCAAGTCGAACGTCCGCGGCTCGGCCTTGACGAACTCGACCCGGCCGGACTCGGCGTCGAGCGCGGTGATCTCGTCGCCGAAGCGGTACTCGACGTCGGCCGCCTTGTGCAGCAGCTCGACCAGATCGTCGCGGAGGATTTCGATGTCCGCGCTGTCGAGCCTCCCGCTGCTGTAGACGCGTTCCTCGGAACGGAACACCTCGTTGCCGGACGCGTCGAGCATCGACATCCCGCGCATCCGCGTCCGTGCGGCGCGGACCTGCTCCCCCAGCCCCATCCGCTCGACGACCTTCAGTGCGACCCCGCGGATGTCGACCGCCTGGCCCCCGCTGCGCAACCCCTCCGCGCGCTCGACGACCGTCACGTCGTAGCCGTTGCGGCGCAGCCAGTAGGCCGACGCGCACCCGGCGACTCCCGCGCCGCAAACCAGTGCTTCAGGCATGTCTCCACCTCTCGATACGGTGCATCATTACCTTGATGAACCTGCCCTGACCTCGGATCTGCCGCCAAAACTGAGCTAGTACAGATGACCCGCTGACCTAGTACAGACAGGACGCCGATGCTGACCGAACCGCCGTACCTCCGCATCGCCGCCGCGTTGCGCGAAGCGATCTCGCAGGGAGAGCTGCCGCCCGGGGCGAAGGTGCCGTCGACCCGTCAGCTGGCTTCGGCGCACGGTGTCGCGACGGCCACTGCGGCCAAGGCGCTCGACGTGTTGCGTCGTGAAGGCTTGGTCCGCGCCGAACCGCGGTCCGGCCATGTCGTCGCTGGTCAGCACACCCAGGCAGAGTCGAAGCGTCCGGCGTTGACGCGGGATCGGTTGGTGCGCACGGCAATCGCGATCGCTGACGCGGAAGGTGTGGCGGCGCTGTCGATGCGCGGACTCGCCGCGCGTCTGGGCGTTCCGGCGATGGCGCCGTACCGCTATCTGTCCGGAAAGGACGAGCTGGTCTTCCTGATGGCGGACATGGTCTACGGCGAAACCGGCTATCCGGCGCGGAAACCGGAAGGCTGGCGGGCGCAGTTGGAGCTGTCAGCGCGCACACTGTGGTCAGTGCACCGGCGGCATCCGTGGCTGGCGCATCTCGTGCCGCTCACCCGGCCTTGGCCGCTGCCGAATCTGGCGGCGCACAACGAACGCGCGCTGGCCGCGTTGTCGGTCTTCGGGCTCAACGCGGCTGATCTGTGTGATCTGAATGTGTTGTTCTACAACCACATTCAAGGCACCGCGATCCATCTGGAGCGGGAGCGGCACGCAATGGGCGCGACCGGGATCACCGAGGACCAGTGGATGGAGACGCAGGCCCGGGGGTACTCGGCGTTGACCGGGTCCGGGCGGTATCCGGTGCTGGCGCGGATGATCGAGGATCTGGCTGAGGGCTACGACCTGGATCTGGACCACCTGTTCGAGATCGGGTTGCAGGCACTGCTGGACGGGCTGGCGGTCCGATATCCGGTTGGCGGCGCGGTCTCGGAGAGGCAGGATCTGCGGGCGTGAACCGCATTCGCCTGGTCCCGACGATCCGCGAGCGCAGCAAGTATCAGCGTGAACGCAGGTATCTCGACTTCGAGGTCGACGGCGTCAGCCTGCGCAGCTTGGTCGACACCGGGCTCGACCTGATCTCGGTGCTGGTCACCGACCGTCCGCGCGATCCGCCGCGTTTGGCGCGCGTGCTCGGCGAGGCTCCGGGCGACGCGCCGGACGGACGGGTGCTGCTTTACGTTTGCCCCGAATGCGAGGACATCGAGTGCGGTGCCGTCGCCTCGAAGGTTTTGAGGCGAGGTGACCTCGTCACCTGGCGAGACTTCGGCGTACCGGAAGAGGATGAGGCGGACAACGAATTCGCCGAGACCACGGTCTCCTTCTCCGCGCGACAGCTCGTCCGCGAACTGGCCGACCGCTAAGCAGTGAGCTTCAGAATGTCGATCCCCCGCTTGTTGTCCGCCACATACACGTACCCGTCGTGCCAGTACGGAGCCCACGAAGCCGTGTCCGCCGGGCGGTAGTACGCGATCTGCGTCGGGTTCGACGGGTCGCTCACGTCCAGGAACCGCGTGCCCTGCGAGTAGAACGACTGCACCAGCACGTGCCCACGCACGTCGAAGTAGTGCGCCGAGCAGTCGTCCGAGGCCGGGTCGCTGCCTTCCTGTCCGGCGACGCCCCAGGTGCCGATGCTGCGCATCCGGAACGGCTTTTCCGGCGTGGAGCGCCAGCCTTCGCCGTTGTACGAGCCGTCCAACGCGGAAATGGTCAGCACGCCGTCGCCCGCGCAGCCGGGGAGGAAGCTTTCCTCGGTGGCGTACACGAGGTCGTGGCCGCGCCAGGCGCCGTCATCGCCTGAGCCGACCGGGTGGAAGCTGTTGTGCAGGAACTTCGACGGCGCGGCGGTTTCCGACACCCCGCCGCCCGCGTACGGCACCGGCTTGAGCGCGGTCGCCAAGCGGTAGCGGTTCTGCACCGGGTCGCGATGGAACCCGGACGTCCAGTAGCCGCGCACACCGCCCGCGCCCGACACCCAGGCGACGCCCCTCTTGTCCACCTGCACGTCGTGCACGTAGTCGGTTTTGCCGTCGTTGCGGGCGAGTTCGATCGGGTCCGGATGCACCTTCGGCGCGCGCGGGTCGCGCACGTCGGTGACCCAGATCGGCCGGCCGCCCCAGTCCGCGGGCTGGTTGTCGGCCTTCGCCGGGCCGCCGGTCCAGAGGTAGCGGCAGTCGTCGACGCAGCTGGTGGTGTGCCCCGCCGGGACCTTGACGTAGCTGAGGATCTCCGGTTTCTCCGGATGCGCCACGTCGACCACGTAAATCCCGGACTCGCCGGTGTGCGTGTTGCCCTTGAACGCGCGCGGATCGCGGGACAGGAACACCAGCTTGCGCTTCGCGTCGACCTCGGTGTCCTCGGTCTCCCACAGCCCGGGCAGGCTCAGTTCGCCGATCGCACGCGGCTTCGCCGGATCTTGCGTGAGGTCGTACACCTTCAGGCCGAACTGGCCGGACACGACCATCACGTCGCGTTTGCCGTAGCTGAGGAAATTCGCCGAAATGGCTCCTTGCGCGTCGGGCACGTTGCCGACCGGCTGCACGCCCTTGATCGCGCCCGGATCGCCCAGGCTGTGCTTCGCCTCGGTGACCGGCTTGTCGTCCTCGCAGGCCGCGGCGGGCAAGCCGGTGGCGACGAGAGTCGCTGCCGCGGTCGCCATCGCCAGCCCGGAACGAATCCACCAACGGCGCACGCGAAACCTCCCCGAGACCCCAGTGTGACGGAAGCACTGTAAGCCGGTCCCTAACCGGACACAACCGCCTTTCGTCGCTTTCCGCCTGGTAATAAGACAGCATGCGATCGCGTCCGCTCGTCTCGCTCACGCTCGCCGCCGCCGTCGTCGCGGCCGGTCTCTCCGGCTGTTCGCCGTCGGCCGAACCCGCTCAGCCCGGCGTCCTGTCGGTCGGCCTCGGCGAACCCGGCACGCTGCTGCCCGCGGACGTCACCGATCCGTCCGGACGGCTCGTCACCGGCGCGCTCTGGACGCCGCTCGCCGATTACGATCCGGCCAGCGGGAAACTCACCCCGCGCGCGGCCGAATCGATCAGCAGCCCGGACCAGGTGACCTGGACCGTCCGGCTGCGGCCCGGCCAGTTCCACGACGGCACGCCGGTCACCGCGCAGTCCTATGCGGACACCTGGAAGGCGATCGCGGGCCATCACTGGGCGAGCACACCGATACTCACGAAGTCGTTACGAGCCAAGGAAATCACCGCAGTAAACACGAAACAGCTGCGGATCGTTCTCGACCGGCCGTCGAACCAGGTGCCGGCCTGGCTCTCCGCGCCCGGGCTAGTGCCGCTGCCCGCGTCGGTGCTGAAATCCCGCGACTGGAACGGTTTTGCCCACCATCCGATCGGCAACGGCCCGCTCCGCCTGGAGGGCGACTGGCAGTCCGGTTCCGGCGGAAAACTCGTCCGGGTCACGGCCGATCCGGGACGGGCCAAGGAAATCGATCTGCGCGTCGGCAATCCGGCGGAGCAATACGACGATGTCAAAGAAGGAAAACTCGACGTCGCCACATCCGTACCGGGCGAACGGCACGAGGCGATGCACGCCGATTTCGCCGACCGGCACGCGATGTGGGCTCTCCCCCGCGCTGGCTATCTGGTGTTTTCCGCCGAGGCAACGCGCTTCGCCGACCCGACGGTGCGGCACGCCTTCGCGCTCGGCACCGACCGCGCCGCGCTGGAGTCCGGCCCGCTCGCGCACCAGGCGGACGCCGCCAAGGGATTGCTGCCGCCGGCGGTCGCGCCGGGCGAACGGTCCGGCAACTGCCGTCCGTGCACTTTCGACGGCCCGGCCGCCAAATCCCTGGTGAGCCAAGCGGGATTCACCGGCGACGCCACGGTGTACTACGACAGTTTCGACAGCACCTGGCCGCAGGCATTGGCCGACGGCTTGTCGAAAACCCTGGGAATACCGGTCACCGCCCAGCGAAAAGCGACCGGGGGCAAGCCAACTGGGCCGGCCGCTGTGGAAGTCAAGGCCTTCTCGCCGAGCCCGGCCGACCTGCTCCACACACTCGCCGACGCCGCGAGTTACACCGATGCCGGGTTCGCCGCCGACCTCAACTCCGCCGAAACCACTGCGTCACCGGAAGAAGCCGCGCAGCTATTCCGGATCGCCGAGAACGAAGCCCTGCGCGACCTCCCGGCGATTCCACTGTGGACTGGACACGGCCACGCCGTCTGGTCCGCCAGGGTCCACGACGCCGTCGCGACGCCGTTCGCTGGGATCGACCTGACGCGCCTGCGTGCCTAAACCCGCGCGTGCTGCGCCAGTACCTCGCCGAACGCCGCTGTCAACGGGTCCGGTTCGCTGCGGCCGTATGCGACCAGCTCGCGCCGGATCGGCTTGCCAGGGCGCAAAACCCGGCCGCTGAACTCCGCGGGCAGGACGTTCGCCGGGACCAGCGCGGGCCCCAATCCGGCCGCCGCGAGCAACGGTGCGGCGGCGGTCTGTTCGGTGCGCACCGCAGGACGCGGCCGGAATCCCGCTTCCGCGCAAGCAGCGTCGAGAAGTTCCGCTAAGCCGTGGCCAGGCGCGTAGTGCACCCACGCGCAGTCCGCGAGCTCGGCGAGGTCGACGGTGCCGTCCGAAGTGGACTCCGTAGCTCCGTCAGCCGGGAGCACGACGACGAATTCTTCCGTGCCGAGGGTCCGCACCGGGCCAGTCCACCCGGCCGGACGCGGACCGATCGCGAGGTCCGCTTCTCCGGCCAGCATCGCGTCGCGCAGTTCGTCGGCGTGGCGGTACTCGAAAAGCCGCACATCAACGTCCGGCCGTTCGCGCCGCCACACGCGCAGCGCGGGCGGCAGCACCCCGAGGCTCACCGAGTAGACCGTGGCGACCAGCAGTTCTCCGGCGACCTGACCGGACGCCTGCCGGGCCGCGCACCGAGCGCGTTCGGCGTCGGCGAGCGCGGCGCGGGCGTGCGGCAGCATCGCGCGACCCATCGGCGTGAGCCGGACCGAACGCGGCAGCCGTTCCAGCAGCGGCCCGCCGACACTGTGCTCCAGCGCGCGCATCTGGTGCGAAAGCGCGGGCTGCGTCACGTGCAGCTGCTCGGCGGCCCGGGTGAACGAACCGGTGTCCACCACCGTGACCAGGTACTCGAGCTGACGCAGGCTTGTCATAAACCAAGCTTATCGAACACGTGAGAAGTAAGCCTTGGACTCATCGGACGCGCGAGGTCAGGATCGGAGACATGAGCAGCACACGCGTGGCCCTCGTGGCCGGGGCCAACGGGATCATCGGCCGCAAACTCATCTCTCACCTGCGCACTCTCGACGGCTGGGAGGTGCTCGGGCTCTCCCGTCGCGGCGGGCCGGGCAGCCTCGCCGTCGATCTGCTCGACCCGGCGGGCACCCGGGCGGCGCTGTCCGGCGTCGGCGCGACGCACCTGTTCTACGCGGCTTACCAGGACCGGCCGACGTGGGCGGAACTCGTGCCGCCCAACATGGCGATGCTGGAGAACCTGGTGAACGGCCTCGACGAGGGCCCGCTGGAGCACGTCAGCCTGATGCAGGGCTACAAGGTCTACGGCGCGCACCTCGGCCCGTTCAAGACTCCCGCGCGCGAAGCCGACGCCGGACAGCACATGCCGCCGGAGTTCAACGTGGACCAGCAGAAGTTCCTGGAACGCCGGGCCGCGGCCGGCGGCTGGTCGTGGTCGGCGATCCGGCCGTCCGTGGTCGGCGGGACGACGCTCGGCAACCCGATGAATCTCGCGCTCGTGATCGCGGTCTACGCCTCGATCTCGAAGGAACTCGGCCTGCCGCTGCGCTTCCCCGGCAAGCCCGGCGCATACGACAGTCTGCTGGAGATGACGGACGCGCAGTTGCTCGCCGAGGGCACGGTGTGGGCGGCGACGTCGAGCCGCAACGAAGCGTTCAACATCGCCAACGGCGACCTCTTCCGCTGGCGCGAACTGTGGCCGAAGCTGGCCGCGTACTTCGACCTCGAGGTCGCGCCACCGTTGCAGCTGCCGCTGGCCACCGTTATGGCCGACAAGGAACCACTGTGGACCGAGATGGCGGCGAAGCACGGCCTCACCGCTTCGTACGCCGACGTCTCCTCGTGGGCCTTCGGGGACTTCGTGTTCTCCTGGGACTACGACATGTTCGCGGACACGTCGAAGTCACGCCGCGCGGGTTTTCACTCCTATGTGGACACTGAGCGGATGTTCTACCGGCTGTTCGACGAATTCCGCCGCGACCACGTCATCCCCGGCCGATGAACGGCATCGTGGTGGCGGTGATGGTGAGGAACTGGACGTTGGCGTCCAGCGGCAGGCCCGCCATGTAGAGCACCGCGTCGGCGACGTGGGCCGCGTCGAAGGTCGGCTCGGCCATGAGCCGTCCGTCGGCCTGCGGGATGCCCGCGGCCATCCGCTCGGTCATCTCGGTGGCCGCGTTGCCGATGTCGATCTGCCCGCACGCGACATTCCAGGCGCGGCCGTCGAGCGAAATCGACCGGGTGAGCCCGGTGACGGCGTGCTTGGTCGCGGTGTAGGCGACACTCGCCGGACGGGGCGCGTGCGCGGAGATCGAGCCGTTGTTGATGATCCGGCCGCCCTGCGGCTCCTGGTCGCGCATCAGCCGCACGGCCTGCTGCGCGCAGAGGAACATGCCGGTGAGGTTCGTGTCGACGGTGCGCCGCCAGTCCTCGACGGACAGATCCGCGACGGTGCCGCCGAGCGACACTCCGGCGTTGTTCACCAGCAGGTCCAGCCGGCCCCACTCGCTGCGCACCGTCGAGAAAAGCGCCTCCACCGAAGCCGGATCGGCGACGTCCGCCGGCACGACCAGCGCGTTCGTGTCCGAACCGGCCGTCTCGCGCAACGCGTCCTCGCGCCGTCCGGCGAGCGCGACCCGGTACCCGGCGCCGAGCAGCGCCCCGGCGATCCGGCGGCCCAGCCCGGAACCCGCCCCGGTGACCACAGCAGTCTTCTCCGACACGTCGCCTCCTCAAAAAATCCGCTCGCGCGCACGTTGCCATATCGCGGCACACTGGGTTCATGGGACCACGTGACACGCTGCTCGCCGGGTTCGCCAAACAGCTGGGCCATCCGCGGGGCCGGGCCGGGCAGGCTGTCGTCCGGCTGCTCAACAACGTCAACCGCGGACCGGTCACCGGAGCGGTCGAGGCGCTGGAGATCCGGCACGGCGAAACCGCTCTGGACGTCGGTTTCGGCGGCGGGCTGGGCCTCGACCTGCTGCTGCGGGCCACCGAGGGCGGCACGGTGCACGGCGCGGAAATCTCCGAGACGGCGCTGGCCCGAGCGCGGCGGACGTTCCCGAAAAACCTCGCCGCCGGACGGTTGGTGCTGCACCAAGCCGGAATGGCCGAGCTTCCGCTGGGCGACGGATCGATCGACGCGGCGCTGACCGTCAACACGGTCTACTTCATTCCCGAACTGGTGCCCGCGTTCGCCGAGGTCGCGCGGGTCCTCGCGGACGGCGGGCGGTTCGTCGTCGGCATCGGCGATCCCGCGATGATGCGGAACATGCCGTTCACCAGCCACGGCTTCCGGCTGCGGCCGCCGGAAGAGATCGAGAAAGCGCTCGAGGACGCGGGTCTGGCGCTCCGCCGCCACGACCGGCTCGGCGACGGGCCTCGCGCGTTCCACTTGCTGGTCACCGGACGGTGAAAAGCGCGGGTTCCCCTTCGAGGAACCCGCCCCTGCCGCTACTTCTTCGGCACGCCCAGCGCGGCCAGCGCCGGACCGGCCATGATCACGCCGTTCCCGGTCACCGCGTCGAACCCGGGTGCGCCGAGGTCGATCGCGCTCGACACCAGCGCGGTGCGGACGTCCGCCGGGGTCGCGGACGTTTTGCCGGACAGCAGCAGCGCCGCGATCGCCGCCGCGTGCGGGGCCGCCGCCGAGGTTCCGAAGAACGGCTGGAAGCCGGTGACCGAGGTGGCCACGCCGTCGGCCGCGGTGATGTCCGGCTTCGCGCGGGTCGCGCCGCCGGTCGAGGACACGTTGCCCGGGGTCAGCTCAGTGCCGTCGGCGTTGTAGAAGACGTGCCGCTGGCCGTCGGACGTGAAGCGCTCCCACTTGCTGGCCGAGGTGAACAGGCCGGGGTACGGGCCGGCCGGGTTCGCCGGGTCGCCGTTCTCCAGCGGACGGCCGAACGCGGCCGCTGCCGGGGCCGCGGCCACCGAGAACGCCGCAGCGGCCGCCGAGTGGCCCGCAGTCACGCCTGCGGTGCTGAAGCCCTTGAGCGAACCGGAGTCGACGAACCGGCCGCGGACCACGTTGAGCGCGAAGAACCGGTCCGCGCCGCTGTACTTGACCACCGCGAGGCGGTAGCCGGAGCCGGAGGACGGCACGGTCAGGCTCTCGTACGGGTTCTGCGAACCGTTCTGCGGGTTGTCGCTGGAGGCGACGACGCTGCCGGAAGCGTCGAGCAGGAACAGGTCGTAGTCGTTGGTCGAGTGTCCCCACGGGTCCGACCAGAACAGCGTCACCGGCCTGCCGAGCGAACCCGGCGACAGCGGGTCGGTCGTCTGCACGCCGCTGCCCGAGTCGAAGTCGTGCGGGGTTCCGGTGACGCCCGGCAGCGTGGCGCCGGACGAACGGAAGTCGCCCTCGTAGTAGCCGCTGGTGCCGTCGGTGAGGTTGCCGGAGTTGCCCGCCGAGGAGAAGTAGAGCGCGCCGGCCGCGGTCACGTCGTTGACCGCCTGCGCGACCTGGGTGTCCTGGAACGGCGACTCGTCGAAGTACGCGACGTCGTCGACGATCACCGTGCACTTGCCGGTGGTGCGCAGCGCGCGGATGTTGTCCGCGAAGCTCGACTCGCTGGTGAACGCGGTCGCGAAGCCGAGCGTCGCACCTGGGGCGAGGTCGTGGACGATCTCCAGCATCGCGGTGCCCTCGTCGCCGCTGCCTGCCTGTCCGGGCAGCACGTCGACCGCGGGCAGTTCGCCTGCGTCCTGCGACTTTTTCAGCGAGTTGACGCCGTCTGAAAGCACACAGACCTTCACGCCGGCGCCGTTCACGCCGTATTGCGTGCGGGCGGTGTCGGCGCCGTGGGTCTTGTCCCCTTCGGACACCTGCACGGCGGCGACGGCCTTCTTGGCCAGTTGCCGGCGCTGCGCGTCCGGCTCGTTCCAGGTCATCGCCTGTGTGGCGGGCTGGACCTGCCGGACGTCGCTGCGCGCTGCGATCCGGTCCACCGCGTTGAGCGGCAGCTGGGCGCGAACCGAGCCATTGGGCGAGGTGGACTGAACGGTGCCGCCCGCGGCGCGCACGGCCTTCGCGATCGCCTCGCCCGCCGTGCCCGCGATGTCCACTGACACCGTGCCAGCCTGGGTGACCGGCAGGCCAGTGCGGTAATTCGGCAGCAGAGCGGCGAGACCGCGGTCAGCGCGCAAGCGCTTCTCCACGACGAGCTGGCTGGACTGCTTCTGCTCGGCCGGGGTGAGAGTCTTCTTGATCCCCTGCAGCGCGCTGATCCCCGCCCCCGTGCGCGCGTTCGCCACGTCCGCGGCCGACGGCTGCGCGACGGCGACCCCGCTCCCAGCGAGCACCACCCCTACCGCGAGGGGCACCGAATACGCGGCCACCCGTCTCGTTCGTCTCATGCCAACTCCTGTCCTCGCCCCGGCCACCCACTGTGGTCAGGTGAATCTAAAGAGCGACCGGGAGGAAGACCACCGACCAAAGTGGTATTTGCCCGGAAAGCCCACCTGGTGAGACTTCACCGGGCGCTTCCCGGCCCGAAGCGGAGCTGGCACTCTGCTCTCGTGGCGAACCTGGGGAGGGACTTCGCGCGGCTCTGGTGCGCGTACGCGATCAGCACAGCGGGCAGCACGGTCGGCGCGGGCGCGCTCGGGCTTGTCGCGGTGCTCGTGCTCGACGCTCCCGCATGGCAGGTTTCGCTGATCACCGCCATCTCGGCTGCCGCCAGCGCGGTCCTCGCCTTCCCGCTCGGACCCCGCGTCGAGTTCGCCCGGAAGCGTCCCGCGATGATCGCCGGAGACCTGGTCCGCTGCGCCGCGCTGGCGAGCGTGCCGTTGGCGGCCGCGCTGCATGTGCTGACCATGCCGCAGCTTTACGCCGTCGACATCGTCGTCGCCACCGCGGCCGTTGTCTTCTCCGCGGCCAGCGGTGCGCACCTGAAAGCCCTTGTCGGGCCTCACGAACGGGCTGTCGCCTTGAGCCGTTTCGAAAGCACGGACTGGATCTGCTGGTCAGCCGGACCACCGCTGGGCGGCGTCTTGATCAGCGGGCTGGGCGCGACCGCAACGATGCTCATCGACGCTTTTTCGTTCTTGCTGTCCGCGCTCGGAATCCGCCGCTTGCGCACGCCGGAGCCGCCGCCTGTTGTGGCCAAAGGGCCTTCGCGGCGCGGATTCACCGATGGCTGGCGTTACCTGCTGCGCAGTCCTGAACTACGGCCGCTGTTCTTCAACTCGGTGCTGTTCAGCGGCGCGGTTCTTTGGGTCACGCCGCTGCAAACCGTGCTGATGCTGCGCGATCTCGGCTTCGCGCCTTGGGAATACGGCCTCGTGCTCGGCGTTCCCTGCCTCGGCGGACTTCTCGGCGCTCGTCTCGCGCCAACGCTCAGCTCTCGCTACGACGCGCAGAAAGTGTTGCTCTGGACCAGTTTCGCGCGCGCTCCATGGCTTCTCGCGCTGCCGTTCGCTATTCCCGGAGCCGGCGGAGTCGCCTTGCTGATCGCCGCGAACTTCGGGCTGTTGCTGGTGGCGGGCATCTTCAACCCGACCTACTCGGCGTATCGGCTCTCGCTGATCGACGACACCGTCCTGACCCGGACGCTCACCGCTTGGTCGACCGGAACCCGTACCGCGAAACCGATTTTCGTCACCCTCGGCGGGATCGCCGCCGGAGTGCTCAGCGTGCGCTTCTCTCTGGGGATCGGTGCCGTGCTCTGTCTGCTCAGCGCCGCGGCGTTGCCCGCCCGCCGAGCCGCATGATCAGTTTTTGTCGGTGGCGCCGGTTACCGTGGCTGCCATGTTCAAGATCGACCGCGCGACCGCTGCCGACGCCGCCGCGCTCACCGACCTCATGCACGCGTCATCGGCCTATCAAGGCCAGTACGCCTCGATCCTGGAGGGATACGCCGTCACGCCGGATTACCTTCGCCAGCACCAGGTTCTGGTCGCCCGCGGTCCAGCCGGACCAGCCGGGTTCGCCGCGCTCACCGATGCCGAGCTGGACCTGCTGTTCGTCGCCGACGAAGCGCAAGGTACCGGGCTAGGCGCTCGGCTGGTGCAGGGAATTCTCACTGTGGCAAGGGAAAACGGACTGTCCGAGGTGCGCGTGGTGTCGCATCCACCTGCGGTGAAATTCTACGAACGCATGGGTGCCCGGCAGGTCGGGACTGTCCCGCCAAGACCGCCGAAGATCTCGTGGTCCCGGCCGGAACTGGTGTTTTCGTTAACAGAGCCCGAAAACGACCGCGCCCTGGCCCGCGAAACCACCACGGGCCAGGGCGACCGTCGAAGAATCAGAAGTTGATCATATGGCCGGCCAGTCCGTGCACCGCTTCCTTGACCGCCTCGCCCAGTGTCGGGTGCGCGTGCACGTTGCGCGAAACCTCGTGCACCGTCAGGTCCCACTGCTGCGCCAGCGTCAGCTCCGGCAGCAGCTCCGTGACGTCCGGGCCGATGAGGTGCGCGCCGAGCAGTTCGCCGTACTTCGCGTCGCTCAGCACCTTCACGAAGCCCGCCGCGTCGCCGAGGCCGTGCGCCTTGCCGTTCGCCGTGAACGGGAACTTCGCCACCTGAACGTCGAAGCCCTTCTCGCGCGCCTGTTCCTCGGTCCAGCCGAAGCTCGCGATCTGCGGCTGGCAGTAGGTCGCGCGCGGGATCATCACGAAGTCCAGTTCCATGGTCTCCGCGCCGGCGATCGTCTCCGCCGCCACGATGCCCATCGACTCCGACGCGTGCGCCAGCATCAGCTTCGCCGTCACGTCGCCGATCGCGAACAGGTGCGGCACGTTCGTCCGGCCGCGGCCGTCGATCGCGATCGCGCCGCGCTCGGTCAGCTCGACGCCGGTGTTCTCCAGGCCGTAGCCCTCGACGTTCGGCCGGAACCCGATGGCCTGCAACACCTTGTCGGCCTCGAGCACCTGCTGCTCGCCGTTCTTCGACACGGTCACCGCCACCTTGGCACCCGAGTCGTCGATCGCCTCGACCTTGGTGCCCACCAGCACCTTGATCCCCAGCTTGCGGTAGCGCTTCGCCAGCTCGGCCGACACCTCGGCGTCCTCGAGCGGCACCATCCGGTCGAGGAACTCGACGATCGTCACGTCCACGCCGTAGTTGCGCAGCACGTACGCGAACTCCACGCCGATGGCGCCGGCCCCGGCGATCACGATGCTGCCCGGCAGCTCGCTTTCGAGGATCTGCTTCTCGTAGGTGACCACGCGCTCGCTGCGCTGCGTGCCCGGCAGCAGCCGAGCGGTCGCGCCGGTGGCGATGATGCCGTAGGTGAAGGTGATGCGCTCGCCGTTCACCTCGAGGGTGTTGGCGTCCACGAAGGTGCCGCGCCCGTTGTACTCGGTGATCTTGTTCTTCTTCATCAGGAAGTGCACGCCCTTGACGCGCCCGTCCGCGACCTTGCGGCTGCGCTCGTACGCCGCGGTGTAGTCGAACCGGATCTCGCCGTCGGAGGAGATGCCGTAGGTCTTGGCCTCCTCCTTCACCGTGTGCGCCAGCTCGGCGTTGCGCAGCAGCGCCTTCGAAGGGATGCAGCCGACGTTGAGGCACACCCCGCCCCAGTACTTCTCTTCCACGACCGCCACGCTCAGGCCCAGCTGCGAAGCCCGGATCGCCGCGACGTACCCACCGACTCCGGCCCCGAGGACCACCACGTCATAGTCTGCGCTCATACCGTTGAAACTACCTCCCGCGCCCGCGCGGGGCGGCGTGACGGCGCCCGCTGCATGCCCGGCTGCCGCCCGCCCTGGGTCGTCCGCCTCCTCCCGCCGCGCATCGTCGGGCGACTGTTGCCGGTGAAGCTCGCCAGAACCGGACGTCGTCTGCTCCGTCGCGCTGTCTCGGCGGCGGTTGGATTGTCCACAGTGGCCGCCGCGCCTTCGCCTGGCGGGACCGCGGAATCCGCCGGTCAGACCGGCGGGCGCACTCCCCGGATCCCGGCCAGGAGCTCCGTGACCGCGGCCATGATCCGCGCTGTGGCCTCCTCCAGCACTTCCCTGGTCAGCTCCCTCCCGCGCAGATCGCCGAGGTCCACCGGCTCCCCGGCGACGAACTCGATCTTCCGCCGCGGCAGGACGCGCGGGAACCACGCGCCGGCCGGCAGCAGTTCGTGCGTGCCCCAGTTCGCGACCGGGATCACCGGCACGCCGGTCTCCAGCGCGATCCGCGCCGCGCCGGTCTTGCCCTTCGAGGGCCAGCCGTCCGGATCAGCGGAGAGCCCGGCCTCAGGGAAGATCGCCACGCATTCGCCCGCCCGCACCGCGGCGACGGCGTCGCGGTACGCGCCTGCGGCGGTCGGCGCGCCGCGGTGGACCGGGATGTGTTTGCCCGAACGCATCACCGACTTGATCACCGGCGCGTTCCACAGGCTCGCCTTCGCCAGGTACCGCGGCACGCGGCCGGAGCCGAGGCAGAACGCGGTGAGCGTCGTCGGATCGGCGTTCGACAGGTGGTTGGAGGCCACCACGACCCCGCCCGATTCCGGGATGTTCCGCGCGCCGCGCACGCGGAACCGGCTCGTCAGGGCGAGCAGTTGCCACACGACCTCGATCGCGAAGTGGTACCAGGTGCCCCGGCCGGACCGCGCGAAGCGCCTGCCGTACCTCTGCATGCCGCGGAAGCCGAGCAGCTCCCCTTCGAGCGGGGTCCAGTGGTCCCGGGTCCGGGTGCGCAGCGCCATGAGCGTCATTCGTAGCGGAAGACACTCCGGTTCGGCGCCGCGCGCACCCCGGACGCGGCACGGATCACACTCGCTCGAGCACCACCACGGGGATCTCGCGGTCGGTCTTCTTCTGATAGTCGTTGTAGGCGGGCCACACCGCGGCGAGCTTGTCCCACAGCCGGGCGCGTTCCTCGCCGGTCGCGGTCCGGGCGCGCGCGGTGAACTTGTCCGCCCGTACCTGCACGCGGACCTCGGGGTTCTCCTGCAGGTTCAGGTACCAGCCGGGGTGGTTCGGCGCGCCGCCCTTCGAGGCGACGATCACCGGGTTGCCGTTGTCCTCCTGGTAGATCAGGGCGAACTTGCGGTCCTGCCCGGTCTTGCGCCCCTTCGTGGTGAGCACCAGCGTCGGCACGCCCTCCTGCCAGTCGTGCCCGACCTCCCCGTCGGTCTCCTCGTAACGGCGAACGTGCTCGTCACCGAACAGCATGCGGATTTCCTTTCGTTCGACTTCCGCGCTCGACAGCCCGGACCTGCCCTCCCACCCTGCCGCGAACCGGTCGGTCGCGCTGATCAGCTCGTGCAGCGTGCCCGGTTCGTCGAAGGCGTGCCCGGCGTCGCCGATCATCTTCAGCTCGGCGCCCGGCAGCACCTGCGCGAGTTCCCAGGCGGTGGTGGCGGGAGTGACCACGTCGTACCTGCCCTGCACCAGAACGCACGGGATGCCCGACAGCTTCCCGGCGCCGCGGATCAGCTGGTCCGGGGCGAGCCAGCCGCCGTGGCGGAAGTAGTGGTTCTCGATCCGCGCGATCGCGAGCGCGAACTCCGGCTCGGCGAACGCGGCCACCACCTCTTCCTGAGGGGTGAACTTGACCGTCTCGCCCTCCCACCGGCTCCAGGCGAGCGCGGCGGGCCCGTGCACCTTCGGGTCCGGATGATTCAGCAGTTCGTGGTACACCTCGAGCAGGTCGCCGCCGCGGCGCGCGTACGGCACCGGCGCGAGGAAGCGCGACCACGCCTCCGGGAAGATGCACGCCGCGCCGCCGCCGAAGAGCCACTGCACTTCTTTGAGCCGAAGCGTCGCGACGCCGCGCAGGATCAGCTCGGTCACGCGTTCCGGATGCGTCTCGGCGTAGGCGAGCGCGAGCACACTGCCCCACGAGCCGCCGAACAGCTGCCAGCGGTCGATGCCGCGGTCCTCGCGCAGCTGCTCCATGTCGGACACCAGATGCCAGGTCGTGTTCACCGAGAGGTCGACGTCCGGCTCGCTGCAGTGCGGCGTGCTCCGGCCGCAGCCGCGCTGGTCGAACAGCACGATCCGGTAGCGCTCCGGGTCGAACAGCCGCCGGTGCCGCGCCGAAGCGCCGCCCCCGGGCCCGCCGTGCAGGAACGCGACCGGTTTGCCCTCGGGATTGCCGCATTCCTCCCAATACAGCGTGTTGCCGTCGCCGACCGGCAGCATCCCGTGGTCGTACGGATCGAGTTCCGGGTACAGACCGAGCATGCAGCCACTATGCCCGACCTCGGCCGTGTCCCGCTGGGGGTCCACTGTGGACGCGCGGACGCGGCCGGAGGGCTCCGGTTAGGCTTACCTCATGGCGAAGGTACTGGTGGTGGAGGACGACGCGGCGATCGGCAGCGTCCTCGACTCCGCGCTGCGCGGACACGGCCACACAGTGCAATGGTGCCGGGACGGCCGGAGCGCGCTGCGCGAGACCGCGGCCGATCTCGTGCTGCTGGACCTGGGCCTCCCGGACGTCGACGGCGTCGAGGTGTGCCGGCGGCTGCGCTCGGCCCTGCCGGGCGCGGTGCTGGTGATCCTGACCGCGCGAGCGGACGAGATGGACGTCGTGGTCGGACTGGAGGCCGGAGCCGACGACTACCTCACCAAGCCCATCCGGCTGGCCGAACTGCTCGCCCGGGTGCGCGCGCACCTCCGCCGCGGCGCGCCCGCCGCGCCGTCGACGCCAGTCGTCCGGATCGGCGCGCTGGAGGTCGACATCGCGAGCAGGCGGGTCACGCTGAACGGCCGGGAGGTCGCACTGCGCGCACGGGAGTTCGACCTGCTCGCGCGGCTGGCCGTCCAGCCGGGGCAGGCGGTCAGCCGCGACACGCTGATGTCCGACGTGTGGGACTCGCACTGGCACGGTTCCACCAAGACGCTCGACGTGCACATCGCCGCGCTGCGCCGCAAGCTCGCCTCGGCCGCCGAGTCGCCGTACGAGGTGCCGAGGATCGCCACCCTGCGCGGGCACGGATACCGGCTCGAAGGGGACTGAACGGAGTGCGCCGCCGGATCGTGACGCTCACCGTCCTCGCGGCGGTCCTGGCCACGAGCCTGTTCGGGTTGCCGCTCGCCGTCGGGGCGCTGTGGTACTTCCGCACGCACACCACGTCCGCGCTGGAGCGCGCCGCCGACAGCACAGCCGTCGTGATCTCCGACGCGCTCGCCGCCGGCCAGCCCTTCCAGGTCCCGGACAACGAGGACGGCGCCGAGGTCGGCGTCTACGACCCGGTCGGCCATCTTCTCGCCGGAGAAGGTCCGCCGACCGCGGACGACGTCGTGCGCGGAGTCGCCGCCAGCCGCAGCGACATGCTGAACCAGAAGGTCGGCGACGAGGACGTGCTGGCCGTCCCGGTGCTGACCGGTGCCCGCCTCACCGGCATCGTGCGCGCGTCGCTGCCCCGGTCGGCGCTGACTCACGACGTCGGCATCACCTGGCTGGTGATGGCCGGATGCGCGATCGGCGCGGTGCTCGCGAGCTGGCTCGTCGCCCGCCGGATCGCCGCCCGGCTGACCCGCCCGCTGGAAGACCTGGCCTGCGCCGCGACCCGGCTCGGCGAAGGCGACTTCTCCGCCCGGTCCCGGCGCTCGGCGATCCCGGAAATCGACCGCGTCGGCGCCGCCCTGGACGTCACCGCGACCCGCATCGGCGAAACGCTGGAACGGGAGCGTGCCTTCTCCGCCGAGGCCTCGCACCAGCTCCGCACTCCCTTGGCCGGTCTGCGCCTGCAGCTGGAATCCGCCCTGGAAACTCCCGGCCGCGACCCCTACGCCGCGGTGCGGGCCGGAATCACCGCCGCCGACCGGCTGGAAAGGACCGTCGAGGATCTGCTCGCGCTGTCTCGGGAACGCCGCGCCGCTCGCGCCGAACTCGATCTGCCAGCCCTCCTGGCGGAGTTGAACGACGTCCCGCTGCCGGACCATCGCCAGCTGCGCCTGGAAATCGTCGACCCACCGCCGGTACGCGCGTCCGCCCCCGCGGTCCGGCAAGTGCTGGCCGTCCTGCTGGACAACGCGGTGAACCACGGCGAGGGCGCCATCACCGTCCGAGCCCGCGACGCCGGCGGCGCCCTGGCCGTGGACGTCCTCGACGAAGGCCCGGACCTGGGCGAACGCGACCCGTTCTCCGACCACTCCCCCAGCGGCCACGGCATCGGCCTCCGCCTGGCGAGAAGCCTGGCCGAAGCCGAGGGCGGGCGGTTGCGCTTGTCCCGCCCCGACCCGCCGACGTTCACTCTGCTGCTTCCGGAAGCACCCGCCTCCTGACCCGCCCTCGCCCGGCAGCGAGCACTGGCTGTCCGAGGCAAGAGGGCGCAGTCCGGGCCGGTGCAGGTTGCGATGGTCGGCGCGGAGCTGGGACCACCGCTGCGCAGCACGTCCACGGCGGCGGCATCGTGCTCGGCGGCGAGCCGGACGCGCCCGGTGTCCCGCTGCTGGCCGACCGGCCGTTGGTCGACGGCAGGGCGGCGGCAGTGCGGTGTTTTCTGCTCGCCCAGCCGAACTGTCGATCTCCGCAGCAGGCGACCGGAACACTTCTGCCCGCCGCACTCCGTCCCCGAACGCGGAGCCAGCCACCGCGCCCGGACCCGGTCTCTTCGCCTGACTGGCCCGCGTACGCGACGACCGGCACCCCGAGCACGCACCGCCGCACCCGGCTCGCAGTTGCCAGCATCCCTGGCCCGACCTGCGCCGGAAAGGCCGCCGCCGCGGAGCCCCCTCCCCGATCACTTAGAGTCAACAACGGCCTGGAAGCCCTCGGCCCAGACCGGCAAGCCCCGCAGAAACCAACCTCGAGAGCGCAATGAATCACCCTCCATCGCCAGCAATCCACAACAGATCTCGGTTCTCGGGGCAATTTTCGATCGATACCGTGGCTCGAAGTCGACAGTGCCGTCACAATCAATCGCTAGGAGCCAGCCGGTGAGCACCACCTCCACCAGTCCTGCGCGCGGAAGGCTCGCCACGGCGATGCTGCGCCGCAAACCGGTCACCGATCTGGTGGCCGAGGCGGATCACGGTCCGCTGAAGCGGTCACTCGGGCTGAGCCAGCTGACCATGCTCAGCATCGGGGCCACCCTGGGCAGCGGGATCTTCGTGGTGCTCGGCGAGGCGGTTCCGGTGGCCGGGCCCGCCGTCGTGGTCTCGTTCGTTCTGGCCGGCATCACCGCGTTGTTCTCCGCGCTTTCCTACGCCGAGCTGGCGGGCATGATCCCGCTCTCCGGCTCCTCGTACTCCTATGCGTACGCGACGCTCGGCGAACTGGTCGCCTGGGTGTGCGGCTGGTGTTTGGTGCTGGAGTACGGCGTCTCCGTCGCGTCGGTCGCGGTCGGGTGGGGGCAATACGTCAACGAACTGCTGCACGTGGCGTTCGGCGTGACGTTGCCGGACGCGCTCAGCGGGCCTCCGGGCGACGGCGGGCTGGTCAACATTCCGGCGATTGTCGTGGTGCTGCTGGCGATGGTGCTGTTGCTGTCCGGCGCGAAGGAGAGCGCGCGGGCCAACGCGATCATGGTCGCGGTGAAGATCGGCACGCTGATTCTGTTCTGCGCCATCGCGTTCACCGCGGTCCGGGCGCAGAACTTCACGCCCTTCCTGCCGCTCGGGCTGGCCGGGATGAGCGCCGGCGGGGCGAAGTTGTTCTTCTCCTACATCGGGTTCGACGCCGCCTCCACCGCTGGCGAAGAAGCGCGCAACCCGCAGCGTGACCTGCCGCGCGCGATTCTGCTGTCGCTGGGCATCGTGACCGTTCTCTACTGCCTCGTCGCGGTCGCGGCGATCGGCGCGCTGCCCTGGCAGCAGTTCGGCGACAAACAAGCCGCGCTCTCCCACGTGCTGACCACGATCACCAGCAACCCGCTCTGGGCCATCCTGCTCGCGATCGGCGCGATCGTGGCGATCTCCAGCGTCGTGCTGACCGTCCTTTACGGACAGACTCGGATCCTGTTCGCCATGTCCCGCGACGGGCTCGTGCCGAAGTCGCTGTCCACAGTGCATCCGAAAACCGGCGTTCCGCGCACCAACACGCTCGTGGTCTCCGGATTCGTCGCGGTGCTCGCCGCCTTCGTCCCGCTCGGCAAGCTCGCCGACGCCACCAGCATCGGGACGCTGTTCGCGTTCGGGCTGGTCAACGTCGCCGTGCTGATCCTGCGCAAACGCCGTCCCGAGGCCGAGCGCACGTTCCGCGTGCCGTTTTCGCCGGTCACGCCGATCCTCGGGGTGGCTTGCTGCGCCTACATGATGTTCAGCCTCGACGGGGCGACCTGGATCGTGTTCGGCGCGTGGATGCTGCTCGGCCTTGTCATCTACTTCGGCTACAGCGTCCGTCGCTCGCGGCTCGCGGAGAGCGTCCGATGATCGTCGCCGTCCACCAAGGACCGTTCGAACGGCTGCCCGAGGCGATGGCCGCCGCGGCCGAGCGCGGTGCCGAGCTGATCGTGACTGCCGAGATGGGCACGACGGGGTACAACATCGGCGCGCAAGCCGTCGCCGAGCTGGCGGAACCGGCGGATGGACCCCGGGCGGCCGAGCTGGGCGCGTTGGCTGCCAAACACAAGGTCGCGCTGGTCTACGGCTATCCCGAGCGCGACGGCGACGCGGTGTACAACTCGGCGCAATTGCTGTCCGCACAAGGGGAACGGCTCGCGAACTACCGCAAGACCCACCTGTTCGGCGACCTCGACCGCGACCAGTTCTCGCCCGGCGACGAGCCGGTGGTCCAGGCCGAGGTGAACGGCCTCCGCACCGGCCTGCTGATCTGTTACGACGTCGAGTTCCCCGAGCTGGTCCGCGCGCACGCGCTCGCGGGCACAGAACTGCTGCTCGTACCCACCGCGTTGATGCGGCCGTACGAGCGCGTCGCGGACCTGCTCATTCCGGTCCGTGCACACGAAAGCCAGCTGTACGTCGTGTACGCGAATCGCTGCGACACCGAGGGCGAACTCGCCTACTGCGGCCGCTCGACAGTCGCGTCGCCGGATGAAGTCGTCGCGAAGGCCGGGCCGGGCGAAGAGCTGCTGTTCGCCGAACTCGACCCCGCGGTGCTCGCCCGAACGCGAGCTGAAACCCCGTACCTGGCCGACCGACGGCCGTCGCTGTACCGCTCTCTCACCGAAGGACCCCGGGCATGACCTCCGCAGTTCCCGCCGCGATCCACGCCGAGGAACCCGCCGGCCGGCCGATCACGATGTTCGGCCCCGACTTCCCGTTCGCCTACGACGATTACCTCGCGCATCCGGCCGGACTCGGCAGCGTGCCGGAGGAGGTGCACGGCACCGAGGTCGCGGTGATCGGCGGCGGCCTCTCCGGCATCGTGACCGCCTACGAGCTGATGAAGCTCGGGCTGCGGCCGGTCGTGTACGAGATCGACGGCATCGGCGGCCGGCTGCGCACGCACCACTTCCCCGGCCTGCCCGACGACGTGGTCGCCGAGATGGGCGCGATGCGTTTCCCGCCGTCTTCGACGTCGCTGTTCCACTACATCGACAAGGCCGGGCTGGAAACCACGCCGTTCCCGAACCCGCTTTCGCCCGCCACGCCGAGCACAGTGGTCGATCTCAAGGGCCAAAGCTATTACGCGCGCACGCCCGAAGATCTGCCCGAGGTGTACGGCGAAGTGGCGCGAGCGTGGCAACGCACGCTCGACGAGCACGCGTCATTCGCCGAGATGCAGACCGCGATCCGCAATCGCGACGCCGCGACGGTCAAAAAGATCTGGAACAAGCTCGTGCCCCTGCTCGACAACCAGACCTTCTACGGATTCCTGTGTGATTCCCCGGCCTTTTCCTCGTTCCGGCATCGAGAGATCTTCGGCCAGGTCGGATTCGGCACCGGCGGATGGGACACCGACTTCCCGAACTCGATTCTCGAAATCCTCCGCGTCGTCTATACCGGCGCGGACGACGACCACCACAGCATCGTCGGCGGCAGCGGACAGCTCCCGAAGCGGCTGTGGGACCACGTCCCGGAGAAGCTCGCACACTGGCCGTCCGGCACGAATCTCGCTTCCCTGCACGAAAACGGCGAGCCGCGGCCGGGGGTCACGCGGCTGCACCGCACCGCGCCGAACAACGTCACCGTCACCGACGCCTCCGGCCACATCCGCACGTTCGGCGCCGCGGTGTTCACCGCGCAGAGCTGGATGCTGCTGTCGAAGATCGAATGCGACGAGGCCCTGTTCCCGATCGACCACTGGACGGCGATCGAGCGCACGCACTACATGGCGTCCTCCAAGGTGTTCGTGCCGGTGGACCGCCCGTTCTGGCTCGACCGCGACCCGGTCACCGGCCGCGAAACGATGAGCATGACGCTCACCGACCGGATGCCGCGCGGCACCTACCTTCTCGGCGACGACCCGGACCGGCCCGCGGTGATCTGCCTGTCCTACACGTGGGCCGACGATTCGCTGAAGTGGCTGCCGCTTTCCGTGTCCGACCGCGTCGAGGTGATGCTGCAGTCGCTGCGCGAGATCTACCCCGGCGTCGACGTGCGGCGGCACATCGTAGGCGACCCGGTGACCGTGTCGTGGGAGGCCGAACCGCATTTTATGGGCGCGTTCAAGGCGAACCTGCCCGGGCATTACCGGTACCAGCACCGGCTTTTCACGCACTTCGTGCAGGATTCACTGCCCGAACGCTATCGCGGTTTATTCCTTGCGGGGGACGACATCTCGTGGACCGCGGGCTGGGCCGAGGGCGCGGTGCAGACCGCGCTCAACGCGGTATGGGGCGTGCAACGGCACTTCGGCGGCGCGAGCGATCCGGCGAATCCCGGTCCGGGCGACCGTTTCGCGGACCTCGCGCCGATCGAGCTTCCGGACTGACCGGGTCGTCAACCCATACCGCGCGGTAGCAGCCGAACGTGTTTCCGCCGCGACATTCGGCCCGGTCAATCCGCCGTTCTGAACCGATCATGCCAAACTGATGCCATGAGCACCGATCCGGCGCCGAAGTGGCGGCGACTCGAACCGGACGAACGCAAAGAGCAGATCTACGCCTGTGCGGCGCGGCTGTTCGGCGAACGACCGTATTCGGAAGTGTCCACTTCGGACATCGCGGCCGAGGCAGGCGTGGCCCGCGGACTGATCAATCATTATTTCGGAACAAAAAGGGAGTTGTACCTCGAAATCGTTCGGCGTGCGCTCACAGTGCCGCGGATCGCGGTGCAGATTCTGCCGGACGGCCCGTTGGAAGTCCGCGCGGACGCCGCCATCGACTGGCTGCTCGACATGGTGCGCGGGCAGGAGAAGCTGTGGCTCGCCGCGATCGCGCCGGAGGGCATCGGCCGCGATCCGGAGGTGGACCGGATCGTCGCCGAGGCCGACCGCGCGTCGGCCGACCGCGTCCTCGAGGCGGTCGGGCTGTCCCGCGACAGCGCGCACGGCGAGGAACTGAACGCCGCGGTGCGCGCGTTCGCCGGCATGGTGAAGGCGGCGGGCCGCGAATGGCTCGTGCACCGCTCGCTGGACCGCAGGCAGGTGCACACGCTGCTGACCATGTCGCTCGTGACCTTGGTGAGCCGGGTGTTCCCCGCGATCCAGCATCCGCCCCAGCACTGACCCGCCGGAAGGAGAGCCCCCGGCACCACGAGGGGGGAGGAAAGTGCCGGGGGCCCCTTCCGGAGGCGAGGCCCCCGGTAGCTGTCCACGCTACGCCGGGAAGGCATCGAATCGGTGTCAGTCGGCGCAGCGGCCGCCCGACTTTTCACCACGACCACGCGGACGGCCCAGTGCGGATGCTCACGCGGAGCAATTTCGCGAATTTCAGCCGCGCAGCCGGGCCAATCGGCAGGTGAGGCCGTCGAGGCAGTTGCGGATCGCGAAGTCGAACAGTCGCGGATGGTAACCGGCCGCGGCTTCGGGGTCGGTGAGCAGCTCGTGCATCATCCGGCCGTGCGCGGCCATGCCGGGCAGGTCCTCGCGGTCCCGGTAGGAGGCGTATTCCTCGGTGTTGTCCAGGCGCAACGCGAGGCTGCGGTCCCGGTCGTCCTCCAGCGCGACGTACTGGCACGCGGTGGTCGTGAGCACGGTGTAGGCGAGCGGGCTTTCGTCGCCGAAGCCCGCGTCGAGCAGGATCCGCACCCCTCGTTCCATCGTGGGCGTGGCCGCGGCCACCGACGGGCCGAACGACGCCATCCGGCGCGCCGTGCCCGGATGCTTGCGCAGTACCTCGCGCAGGCCGGTCAGCAGTTGGACGAACCACTCCTGCCACTCCAGCTTGTCGTCGGGCAGCCGCAGCTGGCCGACGACCCGGTCCAGCACCGCGCACACCACCGCGTCGCGGTCCCCGACGTGGTGGTAGACGACCGCCGGGTACGCGCCGATCGCGGCGGCCAGCTGCCGCAGCGTCCAGTTCTCCAAGCCGCGTTCGATGGTGAGCTTCACCGCCGCGTCGACCACCTTCTTCGCGGTGACCGCGGGCAGCCCGGCGGCGGAACGGGACCTGGCGCGCTGTCCGGCACGCGGAGTCGGCATGCCGTGCACCGTAACCGGCGACCGGCCGGCTCGGCCACACGCGGTTCCGGGCTGCGGCATGATCGGGGCATGCCACGCGCACAGGCCAACGGCCTCGAACTCGAGTACGACACGTTCGGCGACCCGGCCGCCCCGCCGGTCGTCCTGGTGATGGGACTCGGCGCCCAGATGATCACCTGGGAGGAGGGCTTCTGCGAGCTGCTCGCGAGCCGCGGCTTCCACGTCGTGCGCTTCGACAATCGCGACGCGGGCCTGTCCACCTGGTTCGACGAACTCGGCACGCCGGACCTCGCCGGGATCATCGCGGGCACCGCCCGGGCTCCGTATCTGCTCTCGGACCTCGCCGACGACACCGTCGGGCTGTTCGACGCGCTCGGTTTCGCGAAGGCGCACGTCGTCGGCGCTTCGATGGGCGGGATGGTCGCGCAGCAGCTCGCGATCGACCACCCGGACCGGCTGCTGAGCCTGACGTCGATCATGTCGACGACCGGCGACCCGTCGGTCGGCCAGGTCTCGCCCGCCGCGCTGGAGACGCTCACCAAACCGGCGCCGGAATCGCGCGAGGAGCAGATCGAACAGAGCATCGCGAACTACCGCGTGACGGGATCGCCGGGCTATCCGGCCACCGAGGAGTACTTGCGGCGCAAGGCAACCCGGAACTACGACCGGGGACGGCACCCGGTCGGGATGCAGCGGCAGGCGGCCGCCGTCGTCGCGTCGGGCGACCGCACTGAACGACTGCACGACGTCCGGGTGCCGACCGTCGTGCTGCACGGCGACTCAGACGTGATGATCGACGTCAGCGGCGGCAAAGCCACCGCGGCGGCGATCCCGGACGCGGAACTGGTCATCGTCCCCGGCATGGGCCACGACCTGCCGGAACCGCTGTGGCCGGACATCGTGGCCGCGATCGTCCGCGCGACCGAGCGCGCCTGAAGAGGTCAAGAAGCCGTCAATAACAAGCGCCGGGGCGTACGGAACCCGTCCGCGCGGCTCCTTCACGCGCCCGCTCGGGGTGCCATGGGGCATGCGTACTGAACGACGGCTCGCTGGCGGATTCGGTTTCCCGCTCGGTTGTGTGGCGGTAGTAGCGGCTGCGATCGGCGCGGACCTCGCTGGAGGCACTGCGCATCCCAGCTACGCCGTCGCGGCTGTCGCGCTCGTGATCGGCGCAGTGGCAGTGGTCACGACTCCTCTCGCCGCGACCGGGGTGACGGCGGTGGGCTGGGCGGTTCTGTCCGGCTTCGCGTACGGCCGGTCCGGGGCTCTGGTTTTCACTGCGGTGACCGCCTGGGTGGCGGTGATCTTGGCTGGTGCGGCGGTGTTCGGGCTTGTGCTCGGTGCCGGCTGGCGCATGGTTCAGCGGGTTCGTCCGGTGGACGCGGAGGCTGTCGTGCCGATGCAGCGGAAGGCTGGCGAGCCGAGCCACCGCCGGGTGGCGTCACTCTGAAATGGCTCGCCAAGGTGCGCGAAGGGTGCCAGGCTGGCGGAGTACCACGTCGTCACCTTCGGAGGTCAGCCATGAGTGAAGCGCAACCGGCACCCAGCGACGGGGAGGGCGACGTCAAGCGGAAGTTCCGCGAGGCGCTGGAGCGGAAACAGGCCAAGGCGCGCGAGGGGGCCGCTCACGAGAACGCCGGACAGCAGAGCCAGCACGCGCATGGGCCGGCGGCTAATAAGCGGACTTTTCGGCGTAAGAGCGGCTGATCGCCGCATAGAGAAATAGGTTCGTGGGGCACCCCGAAGCCCCATTGTGACGACGGTCTGGGGTTGCTTGTCAAGGCGGGAAAGATGCCTTGACAAGCAACCCCAGACCGCGTTTTGGCTTCGTATCGGGGTGCGGGGGTGGTGTGGGTGCACCGTCCGTCGGGTTCGTCGGCTGCGGTTGGGCGGTGTGGGAGCCTGGCTGGGTTAGTGCACCGGTTGCGGTTCGCGACGGGGCGGGGCTCGCGGCCCCGATGTCACCTTGGATGCAGCACTGTGAAGCGGTGGGCGGCGGTCCGTGAAGGGGCCCCTCACCACCGGTCGCTGGCTGTGAAGGGCTCCTTGCGGGAATCTGATTCCCGCAAGGAGCCCTTCACGGACTTCTGCGGAGTTACACCGTGAGGATCGAGCGCAGGCGGCCGACGTCGGTCATCCGGCGTTCGGCGAGGCGGTCGGCAGCGGCGGCGGGGGGCACGCCGTCGGCCTTCGCCAGTTCGTACACCGCCTTCGTGGTGTCGAAGATGGCCGCCGTCTTGCGCTGGGCGCGGGCGAAGTCGAAGCCGTGCCGTTCGTCGTCCACCTGGATCACGCCGCCCGCGTTCACCAGGTAGTCCGGGGCGAACAGGATGCCGCGGTCGTTCAGCAGCTTGTCGACGCCGGGGTGCGCGAGCTGGTTGTTGGCCGCGCCGCAGACGATCTGGGCGCGCAGGGCGGCCACGGTCTCGTCGGTGAGCACGCCGCCCATCGCGCAGGGCGCGAAGACGTCCAGTTCGGTCTCGATCATGGTGTCCACATCGGACACCACCTCGACGTCCGGGTACGCGGCACGGGCGCGTTCCACGGCGCTGGACGCGACATCGGTGATCACCACGTGCGCGCCGGCCTCCACCAGGTGGCCGACGAGGATGTGGCCGACCTTGCCGACCCCGGCGACACCGACGCGGCGGCCGGTCAGCTCGGGCACGCCCCACACCTGCTCAGCGGACGCGCGCATCCCCTGGTACACGCCGAAGGCGGTGAGCACCGAGGAATCTCCGGCCCCGCCGTCCTCCGGGGAACGTCCGGTTACGTGCCGGGTCTCGCGGGCGACGACGTCCATGTCGCGCACATAAGTGCCCATGTCGCAGGCAGTGATGTACCGGCCGCCGAGCGAGTCCACGAACCGGCCGTACGCGCGGAGAAGCGCTTCGGACTTCAGCGTGTTCGGGTCGCCGATGATGACGGCCTTGCCGCCGCCGAGGTCGAGGCCGGCGAGCGCGTTCTTGTACGCCATTCCCTTGGAGAGCGCGAGAACGTCGTCCAGCGCGGCGTCCTCAGTGGCGTAGGGGTAGAACCGGGTGCCGCCGAGGGCCGGGCCCAAAGCGGTGGAGTAGATGCCGATGATGGCTTTCAGCCCACTGGCCTCGTCGTGGCAGAACACGACTTGCTCATGGCCGCTGTGCCGGCCGAACACGCCTTCGGTCACGGTGGTGACTCCTTTGTCTCCCACGCGGCTCGTGGCCGCGCGCATGTGTGAACGGTGCGCACCGGGGAACGAGGGTTGCCCGTTCCGCAGTGCACACCGTCAACCTACTTCGCCGTTCTCCGGGCCACCACCCGCATCCCGGGAGCTTCACCCCAGATCCGCGACAGCTTCCCGAAGTGTGGAAATCGCCGTTTCGAGCTGTTCATCGGACAGGTACGGCGCGGGGCCGAACCGCAGGTAATGCCCTCGGCTGTCGGTCCGCACGCCGCGCGCGGCCAAGCGTTCGCACAGGCGCCCGGCGACCGGGCTGCGCAGCGAGAGGAAGCCGCCGATGCCGTCGAGCGGTGTTTCGCGGTCGCGGGTGACGACGTCGTCCGGCAGGCCGAGATCGTCGAAGCAGCGGGCGAGCAGGCCGACCTGGTGCTGCGACACCTCGCGCAGGAACTCGGCGGTGAGTCCGTGTTCGGCGAAGAACTGCTGCACCCGCACGCCGCGGTAGTGGCTCGACGGGTCGTAGGTGGCTCCGGCGAACCGGTCGCCGCCAGGGGCGTACGCGACTTCGTCCGGCCGGCGTTCGTCGGCGAGTGCGCCGAATTCCGCGTACCAGCCGGTAATCACCGGGCGCAGCTCCTGCGCGTGCGCGGGCAGCCGCAGGAAGCAGTTGCCTTCGCCGAGTTGGAGGTACTTGTAACCGCCGCCGAGCACCCACGCGTTGGTGAGGCCGAGGTCGTGCAGCGGGAACGGGACCGCGCCGACCGCGTGGTACGCGTCGACGACCAGCTCGACCGAGCGGCTCCGGCACGTTTCAGCCAGATGGGCGAGACCGGGCACGATCCAGGAGGTCTCGAACAAGACCGCCGACGTGAGCACCGCGGCGGTGCGGCCGTCGACCTGTTCAGCGAGCCGTTCGGCCAGCGTCGCGACCGGTGCGGCGGGCACGCGGACGACCTCGACGCCCTCCTCGGCCAACCGGGTGAGCTGGCGGCGCAAAGTGTGGAATTCCCCGTCGGTGGTCACCAATCGCGGCCGCTTCCGCAGCTCGATCGCGGACAGGAACCGCAGCACGAGTTCGTGAGTGTTCTGGCCGAGCGTGTAGTCGCCGTGCGGATCAGACAGCCACTGCCGGAACCCGTTCCGCAGCTCGTCGGCCTTCGCGAACGCCCGGCCCCACTTCTCGTCCACCTCCTCCGCGGCGTCGGCGAACGCTTCGCACAGGCCCTCTTCGGCGACGTCCGGCCAGGCCTGGTGCGAATGCGCGGACAACAGCAGCCGGTCGGCGACGCGGAACCGCGAATAGTGCGGGGCGAGCGCGTTTCCCTTGGCGCGCAAGGACTCCACTGTGGTCACAACCGGCTCCGGACAGCCCACAGGTCCGGGAACATCGGGTTGAACAGCGTGGTGCGCAGGTAGGCCGCGCCGGACGAACCGCCGGTGCCGGTCTTGTCGCCGATCGTGCGTTCGACCATCTTCACGTGCCGGTAGCGCCATTCCTGCAGGCCCTCGTCGAGGTCGACCAGCGCCTCGGCGAGCACCGACGGGCCGCCGTCGTCCTGGTAGACCTTCAGCAGCACTTCCTGCAATTCCGGCGACGGCTCCAGCGGACGGGTCACGTCGCGTCCGGTGTCGACCGGATAGCCCTTTCCGGACAGGTAGGCCAGGAACGAGTCGAACACCGACGGACGGCGCATCGCGTCGGCGATCCGGCTGCGCTGCTCGCCGCCGTCCGGATAGTGCGCGAACACGCGCTCGTCGCGGCGGCCGAGCACCGCCTCCAGCTCGCGGAACTGGCCGGACTGGAAGCCGCTCGAAGCGTCGAGGCGGGCGCGGAAGCTGGTGAACTGGCTGGGCGTCATCGTCTCCAGCACGTCGATCTGCGCGACCACCACCTTCAGCACGGTCAGGATGCGGCGCAGCGTGCGGATCGAATGCGCGGTGTTGCCCGCTTCCAGGTTCTCCTGCAGGAACGCGGCCTCGTGCAGGATCTGCTTGAACCACAGCTCGTAGACCTGGTGGATCACGATGAACAGCAGTTCGTCGTGTTCGTCCGAACGCGGGCGCTGCGCGGCGAGCACCTCGTCGAGCGCCAGGTAGGACGTGTAACTGAGCGCGGCCTGGGTGTCGTCTGTTCCGGTCATCGGGTTCCTCATCTCGGGGACAGGGTTCGGTCGAAGTGGCGCTGAGCGGGTGGCGCGAGCGCCGAATACAGGTCGTGGAACAGCTTGACCGCCGCCGCCCGCGTCTGCGGCGCGGGGATCAGCCCGGACGGCAATTCCGGGTCCAGCGAAGGGAATTCGCGATAAGTGTGCACCAGCCGGGTGCGCACGGCGAACGCTTCCGGGTCGCTGAGATCCTTCGGGCAGTCGCCGAATTCGGCGACGAACGCGGCGTAGCGGGCGGACAGTCCGTCGAGGTCCCAGGCCCGTCCGGCGAGCTGGCGCACGTCCAGCGCGGCGGACGGCGTGCCCAGCATCAGACCGGCGTGTTCGGCGACTTCGAGTTCGGAGAGCAGCGCAAGCACCTCGGCCTCGCGGTCGTGCGGGGCGAGCCAGGTGCCGTCCTGGACCGGGCCGAACCCGAGGAACCGCAGCCGCCGCACCAGCCGTTCGCGGGAGGTGCGCCGGGTCTCCGGGATGTTCTGCCACAGCACGGTCCAGGTCCCGGCCGGTTCGTCCCGGCGGCCGAGTCCGAAGATCCGCCGGTCGCCGTCGTCGAGCAGGGCGACCGTGCGCGGGGTCAGCGAGTAGTGCACCAGCCTGCCCTCGCGGTGCCGGGACAGCAGGCCGCGGCGCACCAGCCGAGTCAGCGCGATCCGGGCCGCGCCGTCGGAGAAGCCCAGCTCGTGCAGCAGCGCGACAAGCCCGCCGGACCACACGCGCCTGCTCTCGCGCGGGCGCACGTAGCTGCCCAGCAGCGTCATCACGAGCTCCTGGGGCGTGCGGGCGGGTTCGGTGTCGGGCACGAGGCAACTCTATACACCTCAGCCCGCTGCGGTGTAGCTTTCGGGAGTGAGCAGTTTTTCCGACCGAGTCGTCGTGGTCACCGGCGGCACCCGCGGCATCGGCGCGGCCGTCGCCGAGCGGTTCCGCGACGCCGGCGCGACCGTGCACTCCCCCGGCCGCGCCGAATGCGACGTGACCGACGAAGCCGCCGTCCGCGCGTACTTCGCCCGGCTCGGACCGGTCGACGTGCTGGTCAACAACGCCGGGGTGTCCTCGAGCGCGCCACTGGCGAAGACCGGTCTCGACGACTGGCGCGGCCAGTTCGAGGTGAACGCGACCGGCGCGTTCCTGTGCACCCGCGAGGTGTTGCCGGGCATGCGCGAACGCGACTACGGACGGATAGTCACGGTCGCGTCGACCGCGGGATTGGCCGGGGCGCGCTACACCTCGGGCTACACCGCGTCGAAGCACGCGGCGGTCGGGCTGATGCGTGCGGTGGCGGCGGAAGTGGCTGGCACGGGCGTCACGGCGAACGCGGTGTGCCCGTCGTTCGTGCGCACCGACATGACCGCGACGTCGGTCGCCCGGATCCGTGAGCGCACCGGCCGCGACGAAGCCGACGCGGAAGCCGCGCTCGCCGCCGCCTCCCCGCTCGGACGGCTGCTCGAACCCGGCGAAATCGCTTACGCCGTGGAGTTTTTCGCCGCCCCGGAGGCGGCCGCGATCAACGGACAGACCCTCGTACTCGACGGTGGAGGAATCCAGAAATGAGCCCGTTCCGCGCCAGTGTCCCGCTCACGAAATCGTGGGAGCACTTCGAGTTCACGGTGGACGACGGGGTCGCGACGGTGACCTTCGACCGTCCGGAAAAACTCAACGCTCTCACCTTCGACGTCTACGCCGACCTGCGCGACCTCGTCGCCGAACTGCCGCATCGCGGCGACGTGCGGGTGCTCGTGCTCACCGGGAAGGGCCGCGGGTTCTGCTCGGGCGGCGACGTCGAGGAAATCATCGGCGAACTGCAGAAAATGGACACGGCGGAACTGCTCGAATTCACGCGGATGACCGGCGCGGTGGTGAAAGCCATGCGCGAAACGCCGATCCCGATCATCGCGGCGATCAACGGCGTCGCGGCGGGCGCCGGTTCCGTGCTCGCGCTGGCGAGCGATTTCCGGCTGCTGGCCGAATCGGCGAAGTTCGCCTTCCTGTTCACCAAGGTCGGCTTGGCGGGCGCCGACATGGGTTCGGCGTATCTGCTGCCGCGCCTGGTTGGCCTCGGCCGCGCGACGGAACTGCTGATGCTGGGTGACAAACTTCCCGCCGCGCGGGCCGAAGCGATCGGGCTGGCGAACCGGGTGGTCCCCGACGACGAGCTGGCCGGCGAGGCCGCCGCACTGGCGCGACGGCTCGCGGACGGCCCGGCCCTGGCGTACTCCACCACGAAGGTGCTGCTGACCCGCGAACTCGACAGCGATCTCGGGAGCTCGATCGAGCTGGAAGCCATCACGCAGGCGCTGCTGATGACCGCCAAGGACCACAAGGAGTTCTACGCCGCGTGGTCCGCCGGCCGCAGTCCACAGTGGACCGGACGCTGATTTCCCGCTTCACGGACAGCTGATCAGAGGTCGGTGTAGGCGATCGCGTTTTCTTCCAGGGAGCCGAACCACAGGCGGCCGTGGTACTCGCGGATGCCCACGAGCAGGTGGAAACCCGGGATCTCGCCGCGCAGTTCGCGCACCACCGCACCGTCCGGATCGACGGCGACCGCGCCCACCCGGCGTTTCGGCGCGGGCTGCAGCGAAGCCGGCAACGCGCGGACCGCCGTCCGGACCGGCGCGGGAAGACGGCGCACGAGGTCGAGCGCACGCAGCCGCGGGCTGGCCTCGGTGATCCAGATCAGCCCGTCCGAACCGGTCGCGATGTTGTCCGGGAAACCCGGCAGGTCGCCGATCAGGACGTCGAGGTCGCCCGCGCGCGGACCGGTCAGCCAGACCCGGCTGACCCGGCACGCGCCGGTTTCGGCGACCGCCACATAGGACTCGTCCGGCGGCAGCGCGACGCCGTTCGCGAACTGGAGACCGTCGACGAGCAGGTCGATGTGCCCGTCCGGCGTGCGGCGCAGCAGCCGTCCGCCCGCGGTCTGCTCGATGAGGTCGTCGCGCCAGTTGTCGATGCCGAAGCGACGCGAGGAATCCGTGAAGTAGACCGTGCCGTCGGCGGCGACCGCGGCGTTGTTGCAGAACACGAAGTCGAGCCCGGCGCCGGAGGTCGCGAGAGTCGTGATCTCGCCGCCGGCCAGCGGCATGGTCAGCAACCCGGCGCGGGCGTCGCAGATCAGGAGTTCGCCGTCGCCGTACAGCTCCAGTCCGAGCGGGCGGCCGCCGGTGTCGCCGACCAGGTCGATCCGCCGTCCGTCCGGCGAAACCCGCAGGATCCGGCCGTCGTCGACGCCGGTGTAGACCCGGCCCTCGGCGTCCACGACCACGTCTTCCGGACCGTGCCCGTTCACCGGCACGATCGTGACCTCACCGAACTGCACGACGGCCTCCTACCGGTAGCTGAGCAGCCGCGCGGTCTCGCCTTCGAGATGCGGATGCTCGTTGAAGGACAACAGAGTCACGCCGCCGCGACCGGATGCCAGCTTCGTGATCCCGGTGTTCACGGTGACGCGGTTCAGCTTCAGCAGCCCGGGCCCGGGCGTGCCCAGCAACGACCCGGCGACCGCGCCCAGCACGCCGCCCGAGGTGAACACGAGCCCGTTCTCGCCCTTGCCCAGCGAACCGACCAGCTCGGCCAGCGCCGCCGTGCAACGGTCGAGGAAAGCGGGCCAGCTTTCCGTGCACGGACCACTGTCGCCGGAGCCGACCCACGCGGTCAGAGCGGCGTCCAGCAACCGCTGGTACTCGCGCGAATCCTCTTGCGGCGCACCGCCCGCGTGATGCCGCGCGATGTCGACGTGGTCGTATTCGTTCCACCGTTCGTCCTCGACCACCGGCACGTCGCAGCCGAGGACCTTCAGCGCCGTCGCCGCGGTGTCCCGCTGGCGGGCCAGCGTTCCCGAGCGCACCTGCGCGAACTCGACCCCGCGCCGCTTCAGTTCCGCACCGACCAAAGTGGACTGTTCGAAGCCCAGCGGCGACAACGCGTCGTAATCCGCCGCGCCGAACGACGCCTGGCCGTGCCGGATCAGGTAGATCGCACCCATTTATGCCGTCCCGTCAGGAAAACGTCCGCAGCAACCGGCCCGGAGCCAAGCGTACCGCGAGACTCAGCGGCACCCAGGGCCACGAAGGGACGTACGCGCGCTTGGGTTCCGCTTCGATCGCCTTCACCAGCGCGTGCGCACCGGCCTCGGCCGACACCATCAGCGGATTGCGCTTGGTCGAGCGCGCGGTCATCTCGGAGCTGATGTAGCCGGGCCGCACGTCGGTGACCTTGATGCCGTGGTCGCTCAGCTCCAGCCGCGCGCCCTCGGCGAACGCGGAGATCCCGGCCTTCGACGCGGAGTACGCGGTGAGGTTCCGGGGAAAACCGCGCAGCGCCATGAACGACGAGATCACCGCGAGATGCCCGTCGCGCTGCTCGCGGAAGATGCCCGCCGCCGCCTCGATCTGGGCCACCGCGCCGACGAGGTTGGTCTCGAGGGTCTGCCGGTTGGCGTCGAACCGTCCCGCGCCGACCGGCTGTCCCTTGCCGAGCCCGGCGTTGACGATCACGCGGTCGAGCCGGCCGAGTTCCGACCGGAATTCCTCGAACACCTTGAAGACGCGGTCGTGGTCGGTGACGTCGAGCGCGCGCGTGACGACGGCGATCCCCGGGTACGCGGCGCGCAGCTGCGCGGCCAGGTCGTCGAGCCGGTCGGTGCGCCGGGCGCACAGCGCGAGATTGCGGCCGCGGGCGGCGAACTGCCGGGCCATTCCCTCGCCGAGACCGGAGCTGGCTCCGGTGATCAGGATGTTCTGCCGCAAGACCATGCCCGGAGCCTACCCGCTGGTAACCAGCCTGGCGGTGGCGCGGCTCACCCCGCCGTCCACCTCCGGTCCGCGCGTTCCCGGCTGCCGGGGATCAGCCGGAACAGGAATTTCGGCACCGCCCCGGAGAAGTAGTAGGTCTTGCCGTCGATCTCCAGCGCGTGCTCCGGCTTGCCCGCGGGTGCTTTGCTCGCGGGACCGAGACTCAGCGCGAAGGCGCACTTGCCGTCGAATTCCGGTGCGGCCATCTCACGCCCCCTGCCGCGGAAGGATTTCCCGCACGCCGACCGTGCGGGTCCCGGCGGCTTCCGGCGGCGCCTGGGCCGACTGGTCAGCACGGGAAAGAAGAAGGAATTTCACCATTTCGACCACCTGCGATCGAGGGAAATCGCCCCGCGGACGGGGATCCCGCTCATCGTCTGCCGCCCCGGCCGCGGGCGCAAGTCACGGCGGATCCGCGCGGATGACCGGTGGCCCGGCCTCTGGGGGCATGCCGGGCCACCGGTTCCGGGCGCGGCCGCCGGCCGGGCGCGGGGCGCGGTCCGCGCTGCCGGGGCCGAGGCTCCGGACGCGCCGGGGGCGGCGCGTTCCGTCCTGGCCATGGAAGCGCGACGGCGCAGGTCACGGCAATGGTTCACAGTTGCCAGTACTAGCCCGTTCGTCCGAGTCCCGCGGCGCTGTGCCTGGTCCGGCGGCTGCTACCGTGCCTGTGTCGGGCTCGGCACGGTCGGTTACCAGCGGGGGCGGGCGGCGGGACATGACGCAGCGGCATGCGGACCACGCCGGTCCGGACACCGACGGAGGTGCCCGGACCGCGTTCGCGAGCGCGCTGCGCGCCGCGATCGGAGCGAGCGGCCTTTCCCTGGACCGGATCCAGGCACGGTTGCGCGCCCGGGGAGCGACGGTCAGCGTCACCGCGCTCAGCTACTGGCAGTCGGGCAAACGCCAGCCGGAACGCGCCGGGTCGCTGTCGGCGGTGCGGGTGCTGGAGGAAATCCTCGACGTCCCCGACGGCGCGCTGCTCGGCTTGCTGCCGCCGCCCCGTCCGCGCGGCGCGAGCAGACGCGACCGGGCGGGCGAGGAACCGGTCACGTTCACCCGCGAGATCCTGCAGCCGCTGCTGGAACGCGTCGGCGCGCCCGACGCGCTGGACCAGCAGCACCAGCTGAAGCTCGTCGGCCTGCACGACCGCTGCGAGATCGCGGCCGACGGCGGCCAGC
>NZ_PJMY01000001.1:0-353965 GCF_002846615.1 Amycolatopsis echigonensis | reverse complement strand
TGTCCGGGGAATCGGCTACCGGTCAGGGGTCCGGCGCCGCCGGAACAGCCGGGCGATCCCGGTCTGCGACTCGGCCGGCGGACCGGCGGCCAGGCCGACGTCGCGGCGGAACGCCCGCAGCGCCTGCTCGGGGTCCGTTCCCTGGTCCTCCGCGGCCAGGCTGATCAAGGACTCCGCCTCCTCGCAGCAGGCTGGGCATCTGGCGAGGTGCACCCGCATCGCCTCGGCGGGGTCACGCTCGTCCTGGAACAGACCGTCGACATAGCCGTCGATCTGGTCGAAGCACTCGTCACAGGACAACCACGGCTCGCTGACGGCAGCGAGACTGTCGGCCTGTGCCGGGGTCAGCGGCCGGTCTGGCGTGTTCATCTGCTCACCTCACCCGCACGGCGCCCGCGCACGAACCCGCGGGAGAGCAGCTCAGCGCGCAGCTAGCGCCGTGCATCGTGCAGCGTCTTGTAGAGGGCGCTGCGGTTCGTTCCCAGCCGCTCGGCCAGCACGTCGATCGGCACGTCGTCGACGATCAGCGCACACGCGATCCGGCGCTGATGCGGTGTCAGCACCGTCGCCAGCGCAAGAGCCACCGCCGCGGACAAGTCCCGCGCCTCCGCCCAGGCTTCGGGGGTCACGGGATCCGTGCTGGCCGGTTCCGGCTGCCCGTCCAGCTCGACCGGGCGATCACGCCACAACGCGCGCCGAGCCTCGGTCGCGGCGTGAAAGACACCGAACTTGTACACCCAGGTCGTGAATTTGCTCCGTCCTTCGAACCGGTCCAGCCGATCGAGCACCGCCACCGTCGCCTCGTCCGCGGCCGACTCGATGATCTCCTCCGCCCGGACGTCCCCCAGCTCGGCCCACACCCGGGGCATCCGGCACACCTGATGCCGCGCCGCCCGCCGGACCGCGTGCCGGACTCTGCGCACGGCCTCGTCATAACCGGCCCCGCGCGTGCGCAGTGCGTCGATCCACGCCGTCTCGCCAGCGTCCCCGCATCGCGGTGCTTGCCGGCTCGGCGAAAACATAGGTGTCATCGTCGCATCGTCACTCATCCGCAGCAAACCCCGTCCCGGGCGTCATCGCGCGAGGATCCGCGCGGCCAGCTCCGGCGGACAGCCCCGGTCCAGCAGCGTCAGCAACGCGTGCACGTCCAGATCATCGTGTTCGGCCAGCTCGATCGCGGCACCGACGCCGAAGCCCGCCCGGACCATGACCCTCGCGCGCCACGCCCGCAGCGCCGAGTCACGAGACGGGTCGTCCCACGGCGCTCTCCGAGAGGTGCGCAGGTCAGTCATCACAGTCCATGAGTCGCCGTCCGCACCGCGGGCCTTACCGCAACAGCCCGGAAAATTTCTGGATCAAGTCGCCCGCCGGCGGTAAGAACTCTCCTGCCGCAGCACACACACCGTCGGTGACCACTCGCGTCACCGGCAGCCGGACACCGACCCCGGCGCCGACCCCCGCGTGCGGCCCGGACGGCGTGCGCAGTGCGAAAGGACGTGACCGATGTTCGGGGCACAACGACTGGGCAAGGGCCTCGTGCCCGCCCTGGCAGGCGCCGCGCTCGCGGCGACCCTGCTCGCCGGATGCAGCAGCGCCGGCTCTTCCGACGCCAGTGCCGCGTCGGGAATGCACATGACCTCGGGCGCCGCGACGACCGCGCCGAACCCGCAGAAGCAGATCGCGCTCTACACCGCGATGCGGACACTGTGGACCGACCACATGCAGTGGACCTACGGCACCGTCAAGGCGTTCTTCCACAACCCGGACTCCCTGCAACCGACCCTCGACCGTCTCCTGCGCGACCAGAAAGACCTCGGCGCCGCGATCGTTCCCTACTACGGCCAAGCCGCCGGAGACAAGCTGGCCGCATTGCTGACCACGCACATCCAGCAAGCGGTACCGGTCCTCAAAGCCGCGCAGGCCAACGACAAGGCCGCGCTGGACAAGGCGATGGCAGACTGGTACGCCAACGCCAAGGAGATCGCGGACTTCCTCTCCGGCGCCAACCCGAAGAACTGGCCCACCTCGGCGACGGAGCCGATGATGAAAGAGCACATCGACCAGACCACGACCTACTCCGTCGACCTCCTCAAGGGCGACTACACGAAGTCGATCAAGGACTACGACGCGGCCTCTGAGCACATGATGATGCTGTCGGACACCCTCGCCAAGGGCATCATCGCCCAGTTCCCCGACAAGTTCGCCGCGTAACCCGCGTCAGGACGACGCGATCGGCGAACCACGCGGACGGCTTCGCGCCGCGAACAGGGAGTGCCGGGCCCGGTCGAGCTGTACACGCCGGCCGCGCATCGGCACCCCCTCACCGCGCAGGAGATCCGGTACCTGACCGCGGCAGCAGGAGGGCGGCGTGCCGTCGGCGCGGACGACCCGCCGGTGACTGGGATGACGAGCGCGACCGACGACGCGATCGCCAGGAACCCGAGTTCCACCCGGTAGGGCGAGTCCAGTGTCAGCTCGCGCACCGGCCTCCCGGCGCGCTTGCGGGCGATCACAAGGCTGACCAGCGCCACCAGCGACTAGCCCAGGCCGAGGAGCAACCGGTTGGAGCCGGTCATGGTGGCCGCAACGTAGGCGACGTACTCGGGGTTCGCCCCGGCGGTATACGTGAAGTACAGGTCGACTGCGTACTCGGGCAGCACCGCGATGACGGCGAGAATCGCGATCGCCAACCCGCCAGATCACCGACCGGGTGGTCCAGGCGAGCCTGAAATTGGTGCTCGAGCCCATTTTCGCAGCAGCCTTCAAACCCTGCTCGTATGGGTTCCGCCCAAATCGGCGCGCACAGGACGCGGTGGCCGAGATTCATTACTGCGCCTCGAAGCCCCGGAACTGTCACTGGGTGCTGGAGGCAGACATCCACGCCTGTTTCGATGAGAAATCGCATCCGGCGTTGATGGACCGTCTGCGGGCGAGGATCACGGACAAGCGAATATGCTCGCTGGTGAAGGCGTTCCTGAAAGCCGGGGTGCTGACCGAACTCGGGAAACGGGAAGAGACCCTGACCGGAACACCACAGGGTGGGATCTTGTCTCCGTTGCTGGCCAACATCGCCCTGTCCGCTGTGGATGATCACCTCGATCGTCAGCGGCGGGCGATGGGCAGCAGATATCAACGGGCCAAATTCAAAGCAGCCGTGCACGGTGTGTGCGGACTCATCCGTTACGCGGATGACTTCGTCCTGATGGTCTGGGGCGAGCGACATCATGCCGAGGCGTTGCGGGAGGGGGTGTCGGCCATGCTGGCCCCGTTGGGGTTACGGCTGTCGCCGGACAAGACACGGGTGGTCCGCCTCGATGCGGGGTTCGCGAGCTTGGTCACGTTGGCGTTGAACGTGGCCGACCCGGTCGTGGCGGGTGAGTGCGGAAAAGCAACTTTCGACCCCGTCGGCCCGCTCCTTTCCGCGGGGAACTCCCTGGCCGCGAGCGAGGCGATGACTGGCCGCCCACGGGGATCTCCCCCGGCCGCGAGCGGGAAGCCCATGGCGTAGCCGCATTGCAAATGCGAGACGGCCGCCAGTCCACCGCAAGCTCGCCCACACCGAACCTGGGCACCGGTCCGGTGCCCGATCGACCTCGGCACCTCCCAAGACCATGCCCTGTCCGGTGATCAGCAGGGCGACTGCGCAGGACGGGGTCTCGGGTGGCGCAGCCGAGGCCAGCGACCGGCGTGGTCTGGGCAGCCGGTGGTAGCTATTAGGGCAGGAAACACGACGGAAGTTGAACAGCGGCGGTTCGGTTGGCGACCATCGTAAACAGACCTGAACCCAATCGGGTTCCGATTACCTTCCGAAATAAGCGCGAATCCGCAGGGGGCAACGGCCATGCCCGGTCCTTCCGACAGAACGTCCCTGGAGCCCGAAGCTCTGCTGCGGTCCGCGGGCGAGATCCGGCGTCTCATGGACGACATGTCGTTGTTCGGAGAGTTCGCGGGAACCTGCGTCGCGGCGGGCGCCTTTCCCACTGCGGACTGGCTGCTCGACCGGGTGCTGAACCAGCAGGACAGCATCAACGGCCACGCGCGAGATCTCAAGGCCACGCTCGAGACGATCGCGGGCAAGCTGGAGGCAGTGGCGTACGATCTCCAGGCGGTGGATCACCACAACAGCGCCGATCTTCAACGGCAGCTGTCCCACGATCTGCGGGACCTGCGGAACGCCGTGTCCGACGCACCCGTGCCGCCGGAGGGATCGCAGGACGGGAGCGCCGGCTCCGCCAGTGGGATGCCCTGGCATGACTTGGTTGCCTCCACGCTCCCGAGTGGCGACGCAGCCGCCACCGGGAACGGCACGTACGAATCCGCCGTCGGAAACGGAGCGAACGAATCCGCCGCCGCACCTCTGGCATCCCGAGCCCCGGGTGGACCGGTGCAGCCGTTGGCGCTCGCGCTCCCCGCGTCCGGGGCGACGTTCGACAAGGAGTCCGCACCTGCTCGGACATCGGGGTCCCAGCTGAAGCCGCTCGCACCGGCCGGTGGCGGTGCCGGTGCGCCAGGCGGAGGCACCGCGCAGGCCACGCCCGCGCCGGTTCTGCGGTCCGGCGATTCCTCGACGCCGCACGTCATCCAGACCACGTCGCATGACCCTGGGCCGGCGTTCGCGGGAGTGACGCCGACCGGAAATGTCGCGGACTGGATCCACGAGGCCGTCGAAATCCTGCGTGCCAACGGCGTGAACGTCAGCGACGCCCAAGCGTCGATTATCGCGGCGATCATCCAGCACGAGTCCGGCGGCGATCCCAGCGCGATCAACAACTACGACTGCAACGCGGCGGCGGGGCACCCCAGCATTGGCCTGATGCAATGCATCGACTCCACCTTCAACGCCTACAAGCTGCCTGGCCACGACGTCATCACCAATCCGGTGGACAACATCATCGCCGGGGTCCGCTACGCGCTGGCTCGCTACGGCTCGCTGGACAACGTGCCGGGCATCCAGGCGCTCGCCGCGGGCGGGGCGTACGTCGGGTACTGACCGCGGCGAAGCGGAATCGCCTGCCCGTCCGCGCGCTGGTCCGGAAATCGCGAGACTGCCGCTGGCGAACTCGCCAAAACGGTTGCATCGCCGGGGTCTTCGGGTAAGAACTCTGCCTGCCTGCCGCGTTTTCGTGGCACGAGGGAAAAGCTGACACACCGATCGCGCACAACCATGGCCTGCGCGAGCCGTCCGGGTTTAGCTGGACTCAGCTGTCCGGCGCGAAAGGAAGCCCGATGAGCGACTTTCCCGAAGTCGATACCTCCCTCGATGCCGAAGACGTCCTGGCTTGGATTGCCCTGGAGCGGTACGCGTTGCTGACCGCGGAGCGACCGTCGGCGGCCGGGCCTGAGCGGAATGCCGGATGAGCGGTCACGACGTCGTCCGCAACCGCCTCGGGGCGCGGCTGTGAACCCGCACGAGGCCGACACCTCGCGCAACCGGCTGATGCTGGCGGAAATCCTGGCATTCACCGACGACGTGCCGCTGGTCGTCGTCGCCGGCGCGATCGGTTCCGGGCGCAGCACCCTGCTCGGCCAGCTCGCAGCTGCTTTCGCCGACCGCGGCACGAAGACACACGTCCTTCGCCTCTCACCGAATCCGGTCACGCCCTCGCTGCACAGCACGCTGCTCCGGAGGATCCGGGGGAGTGCCGAACCGGCCTTCGGGCAGTGGCCGCCCGCGGATCTGCCGCCGTCCGGATCGCCGGAGCGCGCCGCCGAGGCGCTCGCCGACAGGCTGATCGCGGCCGGGGACACCGCGATCCTCATAGACGACGCGCAGTGGATGGACCGCCTTTCGGCCGCGGTGTTCGATCACCTGATGCGGCGGCTCGCAGGCAGCCCCGTCCGCTGCGTGTGCGCCGTGCGCGCACCGATTCCGCTGGGCACCTTCCAAGCCGGGCGCGACAGTTTCACCCGGCTTCGCGCTGACGGCCTCGCGCGCGGAGTGGCTCTGCGCCCACTCGCGGCCGCGGACATCGCCGTGCTGGCCGCAGAAGCGTTCGAAGCCCGTCCGGATCCGGAACTGGTCACGCGGCTACGGCGGCTCACCGCCGGATTGCCCGCCGCGCTGGCCCCGATCCTCGACCAGCATCGGGGAACCGGCTCGATCCGCGTCGTCGACGGCTATGCGCATCTCGCGCCCGGCCACGCGATCGCCACTCTTCCGGACAGTCACCCGTTGCTGATGAGCGTGCGACGGCTCGGTAGCCGCGCCTGGTCGGTAGCGAAGGCGGTCGCGGTGCTCTACCCGCTCGGCGACGCTCTGCCCTCGCTTGCCGGCACCACGCTGGGCCTGCGGCAAAGCGTTGTCCGAGAAGTGCTCGGCGCGCTATGCGCGGCAGGTGTGCTCCGGCACAGCACCGTGGGCGGCTGGCGGTTCAGGGTTCCGCTGCTGGCAGCCACGATCGCCGAGCGCCTTGGGCCCTTCGAACGCCGTCAGTTGGCTGTGCACGCGGTAAACGCGCTGTGGACCGGGGAAAACCGGTACGCGGATCCGAACTACCGGGCCGATCAGCTTGCCGCCGCCGGGAAACTCGTCGAGCCGGAGCGCGCTCGCGCCGAACTGCTCGCGCACGCGCGCGAGTCGGAGCGGTACGACCAGCGCTGGCTGCGCGCTGCCATCGCGCTCTGCGCCGACCGTGGCGACCGGGCGCGGACCATGCTCGCGCAGACGGCGATCGCATTGCGGCACGGTGATCCGTCGCGGGCGCTGCTGGACGCGGATGCGCTCCTCGCCGAGTTCGCCGGCGAGCTCGACGCGGACGAAATCCATGATCTGCACCGGATCCGCGCCCTGGCCGCGCACTCGAGCGGGGTGTGGGACGCACCTGAGGGATCCGACGGGGACACAGTGGACGCTGCCGTGGCGCGTGCGACCGCGCTTCTGCTGCGCGGTCGCTGGCAGGATGCCGTGGCCGTGCTCGAGGCGGAGTGGGAGACGTGGGAAGCCGTCCCGGCAGCCGCCTTTCACGGCCAGCTGCTGACCGCCCGCGCCGCGTTCGCGTTCGGCGACCTGAAACAGGCCGCGTACGGAATCGAACAGGCTCGCCTGCGACTGCGCCCGAACGACCGGCACGAACGCGGCGAGGTACTGGGTTTCGAGGTGCTGACCTTGTTGGCCGCGGGAGAAACCGCCGGCGTGCCGAGGCTGTTCGCCATGCGGTCCGCATCGGCCGCTTCCCTGCCCGCCCCGGTACGGGCGGTGCTCGCGATGCACAGTGGCCAGTTCGCCGAGTCCTTGCGGGTGGTCCGCAAGGTCCTCGTCGCGGGCGCGGCGGGCGGTACCGATCTCGCCGAAACCTTCATGCACCAGGCCGCTGCCACCGTCCAGCTGGCCATGGGCCGGCTGTCTCGCGGTCGCGAACTGCTGCACGCCGCCCGGCGGCAGCGGCCGCCGCTGCCCTATCTGCTCGACGGGGCGGAGGCGCTGATCGACGTCGCGCTCGGCCAGTCCGACCAGGCGCGCACACGACTGCGCGAAGGACTGGACTACGCCACCGAACACGGTCTTCTCGCCGGGACCGACCGGCTGTGGCGCCAACTGGCCGAACTCGCCTTGGGCGCGGGCGAACACGCCACGGCCGCCGAATGCCTCGACCGGCTCGCCGAGGTCGCCGGGCCGCGCAATGTCCAGTTCATGCGAGTGCGTTCGCTCGTGCGGTGCGATAGGGCCGCGGCCGCCGAAACGGTCCGGCTGGCCCGCGAACACGGCGAACCGTTCGAACTCGCCGAGGTGATCGTGACTCTCGTCCGCAGCGGGCTTGGCGATCCGGCACTGCTCACCGAGGCGTACGACCTGCTCGGCGGGCTCGGCGCGCTCTTGCCCCGGGCGTGGCTGCGGAACCTGATGGCCAAGCACGGGGTCCCCGTGCCGGGCCGGGCGAGGACCGTCGCGGAAAACGAGCGCCTGCTGGCCGTCCTCGTCGCGGACGGGCTCGGCAACAAGCAGATCGCCACCGTGCTGCAGGCCAGCGAGAAGAGCGTCGAGGGCAGGCTGGGCAGGCTCTTTTCCCACACCGCCTACCGCTCCCGGGTTGAACTGGCGATGGCGGTGCTCACCGGCGCGTTCCCCGGCTGAGCGGCCCAAGTCCGTTGTGGACTGCGGGGCGCACTTCGGGTGCCGCGCCCGGGCGAGCGGTGTCAGCGAGCCTGTTTGAGGGCGCCCGCGTCCACTCGGACGGAGGCGGGCGCCCCCGGGTTGAGCAGGACGTCGACGTCCTCGGCGGGCAGGATCGCGGCGAGGTGATCGAAGGTCAGGCCGATCCAGCCCGCGACGTCCACGCGTTGCTGGTGTGCGGGCGCGGTGGCCACGAGCAAGGACGGCACCCCGTCCGGGGCGGGCGCGACGACCGCGTCCCGGTTTTCGTCGACTGCCACGGCGAAGACCGCGTGGCGCATCACCGCGACGAGTTCGCCCGCATCGAGTTTGCCGTGCACGACGAGCCCCACCGCGGCGTCGACCGGGTCGGTCGGCGAGCCCGGCCGCGACGGCTGATAAGCGGGGTTCGGTTCGAACCGCTCGACGTCCCCGTGCCGGTCGACGAACCAGCCGCCGACGACTGCCTCCAGCGGCGGCAGTTCGCCGTCCTCCGAAGGTTCCCACGACGGGTCGATCATCGTCATGACACTGGACAGATCCGGTCGTGCCGCTGATGTCATGCCGTGCTCCCTAGTCCGCGATCCGGATCGTTCGCAGCTCGAACGGCGCGGGGTCGATAAGCGGTTCTCCCGTGTCCGAGAGCGGGTCCAGCAGCCGGACGCCGTCCCCGTCGGGGACCGCCCACAACAGATGACCGACGGTTTCCCGGCCCCGGCTGTCCTTGCGGCGCACCCAGACCAGCGTGCGCGTCCCGGCGGGGAAGCCGCTGATCTGGTCGAGCACACCGGGCCAGTCCCGGTAAGCCCGCACGCTTTCGACCGCACCCAGCCGGGCCACGGTGGGGGCGAACCACGCGGCTTCGGCGGGGTCGGGCGGTTCGGGCAGCCCGGGCGTCCGGGAGTCCCAGTCCCGCAGCCAGGTCCACGGATCCCGGTTCGGCAGCCCGAACGGGGCCTGGCCCTCGGCCTTGGGCACCACCAGCGCGGCGTCGAGCATCTGGTCGCGCCAGTCGCCGGTTTCGGCGAACCGCCGCGTGGTGACGGCGAACAGCCGGCCGCGTTCGGTCTCGTCGTCCGGTTCCGGGGCGACCAGCTGAACGTCGTCGGCATAGGTGCACTTGAGCCACTGCCCGGCTTTCTCCACCGCGGCCGGCAAATCGGCGGCGGCCGCTTCCCAGGGCGCCGCGAAATCGGGTGCGTCCGCCGGAAGCGACCCAGGGAACCGCGCGACGACGAGTTCGTCGACCGCGGTGTCGCTCGTGTCGGCGTACGAACCGCGTTGCGGATCAAGGAAGACCACACCGGTCTCGCCGTGCTCCGCGAACAGCAGGTGCCCAGTCAGTTCGCGGCCGCCGAACCTGCGGCGCAGCCACACCACGCCCCGGGTGCCGGGCCCGCCGTCGAGGATCGTCTTCTCCGCCTGCTCCCACTCGGCGCAGGCGGTCACTTCGGCGCCGGGAAAATATGTCGTGAGCAGCCGGTCCCACCAGCCCGGTGCTTCGTCCTCCGGATGCCACGCCACGGCGGACGCCGGGTGGTTGCCGAGAGCGGCATCCGCTGCCACGACACAGTTTCTGGCGTTCAGCCGCCACTGCGCGGCGTCGCGCGGCCCGCTGAGGTTGAGCTCCTCGTCGAGCGGGTCGGCGTTGGCGGCGGGGAAGGGCTCCGAGCCATCGCGCGGCGCCCAGACGGCGGCGGCGAGCATTGGCTCGGTGTCGTCGGTGTAGCGGCAGCCGAACAACACCGCCCGTTCCCCCGCGTAGACGGGTTCCGCGTCGTGCAGCACGACGCGATCGCCGTACGTATGGCGCAGCCATTCCTGGGCGCGCCGTGCCTCCTCGGTCACGACTGCCCCCCGTCCGGCCCCACCGGTCCGGCGTCGCCGTCCCACGGCAACACGTAGAGCCCGCCTTCGGTCCCGGTGAACGGTTCGTAGACCGCGGCCTCTTCGTCGCTCATCGTCAGCCCGGCGCGGACGAAGTCGCCGGCCAGGCGCACCGCGGCTGGGCCGTCCGGGTTGAACAGCACGTCGATCCCCCGGCCCAGCCGCTCGACGAGATCGGCGAGGTCCACCCGGCGCCACGCCGGGGAGTCGATCCGCGCCAGGTGCGGCGCGGCCGTGGCCAGCACAACGCAGGGCAGGCCGTCGGGGGCGTCCATCACCAGGGGCCTGCCGTCGCCGTTCATCGCCTGGAAGACAAGGCATTCCCGGAGCAGCACCTGGACCTGTTCCGGTTCACCGCGGCCCTCGGCCAGTTCACGCAGAACCGCGTCGATCGGGTCGGTCGGCAGGTTCGCGTCGACCGGCGCGAAATCGAGATTGGGCTGGAACAGTCCGACCTCGCGATCCGCCCCGACCGGCCACGCCCCGGCGACGGCCTCGATCGGCGGGGTCCCGTCCTCCTCCACCGGAGTCCAGTGCGGGTCCAGCAGCAGGTACCAGCGTTCGCGGTCCTGAGCGGTCCCGGTCTGGGCGTTCATGGCTCTCCTGCCTGCTTGGCGCGGCGGTCAGCTGCCAGTATCCAGGGCGTCGCCGCCCGGCAGCCCGCGGTTTCCCGGACGGCGAGGGGACAGTGCGCCTTCGGGCAGTCGCGAGAACTGACAGGTGAATTGCGACGTCCTGGTCAGCGGCCGTCTTGGGGCGGCGGCAAGAACACTGTCACGCCGGTCCGTACGGCTGGAACTGGGAAGAGGAGATCGGCGGTGTTGTCATCCTGGAGTGGTTGCACCCGCCAGCTCGTACAGAACGGGGCGCTCTTCAAGTTGTTGAGCACATCGACTTTCTGACCCCATTTTATGGGCATGAACCGGCGGCGATCCGGTCGCGCGCCGCCACTTACCGATCTTGCTCATCAATCGGTCGATTGTTGCACAGTGCGCGCCCCATGCCACTTGCTTGCCTACCGCCTCGAAACGGCTTCATACGGCAATGCCATGGTCGCGGAGAATCTCGTTGAGTGCGAGCTTGTCGTGGCCGCTGCCCTCGGGCAGGCGCTTGAGGACCAGTAGGCAGGGCAGGCCGAACTCGCCGCCAGGGAACTTCTTCACACGCGTCGAGCCGACGCATACGGACCAGGCGGGGGCTTCACCGCGGGCCAGTTCGTCGCCGGTTTCGGCGTCGAAGACGCGGGTGGATTTGGTGAGGATCACGCCGGCTCCGAGCTTGGCGCCCCTTCGAACCCGGGCACCTTCGACGACCATCGCGCGTGATCCAATGAAGGCGTCGTCCTCGACGACGACGGGGACGGCGTTGGGCGGTTCGAGTACGCCGCCGATGCCGGCGCCCCCTGCCAGGTGGACGTTGCGGCCGATCTGGGCAGCGGAGCCCACAGTGGCCCAGGTGTCCACCATAGAGCCTGTGTCGACGTAGCCGCCGATGTTGACGAAGGACGGCATCAGCACTGTGCCCGGGGCCAGGTAGCTGCCCCAGCGGGCGATGGCGCCCGGGACCAGGCGGACGCCGTCGAGCCTCTTCTTGAGTGGGCTTCGGTCGTGGTAGCGGAACTCCCCGACCTGGCTCTCGGTCATCTCCAGCACCTTGAAGGAAAGCAGTACTGCACGCTTAGCGCGCTCGTCGACGACCACCTCGTCGCTGTTTGCGTCGACATGTGCCGCCCGGGCGGTTCCGGTATCCAAAAGATCCACCGCCTCCACAACGTGGTGGCGGGCTTCCTGATCGCGCGGGGAGAGCTCGGTGCGGCGTTCCCACAGCTCGTCGATGACCGGTGAGATGGGGCTGTTCGCACGTGTCATGGCGCGACACCCTATCAACGCGTGAGGTCTCTCGGTTCGATTGCCCCTTACGTTCAGTGGTTTTATTCGGCCTGGAAGACCTTGCTGCAGTTCTCCTCCGCCGTGTCGGCGAAGGTCCGCGCGAGCGGGGGCATTGCTTCCCAGCGACGCACTGCCCAGCTGGTCCAGAGGGTCGGGAATGGGGATCAGACGTAAATCGGGGTGGGCGGGGCCGTGTCAGCAGGGCAGGTCGGGGACGATGGCGGAGCAATGCTTGAAACCTGTGGATGGCTGGGAAGGGGGCGTACCTTGCCGGTGACCGGTTGAGGTTTCCAAGCATGGCCGACGCGCCAACGTCGGCCGGGAAGGTACGACCCGATGTTGAGCGTAGTCCCTGATCCTGCTGCTGGTGATGATGGTGCGGCGGGTGGCTCGTCCGCGTCGTCGGTGATCGATGAGCTGGTGCGTGAAGGCGCGCGCCGGATGCTGGCCGAGGCGTTGCAGGCCGAGGTCGAGGCCTATATCGCCCGGTTCGCCGGCGAACGTGACGAGCACGGGCACCGCCTGGTGGTCCGCAACGGCCACCACGAACCCCGGGAGGTGCTCACCAGCGCGGGCGCGGTCGAGGTGACCGCGCCGCGGGTCAACGACAAGCGCGTCGACCCGGCGACTGGTGAGCGGCAGCGGTTCTCCTCGGCGATCCTGCCGCCGTGGGCGCGCAAGACCCCGAAGATCACCGAGGTGCTGCCCCTGCTGTACCTGCACGGCCTGTCCCGCGGGGACTTCGTGCCCGCGCTGGGCCAGTTCCTCGGGTCGGCGAAGGGACTGTCGGGCCCGGTGATCACGAAGCTGACCGAGCAGTGGAAGGCCGAGCGGCGCGCGTTCTGCGACCGTGATCTGTCTACTGTGGACTTCGTGTATCTGTGGGCGGACGGGATCCACGTCAACATCCGCCTCGAAGAGGCGAAACTGTGCCTGCTGGTGATGATCGGGGTGCGCGCCGACGGCCGCAAGGAGCTCGTCGCGCTGGCCGACGGGTACCGCGAGTCGGCCGAGTCCTGGGCGGACCTGCTGCGTGATGCCAAGCGCCGCGGGATGCGCGCCCCTGTGCTGGCCGCGGGCGACGGGGCGCTCGGGTTCTGGAGCGCGCTGCGGGAGGTGTTCCCCGAGACCCGGGAGCAGCGCTGCTGGTTCCACAAGATCGCGAACGTGCTTGCCGCGTTGCCCAAAGTCCGCGCATCCTGGCGCGAAGAAGGCCCTCGCGCAGATCTGGAACGCCGAAGACCGCCGGCGCGCCCTGGATGCGGTGAGGGCGTTCGATGCCGCCTACGGCGCGAAATTCCCCAAGGCCGCCGCCAAGATCACCGACGACAGTGAGGAGTTGCTCGCGTTCTACGACTACCCGGCCGAGCACTGGATCCACCTGCGCACCACGAACCCGATCGAGTCGACCTTCGCCACCGTCAGGCACCGCACGAAGGTCACCAAGGGACCCGGCTCACGCGCGGCCGGGCTGGCCATGGCGTTCAAACTCATCGAAGCGGCACAGGCCCGCTGGCGCGCGGTCAACGCGCCCCACCTGGTCGCCCTCGTCCGCGCCGGAGCACGCTTCGAGGCAGGCAAACTCGTCGAACGACCCACCAAACACACCCCACCCGCAGCCGCCTAAAAGATCTTCATCCACAGGTATTGACAATTGCTCGAACAGGTCGCCGGGATAGAAGTCGCCTTCGGCGAGGGGGTCGGCTTCGAGCTTCGTGAGCGCCAGCGGAGTGAGAACCTCGACTCCTTCTTGCTGGAGCAGGAGCAGGCGCAGGTCTTCGGTGTCGAGCGCGCCGATCGGTTTGCGGCGCAGCGCGTGCACGGTGGCGATGAGCCGGGTGGCATCCGGCGGCGGATCGCCCCAGTAGTCGTTCTCGATCTGTTCCAGGGACCGCGATTCCTGAGCGCTCGACGAGGTCACCACTAGTGTCTTTCCTCCCTGTTTGTCGAGCAAGCGTGCGCGTGCCGGAACCCGTCCGGTGCCGAACTCGGCTGCATGGCGGGCACCAGCAACCGGGTGGGTGAGGGATCCACCGGTTCCTGCCCCGGGGGCATGCGCGACGGACGAGTGGGGGAAGTCCTGGGGTATCGGCGTCCATGAGCGGAACCGCGCGGTCGTGAACCGACCTCGTGCGGGAGTCCGTGCCGCAGACGTTCCGCGCGGCGGCTTCCGGCTTGGCGGCGCTGGACCGGCTGTACCTCGTTTCGATTTTCGGGGGGTGCGCTTTGGGTGTTTCGCGGAGGTGTCGGGAACGGTATCGGTGTAGCGCGCTTCAGAGGCGGATGCCTGCCCATTGTGCGAAGCCGGCGAGCGAGTCGGTGGTGCGGCGCTCCGCGGTGGCAAGCGCCCGCACGGTCTCGGTGACCGAGGGGTGATGCCGGGTGGCGTTCGGCGCGACCCGGCGGGCGGCGTTCAGCTCGTCGAGGGTCTTGCCGCGGTCGCCGTGCAGCATCCACGCGCGAGCCATGTCGATGTGATGGTGTCCGACGCGTTCCGGGCGCCGTGGGTCGGCCACGGTGACGGTGGAGGCGCGACGGACGGCTTCGGTGCCGTTGTAGTTCTCGACCGGGGTCGCGCACCAGTGCACGACGATGTTCGTCGCGCTGGCGTCCACCCCGTAGTAGGGGACCGCGGGGGGCGCGAACTCGTCCGCGAACGCGCGCGCCTCGCCGAGGTAGTCGTCGGCCTCGGCCGGGTCGCCGGCACGCGCCGCGAGGATGGCCGCTCGCAGGTCCAGCTGGATCGCGACGGCGCGGTCGGTCGAGCCGGCGCCGACGTGCGCGCGGGCGCGGTCGAGCAGGCGGAGGCCGTTGCGGTAGTCGCCGTGCTGCAGGTAACGGGTGCTGCGGTGGTAGGCGCTGATCGCGATCCGCAGCGAGTCGCCGGTCCGCGGGGCGAGCTGGACGTGCCGCTCGGACGCGATTGCGGCGAGGTCGGCTTGGCGGAAGCGCCCGGCCACGGTCGCCGACATCCGGTAGGCGTCGTGCAGTGCCGCACGGGCCAGTTCCCCGGCGTGGCCGGGTTCGGCGGCGAGCACGTAGAGGTGGTGCAGCAGGTTCGGCAGTTCCGACAGCACCTCGGCGTGGCGCAGCGCAAGCACCCGGTCGGACGCTGCGGCGAGCCGCGCTGTGACGGCGTCGAGGGTGAGCGAGTCGCCTTCGGGCCGCGGGTCGTCGTAGGCGTCGAGCGCGCTGCGCAGGTCGGCGATTCCGGTGGACTGCTGGCTCGGTTCGTCCAGCACCTCGTTCTCGCGGGTGCCGTAGAGCGTGGCGACTTTGACACCGAGGACTCGGGCAGCGCCGGCCACGAAGGCGGCGCTCGGCGGTTTCGTGCCCTGTTCCACCTTCTTGACCAGCGAGGTGGAGAAGTTCATGCGCTGAGCAAGCTGCAGCTGGCTCAGCCCCTTCAGTTTGCGGGCGGCTTGGAGCCGGTCGGCGACGCTGCCTCCGGGGAGGTCGGGGACGTGCATTCGAGGTCTCCTGCCGTCGGCCGGGGTGTCCCTTGAGTGTCCCTCCAGCGTAGCAATCACTTTTAGCCTCACCTGGTCACTAACAGCTACTGGACCTGTGGGGAGGGTTCACATCATGACGGTGCAGACAGGGCGGCGGCACCGCGGGCTGCGCACGTCGGATCTGGCGTTGCGGGTGCACGCCGACCCGACCTCGGCGAACCGGACGACGGCACACCGCTACTGGAAGCGGGAGCTGGCCGACCCGGCGGTGCGGTGGCTGATCCCCTGGTGCTCGGTCGATGCGCCCTATCCGGAGCGCCACGAGCGCGGCGAGATCGACCTGACCGGGTTCGCCGACGCCTCGTGGTGCCCGGACTGCACCGGGCTCGGCGAGTCGTGAGCGGACTGTCGAGGGAGGGCGCACGGATGGGCATGGACACGGAGATCACACCGAGCTGGCACCGCTCGAGAGAGGGCGTCCTCCACCTCGCGATCAGGAAGGACACGATCGCGGACGGCACAATCCTGCAGGGTGTCTGCGGGACCTGGTTCGCGACCTCGGGAGCCTTCGCCGGAAGCATGGCGGTTCCGCTGGCCTCGGCGGACCCGGCGTGCCTGGCCTCTGCTCTGGACGTCTCGTAGGCAGCCGATGAACTCGACTCGATGCACGCCGTCGGGGCGCGGCACGCTCGACGGGCAGCTGGCTGCCTGCGCGGCGAACCGACGACAACCGAGATCGCAGAACAGGACGGCACCAGCCGGCACCCAGTCAGCCGGGCATTGATCCGGCCGGGAGCAGAACTGCGTCCACCCGGCGGCGGATCGCGCCGCTGATCCGATATCCCGACCGCCGCGGCCTCACCGACGCGGCCCGGCGGCCGGACACCGGTATCGCCTGACGACGAGACGAGAAGTGGACAAGAAACCGTACAACTACGCGCACCTGAAACAGCAGCCCCGCGTAATCATCCTGGGAACGTGCCTGCGCGCCGCACGGCTGGACGCCGGCTTCGGAGTCCGCGAGCTAGCGCGCCGGATCGACGTCAACCCGGCACTGCTCTCGAACTGGGAACTGGGTGACCGAACGCCCAGTGCGGAGGAAGTAGCGTCGATCACTGGCGCGCTCGGGGTGGTCGGCGACCGCAAGGCACGGATCATGCAGCTCGCACGCTCTGTCACGCCGACAGTGGTCGTGATGGGCGACCAGGCCATGCCGGACAACCTCGGGACCCTGCTCGACCTCGAGGCCGCGGCTCATCGCGTGACGATGTACTCGGTCCATGCGAGGCGGATCGAGCTCGTTATTCTTTGTTCTGGTTCTTTTTATTCGATTTCGTAGGCGAGAACCAGCCTGCTGTGGGTCTTGTCGATCGGGGGTCCGGGCAGCGCGCTGTCGGGAGTGTCGGCGGCGTAGGCGACCAGGGTGGGTTTGCGGTCGTCCCGGTGCATCGACCAGGCGCGGATTTCGTCGCACAGGTGCCGGGCGAGTTCGTCTGCTGCAGGACCGTGCGCGACGGCGCCGAGTTCCCAGCGTGTGCTGTCGTCCTCGTCGCGGCGGCGGGAGGTGAGGTAGGCCAGGGAGCTGTCTTCGACTAAGGCAGGCGCGCGTCCGGGCGAGATGGGATCGCATACCGATGGGGCGGTGTCGGCGGGGACGTTGAGGCGGCAGACTCTCGGGTCGGTGACGGTCAGCCGCAGCCAGATTCCGTCGTGGGGCTCGTCGCCTGCGATGGTGACGTCGGACCATGCGGTGCTGCGCGGTCGGTCGAGGACTCCGCGGAGGGCCTCGAGGTCGACGGGCTGGTCGCGGTCCCAATGCAGCCGGATGGTCCCGTCATCGGTGATGGGCGCGGATTTTTCTCCTTCGTCGTCGCCGACGAGGTAGACGAAGCCGCACAGTTCGATCGAGTCGGCGATCAGGAGTCCGTCGCGGTAGGTGAAGCCGACCGAGCGGCTCTGGCCGCGCCAGCGCAGAGGAACCACGAGCTTGCCGCCGGGGACAAGTTGCCGCCACCAGGCCCGGGGGATGTCCCAGGGGGAGACGGTGGCGATGATGCGGTCGAACGGCGCGTGTTCGGGAACGCCGAGAGCGCCGTCGCCGGTGACCACGTGTATGCCGCTGTACCCGGTTGCGGCCAGGTTGCGGGTGGCCTGCTCGGTCACGTCGGGGTCGACGTCGATGGTCACGACATTGGCCTCGTTGCCGCTCAGCTCGGCCAGCAGGCTGGCGTTGTATCCCGTGCCTGCTCCGATCTCGAGGATCTTGTTGCCGCGTTCCACGGCGAGCTGGTCGAGCATGAGGGCGACGACGAAGGGCGCTGAGGCACAGGAAAGGGACGTGCCGTCGGCGAAGCGGTGAGTGATCACCGCCTGCCAGGGGTTGTGTGCGTCGGCGAGGCTGGCCTCCGGCACGAATTCATGCCGGGGTACCTCGCTGATGACGCGCGCCACCTCGGGGAGCTTCGCGTAACCCTGCTGCTGGACCTTGGCGAGCATGGTTGCGCGCAGGGCCTCGGGTGAGGTGGTGGCGTCGGCGGTCTCGTTCATCGGTTCCCTTCATTCGTTGAGCAGCAGGCAAGCGTCCCACTGCGTGATGGGCGGAGCGTTAGTTCGGGCGGCGCGTTGGGCCAAGGTCGCCCCGGCGGTGCCGGTGAGCAACCCATGTTGAGCGGGAGGTCGGCGTGCCAGGCACCTGGCGAGACAGACGAGCAGGTGCGAGACGGTGGCGGCGAGATGGTCATTGTGCTGGCCGGCGCGCCAGACACTGTGGACCAATCCGGCCCATCCGTGGCAGAGCGACACGTCACCGAGCTGGGCGAGTTGCGCCTGATCGGTGGCACACCAGCCCAGGATGCGCTCGGCGTGGTGTTGACGAGTTCGATCGCCGAGGGCGAGGCCGGCGATCTGGTGCGCGCGGGCGATGCCCGGAGTGCCGTAACACCAGCTCGGCCGGTGCGGTCCGCGGAGGCGAACGGTCCCGCAGACGTAGTCGGCGCGGCTGAGAACCTCGGGCCACCACGCCTGCGGCGGTGTGCCGCAGCGCCAGCGGTCGAACCAGGCGCAGATGCGGTCGATCGCCGCGTCCTGCCCGGAGACGACGAGACCGCGGCGCAGTGTAGACGCGTGCGTAGCCGCGGTGGCCGAACTGCTCAACTTGGATCGAGACAGTGGCCCTGGTGTAGGCACAGGCTCGACCGGGAAACGAACGGTTTGACTGGGCTGCCGCCAGCGACTCGTGCCTTGAGCCTCTGCGCCGCGACGAGACGCTTTGACCGGCTCTGAATCCCAGCAGTGCAAACGCGAGCATCAAGGCAAGGCAAGGCAAGGCAAGGCGGGGTCCGAAATACACGGCGAGCGTGACCGGTGCCGGATACCAGTCACGCTCTCTGTTTATGCCTGCGCGGGCTTCGGCCTGCGCGTGTGCTCTCGAGTGCTGGCCGGGCTGAGGAGGCCCCACCGTCCGGCCGCCGGCGGTCAGCCGTGCCGGAAATGCAGCGGGCCCGCTCGCGCGGGAACACCCGGTCGAGCGATTCGGAGGCTACCGTTATCGAGACCCCGCGTGCATGGGGAAGACGCGGATGGGGACGTGTTCTACTGCCGCCAATGCGGCGAGGAACGGATCGGCATGTCCGCTGAGAACCTGGACCGCCCGGTCCCGCTGCCACAAGGGGAAGAAGGCAGCGCAAAAGCTTGCTGTACACGGCTGTTGCCGGCAGCATCATCTGCTGTTCCGCGCGCCCTCCGGACTGTTCTTCCGTCGGTGTCGAGGCACCTTGAGCCGAAGCTCGCGAGCGTCGAGCGGATCTGCAATCTTAACCATAGGAGAGGGTCCCCGCCGCCGAACACGTGCTGCCTGCGTCCCGCTTATACGGCAACGGCTCACGCCCCTAGCTGCCTATTCGGCTCAGGGCCTGACTCTGCGCGACACGCGACGGCGCGCTACACGGAAGAAGGTCCTGCCGAGCGCAGACAGTCAGCAGACTCGGCTCGCCGTGTCAGCGAGGGTGACGAAGTCGCGGATATTCGCAGGTCAAGATGGTAGATGGTTGTGGAGCGTGAGGGAGACCTGGTTTTGCGATCAACGCCCGCGACGCGACCTCGTGCGATACCCTGGCGACGCAGTGATGACGGGTTGTGAGGGGAGCATCACGTGTTCAGATCGGGCGATGGTTCGCTGCCTGACCCAGCAGGCAAGGCCGAGCGCGCAACGACCGGGATGCACCGGGGCCGGGTGTCCGGAAGTTCCGTCGGCTTCGCGGGGCGCGGGGATTGCGGGTGCCGCTGAGATGGCGTCCGAGACGCTGCATTCCGCAGGGTCGGGCGGGTACCGGTTCGAGCCGGGGAACTGTCGCGGCGCTGATCTCCCGGTGGGAAGACGTCGTTCACGGATTGCGGAACGACCAGAGGGCCCAGGAGGCGGCGGTGGCTTCAGCGCAGCCGCCCTCGCCTGACCCGCCTGCCGTCCAGCAGGCACAACTTGCGCAAGCGTCGTTGCAGCGCTGCATCGACCACAACGTGTCGATGCAACGACAGGCTTATGCGTACATCAACGCGCTGAAAAAGGCCAACGGAACCTATACGCAGCACGATGCCGACGTCGCGGACGCTTTTGGCAAAGTAAATCCGAGCAATTCCCTTGCTGGCGGAATGTGCCAATAGGATGTTTGTGAATTTCTCTCGATTTCGTCTTGCCGTGGTGGGCATTGCCGGCGTGGTGGCTGTCGCGGCCGGAGGGTGCTCGGAACCGACGCAGGGGACGGCAAGCCCGACGCCTTCCGGCTCCGCCCAGAGCGGTCCGACCTCCTCGCCGGGGGGGGCGAAGGTTGCGGAGGCGCCGAAGGTTCCCGCTCCGCTCAGCGTGGACAAGTACGTTGCCGACCCGTGCAGCATGCTGACGCCGTCACAGCTGTCCGCGCTGCAGCTCAGCCAGCCCGAAGCCGATTCGGCGGCTAGCGGCCCCGGCTGCGGGTGGCGGTTCAGCGACGGATACACGGCCGTCAGCGCGACGTTTTTGACGACTGTCAAGAACGGCCTGACAAACGCCTACCGGCAAAAAGCGTCCGTCCGGGTACTACAAGGACGGCTACTTCGAGCCGACGGTCGTGAGCGGTTTTCCTGCCGTGCTGGCCAACACGGCGGATCGCCGCAGCCAAGGCCAGGTGACGATGTTGGTTGGCGTGTCGGATCAGACCGAGATGCTGGTGCTGATCCAGGGCACTCCCGGCAGCAATGCGACGAGGGCGGCCACGAACGTGACCAAGGCGCTGTTGTCGACCATGCAGGGCGGGCAGTGAGATGGCGGGACGGTCGATGTCCGCGCAACAGATCTACGACAACTTCGCCATCGGCGTCGATCTGGGCGGGATTCAGCATGCGGCCGACTGCACAACCTTGTTCCAGGCCCGGCATGTGAGGTTCTTGGCGAGGATGTTGCGCTCGTAGAACTCCTGCGGGTCTGCGATTTCTGCCCGACGCTGTCGGCCGAGGTCGGGAGTCCCGGCCCGTTGATCCTGTTTCCTGGTGTCTGGTAGTCCTCGCTGTGATCAACGTGCGCACCAAGCTGTCGGCAGCCGGTGACGACCGGGCGGCGCGTCGTCGGTGTTTCGGCTGGTCGAGGGCGTGTCGCAGCTCGCAGTTGTTGCGTTCTGCTGACAGCGTGAGGTGGCCGCAGTTAAAGTGATCGGGCGACCACACACGGTTGCGCAACGGGGGCGGCGGAGTTCGTCGCGAGGAGAGGGCACGACGGGAGCTGTCTGTCGATCGGGCGGCGGCCGTCATGGAGGAGGGGCTGTCGGCATGCCGGACGGGCAGAGCGGGCTTGATCGCGTCAACCAGCAGATCACCTCGACGGATCAGCCGGCGGCACCGCCGCCGGGTGCGCCGCCGATGCCGTTGCCGACCAGCGGCCCGGTCGTGACCAGCGGGCCGCCGAGCCCGGGCGGCGACGCTCCGGCGCCCGCCCGTGCCGGTTATCTCACGCCGGAGCAACAGGCTCAGCGCAATGCCGAGCAGATCGCGACCACGGTGGCGCCGAGCCCGCTCGCGGCGGTGTACGCCGCTCAGAACGCGATGCAGGACATCAGCGCGAACGCCGCGGTGGCCGGCGGCGGCTTCAAGATGGACATCGACGCGATGCGGTCGCTGCTTCCGGACTGGGAGGCTATCGCCGACAAGCTTAACGGCATGATTCAGAAGGCGCGGAAGCTGCCGGTGCTGCAGCCGCCGGCCGGGGACCCGGGTAGCAAGCTTCAGATCGAGGCTGCGCGAGGCCACGCGAATGCATACCTGGCCAGTCTGCGGCAACAGCAAGCGTATGCGCAGGGTTACGCAAACCAGCTGAAGAAGGCGATCGATGCCTACGAGAAGCAGGACCAGGCGAACCATGACCGCCTGCGCAAGCAAGGATGACCAGGTGACCAAAACCAGCACTCTCGCCGCCGCGGCTGCGACCCTGTTCCTGGCTGCGGCCTGCTCGTCCACGCCCGGCACGCCCAGTCCTGCCCCGTCAAACGCGGGTTCGGTTCCGTCCGGCAGCGTCCCGACGTCGTCGGATACGGCACCCGGCGTGCCGAAAGTGAGCGCTCCGCTCAACGCGGCCAAGTACGAGCAGGACCCTTGCTCCCTGCTGACTAAAGAGCAGGCTGGGCAGTTCATCGGGGGCTTGCGCGCCAGCAGCAAGGACAGCAGCAGCCCTGCGTGCACCTGGAATGGCGAAAACGGCGACAGTATCGGTGTTACGTTCATCCCGAACCAGGGTGGGCTGGCGACAGTCTACAAAAACGGCCGGAACGGCGGGAGCGCCTATTTCGAGCCGGCGGAGGTCGCGGGATATCCTGCGGCGTACGTCGACGTCTCGGACGATCGCAAGACCATCGGGTGTCAGATCTCTGTCGGAATCACCGACAGCGAGGTCTTCGCGGTTTCCAACAACCTTCAGACGAGTTCACCGCTGTACGGAAAACCGTGTCCTGCGGTGCTTAAGGCTGCGGAACTCGTGGTGGCCAAGTTGAAGGACGGTGCGTGATGGGAGATCCGCAGTCTCTTTCTGCTCCGGAGATCATCGCGTTGGTGAAAAGCGGCAAGGGCTCCGATGATCTGTTCCACGGTTCGGATATGAGCCGCGGTTTCTCGACGGATCACAACGACGTCGCCGACAAGATGCTGCAGTTGCAGGGCAAGATGAGCCAGTACTGGCAGGGTGATGCGGCCGGTCAGGCGAACGCTGGTGCGGGTCCGCTGGTGCAGGCGTCGAAGGTCAGCGGCCAGCATCTGCAAGCCGTTGACGGGCTCTACAGCGGCCAGGGCGGCTCGTACAACACGTTGAAGTCGAAGGTGGAGTCGGTCGGTGACCTCGGCGACCGGCCGAGCGACGACCTGGTCAGCGGCACGTGGTTCTCGTTCTTGAGCAACCGGGCCGATCAGATCAAGCAGTGGGACGAGAAAGCCCAGGTCGTCGTCGACAGCTACCACGGTTACTACGGCGAGTCGCAGAACAATTCCGGCCAGTGGGCCGGGCCGTCTCAGTACGGTCAGCTGACCATGCCCGCGGCGGGTGGCGACTTCTCCGTCGGCCAGCCGGGCGGCTCGGGCATCGGGAACGGCCCGTCGCCCTACACGCCGGGCGGTCACGGGCACGGGGGCACATCCGGTGTGCCGCGTTCCGGCGGCTACAGCGACGGACCTGGCGGGCCCGGTGGGTCTGCCGGAACCGGCGGGCCGGGCGGGACGACCGGCTCCGGCGGCGGGACGCACTCGGGCGGCCCGGCTGGCGGTCCGGCGGTCGGGACGGGTACGCCGACCGGCTCGTATGTCCCGAGCGACGGGACCCGCGCCTCCGGTTACGTGCCGCCGTCCGGCACCGCCGCCGGCAACGCGGATTACTGGAGCCCGCTCGGCGGTCAGTCCGGCAGTTCCGGCGGCAACAACCCGACCGGCGGCGGCATGTCCTTCGGGCCGGTCGCTGGTTTCGTGCCGGGGGGAGGCTTCGGCCCTGGCGGCGGGTCCGGCGGCAGCACGGGCGGTTACGGCAGCGGCTACGGCGCTGGCGGCAGCAGCGGGGGCGTTGGCCGCGGCGCGGGTTCCGGCACCGGGTCGGGTGCTGGCACGGGGTCGGGTGCGTTGAACGAAGGCGCGTCGGCACGGACCGGCACGCCTGCGTCGGGAGCGGCCGGGCGTCCTGGTGCGGCGGGCATGGGCGGCATGGGCGCGGGCGGCAAAGGCGGCAAGGGCGAAGAAGACACGGAACACAAGACCGCCGACTACCTGCTTGAGCAGGACCCGGACGACGCGCTCGTCGGCGAGCTCCCCAAGGCTGTCCCGCCAGTGATCGGCGCCTGACGGATGCTCGTGCTCAATCGTGAGGTGGTGTTGCCTGCGGACTGCCTGCCGGTGGCAGCCGAAGAGGTCGGAGCGTCGCTGCCGACGGCGTTGTCCGGCGAGCCGGTGTGGCGCGATCCGGATGCGGCCAGGGAGAGTCGTGATGCCGCGGTGCAGGCGCTGGCTCGGCAAGGCGTGTGGAGCCGCGGGGGCTTGACCTCGGACTTCGCTCGGACGATGACGGTGCTGTGCCGCGCCGCTCGTGAACTGTCGGCGACAGTGAACGCCACTGCGGACCGTCGGTATCGCCTGGTGGTCACGGCGGATGGTTCGGACGCGGTGTTGGCCTGCTTCGTGCCGTCTTCGAATCGGGTGCTGATCCGGCCGGCTCGGCCGGACGCGCTCGCCGAGGAGCTGGTGGGGGAGCCGCGCGTGCCGCCGGGCACGGGGCCGGGGCTGTCGGTGAGGGAATCCGAGCTGAAACGCGTCATCGGGGGTGCCGTCCCGCAGCGGGAGGCACGTCGGGTCGTGGATGTGGCCAGTTTGCCGCGCACCGGGGCTGGGCAGTTCTCGGCGGCTGCTCGCGACCGGTTCGGCAGGCACAGAGCCAGTGGCGGCAACCTCTGCACCTATTACGACACCGCGGCAGGCCGCTACTTGTTCTCCGTCTCCGGCGCGCCGGGCGGCGAGTGGTATGTCAATGTCGCCCCGGCCAGGCCGGAAACCATGGTCGCGCAGCTGCGCGCACTGCTGGACGACCTGCGATGAGGCGACCGGGGGTCAGGAGGTCGAGAGGCAGCCCGGCCGGGTCGCTGCAGTGCGGCGGGCCGTTGCTGTACGCACGGGCGCGCGCCGACCGTTTCAGTGCAAATGCAAACCCGTGCCTGTGGACCCCCGCCAATCCCGCGATCCACGGCCGCGCCGTGACAGGTTCGGTCGGCGTCAACCCGGAACCCGATCCCCGCTGCTGAACCACGCGGACACCATGCCGACCTGCTCAACGAGACCGTCGGCGGGGATCGGGCGCGCAGCGGGGTTGATGCCGGCTGAATCCGTGAAGATCCTCTCGGCACGCGGGGAAGGCGCACCGCGCAATTAAGATTGCGCGCAATGTGATCGCTCTGCATAACTTCACGCGCTATCGACACGACTGTCGGCGGCATGATTGCCGCAGGTGCCAGGAGGGTCCGGACCCGGCGCGAAGCAGAGGGGCCGGGCTGTCGCCTTTGCGGCGCATGTCCGTCCGCGACCTGCGGGAGCGATTTAAAGGCGTATGAGAGTCATCGCCAAGTTGAGCACCCGGGATCCATTTGACCCAAGGTGCAACCAAGTGGTTCAAGCAGCCTGGCAACGATATGGGCGCCGACCTCCCCAGGCGACTTCGGACCGCTCAGGAACCGCGCTCGCTAACGGTATGTCTCTGTTAGTGTCACGTGACGATGCCATTCGAGGACCGAGGGGTAGGAGTGGGCCACTCGCGGCAGGGTGGTTGTGATTGCGGGGAGAGAACCGACATGACAGACGAGTCGAGCGGGGAGTCGACTGGAGCTCAAGAACTTGCCCGAGACGTGTTTGTCCCGACTAACCCAGTGACGCCGGGCGATGTCCAAGCACAAGTTCAGCTGCGACACATGCAGGACGGTCGTACGGCTCTTCTTGCATACAGCTCGAAAGACTTGCTCGTGGCAGGCTGCGGACCGGAACAGGGCTGGATCGCCGTCCCAAGTGAGCAGTTAGTCGGTTTGCAGCAGTTGGTCGGCTTTGACGTGGTCGCTGTCGACGTCGACGTACCCGAAGAGTGGCGCGTGGCGGGTCCTGCAGCAGAAGGTGACCTGCGATGAGCGGTGGCTTCGATATCAAGGACCTGAACCGCTTGGCCGGGACGCTCGCTCAGGGGGCAGAACAATTGGAAGGACTGGCAGGAAAAGCGCCGACGATACCCGACGCCGGCACATCGACGGCCGCAGTTGGAAGTTGCCTGGCGGCTCTCGGCGACGTGATGTCAAAGGTCGTACAGACGGCCGCCGGCGCTGCCGACCGCGCCCAAGCGGGAGCGAAGGAATATCAGTCTGCTGATGACAACGCCCGTGAGTCCATGAACGGCACACGGAGGGCGCTCTGATGCCGATTGATTTGAAGGTCGTTGGTGACGAGAACTCGTGCCGTAGCGCGGCCGATCAACTAATGAGCCTCGCAGACGGGATAACGCAGGGCGGAACAGCGTTTCACACGGCTCGTAGCGAATCAGAGACCTTGTGGACGGGCCAAGCGGGAGACGCGTTCCGCGCACGGATGCAACCGGCCGGTGAGAAGACCGACGATGTCGCCGACAGCAGCCGCACCGCTGCGCAGAATCTCCACGCGTTCGCGGATGACTTGACTACGGTCAAGGCGCGGATGACTCAGGCGCGCAATATCGCAGCGAGCGCTGGGTTGACAGTAAATGGCGATACGATCGCCGATCCCGTCGCCCCACCGTCACCTCCGGCGCAACCAAGTGCGCCGGGTGGCAATTCATCCGCGCCGAACCCCGGTGCCGTCCAGGCGCAACAGGATTATCAGCGCCAGCAGGCGGCGTTCCAGCAAGCGCGAGAGACCGTATCGGACGCGCGCAAGCTGGAACAGAACGCGCACAACACGCTTGAACAAAAAATGAATGCATGGGACACCATGCTAAAAGACGCCGCCGATCAGCGTTGCTGGATCGCCGCCGGCACCGTCACCGGCATGGTCGGCACAGCGATCAGCCAAGCCGACAAGTGGGGAAAGATCGCATCTGCACGCAACGCGCAGGTTGAACTGTTCAAGCGCATCGCCGCAAACGCCGAGGATCCCTTCGAAGAGGCGGCGGCAGCCCGCGCTGCTGGAGTCTTTGAACCAGGAGCGACAAAAGCACAAGCCGCACTCGACGGAAACTTGAAGTGGACCGAAGGGCTTTCCGGAACAAAAGTTGGCGATGTCCTTTCGGCAAGTCTGAAAGACATCCCAAGCATTGGATCCAAGCTGCCGGAAATCGCCGAAAAGCTTCCAGTTGTGGGTGGCGTCATCGCTCTGGGCCAGACGGCATGGGACAGCCGGAACGCAAAGAACCCTGGCGACGTGGCAAAAGCCGCAGGCGCGGACCTTGGCGGTTACGTAGCGGGATCCCTCGCCACAGAAGGCACTCTCGCCGGATTCGCTGCAGTCGGTCTGGCCGGAGGCCCAGTGACCCTGGCCGCGGTCGGCGTCGGCGTGGGAGTGGCGTATGGAGTTGGGGAACTGGTGAATCACTGGCCAGAGGTTTCACACTGGGCCGAGAACACGGCGTCCGACATCGGTCATGGCGTGTCGAGTGCTGCGCACTCAGTTGGCCACTTCTTCTCCTCGATCTTCTGACGGGAAAGACGACCGACCATGACTGCTTCCGGCTTGCCCCCCCAGCCAGACCTCGAGACTGGACAACCGCGTCCGCCGCGCGCACCGACAAATTTTGCGGCGAACGAGTCGACGCCGACGGACCGGTCCCCGCGTAAGCATCCGCCGACGCCGGACGCGGAAGGACCGGTATTGGAATGGCGGCAGGACAGTGGACGCGGAGCGGTGCAGTCGGGCGTTATTGCGGCCGTTATCGTCGCGGTCGTACCTACGGTGGAGACACAGGGGTTTTCCTGGGCTGCCACACCGTATTGGTGGCCGTTCATCGCACTCGCAGGAGTGCTGATCTGGCTGATCATGCGGGGCGGCTGGCTGGCGGCTGGCGCATGCTGGGTGCAGAACAAGGACAAGTGGGTCAACACCTACAACCTGACCGCCGTCGACGTACACGCCAGCGGCGTCAACATGATGTTGCGTCTCCAGGACACGGCGGGACGCGATATCGGATCTCTCAAACTGAAGGACGTGCAGGGGAATCAGAAACTGTGGGATCTCGTGTACAACGGAATTCTCCACTCGATGGCCCAAGGAACCGCTAACCCATCAGAGAAAGCGCGCACGATTCTCAAGCTGCCAGGAGGTCGCGGACTCCACCGAGACGGCAGCTAGTGGTTGCGCCCGTTCGTTCGTCGGGGGTCGTAGCCAGGCGGAAGGGTCGTTGAGGCAGAGTCCGCAGGCGCAGTCGAGTGCTTCTTGTGGCGTGCCGAAGGTGTGGCCGCTGGTCAGGATCGATTTTTGTAGTCCTCGCGGCCGGCGCGGCAGATGGCGAACCCCCAGCTGTTGGCGGAACGGTTGTACTGCAACTGGAATTGCGGCCGGGTGGTGTCGTCGGTGAGTTTGTCGGCGACCTAGGCGAACGCACCGTGGTGCCGCACCTGGACTGCGGTCAGTTGGGGCCAGCGTTCCTGGGCGCGGGCAAGCAGGCGTTGACGCAGCGAAGTCTTGGTCGACTCGGGCGGGGAAGCCAGGGCACGATCCAGCCCGATACCGCTCTCTCCCATAGTCGATCTTGAAATGAGTGGGTTGGTGGCCGTGCGTAGCCCGTATGTGATCACGCTGGCCCCGGTCGATCGGTAGATACTGGAGGCACTGGCGCGACGTGGTCGTGCCCAGCACCGGCAGGTGTCGCGGGCGCGGATCGTGCTGGCCGCTGCCGACGGGCACTCCGCGAAAGACTTCGTCAAGGACACGGTCACCGGCCGGCCGCCGCAATCCGCCGGCCAGGTCTTCGACCGGGTCGTGAAGGGACGGTGACCGGATGACCCGTGAGTTCACCTTCACCGTCCCGGACGGTTTCGTCGAACTGCCGGTCGAGGACATCGAGGTAGACGGAGCCGAGAAGCACGAACTCGACGCCCGGGTGGCGGCCGTGTTCGGGCTGGCCGCGGACGACCCCAACGCGGCGATGCTCGCCAACACCTACGCCTTGTACGGCGAAACCATGGGCTCGCAGGGCATCGGCTACGCGGCGATCGCGGTCTACCGTTCGCCCGACGTCCCCGACCGGCCGATCATGCCGGTCCTGGCCAGCTCGTGCATTCCCTCCGCCCATGACTCGGTCGACGTCGCCGTCGAGGGCCTGCTCGAGGTGCATGCCTCGGTCGAGGGCCGGACGGCGCGTCTGCTCGACCTTCCTGCCGGGAAAGCGGTCGTCACCGTTCAGGAGGAGAAGACGATCCTGCGCAACGACGCGGACGGCATCGAGATACCTGTCCTGCAACGGCAAGTGGCAGCATGGATACCGGATCCCCGGGGCACGTCGGTCGCGATGGTCGGGGTGTGCTCGAACAACTGGCAGGATTGGGAACACGTCGTCGTGCTGGCGCTCGACATTTTCGACACCGTCTCCTGGGTGGGCTGATGGACGAACACCTGATCACGCAAGCGCAGCAGTACTTCGAAGCAGCCTGGCGCGAACCGGTCCAGGTCACCGGGATGGGCCGGGTCACGGTCGGCTCGCGACGGGACCGCCGCGGGAAACGCGAACGCAGCGCTGCGAGCGAGAACGGTCCGCGCGGGTGCCTGGTGGAGATCGGCGAGTTCCTGGTGGACGTGGCCTCCACCATCACCTGGCCGTTCGTCACGGTTTGGGCCCTGTTCCGGCTCTTCAAACGCGACGGGCCGAAACGTCATGCCGCGATCCCGAGCGGACCAGCAACCGGCCAGGCATACCGCGTCGCCGAAGCCCTCAAGCAGCATCCCGGCGAGATCGCCGTCGTCCGCGGCAAAACCCAGCTCGCGATCGTCGAACTCACCGGTCCCGGCGCGCAGCCGACCGTCGTGTGGAGCGGCCGTGGAACCGAGCGACCGCAATGGAGCCCTGCCCCGGCGAGCTTGTACTGGGAAGACGGTTCGATGCTGATGCTTCCCGCTACATAGGGATGCCGCGTCGGCATCAACTGATTGCCAGCGGTCATGACGATCTCGGCGCGCACGGAACTCAACCGGAGGATTCTTGGTTCGAGTCCAAGCGGGGGAGCCAAAGCCCAGGTCTTAGACCTGGGCTTTTTTGTTACCTGTGAGTAGGGGTGATTTAGTGTCGATTTTGACGATCGTCCAGTTGATCGGCTATCGAGTCGTCGGCGGCGCGCTGCGGTAGTCGGGGCAGTTCGGGGCACGGGGCGGACGCTGTGTTGGCCGCTGTAGCTCCTGGCGTGACCTGCCGAGTTCGATATGTCTATTCGTTGCTCAACGCGTGGCATGCAATGCGTGCGGCGGTTCCGACTTACTCGTTGAGCCCTGGAGCCGTACCCGGTGTGAGCGGGCTGTCGCTGTAGCGTGCGTGTTTCCGACTCGTCGCTTCGCGGTTCGGGCCTGGAGGCGTCGGGCTGGCAACGGACGAGTTGATCTGTGGGACTGCGGACGAAGCGTCGCAGCCGCCTGGACGAGCGATTGCCAGAGACGTGATGAAGCCGTGGCTGGTGTGCAACACGAGGCATGCTCGCATTGTTCGCTCGCGGTGCCGACGTGTTGTGTGAACCCCGCGGGTTCGCGAACCGAGTGCTGTTGGGAAATCGTCCTGGGGCACGGCATCGCTGACCCGGCGCGAGGCGGATGTCCTCGCCGCCTGCATCGAGCTCAGCGACGACGAGCACAAGGCGCTCTCGGCCGTTGTCATCTCACCCGGGCCACTGTGCAGCCAACCGCCGCAATGAGGTGCCGCTCTGCGCTCACGCGGCGGCAGTCCGCAAATACTGGCATCTCACGGGCGATGCAGGGACTGAGCTGCAGTTAGGAAGGGCGGGGCAGGAGTGGGGTCAGTCGCGGAACGGCGAACGGTACGAATGTCGTGGTCGGGATGAGGCGGTAGGCGGCTGCATCGACTTGTGCTTCTTCGTTGCCGGCCTTTGCCGCACGTGTCGTGGTCGTTGCCGACATCGAGTGTTTCGAGCCAGACTCGTTCGCCGTTGACCAGGCGAGGGAATCGGCGGACTTTCAGCCTGGGAAGGACGTGAGGGTTTCGGCGTGGTGCAGAAAGGTATTCCGGTTGTGGCCGGCGCCGATGAGCAGGATATGAGCGCCGAGGTCATGCTGCTGTTTATGGTGCCCTTCACCGGGATCGACGTCGGACTGTGCCGCGGAGGGCCGGTGGACTGGGAGGCGTACCGGACACGCGCGGAATGGGCACGTTTGCGTCGAGGCTTTCTCGTCCGAGGATTGCGCTTAAGTCAATCCCGAAGTGGCTGTCCTCGCAATGTCGGCGACTCCTGCTGTCAACGACTTGCACGAAGCCCGCAGTCTGCTTGAAATGGTCGAGGGCCGCAAACTCGTGCAGCCGGGGATCAGCTTCGCTACGTCCGGCGCGCGAAAGGCGAAGTGCATACCGCCCGGGTGCTCGAGGACGGCCAGTTGCACCTGGCGGACGGAACCCGCCACTGCACTCCGCCGGCTGCGGTTCGGGCGGCGTGTGACGGGAAAGTCAGCGAGGGGGAGATATCGCCGTACCGCTTCGGCCGAGATCGTCAGCGCGGAACAGGGACGCGCTCATGCCGAGGAGGGCCTCCGCCTTTGCTCTCACCGATCTTGCGGAGGTGCAAGAAACAGTGCAGCGGCGACGAACAGGGTGCAGAGTTCGTCGGGAGCGGATCAAGACGCTGGACGGGTGGCTCCCGCGTAGCCGTCTCCCGTGTGGCGATAGACGTCGATTTGCACGGGCTGGCCGAAGCCGGGGGCGTTGAGCATTTCCCGTGTCCTATGTAGACCGACGTGCCGGATGCGGACGCGCTGGCCGTAGCAGACGAGTTCGCCCGGTTCCTGGGTGCTCTATTCCTCCGCTCGGTCGCATGCCGCTGACTCTTACGGCGGCCTCGTTGCGGCTAGGCAACGTCCGATGGGATCGAATGGCGATGGCGGCGTCGTTGTGGGTAGATCGTCTTGAGGTAGCCCTGTTCGCATGGTCTGGCCTACAGCCCCTCGACGCCGCCCGACGATGCGGCCGTGTCGCTGGCCGAGATACGGCCCGACGACGATGAAGCGTCTCCCGAGTCGATCATGCTGTGCGGCGCGCACCTGCTGGCCCAGGCACGCCCGCATCCCCTGATCAACGAGTTGCCCGACGTGATCCACCTGTCCGCGCGTGCCGGACGGCACCCAGCACTGCGTGCGACATTGGATCTGCTCGACATGGAACCGGAACTCGCTCGCCCGGGCTCGGAGGCGATGCTGCCCGCTCTGCTGGTCCTCCTTCTCCTGCACGTCCTGCGGGCATGGCCCGACGAGCAGGTCACCGACACCGCCGCCGGCTGGGTCGCTGCCCTCCACGATCCTGCAGTCGTCGCGGCGCTGAGCGGCTGACCCTCGCCGCGCGGCTCCTGCGCGATGCCGACACACCACTGGCCCTGTGGCCCGAACCGTCGGCTACACCTCGGAATTCGCCTTCGCGCACGCCTTCAAGCGCCAGTACGGGCGGCCGCCCGGCCGATTCCGGCGTTGGGGCGGACAGGCGATCACGGCATCAGATCGATCCACGGCGGGTGTGTCACCGGTCAGTTCGCAAACGGACGTCAGCAGCATGCCCCGCCGTCACTGAACAACGCCCGCGTCCGTCTTCTGCCAGCCCGATGCCCACAACTGGTCGGGTGTCGAGGTTCCCCGGAAGATCATGGCGGAGCGCTGTGCGAACTCGGCGAAGGAGGTGGGCCGGATGTCGAGCTGTTCGAACACCTCGACAGCGACCTGGGACTCCGGCCCGCCGTCCCGGCGAAGGCGGAACAGGTCATCGAGGTCGTCGGCGAAGCGGGGCGGGAGCCCGGCCTCGACAAGTCGCCGGCGCTTGTCCTCGGGCGGGATGTCGACGTACCGGATCGGGTTGCCGACAACGGACGTCAGAACCGCGCAGATCTCCGGCATCGTCAGCGCGTCCGGCCCGGTCATTTCGTAGATCGCCGATCGGTGGCCGCCCCCGGTCGCGGTCGCGTAGGCGACCTTGGCGATGTCCTCGATGTCGATCGGCGCCAGCCGGGTGTCGCCCAGCGGTTGCGCGAACGTCCCGTCGGCCAGCATCGTCGGGATCTCGCGATAGTAGACCTGCATGAACTGGCTGGGGCGGAGAATCGTCCAGCCGACGTCGGCTGCCTGAAGACGTCGCTCGATCTGCGCGTGATAACGCCCGAAACGAAAGGGCGAGTGCGGATCGGCGCCCATCCCGGACACCTTCACGATGTGGTTGACGCCGACGGTGACGGCCGCGTCGATGAGGTTGCACTGCGCCTCGACCATCCGGTCATCGGCGCCGGAGATCAGAACGACCGTGTCGATCCCGTCCAGCGCCGCCGCGAGGGTGCCCGGCACGAGCAGGTCGGCCTCGACGGTCTCGATGCCGGGCGCGGCGGCAAAGGCCCGGCTCTTGGCGGGGTTGCGCAGGAGGACACGCGCGGGCCGGCCCTGGCGGACGAACTCGCGAACTACAGCCGAGCCGGTCAGCCCGGTCGCGCCAGTAATGAGGATCACCGATTACTCCTTCGTCGATGGGGGGCCGTCGCATCGGGCCCTCACCCTTGTAGACGAAGTGCGTTGACAGAATTGACCGCCCGTCGGGAATCCGTTCAGGCAGCCGGGTGTTGCCCGTGACGTGACCACGACCACGACCAGCTGGAACGAGATCCACGCACGACACCGGTCCGAACTACTGGGCTACTGCTACCGGATGCTCGGTTCTCCTTTCGACGCCGAGGAAGCCGTTCAGGAGACGATGCTGCGCGCCTGGCGCGGCCACGATGCCTTCGCCGGCACCTCGTCACTGCGGGTGTGGCTGTTCCGGATCGCGACCAACGTGTGCCTGGACATGCTCAGGCAGCGGCCCCGGCGAGAACACCCGATCGACGTCACCGGCGCTGGGGACGCCGGCTCGCCGCTCGGCCAGCCAGACGACCGCAGATGGATCGCACCCGCGCCCGACCGCTGGCTCCTCCCGCCCGGCACCGACCCGCTCGAGACCGCCGTCCTGCACGATTCGGTCCGTCTCGCCTTTGTCGCCGCCCTGCACCGCCTCTCACCCACACAGCGCGCCGCACTCATCCTGCGCGACGTCCTGAAGCTCAGCGCGCAGGAGACCGCCGCCCTCCTCGGCATCACCGTCGCCGCCGCAAACGGGCTGTTGCGACGGGCTCGTCACCGCCTCGCGAACAAACCGGCTCAACTGATGCCGCCGGTCGACCTCACCGACGAACAACACGCTCTGCTCGAGCGCTTCGTCGACGCGTTCGAGCGGTACGACATCCCGGCCCTGACCGCGCTGCTCCACGACGACGCGACGCTGTCCATGCCGCCGTACGGACTCTGGCTGGCGGGCCGAGCCCAGATCGAGCGGTGGTTCCTCCGCGAACCCAACCCGTGCCGCGACGCCAGGGCCATACCGGTCAAAGCCAACTGCTCACCAGCCTTCGCGATCTACCACGCCGATGACCGACAGAAGGCCCTGCGCGCCTTCGCCGTCCAGATCGTCACCGTCAGGGACGACCGCATCGCCGCGATCGACGTCCACATCGGACCACGGCTGTTCGGCCTGTTCGAACTCCCGGCCGAACTCGCTGGCGCCAACGCGTTCCTGGTGGATGGCAGCGATTCGCTGCGGTAGTTTCGAGAGATGGATCTGGGGGCCGGCCTTGACCGCGACGAGGATTTACGAAGATATCGGCGAACTCGGAATTGGCATCTCGGTATCTGCCTTGTCTTGACGATTGCGAGTGGTGTGGTCGTCGGCGGTGTGGTCGTCGGCTTGGCCGACGGCAGTGCGTCGCCGGGCGAGGTGAACGTCATCGGTGGCGCGGCGGTGTTGTTCGTGCTGCTTGCCCTGCCGGCTGTCTTCACGGCGGTCAAGGCCGCGTACTGGAACAGACTGGCCAAAGAACGGTTGCGGGAAACAGCGACCGCGACGGCGACTGGCAGGACCGCTCCGCCTGCGAGGACCTGGGTGCCGCCCGGTCCGGGCGAAACCGCCTACCGTGACCTGGATCTGACCGCGCAGGTGTCCCGGCTGGGGGTGCCGGCCTGGCGGGCGATCGGGACCACGGTGGTGTTCCTCGTGCTGCTGGCGGGCGGAATCGTGGAAGGTGTCAGGAGTTCGGCCAGTGGGCAAGAGCTGCTGGATTCCGGTGTCCGGGTCACCGCCAGGGTGTACTTCGTGACCGAGCCGTCCAAAGGCAGTTGGACGATCGATGTGACCTACCCCGTGGGCGACGCGTGGCGGACGGCCGAGATCAGGCTCGAAACGAAGCGCGACTTCGATCTGGGGCAGGAGGTGCCGGTCATCTATGACCCTGAGGATCCTGGGCGGGTTCGCACCCCGGAGGACGAGAACACCAGCGACGTACAGCTGTCGCTGTTCGTCGAACCGCTGCTGGCAGGACTGGGCGGGGTTCCGTTCGCGGCGTGGGCCGCGGTGGGTTGGGTCCGAAGGTATCGGGCAGTGCGGCGCACCGGCTGGCATCCCGCTTCGGTCCTGGTGACCCCGACCGGACAGATATTCGCAACCTACTTCCAGGGCGGCAAGATCGAACTCGGGGGCGTTCTGTCGACCCGCCGGGCGACGCGCTTCGCACACGGGGAACGGCAGCGGGCTTGGGTCGGCGGCGAAGCCTCGACAATGGTCGTGCTGTTTCCCCGGGAAGGCGGCAAACGTCCGTACGCGGTCCCTGTGCAAGCGGAGACCCCACTTTCGCCACCTCGCCGATCCTCACGCCGCCGTCGGTCTCGAGGCACATCGAGAACTGACGAAGAAAAACGGGGTCCGGGATGATTCGCCGTTCTCTTCGATTGTCTATTTTGGACACGCTCCACAGGTAGGTGGTAGTGGTGCGGAGGCAGAACGCCTTTCCGGCCGCGATCTAGCAATTTCGTCTCCTGACCTGGGGGTTTCACGTGTCGGACCTGTTCGCGACGTCGGACTGCTGCGGTGCCGAGCCGAACAGTTCCAGGCACTTGCCCGGCCAGCCGTACCGTGCATCAGTGATGAACTCGCAGAGAATTCAGGCGTTGCGGGCCGTCGACGGCGACACGATGAACGCCTCGACCTCGGCCGGCTCCCACCGCGCAGCCCGTTCCATGGCGTTGCCACCACCACAACATCGTTGAGTTTTGTCCAATCGAACTTGAGATTCCCAGATGGACAGTACAAAGTGGATTGATGATCTCCTGTCGGTCTGCCTCCGACTGACCAGCGTGTCCCGGGGCAACGTCCTCGAATTGGACCTGCACACCGGTGAAATCGTCCGTCGCATCGAAACCGGTGGCGGCCCCAACGGGCTGGCCGAGGACGAGGACGGCCAGGTGTGGGTCGCCCAGAACGGCGGATCGGTGCGTCCCAGCAAGTCCGCGCGGCCGGTCGCGCCGGACCTGCAGACGCTGCACGGGGACACCGCCGAGGATGCTGCCGTTCCCGGGCTCCGCGCGCCCAACGACCTCGTGTGCGGGCCGGACGGACGGATCTGGTTCACCGACCCGGGCAGCCCGCACGAGGAAGGCCCCGGCCTGGTCTACGCGTACCACGACCGCAGCACGCGGCTCGAGCCGGTGGCTGGGGGGATCGACTTCCCCAACGGGCTCGCCTTCGACCTCGACGGCACGCAGTTGTTCGCCGCCACCAGGGAACGACGCGTGCTGCGATACACCTGGGACGGGCAGGAACTGCGGCCAGGCGGTGTGCTCGCCGATGTTCCCGGCGGGCCGGACGGGCTGGCCTTCGACACCGCCCAGCGCCTCTACGCCGCGCTGCCCGAGGCGGACCAGGTCGCCGTGATCCATCCCGACGGCACGCTCGGCGCGCCGATCCGCTTCCCCCGCGGCACTTTCCCGACCAACCTGTGTTTCGCGGGCCCCGAGCGGGACACACTGGTCGTCACGGCGGCCAGGGGCGGCCGGGTACTCGCACTCGACGGCGTCGGGACCGGTCCGCAGACGCTTGTGGTCGCCAGGAGGCGAACCGGCGGGGGCTGAAGCCAGCCTCCAGCGCGGGTCTTGAAGCCGCTTGTCCTGCGTGATCGGCGGGGAACGGATCCGCCGCCCGGTCGCGTGAAGCACGGCGTTGCCGATCGACCGAATGGTGGGCCTGACGGGTTCGAGATCATTTCGGTTGAGCAGCGGTGTTCGTGCTGGCAGGCGGCCCCGTGTGCCGGTGCACCGGACAGCAGTTCATTGCGGACGGGCCGCGGCCGCGCCCGGAACCGTTGCCCGCTCATGCCGCCGCCAGCCATCGCGATGCCCAGAACCGCCTTTGGTCCGGAGTTGCCTGTCGGTCAGCACGGTGCTGCTGGCAGCGTCGTGCGCACCAGACAGATGAGGGCCCGCGGCGCATCCGCTATGGATTGTCCGCCGTCGATGGGTCGATGATGCGTGCCTGCGCTGGGGCTTCGTGGCGGTGATCGGAAGCTGTTGTCGGCGTTGTTGGGATCCTCGACGGCGCGTGCCGGTCTGGCGCGGCTCGGTGGGACCGGTGCGTCCCGTGTCCTGATCGCCTCGCCCAGCGCCGTCAGATGGGGGCGCGGCCCCAGGTGACGGCATCGCGGACCGCGGCGGGGAGCTTGTCGACGACTGCCTGGTCGAGCCGCAGCCCGAGGGCGTCGTTGAAACTCGAGAATGCCAGCCGGAGCACCAAGAACAGTGTCGCGGCGAAGATCTGGTCATCGGTGAAGCCGGCGCGGCGGAGGTCGTCGACGTCGGCGGAGGTGGTCGCGTTCGGGTCTCGTACGACCTTGCGCGCCCACCCGGCGAGCGCCTTCTCGTCCGGCGGCAGCGCGTCGTCGTCCCCGCGCAGGGCGCTTGCCGGCACGTCGGGGTCGTCCGCCCACTTGGCGTACTTGCCGCCCCACGCGTACGCGCAGGCCGAGTCGCCGAGGGTGGCGGCCATGGCGGTGGTGAGCACCCCGCGCTGGCGAAGCGAGAGGCCGCCGAACTTCGCGGCGCTTCGCTGCAGCGCGAACAGGTCGTCGAACGCGCCCGGCATGCGCGCCCAGAGCTTGGTCACCGTCCAGACGAAGCCGTCCTCGTCGAGGTCTGCCTGCCGCGACTGCTCGGCGTACTCGCTCGGGGGGTACCAACCGAGGAAGGAGCCGGTGAAGTCACCCTCGTACGATTCGGGCACCTCCACGGGGCGCCTCGCGGTGAATCCCGCGACGTTGATCTTCGCCCGCAGCGGCAGACCGTCGCGGACGTGCCCGGCCGCGAGTTCCACGCACCTCCGGTGGAATTCCTCCGCGCCGACCTGCTCGATCGCTTCGTAGGCCGGCCCGGTCGAGGCCAGCGCACGCGCGAACTGCTCGGGATCGGCGAACTCCCATACGAACGGGATGTCGAGGCGCTCGATGTCAGCGAAGCCGGCGTCCGCGAGCAGCCGCTCGCCGACGCCGGGTCTGCCCATCTGATTCATGTCAGCCTGGTTCCGGACCTGCGGCTCCGCGGCAAGGGTGAACGGGCTCAGCGACCAGGCTCCGGGCGAAGCCTTGATGTGCCCCCACACGGTCATGCCGAATCGGCCGCCCGGCTTGAGCACGCGCAGTGCCTCGGCCATCGCGTTCGGAGTGGTGGCCCAGATGCCGCGAAAGCTCGTCACCACGTCGAAGCTCGCGCTGTCCCAGGGCAGCTCGTTCATGTCTCCGACGCGGACGTCGCCGTCAGGGTTCCGGTCGCGCGCCACCGCGACCAGTCTCGGCGAGGCGTCGATGCCGGCGACCTGGGCGCCGCGCAGCGAGGCGAGTTCGAGCGCCAGCCCGGCGCCGCAGGCGAGGTCCAGCAGGCGGTCGCCGACGGCCACCCCCAGAGCATGGTGCAGTCCGACGTATTCGCGGACGTTCGACGGTTCGGACAGCGTCGCGAAATCCGCGGCCAGCCGCCCCCACCCGGCGTCTACTGCTTCCCATTGCTTCATGCCGCTCATAGTTGACGCTGCGGCGTCAACGCACAAGGGAGGCGGGTTGCCGTCGGTCGCATCGCTCAACCCGTGTTGATCGAACCGACTAGACGATTGAGTCCTCAAACGGATCTTCGGGTGCGTTGTTGCCTTGGGCGCGGACGGAGGTGGTTTATGACGAACAGCCTGGACGCCCTCTGGACCGCACTGTGCGTGCACCTGGAAGGCGTCGGCCTTGGGGTGGACGCGTGATCGTCGGCGCGGCCGTAAGTTTCGGCTGTCGGGTGCGGAGCTGTTGTATGCGGCCTCGCGGGAAGGAGTTCTGTCGGCGTCTTCTCCGGCAGTCCCGGTTGCACTGGTCAGCGCCAGAGGTCGGCCGCGGCGCGGGCGTAGTCGGCGAAGGAGACTGGCGGCCGGCCGGTGATGCGCTGGACGTCGTCGGTCACGGCGGCGGCCGAGTCGTTGCGGATGCCTTCGTACATGGTGGCGTAGAAATCGGCGACCCGACCAGGCGTGCCGCCGCCGAGCATGGCTTCGCGGAATGCGTCCGGGTCCATCGCTTGATACCGCACGGGCTTTCCGGCGGCATCGCCCACGATCGCGGCCATGTCTGAAAAGGACAGTGAATCAGGTCCGGTGAGCGAGTACGTCTTGTGCTGGTGGCCGTCTTGGGTCAGGGCGACCGCGGCCGCGGCGGCGATGTCCTCGACGGAGATCGGCGCGACCCGGCCGTCGCCCGCGGGGACCGCGACGACACCGGTGCGGATGCCCCGCACGATCGCGGGGTGTTCGGAGAAGTTCTCGGCGAAGACGTTGGGGCGCAGAATCGTCGCGGGCACCGGCCCGGTTTCGAGGAATCGCTCCACCCGGTGCAGCGGGAAGTCCTCACCGCACAGATGCGCCGTCGCGGCGGACAGGTGGACCACTCTGCGCACCCCGGCGGCCTTGGCGTCGTCCAGCAGCGCCGCGACCTGCGTCGTGGGGTCGGAGCTGGTCGGCAACCACTGGTAGACCGCGTCCACGCCTTCCAGCGCGGGCGGGTAGGTCGCCGGGTCGCTCCAGTCGAAGCGGACCGGCGTCACCGGACCCTCCGGGCACCTCGGGGTTCGGCTCGGCACCCGGATCGCGTGTCCCCGCTCGGCCAGCAACGACACCACCCGGCCTCCGGTGCGGCCGGTCGCGCCGAGAACAAGAACTGTGGCAGACACGCGTTCCTCACACGGTAGGGTCGAATCGGCAACCACAGCACCATATGAACGGGTTATCGACGCACGCCATGACAGCTCTCGACAGATTCATATCCGATCGGCGCCGTGCCAGAGCGAATCGGGTATAGCGGGTGACGGCGAAAGCAGCCGGTCGTGAGCGCGACCAGGTGGCCGACGTCGTGGGCCACGTCGTCGCCGCCCTCCGCCGCGGCGGCGTTGTCTACGGAAGGGCGCTGGTGCGCGCCCCCTGGGGCATCGCGTTCGAGTCGCGGTCGATCGCCACCATCTACGTCGTGATCGCCGGTTCCCTCGTGCTCGTCCCCGACGGCGGACAGCCTCTGCATCTCGCCCAGGGTGATGTCGCGTTGCTGCCGTCCGGTGCCGGACACGTTGTCGCCGACACCCCAGGCCGGCCGGCTCCCACGGTGCGAGAGCTGTTCGGCGCCGACCTGGAGGAGCTGTCGTCCACCGATCTCGTCATCGACGGCGACGGTCCCGAGACCGTTCTGGTCTGCGGCGCGTACCTGGTCGAACGGACGCCGCAGCACCCGTTCATCGCCTCCTTGCCCGACGTCGTGCATGTCACGGCGGGCCAGATGCGCGGCACCAGCCTCGCCGCCGCCGTGCACTTGCTCACCACCGAGGTCGACCACGCCGGCCGCGGCACGCCCGCCGTGGTGGCTTCGCTGCTCGACCTGCTGTTCACCTACACTTTGCGGTCCTGGTTCCTTGACCAGCCTGATCAGCCGGCCGGGTGGGCCCGCGCGCTCCACGACCCCGCGGTGGGCCCCGCGCTCGCGCTCTTGCACGACGACCCCGGCAGACCCTGGACCGTGGAGGCGCTCGCGCGCGCCGTCGGCGTCCCGCGTGCCCGGTTCAGTCGCCGCTTCACGTCGACGACCGGGCACACGCCGATGGAATACCTCGGTATCTGGCGGATGACCGTGGCCGCCCGCCTGCTGCGCGAGGGCCAAGCCCCGCTGCGCCAGATCGCCCGGAAGGTGGGTTACGACTCGGAATTCGCGTTCGCTCGTGCTTTCAAACGGGTCGTCGGTCACGCTCCCGGTCGTTATCGGGCGATGCACCATAGCCAGGAGGATTCCGCTGATACGCGGCAGTGACCCGTGGTTGCCTTCGCGGATCGGCCAACGGTGCCTCACCAAAATCGGGGAACCAACGGCACCGACGCTACGGATTCACCGCCTGGGGGTTTTGAAAGAAACCGCGCGCTCGGAGCTGGTCACGGTGCGAGGGTTTGCAGGGCCGACGGGGCGTTGTAGCAGCGAGGGGAGCCGGCTGGGCCGCTGGGCACCGGGATCCGGGTGCTGCCGATCGCGGCGGTCGCGCCGCACACCTGCACCGGCAGCAGGCTCGTGCCGGGACGTCCGGGCTCGCCGCCGTTGTCGCATTCCCGTGCGGACGCGGGGCCGCCGACCACGGGCACGCTGTATCCGCACACCTGCACGGGCGCGGCCGAGATGTTCGGGTTTCCGCCGTCCGCGTTGGCGCACCGGCCCGACGACGCGGAGCCGCCGATCGTGCCGATCGGCGCGCTGCTGCCGCAGATCTGCAGCGGTACTCCGTTCACGTTGGCGGCCGAAGCGGGCGACTGCGCGAGCAGGAGTCCCGCGGCGGCGCTGCCGAGGGTTAGTGCGAGGGCAGTGACTGCGCGTTTCATGGCAATCCCTTTCTGCCGGGTGCGGGCGACCCGAATCGGTGGAAATATTCGGGCCGCCCGCGCGCCCGCTGTGGGTGGGTGTCAGTTGACCGAAGCGTTCGTGCAGTCGCCGCTCTTCGCGGGCGATCCCGCGAGCAGGCCGCCGCCGACAATCGGCGTGTTCGAGCCGCAAATCTGCCACGGCAGCACATTCGCGTTGGTCCCGGACGGCGTGTACGCATTCCGGCAATTCCCGGAGGTCGCGCCCGAGCCGGCTCCCAGCAACCCGCCCACGATCGGCGTGTTCGAACCGCAGATCTGCCACGGAGCGCCGTTGAGATTGTTGTTTCCGGGCGGGGTCGGGAGCGTCGCCGCCGACGCGGTTCCCCCGCCGAACGCGAACATGCCCGCGGCCGCCGCGGCGATCGCACCTGCCGCCGCCCATTTCCTGATCTGCATGATTGTCCTTTCCCTGCTGGTGAATTCAAGGCAATTCTCCGGTGCGGGGACCAGTGCAATCGAGTGTTGGTTATGCGATGGGAAGGGGCAACTATTCGGACGCGAACGGGGTCACCCCGGCGGCGGCTCGATACCCGTCATAGCGCCGCCGTAGATATTCGAAGCCGCTGAATCGCTCGCCTGGGTATTCTCTCGCGGTCGCGAGACACCCGGGGTAGCCCGCGCGAAGGACCGTCGGGGCGGCGGTTCATGCGGAGTGGCATCGGTGACGACCGGCTGTGCTGGCAGCCGCTTCCGCTGCCGCGCGGTGTCCGTGACGGTCCTTCCGGCAGCGATCATCCCGGCTTCCCAGCTGGTGCCCGTCCGTCTCGTCGACGGCTCGGCTCGCCGCCCGGTGGCGGAAGAGTCACGTGGGCTTTGTGACGCGGGTGGGATTCCGCCGCCGCCGCGTGTCGCGCCCACGCGGATCGCGTCGCGTCGGAGAGTCTGTGCCGGCTGGCGTCCCGGACGGGCAGGGACGCCTCCGGCAGGAAGGGAAAAGCGTGCGGAATAAGGGTTTTCGTCCGGCTAGGGCGGTTCGTCTGGCTGGTGTCGTCGCGGCGGGGGTGCTGGCGTGCGCCGCGTGCACGTCGAGCCATAGCTCAGGCCACCAGGCCGCGGGCGGCGAATCGCCGAGCCTGGCCGGCGACCATGCGGGCCTGGCCGCCGGGAACTCCTCGACCCCGGTGCCGGGCACGGGCTCGTGTCGTCTGGGCAGCCGCAACGGGCAGCCGGTCCCGGATCCGGCCTGCACGCCCGGGGCGGTGAATCCGCAGGTGAACCAGGCGGACATCGGGTCCACGGTGTGCAAGAGCGGCTGGACCAAGACCGTGCGGCCTCCGACGTCCAAGACCAACAGCATGAAGGCGGCCACGGCGAAGGCTTACAGCCTCCAGCCGGGTGCGACCGGCGAGTACGACCATCTCGTCTCGCTCGAGCTCGGGGGCGCGCCGGACGACCCGCGCAATCTGTGGGTCGAGCCGGGGAAGATCCCCAACCCGAAGGACGCGGTCGAGAACAAGCTCAAGGACGCCGTCTGCAGCGGCCTGATTCCGTTGACCACCGCGCAGACCGCGATCGCGCATTCCTGGACCACCGCGTTCGACGACGCCGGGTTGCGCGTCAACGGCGGAACCGTGTGCCTGCGCGCCGACCCCCACAAATGTGTCAAAGGGCAGCGGGGAGACGACACCGGCGAGTAGTCGCTGCCTGCCGGGTTCCCCCGGAACCGTCCGGATCCGGGGGAACCGGTCCCGTTCAGGAACGTCGAGCTTCCCGGCCGGGAGGCCAACCGCCGGAGTTCCAGTGAAGGCGCCGTCAACGCGCGGACGGATCTTCGACTGGAACTCCGCCGGTCGCCTGGTCCGGCGTGAGCAGCTCCGAGGTGGAGGCGAGAGGTGCCGAACCCGGCAGGGCGCGGCCGGCTGGCTCCTTCAGGGACAGCGTGGCCAGGAGTCCGATCACGCCGGCTCCGATCAGGTAGTAGCCCGGCCAGTCCAGGTTGCCGGTGCCGGTCACCGCGACACCGATGACAGTCGGGGCGGTGCCGGCGAACGCGGAGACGAAGATGTTGAAGATGATCGACAGGCTGCCGTAGCGGATGAAGGTCGGGAACAGAGCGGGCAAAGTGGACGGTGTCACGGCGGCGAAGCACAGCAGGGTGAAGCCCATGATGAACAGACCGGCGACCTGTCCGGCCAGACCGTGGCGCAGCAGCCAGACCGAGGGAAGGCCGGCGACGACGAGCAAGAGACTGCCGGTGAGCAGGATCGGTTTGCGGCCGATGCGGTCGCTCAGCTTGCCGACGAAGAGGATCACGGCGAGCATCGCGATCATGACGATCACCTGCAGCGTGCTCGACACCGACTCGCTGGTGCCGGTCACGCCGTGGCTGGGGAGCGTGCCGGTGAGGTAGGTCGGCACGTAGTTCGTCAGCACGTAGTTGGTGACGTTCCAGGCGATGACGAGACCGCCCGCGATCCAGGCCTCCGACCGGTGTTTCGTGAGCAGGACGCGGAACATCCGGCGCAGCGACATGGTGGCCATGGCCGGCGACCGGCGCATCAGCTGGCGGAACGCCGGAGTCTCTTCGAGCCGCAGCCGGAGGTAGATCCCGACCGCGCCGACCGGGAGCGCGATCATGAACGGGATCCGCCAGCCCCACGCCAGCAGGTCGTCCTGCGGCAGCACGGTGATCAGCAGGGCGCTGATCCCTGCGCCGAGCGTGTAGCCGACCAGGGTGCCGAATTCCAGCCAGCTGCCGAAGAAGCCGCGGCGGCGGTCCGGGGCGTACTCGGCGACCAGGGTGAGCGCTCCGGCGTATTCGCCGCCGGCGGAGAAGCCTTGCAGCATCCGGATGAACAGCACGATCAGCGGCGCGGCGATCCCGATCGTGCCGTAGCTGGGCACGAGCCCGAGCAGAAGCGTGGCGCCCGCCATCAGGAGGACGGTCGCGGACAGCACCCGGGTGCGGCCGATCCGGTCGCCGAGCGGGCCCAGGATGAACCCGCCGAGCGGGCGGACCAGGAACGCCGCGGCGAACGTGGCGAGTGTGAGCACCGGCGCCCAGCTTCCTGCTTCGGGGAAGAAAACCCGGTCCAGCGCGATGGCGGCGAGATAGGAATAAATGCCGAAGTCGTACCATTCGGCGACATTGCCGACCGCGGCGGCCATCGAGGCTCGGCGGATCGTTTTCTCGTCTTCGATCGCGATCGCGCCGACGGTCCCTCCGGGGCCCTCCGGTGCCGCGGTCACCGCGTTTCCTCCGTTCGGCCGGTCATGGATTCGGGCGGCGTGCAGCGGCAGGGATTCATGATCGTCCTTGAGTCATGAGGCGGCTGATATATCTATTGACGCTATTAGGTGTGTCACGGCTGGTCAAGGGCGTCCGCGAAGCGTCCATTGAGGACAGTGGGGTTACCGGCGGGTTCGGATCAGGCGTCCGCGAAGCGGTGGAGGCGCTCGAGGATCTCTTCGGCGCCGTCGGCGAGAATTCGCGCGACCTCGCGGAAATCCCTGGGGCGCAAGGATGTTTTTCCGGCTGACACGCTGAGCGCGCCGACGATCCGGCCGCCTGGTCCGCGCACCGCGACGGCGACCGAGTTGAGGTCCGGTTCGAGTTCCCCGCTCGTCGCCGCCCAGCCGCGGTCGCGCGTCCGGTTCAGATCGGCGAGCAGCACGCCGGGTGCGGTGATGGTGTGCGGGGTGAAGCGTTCGCGCGGCCGCTCGAGCATTTCGCCGAGTTCTTCGAAGCCGAAACTGGCGAGCAGGACTTTCCCGCTCGCGGTCGCGTGCAGCGGCGCGCGCAGGCCGATCCAGTTGCGTTCCGTCTCCGGCTCTTGGACGACGGCGGTGACGCCGTCTGCTTCCCGGACGCTCAGGCTCACGGTGCCGCGGAGTTCGGCGGCGAGGCGGACGCAGACCGGGCGGCTTTCGCGCGCGATGTCCAGTTGCGTGGCAGTCGCCCCGGCGAGCCGGACGATCCCGAAGCCGAGCCGGTACCGGCCCCGGTTCCCGGTCTGCTCGACGAGCCGGAACCGTTCGAGCGCCGACATCATCCGCGACGCGGTCGACTTGTGCACGCCTATTTCGCGGGCCAGATCGGTCAGTCGGGACGGCCCGTTCCGGGCCAGCAGCACCAGGATCGACAGTGCTCTTTCGACGGCCTGGGTGGTCGAGCGCGGCTCGGTGTTGTTCATTGCGCAACTCCTCGTCCGGGTGGGCGAAGCAGGAAATCCATCGTTGACGGATGGGGGCGGCTGCCTCATCGTGTGTTGCGGATAGTGTCACGCGTTCCGCAATACGCAACAGGAGTCGAGCGATGATCTGTGCCGGCGCGGTGTCCGACCTCCCCGACGGAGAGTCCGTCCGGATCGAGGCCGAGGTCCCGATCGCGGTCTTCAACGTCGAGGGCGAGTTCTACGCGATCGACGACACGTGCACCCATCAGGACGCGTCCCTTTCGGACGGCTGGGTCGAGGGGTGCGCGGTCGAATGTCCTTTGCACGCAGCGTGTTTCGACTTGCGGACCGGTGTGCCGAGCGGGCCGCCGGCGCGCCGGCCGGTGCGGACCCACGAGGTGGTCGTGTCCGACGGCCTGCTCTATGTGAACGTGCCCGCCACCGCGCCGGCCGCCGGAACGCTCGTGGCCGAGGCCGTCTGATGCGTGCGGTGACCATCGTCGGCGCCTCGCTCGCCGGTCTCAGCGCGGCGAGGGCGTTGCGGGACAAGGGGTTCGAAGGACGGCTCGTCGTCGTCGGGGACGAACCGCACGCCCCGTACGACCGGCCGCCGCTGTCGAAGGAATTCCTCGCCGGCACCGCCTCCGAGGCCGACCTGGCGCTGGCGACTCCGGAAGACGAGTCGCTTGCAGCGGAGTGGCGGCTCGGCTGCCGGGCCGTTTCGCTCGACGCCGCCGAGCGGGCGGTCGTTCTCGAGGGCGGCGAGCGCATCGTCTCGGACGGCGTCGTCGTGGCGACCGGGGCACGGGCGCGCGAACTGCCGGGCCCGGTGCCCGACGGAGTCCACACTCTCCGGACGTTCGACGACGCGCTCGCCTTGCGCAAGGCGCTGGTTCCCGGTGCCCGGCTCGTGGTCATCGGCGCCGGCTTCATTGGCTCGGAGGTGGCGTCGACCGCAGCCGCGCTCGGCGTCGAGGTCGATGTGGTCGAGGCCGCCCCGGTCCCGCTGGAGAAGCCGCTGGGCGCGGAGATGGGCGCGGTGTGCGCCCGGCTCCACGCCACCCGGGGCGTCCGGCTGCGCACCGGTGCCGGTCTGGCCGAGGTGACGGGGTCTCCGCAGGCGACCGGCGTCCGGCTGACCGATGGCACCGAGTTGCCGGCGGACGTGGTGCTCCTCGGCATCGGTGCGGCACCCCAGGTGGAGTGGCTCGCCGGCTCCGGACTCGAGCTCGACGACGGGGTGGTCACCGACGCCCGCGGCGCTACCTCCGTCCCCGGCGTGTTCGCGGTCGGCGACTGCGCGAAGTCGCACCGGACGCTGATCGGTGCGGCGACGCGGCTCGAACACTGGACCAATGCGGTGCAGCAACCGTCCGCCGCGGCCGCCGCCCTCCTCGGTCAGGAGCACACCGCGCCGGCGCATCACGAAGTGCCCTATTTCTGGTCGGATCAGTACGGCCACCGCATCCAGTTCGCCGGGCACCGCGGCCGCGCCGCGCGGGTCGAAGTGGTCGAAGGCGACCCGGACTCCTTCGATTTCCTCGCGCTCTACCGCGATCGGGACGGCGATCCGGTCGCGGTGCTGGCCATCGGCCGGGTCCGCTCGTTCGGGCGCTGGCGCCGGCAGCTGGCCGCCCCGCGCGCGGCACGGCTCTGAACCCCCCGAACTCTTCTCCCACGCACAGAAGGACCGCACATGAGCTCTGTCGAAACCCGCCCGGAGCAGACCGGGTCGAGCCTCATCCCGACGCTGCCGGGCGCGCACTACACCGATCCCGCGATCTTCGAACTCGAACAGTCGCGGATCTTCCAAGCGCACTGGTTCGCGGTCGCGCGCGGTTCGGACCTGCCGACCGCCGGGAATTTCCGGAAGGTCGACGTCGGCGGCGAAAGCGTGCTGCTCGTGCGCGGCCGCGACGGCGCTCTGCGCGCCTTCCTCAACGTCTGCCGCCACCGCGGTGCCCAGTTGTGCGTGGAGGACTCCGGCAGCGTCCGCCGGAACCTGCAGTGCCCCTACCACGCGTGGACCTACGGGCTCGACGGTTCGCTCGTCGCCGCGCCGAATCTCAACTCGATGGCGGACGTGGACCGGAAGGAATACGGGCTGATCCCGGTCGCGCTGCGGGAATGGCTCGGCACTGCCTGGGTGTGCCTCGCCGACGAGCCGCCTTCCTTCGAGGAGACGGTGCAGGGCGCGGTGACCGCCCGGCTGGGGGACCCGGCGGCGATCGACGGCTGGGGCATCGACACCCTCGTCGTCGGCCGCCGGATCGTCTACGACGTCAAGGCGAACTGGAAGCTGATCGTCGAGAACTTCATGGAGTGCTATCACTGCGCGACGATCCACCCGGAGCTCACCGAGGTCCTGCCGGAGTTCGCCGACGGGTACGCGGCGCAGTACTACGTGGGCCACGGCGCGGAATTCGGAGACGAGGTCGCCGGGTTCACCGTCGACGGCCGGGCCGGCTTCGACACCCTGTCCGGCGTCGGCGAGAACCACGACCGCCGCTACTACGCGATCACCGTCAACCCGCAGGTGTTCATCAACCTGGTGCCCGACCACGTGATCTTCCACCGGATGTACCCGATGGCGGTCGACCGCACGATCGTCGAATGCGACTGGCTGTACCCGCAGGAGGTCGTCGACAGCGGCGCGGACCTGGCGCATTCGGTCGAGCTCTTCCACCGGGTGAACCAGCAGGACTTCGACGCCTGCGAACGGTGCCAGCCGGCGATGTCCTCGAAGGCCTACGCCAAGGGCGGCGTGCTCGTCCCGTCCGAGCACCACATCGGCGAGTTCCGGGACTGGGCCGCCGCGGCGATCAGCTGACGGCGAGCGGGAAACACGGAGAGGTCCGAGGTCGACGGTGTCCGACGAATACCCCGAAGAAGCCGGATTGACAGTCCGCCCGCCGGCGACGCACGCGGCGGGGCTGAAGGCGGTCCGGGTTTCGCTCCGCCGCGCGCTGGCCCAGATGGGGCCGGCGAAATCGGCGAAGAACCTGTTGTCGCTCAACCAGGTCGACGGATTCGACTGCATGTCCTGCGCGTGGCCGGATCCGCTGGAGGGCCGGCACACCGCGGAGTTCTGCGAGAACGGCGCGAAAGCTGTCTCGTGGGAGGGGCAGCGCGACACCGTCGGCCCGGACTTCTTCGCCCGGCATTCGATCTCCGAGCTGGCCGGCCGGAGCGGGTACTGGCTGGAAAGCCAGGGCCGGCTGGCGCACCCGATGGTGCGCCGGGACGGTGCCGACCACTACGAGCCGATCTCCTGGGCTGACGCGTTCGCGCTCGTGGGCGAGCATTTGCGTGCACTCGAGTCCCAGGACGAGGCGCTCTTCTACACGTCCGGCCGGGCCTCGAATGAAGCCGCGTTCGTCTATCAGCTGTTCGCCCGCGCATTCGGCACCAACAACCTGCCGGACTGCTCGAACATGTGCCACGAGTCGACGTCCGTCGGCCTCGCCCGCACGATCGGCGTCGGCAAGGGCACGGTGACCCTCCAGGACCTGCACGAGGCCGACTTGATCGTGATCTCCGGCCAGAACCCGGGCACGAACCACCCGCGGATGCTGTCCGCGCTGGAAAAGGCCAAGCGCAACGGCGCCAAGATCCTCGCGGTCAACCCGCTGCGCGAGGCCGGGCTGCTCAAGTTCAACAATCCGCAGACCCCGCGGGGGCTGACGATCGGCACCGGCCTCGCCGACCGGTATCTGCGGATCCGGTCGAACGGCGACCTGGCCCTGTGGCGCGGCGTCGCCCGGCTGCTGCTGGAGGCCGAGGACGCGAATCCCGGCACGATCGTCGACCGCGAGTTCGTCCGGCAGTCGACCACCGGCTGGGAAGCCTGGGAAAAGCACGTCCGCGGCGTCGACTGGGACGAGGTCGTCGCCGCCACTGGGTTGGCTCGCGAGGAGATCGAAGCGGCCGCGGCGATGATGGCCGAGTCTCAGCGCACCGTGCACTGCTGGGCGATGGGGATCACCCAGCACCGCAACGCGGTCGCCACCGTGGGCGAGATCGTGAACGTCGCCCTGATGCGCGGAATGATCGGCAAGCCCGGTGCCGGGCTGTGTCCGGTGCGCGGCCATTCCAACGTCCAGGGCGACCGCACGATGGGCATCTGGGAAAAGCCTCCGGAGTCCTTTTTGGACGCACTGGGTGCGGAGTTCGGCTTCGAGCCGCCGCGCGAGCACGGGCACGACGCCGCCGACGCGGTGCGCGCGCTCCGGGACGGGCGCGCGAAGGTGTTTGTCGGGCTGGGCGGCAACTTCGCCGAGGCGATGTCCGACACCGCGGTCACCGAAGCGGCTCTGCGGTCCGCCGCGCTGACTGTGCAGATCTCCACCAAGCTGAACCGGAGCCACCTTGCCGCGGGCAAGGACGCCCTGATCCTGCCCGCGCTCGGCCGCACCGAACAGGACCACACCGGCGGCATCGTGCAGCGGGTCACCGTCGAAGACTCAATGTCGGTCGTCCACGCGTCCCGCGGGCGGGCGAAACCGGCCGCGCCGCTGCTGCGGTCGGAGGTGGCGATCGTCTGCGGAATGGCATACGCCGCGCTCGGCGACCGGTACGGCATTCCGTGGCCGGAATTCGCCGCCGATTACGCGCGGATCCGCGAGCGCATCGGCCGCGTGGTGCCCGGCTGCGAAGGATACGAAGAGAAAATCAGCCGGCACGCCGCTTTCACGCTTCCGCATCCGCCGCGCGACACGCGGACCTTTCCCACCCCCGAAGGCAAAGCGGTGTTCACGGTCAGCCCGCTCGAGGTGCTGACCGTGCCGGAGGGCCGGCTCATCCTCCAGACGCTGCGCAGCCACGACCAGTTCAACACCACCGTTTACGGGCTGGACGACCGCTACCGGGGCATCCGCTCCGGACGCCGGGTGGTCTTCGTGAACGAGGCGGACCTGCGCGAGCTGGGGTTGCGCGACGGAGACCACGTCGACCTGGTCTCGGAGTGGCCGGACGGCGAACGCCGGGCGCCGCGGTTCCGCCTCGTCGCCTACGACACGCCGAAGGGGTGCGCCGCCGCGTACTACCCGGAGACCAATCCGCTCGTCCCGCTCGATTCGCAAGCCCTGGAGTCCGGCACGCCGACGTCCAAGTCGGTCGTGGTCCGGCTCGAACCCGTTCGACCCGTCGAGTAAGGAGCAGGTGCACCATGGCACAGCACGTTCAGGGCGTCGTCGCCCTCGCCGAAGGCAAACCGGTGTCGGTCGAGACGATCGTCGTGCCGGACCCGGGCCCGGGAGAGGCGGTGGTGCGCGTCCAGGCCTGCGGGGTCTGCCACACCGACCTGCACTACCGCGAAGGCGGCATCAACGACGAGTTTCCCTTTCTCCTCGGACACGAGGCCGCCGGGACGGTGGAATCGGTCGGCGAAGGCGTGACCGACGTGGCCCCCGGCGACTTCGTGATCCTGAACTGGCGCGCGGTGTGCGGGCAGTGCCGCGCGTGCCGCAAGGGCAAACCCCAGTATTGCTTCGACACGCACAACGGGAAGCAGAAGATGACCTTGCTGTCGGGGCAGGAGCTGAGCCCGGCGCTGGGCATCGGGGCGTTCGCGGAGAAGACGCTCGTCGCGGCCGGGCAGTGCACGAAGGTGAATCCGCGGATCCCGCCCCAGGTCGCCGGCCTGCTCGGCTGCGGGGTGATGGCCGGTCTCGGCGCGGCGATCAACACCGGCGGGGTCGGCCGCGGCGATTCGGTCGCGGTCATCGGCTGCGGCGGGGTCGGCGACGCGGCGATCGCCGGTGCGGTCCTGGCCGGAGCCACGACGGTGATCGCCGTCGACCGGGATCCCCGGAAACTGGACAAGGCCAAGGAATTCGGCGCGACGCACACCGTCGACGCCCGGGATCTCGACGCGGTCGAGGCGATCGTCGGCTATACCGGCGGCTTCGGCGCGGACGTCGTGATCGACGCGGTGGGCCGGCCGGAGACGTGGAAACAGGCCTTCCGCGCCCGGGACCTGGCCGGCACCGTCGTCCTGGTCGGCGTGCCGACGCCGGAGATGACGGCACCGGAACTTCCGCTGATCGAGTACTTCTCCCGCGGCGGCGCGCTGAAATCCTCCTGGTACGGCGACTGCCTTCCGGAACGCGACTTCCCGGCGATGGTCGACCTCCACCTGCAGGGCCGGTTGCCGCTGGACAAGTTCGTCTCCGAGGAGATCGCGCTGGACTCCGTCGAGGACGCGTTCGAGAAGATGCGGCAGGGGAACGTGCTGCGCTCGGTGGTGGTCCTGTGAACCCGATCGAGCACCTCGTCACCTCCGGCACCTTCTCGCTGGACGGCGGCACCTGGGACGTCGACAACAACGTCTGGCTGATCGGCGACGACCGGGAGGTCCTGGTCCTCGACCCGGCGCACGACGCGAAGGCGATCGCGGAACAGGTGGGGGACCGGCGGGTCGTCGCCATCGTGTGCACTCACGGGCACGACGACCACATCGGCCAGGCACCGGTGCTGGCGGACACCTTCGGCGCGCCGATTCTGCTGCATCCCGACGAAGCGCCGCTGTGGGCGCTGACCCATCCGGATCGCCGGCCCGACGGGGAACTCCGGGACGGAGAAGTGCTGACCGCGGGCGGGATCGACCTGCGGGCGTTCGTCACGCCAGGGCATTCGCCCGGCTCGACGAGCCTGTACGCACCGGAGCTCAAGACCGTGTTCACTGGCGACACTCTGTTCCAGGGCGGCCCCGGCGCCACTGGCCGGTCGTTTTCCAGCTTCGACACCATCATCGCCTCGATCCGGGACACGTTGCTGACCCTGCCCGAGGACACGGCAGTGCGCACCGGCCACGGCGAAAGCACCACGATCGGCGCCGAAGCCCCGCATCTCGCGGAATGGCTCGCGCGCGGGCACTGATCACCCGGAAACCGCCCCGGAACGGCTCTTGACCCGGCTCTCCTCGCCGACTTAGCCTGACCCTTATCTGATATATCAATCGTCTACTACGAAGGAATCGGGGACTGCCGCATGTCCGTCACGGTCGATCGTCAGGAGAGCAGCGCCGCTCAGGTGCTGGGGCTTCCGCTGGCTCAAGCGGATCCCGAGGTGCACGCGGCGGTCGGCCGGGAGCTGGGCCGGCAGCGGCGGACGCTGGAAATGATCGCGAGCGAGAACTTCGCGCCGCTCAGCGTGATGCAGGCGCAGGGCTCGGTGCTGACCAACAAATACGCCGAGGGCTACCCGGGCCGCCGGTACTACGGCGGCTGCGAGCACGTCGACGAGGTCGAGCAGCTGGCGATCGACCGGGCGAAGGCGCTGTTCGGCGCGGAGTTCGCGAACGTGCAGCCGCATTCGGGCGCGCAGGCCAATTCGGCGGTGCTGAACGCGCTGCTGAAGCCGGGCGAGACGTTCCTGGGCCTGGACCTCGCGCACGGCGGGCATCTGACGCACGGGATGCGGTTGACGTTCTCGGGCAAGTACTTCACCCCCGTGCCGTACCACGTGCGGGAGAGCGACCACCTCGTCGACATGGCGGAGGTGGAACGGCTGGCGAAGGAACACCAGCCGAAGCTGATCGTCGCGGGGTGGTCGGCGTATCCGCGGCAGCTGGACTTCGCGGAGTTCCGCCGGATCGCCGACGAGGTCGGGGCGTACTTGATGGTCGACATGGCGCATTTCGCGGGGCTGGTGGCGGCGGGCCTGCATCCGTCGCCGGTGCCGCACGCGCACGTGGTGACCTCGACGACGCACAAGACCCTCGGCGGCCCGCGCGGCGGCGTCGTGCTGGCGACGGCGGACCTGGGCAAGAAGCTGAACTCGAGCGTGTTCCCGGGGCAGCAGGGCGGTCCGCTGGAGCACGTGATCGCGGCGAAGGCGGTCGCGTTCAAGCTCGCCGGGGAGCCCGCTTTCCGGGAACGGCAGGAGCGGACGCTGGCCGGGGCGAAGATCCTGGCCGAGCGGCTGCTGGCGGAGGAGAACGTCGGGGTGGTCTCCGGCGGGACGGACGTGCATCTGGTCCTCGTCGACCTGCGGGAGTCCGCATTGGACGGTCAGCAGGCGGAGGATCGGCTGCACCGCGCGGGAATCACGGTGAACCGCAACGCGGTCCCGTTCGACCCGAGGCCGCCAATGGTGTCCTCGGGCGTCCGGATCGGGACGCCGGCGCTGGCCGCGCGCGGGTTCGGCGCCGAGGATTTCGCGGAGGTGGCCGACGTGATCGCGCTGGCCTTGCGGCCGGAGACCGGAGAGTCCGAATTGGACGCGTTGGCCGCGCGCGTCTCGGCACTGGCCGAGCGGCACCCGCTCTACCCGGAGGTGGTCGCATGACCGTCGCACCCGGTGCGCACCTGCCCGAGCACCCGGATTTCCTGTGGCGCAACCCGGAACCGGAGAAGACCTACGACGTCGTGATCGTGGGCGGCGGCGGGCACGGCCTGGCGACCGCCTACTACCTGGCCAAGAACCACGGCATCACGAATGTCGCGGTGCTGGAGCGCGGCTGGCTCGCGGGCGGGAACATGGCCCGCAACACGACGCTGATCCGCTCGAACTACCTGTGGGACGAGTCGGCGGCGATCTACGAGCACGCGCTGAAGCTGTGGGAAGGGCTCGAGGACGACCTCGGCTACCCGATCCTGTTCTCCCAGCGCGGCGTGCTGAACCTCGCGCACACCGAGCAGGACGTGCGCGACTCCGTCCGCCGGGTCGAGGCGAACAAGCTCAACGGCGTCGACGCGGAATGGCTGGGGCCGGACGAGGTCGCGAAGATCTGCCCGATCGTGAACGTGTCCGGCGACATCCGGTATCCGGTGCAGGGCGCGACGTATCAGCCGCGCGCGGGAATCGCGAAACACGACTACGTCGCCTGGGGTTTCGCCACCCGCGCCGACGAGGCCGGGATCGACTTGATCCAGGACTGCGAGGTCACCGGGTTCACCGTGGACGGCGACCGCGTCACCGGCGTGCGGACCAGCCGCGGCGACATCGGGTGCGGGACGGTCGCGTTGTGCGCGGCCGGGCACACCTCGGTGCTGCTCGACCAGCTCGGCGTGCGGTCGCCGTTGCAGTCGCATCCCTTGCAGGCGCTGGTGTCCGAGCTGCTGGAGCCGGTGCATCCGACGATCGTGATGTCGAACGCGGTGCACGTCTACGTTTCGCAGGCGCACAAGGGCGAGCTGGTGATGGGCGCGGGCGTGGATTCCTACAACGGCTACGGCCAGCGCGGCGCGTTCCACATCATCGAGCGGCAGATGGCCGCGGCGGTGGAGCTGTTCCCGGTGTTCGCGCGTGCGCATCTGCTGCGGTCGTGGGCCGGGATCGTGGACGTCACGCCGGACGCGTCGCCGATCGTCGGGCACACGCCGTACGAGAACGTGTTCGTCAACGCCGGGTGGGGAACCGGCGGGTTCAAGGCGACGCCGGGACTGGGCTGGTGCTTCGCGCACACCGTCGCACACGGCGAGCCGCATCCGTACGTCGCGCCGTTCGGCCTCGACCGTTTCGCCACCGGTGCGCTCGTCGACGAGCACGGCGCCGCAGCCGTCGCGCACTGAGAGGACTTGCCATGCAACTGATTCGCTGCCCGTGGTGCGGGCCGCGCGAGGAAACCGAATTCCACTACGGCGGACAGGCCGAGGTCGCCTATCCCGCCCGGCCCGCGGACCTGTCCGACCAGGAATGGGCCGAGTTCGTGTTCTACCGCGACAACCCCAAGGGCCCGTTCGCCGAACGCTGGAGCCACGCGACCGGGTGCCGCAAATGGTTCAACGCCGTCCGCGACACCCGCAGCTACGCATTCCTTGCCACGTATCGGATCGGCGAACCGCGCCCGGAGGTGACCGCATGAGCGCCGCTTGCCAGCGAATCATCGCCATTCATGCTGTCGCCTCCCGGACAGCCAGCGTGAAACTCCTCAAGGAGGCGACGGCATGAGCCGAGTCAACGGCTACGGCCGCGTCGACCGGAGCAAGACGCTCACGTTCACCTTCGACGGCCGCAGCTACACCGGGCATCCCGGCGACACGCTCGCGTCGGCATTGCTGGCCAACGGCGTGCATCGCCTCGGGACCAGCGTGAAATTCGGCCGACCGCGCGGGATCGGCGCGGCGTGGACCGAGGACCCGACCGGCCTGGTGCAGATCGAGGAGCCGTTCCCCGAACCGATGCTGCAGGCGTCGGTCGTGGAACTGGTCGACGGACTCGTCGCGCGTGGCGTGCCCGGGCAGGGGCGGCTGGCCGAGATCGCCGACACCGCGCGGTACGACCGCAAGCACACCCACACCGACACCCTCGTGATCGGCGCCGGACCGGCCGGGCTGCACGCCGCCCGGTCAGCCGCGCGAACGGGGCAGAGCGTGGTGCTGGTCGACGACCGCGCTACACCCGGCGGAATGCTGACCGGTACTGAACAACTGGACGGCAAACCGGCACCGGAGTTCGTCGAAGACGTCGTGGCCGAACTGGCGGCGAACCCGGACGTGCTGCACCTGCAGCGCACCACGGCGTTCGGCCAGTACGACGACGGATTCGTCCTCGCGCTGGAGCGGCGCACCGACCATCTCGGACCGGACGCGGCGGGCGCCCGGCAGCGGGTCCACCGGATCCGCGCGCAGCACGTCGTCGTCGCGACGGGCGCGCACGAACGGCCGATCGTGTTCGAGGACAACGACCGGCCCGGGATCATGCTCGCTTCCTCGGCGCGGGACTTCCTGCACCGCTACGGCGTTCTCGTCGGCCGCGAGGTCGTCGTGTTCACCAGCGACGACCGTGCCTACGCGGCGGCGGTCGACCTCGCCGGCGCCGGGGCGCACGTGACCGTCCTGGACGCGCGCGACACGCTGCCGCGCGAGGAAGAGGCGCGGGCGAACGCGCACGGCGTGACCGTGCATCCGTCCACTGTGGTCACCGGAACCGAAGGCGGCACCCGGGTCTCCGCGGTGCTCGCCACGACCCCGGACGGACGGGTGCGGCTGCCCGCGGACACGCTGCTGGTCTCGGGCGGCTGGAATCCGACCGTGCATTTGTTCAGCCACATCAAGGGCGCGCTGGCTTATGACGCGGCACTCGGCGCGTTCCGCCCGGCCGCTCCGCTGCCCGGGGTCGCTGTGATCGGGGCCGCGAACGGGGACTTCGACTCAGCCACTCCGACCAAGATCCTCTGGCGCACCGACGGCGATCCGGCACGGCAGTTCGTGGACATCCAGCGCGACGCGACCGTCGCCGACATCCGGCGCGCGGTCGGCGCGGGGCTGCGTTCGGTGGAACACGTCAAGCGCTACACCACGATCGGCACCGCCCACGACCAAGGCAAGACGTCCGGCGTGCTCGCCTCGGGCATCACTGCCGAACTGCTCGGCCGCCCGATCGAGGAACTCGGTACGACCACGTTCCGACCGCCGTACACGCCGGTCGCCTTCGCGGCGCTGGCCGGACGCGAGCGCGGCAGCCTGTTCGACCCGGAACGGGTCACCTCGCTGCACGACTGGCACCTCGAGGCCGGAGCGGTGTTCGAGGACGTCGGCCAGTGGAAGCGGGCCCGCTACTACCCGCAGCCGGGCGAGGACATGGACGCCGCGGTGCTGCGCGAGTGCGCCGCGGTCCGCGGCGGGGTCGGCATGCTCGACGGGTCCACCCTCGGCAAGATCGACGTGCAAGGACCGGACGCGGGCGAGTTCCTCGACCGGCTCTACACGAACATGATGAGCACGCTGAAGGTCGGCCGGGTCCGCTACGGCGTCATGTGCGGCAACGACGGCATGTTGCTCGACGACGGCACTGTCCTGCGCATCGCGGAGAACAGGTATCTGGTCACCACGACCACCGGCGGCGCGGCGGCCGTGCTGGACTGGATGGAGGAGTGGCTCCAGACCGAGTGGACCGACCTGAAGGTGTATCTGGCGTCGGTCACCGAGCACTGGTCGGTGTTCCCGGTCGTCGGGCCGCGTTCGCGCGACGTGCTCGCCGAAGTGTTCCCGGACGTCGACGTTTCCAACGACGCGTTCCCGTTCATGTCCTGGCAGGACACCGTGCTGGACGGAGTGCCGGTGCGGCTGGCGCGGATCTCGTTCTCCGGCGAGCTGGCGTGGGAAGTGAACGTCAACTCCTGGTACGCGCCGGCGTTGTGGGAGCGGCTGCTGGCGGCCGGGGAGCAGTACGGAATCACGCCCTACGGCACGGAAACCATGCACGTCCTGCGCGCGGAGAAGGGCTACCCGATCATCGGCCAGGACACCGACGGCACGGTCAGCCCGCAGGATCTCGGCATGAGCTGGGCGGTGTCGAAGAAGAAGGAAGACTTCATCGGCAAACGCTCGTTTTCCCGGCCGGAGAACCACAATCCGCTGCGCAAGCAGTTCGTGTCGCTGCTGCCCACCGACCGCAGCACGCGGCTGCCGGAGGGATCGCAGATCGTGGAACGCTGCCCGGACGGGAAGCTGCCCGACCCGCCGGTGCCGATGCTCGGACACGTCACCTCCAGCTACCGCAGCGCGGAGCTGGGCCGGCCGTTCGCGCTCGCCCTGGTGAAGAACGGACGCGCCCGCGTCGGGGACGTCGTGCACGTCCCGGTCGGCGGCGTCCTCGTCGAGGCCGAAATCGGCAGCACCGTGCTGGTCGACCCGGAAGGAGCCCGCCGCGATGGCTGACGTCCTGTATCGCACCCACCCGCTCACCGCCTGGCAGCCCGCCCTCGATGCGCTCGGCGACGAGATCGCCGGCTGCACTGTCGACGCCGAGAATCCGGTGGCCGCCGTCGATGTCCGTGTCGACCCGGACGGGTGCGGCCTCGCGGCGCTGGGCCGGGTGCTGGGCGCGGCGTTGCCGACCGAACCGAACACCTGGACCCCGACCGGTCAAGGCCAGCTGGTGTGGCTCGGTCCCGACGAATGGCTGGTGACGGACGCGAACGCGCTGCCGCACGAGCTCGAGGAAGACTTGAGCTGGGTCGTGTCCGCCTACGACGGCGCGGTCGTCGACGTGTCCGCGCAACGGACCAGCCTGCGGTTGCGCGGGGCCAAGGCGCGGGAGCTGCTGTCCTTCGGCTGCTCGCTCGACCTGCGGCCGGCGAAGTTCCCCGCCGGCGCCTGCGCGCAGACCGCCGTCGGCCAGGCCGGCGTGCTGCTGCTCGCCCTCGGCAAGGACGACCTGCGGCTCTTCGTCCGGCCGTCCTTCGCCGGCTACCTCGCCGAATGGCTGCTCGACGCGGCCGAGGAATTCCGCGCCCCCTAGCACTTTTCCCGCAGCGGCCGTCCCCTTCAGGAGAGATCCCATGAGCACCACCCCCCGCGTCGTCGTCATCGGAGCCGGGATCGTCGGCGCCAACCTCGCCGACGAGCTCACCGAGCGCGGCTGGACCGAGGTCACCGTTCTCGACCAAGGCCCGCTTCCGCTCGCCGGCGGCTCCACCTCGCACGCGCCCGGCTTGGTCTTCCAGACCAACGGATCCCGGACCATGACCCGCTTCGCGACCTACACCGTCGAGAAGTTCAAGAGCCTCGACGTCGACGGCGCCTGGTGTTTCAACCAGGTCGGCGGACTGGAGATTGCGACCACGCCGGAGCGGCTGGCCGACCTGCACCGCAAGCAGGGCTGGGCGACCTCGTGGGGCGTGCCCGGCGAGGTCGTCGGACCGGAGCGCTGCGCGGAGCTGTACCCGCTGCTCGACCGCGACCAGGTGCTCGGCGGGTTCCACACGCCCACCGACGGCCTGGCCAAGGCGTCCCGGGCGGTCACGGCGCTGGCCCGGCGCGCGCAGTCGCGCGGCGCGGTCTTCCGAGGCTCGACGCGCGTCACGGAAGTCCTCCAGCAGGGCGGGCGCGTCACCGGCGTGCGGACCGCCGCCGGGGACGAGATCCCGGCCGACATCGTCGTGTCGTGCGCCGGGTTCTGGGGACCGGCGGTGGGCGAACTGGCCGGGATGCGGGTGCCGCTGCTGCCGGTGGCGCACCAGTACGCGCGCACCGGGCAGGTCGCCGGGCTCGTCGGCCGCAACGACGAGCAGATCGAAGCGCGCCTGCCGATCCTTCGCCACCAAGACCGCGACCTGTACTACCGCGAGCACAACGACCGGCTGGGCATCGGCACGTACGCGCACCGCCCGATGCCGGTGCGGCTGGGCGACCTGCCCGAGGTCGAGGACGGCGACCTCACCGAGGCGGCGATGCCGTCGATGCTGCCGTTCACCGAAGAGGACTTCGCGCCGTCGTGGGAGGCCAGCAAGCAGCTGCTGCCCTCGCTGCGGGACAGCAAGATCGACACCGGGTTCAACGGGATCATGTCGTTCACCCCGGACGGCGGCCCGCTCGTCGGGGAATCCCCGGACGTGGCCGGGTTCTGGATCGCCGAAGCGGTGTGGGTGACCCATTCCGCGGGCGTCGCGCGCTCCGTCGCGCAGCTGCTGGTCGACGGCCGCAGCGAGATCGAGCTGCACGGCTGCGACGTGCACCGGTTCGACGAGATCGAAACCACTCAGTCCTATGTGGACGAGACCGCGCAGCGGAACTTCGTCGAGGTCTACGACGTGCTGCACCCGTTGCAGCCCAAGCTGTCGCCGCGCGACCTGCGGGTGAGCCCGTTCCACGCGCGGCAGAAGGAACTCGGCGCGTTCTTCCTCGAAGCGCACGGGTGGGAGCGGCCCCACTGGTACGAGGCCAATGCCCGCCTGGTCAAGGAGTTGCCGGCCGAATGGCAGCCGCCGTCGCGCGACGCGTGGTCGGCGATGTTCCATTCGCCGATCGCGGCGGCCGAAGCGTGGAAGACGCGGACGGCGGTGGCGATGTACGACATGACGCCGCTGAAGCGGATCGAGGTCTTCGGCAGCGGCGCGGTGGCGTTCCTGCAGCGGCTGACCACCGGCAAGATGGACAAGTCGGTCGGGTCGGTGACCTACACGCTGGCGTTGGACGAAGCCGGCGGGATCCGCAGCGACCTGACCGTCGCGCGGCTCGGCGAGCAGCTGTTCCAGGTCGGCGCCAACGGAAACCTCGATCTGGACTACTTCCGCCGGCAGGCGCCCGCGGACGGCAGCGTGCAGCTGCGCGACATCACCGGCGGCACCTGCTGCGTCGGGGTCTGGGGGCCGCTGGCCCGAGACCTGGTCCAGCCGTTGACCGACGACGACTTCTCCCACGAGGCGCTGAAGTACTTCCGGCTCAAGCACGCGACCATCGCCGGGATCCCGGTCGTCGCGATGCGACTGTCCTATGTGGGCGAACTGGGCTGGGAGATCTACACCAGCGCCGAATACGGGCAGCGGCTGTGGGACGCGTTGTTCGAAGCCGGTCGTCCGCTCGGAGTGATCGCCGCGGGCCGGGCCGCGTTCAACAGCCTGCGCCTGGAGAAGGGCTACCGCGCTTGGGGTTCGGACATGAACACCGAGCACAACCCGTACGAAGCCGGTCTGGGTTTCGCGGTCAACGCCAAGAAGACCGGCTATGTCGGCTGCGACGCGGTCGCCGAGCTGAGCAACGACACCGTGTCCCGCCGCCTGGCCTGCTTGACCGTCGACGACGGCCGCAGCGTGGTCCTCGGGCACGAGCCGGTGTTCCTGGACGGCGAACCGGACGGGTACGTCACCTCCGCGGCGTTCGGGCACACGATCGGCAAGCCGGTCGCGTACGCCTGGCTGCCCGCGTCGGCGACGGTCGGCACCCAGGTGGAAATCCAGTACTTCGACCGGCGGGTGCGGGCGACCGTGACCGCGGAACCGCTGGTCGACCCGGAAATGGCGCGGATCCGTCGCTGAGCGGCGAGAACAGGACGACACCCATGCGCACGGAAACCCTTGACGCGTTCCTGGATTCGCTGGCCGGGCGGGTGCCCGCGCCCGGCGGCGGAGCGAGCGCGGCACTGCACGCGGCTCAGGGCGCCGCGCTCGCCGGCATGGTCGCCCGGTACAGCGTCGGCCCGAAATATGCCGAGCACGCTGGAACGATCGCGAAAATCTGCGACAGCGCCGACGACCTGCGCGAGCAGGCCTCGGTGCTCGCCGAACAGGACATCGCCGTCTTCAGCCGGGTCGGTGCGGCCTACGCGCTGCCTCGCGCGACCGGCTCCGACAAGGCGGCCCGCTCCGCCGCGATCGCGGACGCACTGATCGCGGCGGGACGAGTCCCGGCCGCGGTGCTCGCGGTGGCCGAGCAAGTGCTCGGGCTCGCCGAGCAACTGCTGCCGATCGGCAACCGGAACGTCGTCAGCGACGTCGCGGCGTCCGCCGACGCGGCCCGGGCCGCTGCCTCCACTGCCCGGGTGAACGTCGAGATCAACCTCGCCGGCATCACCGACGCCGAGGCGCGCGCGGAACTGTCCGGTGCGCTCGCGCCGGTCGACGATCTCCTCGCTCGTGCCGACGCGCTGACCGCCGCGGTGCGGGAGGTGATCGCCCGATGACCGCGGTGCTGAGCGGGACCGAACTGGCCCGGAACCTCCGCGCGGAAGTCACCGCGGCCGCGGCCGCCCTGACCGGGGCCGGGACCTCGGCCCGGCTCGCGGTGGTCGTCGCCACCGACGACGAGTCGAGCGCGTGGTACGTCCGCTCGATCGCCGGTGCGGCGCGGAAAACCGGCATCGACTGCGACGTCGTCGACCTCGGGCCGCAGGCGAAGCCCGGGCAGATCCGCGCCGCGCTGGCGGCCTTGAGCGAGGACCCGGCCGTGCACGGGATCATGCTGCAGACGCCGTTGCCGGACGGTGCCCATTTCGAGGACCTCGCCTCGGCGATCGCCCCGGAGAAGGACGTCGACGGAGCGAATCCGCTTTCCCTGGGCAGGCTGAGCGCGGGGCTTCCGGCGTTCGCGCCCGCGACCGCCGCCGCGGTGCTCGCGCTGCTGGACCACTACGACGTCCCGCTCGCCGGGCGCACCGCGGTCGTGGTCGGGCGGTCGAACGTGGTCGGGAAGCCGGCCGCGCAGCTGCTGTTGCAGCGGGACGCGACCGTGGCCGTCTGCCACCGCCACACCAAGGACCTCGCCGCGCTGACCCGCCCGGCGGACGTCCTCGTGGTCGCGGTCGGCCAGCCGGGCCTGATCAAGGCCGAGCACGTCGGCCCGGACGCGATCGTCGTCGACGTCGGCACCAACCCGACGGCCGACGGCGGGCTCGTCGGCGACGTGGACGAACGGGCCGTCTCCGGCCGGGCGGGCGGGCTCACCCCGGTGCCCGGCGGAGTCGGCCCGGTCACGACCGCCCTGCTGTTGCGCCAGACCATCCAATCGGCAGCCGGGAGATTCCCGTGACCACAGGAACGCTGCGGTCTCCCGCCCACGAGACACTGCTCGGGAAGCTGCACCGGCCAGGGCACCTCGTCTGCGGAATCGTCAACGTCACGCCCGATTCCTTCTCCGACGGCGGGCGCGATCCGGCCGCCGCCCTCGACCACGCGCTCCGGCTCGCCGACGAGGGCGCCGACCTGCTCGACATCGGGGGCGAGTCCACCCGGCCGGGCGCGCATCCGCCCTCGCTCCAGGAAGAACTGGACCGGGTCACCGGCGTCATCGAGCAGCTGGCCGCCCGCGTGCCCGTGCCGCTGTCGATCGACACCTCCCGGCCCGAGGTGATGGACGCCGCGGTCCGGGCGGAAGCCGTTTTGATCAACGACGTGCGGGCGCTGCGGTATCCGGACGCGGTGGAAACGGCGGCCCGGCTCGGCGTGCCGGTCTGCCTGACGCACATGCTGGGGCCGCCGCACACAATGCAGCAGGACCCGCGCTACGACGACGTCGTGGCCGAGGTGCGCGAATTCCTCCAGGACCGGATGGACACATGCCTGCGGGCCGGGATCCCGCGCGAGCACCTGGTCGTCGACCCGGGGTTCGGATTCGGCAAGACGCTGGAGCACAACCTGGCGCTGCTGCGGTCTCTCGACCGGTTCGCCGACCTCGGCGCGCCGGTCATGGCCGGGCTCTCCCGCAAGGCGATGCTCGGCCGGCTGACCGGCCGCCCGGTCGGGCAGCGGGAGGCCGCCTCGGTCGCCGCGGCGATGGTGGCGGCGCGGCGCGGGGCGAAGATCCTCCGCGTCCACGACGTGGCCGCGACAGCCGACGCGCTCACCGTCCTGGCGGCGGCGGGATGACCACGGCAGCCGCGCAGACGGCGTCAGATGACCGCGCGGACGGCTTTCTCGAAGCCGGTCACGTGCTCGCGGGCCAGCCGTTCGGCGGTCTTCGCCTTGCCGCTGGCGATCGCGCGCAGCAGGCCGACGTGTTCCTCGACGTGCTGGTCGAAATGCGGCATCCGGTCGAGGAAGAGACAGAAGATCCGGGTGGCGAGGTTGTTGTAGCGGACCAGGGTGTCTTCCAGATGCGGGTTCCCGGCCGCCCGGTAGATCGCGCGGTGCACGCGCAGGTCCCATTTCATCAGGGTGTCCCGGTCCAGGGCGCGGGCGTCGGTGTCCTGGAGGTCGTCGGCGAGCTCCGCGAGGCGGGTCCGCACCGGTCCGGCCGCGCTGTCCGCGGCCCGGCGGGCGGCCAGCGGCTCGAGCTGGACGCGGATTTCCGAGATATAGGCCAGGTCCGTGATGTCCACGGCGGTCGCGAACGTCCCGCGGCGCGGGTAGGACACCACGAGCCGGTCGGTCTCCAGGCGCTTGAGCGCCTCGCGGACCGGCGTGCGGCCGACGCCCAGCGAGGCGCTCAACGCGGCGTCGTCGATCGCGGACATCGGCGGGATGTCCAGCATGATCAGCTGGTCCTGGATGGCCGCGTAAGCGCGGTCGGCGAGCGACGCGGGCAGCTGGTCGGGTTCATCGCGAGCAAGGGTCACGAAACCCATGGTAAGCCCGGGAAACCCGGGATCGGCGGCGTGATGTCCACCGCGGCGAGTGTTGATACATCAATCCGGTGTCTGAAGGCGCCGATGCCGCGAGAACTCCGGGAGCGACGATGACGATCAGCGTGTTCGACCTCTTCAAGGTCGGGATCGGCCCGTCGAGCTCGCACACGGTCGGGCCGATGCGCGCGGCGTACGAGTTCGTCGAGCGGCTTCGGGCGGCTGGCGAGCTGCCGCGGGTGCGGCGCGTCCGATGTGAGCTGTTCGGCTCGCTCGGCGCCACCGGGCACGGACACGGCAGCGTGAAGGCGGTGGTGCTCGGGCTGTCCGGCGAGCAGCCGCATCTCGTCGATCCGGTCGCGGCCGGCCCGGCGGCGGACGCTGTGCGTGCCGAGGGGCTGCTTTGCCTCGGCGGCGAGCACAAGATCGCGTTCTCGCCCGACGACGACGTGGTGCTGCATCGCCGCAAACGGCTGGATTTCCACAGCAACGGCATGGTGTTCGAGGCGTTCGACGCGGACCGGACGCGCATCGAGCGGCGGGAGTACTACTCGGTCGGCGGCGGATTCGTGCTGGACGAAGACGAAGCGGGCCAGCCGGTCCTGGTCGCGGACGCCACGCCGGTCCGGTATCCCTTCACGACCGGCGACGAACTGCTGGCGCTGACCGCCGAGTCCGGGTTGCGGATCAGCGACCTGATGCTCGCCAACGAACTCGCGTGGCGCACCGAGGACGAGATTCGCGCTGGACTGCTGGAGGTCTGGGCGGTCATGCGCGAATGCGTCGACCGCGGCACGCGCACCGGGGGAGTGCTGCCCGGCGGGCTCAAGGTCCGGCGGCGCGCGGCGCGGCTGCGCGAACGGCTCGAGTCCGGAGTGGACGAAGACGATCCGTTGCGCGCCATGGAATGGGTGACGTTGCTCGCGCTTGCGGTCAACGAGGAGAACGCCGCGGGCGGCCGGGTGGTGACCGCGCCGACGAACGGCGCCGCCGGGATCGTGCCGGCGGTGCTGCACTACGCCGCGAAATTCCTGCCGTCGTTCTCGCCTGAGCAGGCCGTGCGCTTCCTGCTCACCGCGGGCGCGATCGGCCTGCTGTTCAAGGAGAACGCGTCGATTTCGGGTGCCGAGGTCGGGTGCCAGGGGGAGGTCGGTTCCGCGTGCTCGATGGCCGCCGCCGGACTCGCCGAACTGCTCGGCGGCACGCCCGAGCAGGTGGAGAACGCCGCCGAGATCGGGATCGAGCACAACCTCGGCCTCACCTGCGACCCAGTCGGCGGGCTCGTGCAGATCCCGTGCATCGAACGCAACGCGGTCGCGTCCGTGAAGGCGATCACCGCCGCGCGGCTGGCCGTGCGCGGTGACGGCGCGCACCACGTGTCCCTGGACAAGGCCATCAAGACCATGCGCGAGACCGGCGCGGACATGAAGGACAAGTACAAGGAGACCGCCCGCGGCGGGCTGGCCCTGAACATCGTCGAATGCTGAGGAGCTTCCGATGACCCATTCGTTCACGCTCACCCTGAGCTGCCCCAACCGCACCGGCATCGTGCGCGCCGTCAGCGGCTTCCTCTACGAGCACGGGTGCGACATCGGCCAGCACCAGCAGTTCGACGACGCGATGAGCGACCGGTTGTTCATGCGGACCCAGGTCAGCGCCCCCGAGGAAACGGATCTGGACGCGCTGTCGCGCGCCTTCTCGGACATCGCCACGGAATTCCAGATGACCTACGCGTTCAGTGCGAACCGGAACGCGCGCGTGCTGGTCATGGTCTCCAAGCTCGGGCATTGCCTCAACGACCTGATTTTCCGCTGGCGCGCGGGAAGTCTCGGGGCGGATCTGGTCGCCGTGGTGTCCAACCACGAGGACCTGCGGCCGATGGCGGAGGCGGCCGGGCTGCCGTTCGTGCACGTGCCGGTCACGCCGGAGACCAAGGCCGACGCCGAGGCGCGGCTGCTGCGGCTGGTCGACGAATTCGACGCCGAACTCGTCGTCCTGGCCCGGTACATGCAGATCCTGTCGGACGAGACCAGCAAGGCGCTGTACGGCCGGGCGATCAACATCCACCACTCCTTCCTGCCCGGGTTCAAGGGCGCCAAGCCCTACCACCAGGCGTACGGCCGCGGCGTGAAACTGGTCGGCGCGACCGCGCACTACGTCACCTCCGACCTCGACGAGGGGCCGATCATCGAGCAGGAGGTCATCCGGATCGACCACACCTACGATCCCCGTGCGCTGCAGACAGTCGGCCGCGACGCGGAGGCGCTTGCGTTGTCGCGGGCCGTGCGGTGGCACTGCGAGCGGCGAGTCCTGCTGAACGGCCACAGCACGGTCGTCTTCCCATGACGCCGCCCGGCCCGGCGCGCTTCGACGACCTGCGCGCCGGGACCGGACTGCGGTTCGCCGCGCCCAGCCGGATCCTGGCCGCGTATCGGCCGGCGGACGTGGTGCCGGTGCTGGAAGCCGTCGAAGCGGCGACTGCGCGGGGAAAGTGGGCCTACGGCTTTGTAGCGTACGAGGCTGCGGCCGCGTATGGGTTGGACGTGCATGCCGAGCCACCGGAGGGTCTCCCGCTGGTGTGGTTCGGCCTGACCGACCAGCCGCAGGAGGCGATCTCGTCGACGTCCGTTGGCGAATACGACGTGCATTGGCGTGAGCACTGGTCGCGTACCGAGTATTACGGCCTCGTGCAGCGGGTGCGCGAGAAGATCGCCGCGGGGGAGACGTATCAGACCAATCTGACCGTGCGCATGCGCGGATCGTTCTTCGGTGACCCCGATGGGTTGTATCGGGATCTCTGTTCGGCACAACGAGGTTCCTGCCACGCTCGCCTCGACACCGGCCGGTTCGTGATCGCCAGCGCGAGCCCCGAGTTGTTCTTCGAACGCCGCGGCGACGAGCTGCTTTTGCGGCCGATGAAAGGAACCGCCCCCGCCGGGCCGACCCCGTCCGACGACCGTGCCCGGGCACGCGAGCTGCGCGGCGACGAGAAGGAACGCGCCGAGAACATCATGATCGTGGACCTGATGCGCAACGACGTCGCCCGCGTAGCGGTGCCGGGCAGCGTTCGGGTGCCCTCGTTGTTGCGCGTGGAGCGGTATCCGACCGTGTTGCAGCTGACCTCCGAGGTGACCGCGAGGCTGCGGCCCGAGACCGGATTGCCGGACCTGTTCGCCGCGCTGTTCCCGTGCGGATCGGTCACTGGCGCGCCGAAAGCCCGCACCATGACGCTGATCCGGGAACTGGAGGACACGCCCCGAGGTGTCTACTGTGGAGCGATCGGCTGGGCGGCGCCGCCGAGCGCGCCGGTCCGGTCCCGGTTCAGCGTCGCGATCCGCACCGCTGTGGTCGATCGTGCGGCAGGCACGGCGGAGTACGGGGTGGGCGGCGGAATCACTTGGGGCTCGAGTGCGGACGCGGAGCATCGCGAGCTGCTGGCCAAGGCGCGGATTTTGCGACGGGGCGAGTCGGTGGCCCGGGTGCCCGTCGGCCGAGGGTGAAGGGAGCGGATCCGGGTCGGTCCTTGCCCTGGTTCGGTCGTGACGGCGAGGAATCCGTGCCGCGCCGGTCAGTCGCGCTCGATGCGCCCGAGTTTCGCGTGGCCGAGGACCGGGTAGCCGGGCAGTCCGATGAAGACAGTCCCCTTTTTCGGCTGGCCCGCTACCCACACGACCCCGGACGCTTGGGCTGAGGCGACGAGGGAGACTCCGGCGAGCGACGCCGTGCGGGTTCCTTCCGGTGAGGTGACCCGACAGAAGAGTTTCCCGCGATTGCCGCCGTTTCTGACCGAGTCGGAGACGATCCGCAACGGGGTCCACGAGGTTGTCCGGGCTGCCCGAGGTGCGCGGATCAGCCAGTGGCGCAGGGACACCGCTGACGTCCAGATGAGGGTGGCGGCCAGATAGAGCCCCAAGAACGTGGCGAACCCGAGGAGTTCGTCGGATTTCCGGTAGGGGCGCAGCAGCAGCGGCGCGTAGGTGGCGCCCAGCCAGGCCGCCAGCGCGAGTCTCAGGCCGGCGTCCGCGATGATCCGGGGCCGGTAGAGCCGGATGATGAGGTGGAACAGCGCGTTGCGGGTCGGATCCGGTATCCGAGGGGGCACCGGACGCGCCGAGCCGGGCAGTGTGCGGGCGCGCAGAACGGCTGGCGTCACTACGCCTGGCACCACGAACCCCGCACGGCCCGAAGGCTCGGGGCCGACCGCCCAGACGTAACCCCGGCTGTTGGTCAAGCCGTTCATCGCGGGCGGGCCGACGCGGAACCACTGGTCGTTCGCCAGCCTCAGGTAGAGCGCACGCTTCGTGGCCCGGAGCATGTCGTCGTCCACGAGCACCTTGCGGAACGGCAGGTCGAGCAACCGCTTCCGCACCTTCCGCGGGGAACGAAAGGCGATCCGGGCGAGCAACCGGAGCCTGGCGGCGGAGAGGACGGCGACAACGGCGGGAAGAGCGAGGTAAGTCTTCGACCGGGCGAACACGATTATCGCGACGCACACCGCCAAGCAGGCGAACGGGACGAGGACGCGGATGTACCGCGTGCTCCGCCGCCCGCGGAGGCCTAGCGCGAACCATCGGTCCTGTCCGGACGGACGGCCCTCTTCCGGCTCGACGGCGACGACGCGGTCCGGCACCGGCGGCGTGTCGGCAGCGGGGACTGCGCTCATCGGCGAATCCGTCCTGACCAGGCGGCTCCTGATCGGACCCGAGTGAGCAAGAGATTAGTACGCGCGCCCACGAACGTCATCAGTCGCTCCGGTCCGCGTCGACCTCTCGTGCGCTGTCGTGACAACCGCTCCGCGGGCAGCCCCGCCTGCGGGTCGCGTCGTCCTCAAGACTCGATGGCCGCCAGGATCGCCGCGGCGAACGGGGCCGGGTCGAGGTCGCCGCGGACGGCGAGTTGCTGGCGGTAGCCGTCGCAGAGGGCCACGAACGCTTCGGCTATCCGGGCGGCTTCCGCCGGTTCGCGGTCGGGCAGGCGTGCCGCGACCGCGGAGCGCAGTTCGTCGAGCTGCTGCCGGACGAGGGCGGCCAGCGGCTCGGAAACGGCGGCCTCGGCGTAGATCTGGGTCACCAGACGGGCGTGGTCCTCTTCCCGCGCGAGGGTGCGGATGTGCTCGAGGAAGTCCTGGACGGACTGGGCGGTCAGCTCGTCGGGCAGCGCTTGGCCGCCCTGCTCGCAGATGGCGGCGACGATCTGGTCTTTGCCCTTGAAGTACCGGTAGATCGCCCCGGTGGACAGGCCGGAGGCTTCGACGAGGTCGGTCATGGACGTCCGGGCGAAACCGTGCGTGGCGAAGCGGGCGCGGGCGGCGTCGATGATCTGCTGACGGCGCGCGTCGAGATGGGCTTGAGTGACTCTCGGCATAAAAGAACGACCATTCGTTTTATGTGATACCGTCCGAACCATACCCCACAGCTCGCCCCCTCGGGAGGATTTCGTGCGCTACCAGACTTTCGGAAGACAGAGCGGCTTGCGGATCTCCGAGTACGTGCTGGGCACGTCCAACTTCGGCTCGGCGCCGGCCGCTGCGGGGCTGGCGGGCGCGAAGGCGATCTTCGAGGACTTCGTCGCGGCGGGCGGCACCACGTTCGACGTGTCGAACATCGCCCAGAACGGCGAGGCCGAGACCGTGCTGGGCGAGCTTCTCGGCCGCGACCGCGACGAATTCGTGGTGATCACCAAGTACACCGCGACCAGCCAGCCGGATCGACGGCCGACCGCTACTGGCAACAGCCGCAAGAGCATGATCCGCTCGCTCGAGGAGAGCCTGCGACGGTTGAAGACCGACTACGTGGACGTCTTCATGCCGCCCTACCTTTCAGGGATGTCCGCGGTCCGCGAGGATCGGCGGATGCAGGTGGAGCGGGTATGGCTTTCATGCCTGCTGCCGGTGATGGTTCAGAGTGCTGTGCCGCCCGCTCCACCACCTGGTTCTGACCGCTGATTAGGCACTGCGAACCATCGCTATGTAGGGCGTTGACGGCGGAATCGGGACGCACCACACCGTGTGATCGACCGGAGGTTCGATGGCAGTAAAAGCAGGCATCGATGTCGCCAAGGAGTTCCACTGGGTCGCGATCGTCGCCGCCGAGACCGGGAAAGTCCTGCTCTCCCGGCGCGTCGACAACGACCCGGACAGCATCGACGCCCTGATCGCCCAGCTGCGCCAGGCCGAAGCCGAGCACGGCGAGCTCACCGCCGCGATCGACCTGATGGGCGGAGTGGCCAGCTTGCTGACCGCCATGCTGCTGGAGGCAGGTGTCCGCCTGGTCCACGTCCCGGGCCTGGTGGTCAACCGAGCCCGCCGCGCCAGCAAGGGCGGCGAAGCCAAATCCGATCCCCGCGACGCGGCCACCATCGCCGACCAGCTGCGCCTGCGCGACGACTGGCGCATCGTCACCGCCGAGGACGACATCACCCTCGACCTGCGGATGCTGGTCTCCCGACGCCGTGAACTCGTCATCGATCAGACCCGCCGCCTCAACCGGCTGCGCGAAACCCTGGCCGGGTTCTTCCCCGGCCTGGAACGCGTCGTGGACGTGACCAACCTCAGCGACCTGCGGCTTCTGGTCCGCTTCGTCACACCGGAAGAGGTCCGCGAAGCCGGACGCGACGGCCTGATCGATCACATGCTGGCCGCGGGCGTCCGCCGCAGCTATGCCGAACCCTTGGCAGGCAAGGCGATTGCGGCCGCTCAGGCCCAGCATGTGATCGTTCCCGGGCAGAAGCGCATGGCCGAGTTCGCCCGCGAGTTCGCCACCGACGCGATCGCGGCCCGGCACCGCATCGGCGAACTGGAGAACCAGATCGCCGACGGGCTCGACCGCCACCCTGACGCGGCCCTCGTCCGAAGCCTGCCGGGGATGGGGGCCACCCTGACCGCGGAATTCCTCGCGGAGGCAGGAAACCTGGACCGCTTCGCCAGCGCCGATCAGCTCGCTTCGGCCGCCGGCCTCGCGCCGGTCCTGCAGCAGTCCGGGAAGATGAACTACCTGCGGCGAGCCACCGCCGGCAGCAAACACCTGAAGTTCATCTTCTACCAGTCCGCGTTCTGCGCGATCCGCACCGACCCACTCAGCAAAGCTTTCTACCAGCGCAAACGCGCCGAAGGGAAGCGCCATCACCAGGCACTGATCGCGCTGGCCCGACGACGCATCAACGTCCTCTACGCGCTCCTGCGCACCCGCCAGCCTTACCAGGCCGACTACCGACACACCACGGCTACCGCTGCTTGACATAAACATTAGGCAGCACTTTCCGGACGGCGTGACCCCGATGCCGGAGATCTTGTCCGGCTTCGAGGACCTGCGGCGAGCGGGCAAGATCCGGTACGGCGGACTGTCCAACTTCCCGGCCTGGCGAGTCGCGGGCGCCGCGGTGAGATCGGAGGTGGGCGGCTTTTCGGCGCTGGCCGGCATCGAGACCGAGTACAGCCTGGCGGAGCGCTCCGCGGACCGGGAACTCATCCCGATGGCACGTGCCCACGGGATGGGAATCGTCGCGTATTCGCCGCTCGCCGGCGGGCTGCTGACGGGGAAGTACCGGCGCGGCGAAGAGGGCCGGCTCACCGCACAGGGAACGGCGGACGCGAAGTCCGGGCAGCGGGCCGCCGTGCTCGACGCGGTCCTTTCGGTCGCTGAGGAGGCCGGGACGGGTCCGGTCCAGGTCGCGCTGGCCTGGCTGCGTCATCGCGCCGAGCGGACGCGGACCGCGCTGGTCCCGATCGTGGGGCCCCGCACCCAGGCCCACCTGCGGGGATACCTGGACGCGCTGGAGGTCGACCTCAGCCGGGAGCACCGCGACCTGCTGGACGAGGTCAGCGCCGTCCGGCCAGGCGCGCCGCACGCAGACGTGGAGGCCGCGCTGGCCCGCGGTTTCGACGGCGACCGGAGCCTCCTCGACGGTCCGCTCGTTCCGGTGCCGTGATGCCCGCTTCGCCGACTTCTGGAGTGCGCATGCCTGCAGCCCGTATCGCCGCGATCAACCTCGAATGCGCCGACCCCGCCGCGTTGGCCCGCTTCTGGGCCGAAATGCTGGACGGCGAGACCGTGGTCGAGACACCGGGATTCTGTGCGGTCAAAGCCGGTCCGCTCCACCTCGGCGCGGTCAAGGTCGCCGAGTACCGGCCGCCGACCTGGCCGTCCGCCGAGCGCTCGCAACAGATCCACCTCGACCTCGCCGTCGAAGACCTCGATGCCGCCGAACGCACGGCGATCGGGCTCGGAGCCGCCAAGGAAGCGGCGCAGCCCGGCCCGGACCGCTTCCGGGTGCTCCGTGATCCAGCCGGGCATCCGTTCTGCCTGCGGGCCATGACGTAGGCGGATTCGTTCGCGGATAAAGCCATGGACAGGGCGTCGCGTCCTCGGGCCGGAAGAGATCGAACTGTGGATTCCGAATGCGCCGCTGACCCCGGGCGCTGGAACGTTTCCCGTTGTTCCTGGCAGGAAACGCGGCGAAGAGGAGGTGCCCGTGGACGTGGTCGGATTGGCCGCTGCCGGTGGCGCCGGGCAGCCCGTCGAACGACGCGCGTCCGGCGGATTCGCCCCAGACCACCGCGCTGGACCAGCGCCCGGCAGCGACGCTTCCGTCGTCGCAAGAATGACGAGGCGCAAAGCGGGTACAGCGAATGGGTGGGCGCTTCCGCTGTGGGAAGCGGTCGCGGAAGGAGGCATTCGCACCGGTGAAACCGGATCCGGGACACGCCGACATCAAGGCCTTGCGCACCTACGTCGAGGCCGTCGCCGTGCTGCTGCATGTCGAGCCGGCCGCGTGCTGGAGCGAGCACAGCAGCCCGTCGACCGCTTACGTCGCACTGGCCGACCGATGCCCGCGGCACGCGGACCGGTTCCTGATGCTGCAGTGGGCCGAGGACACCGGATGGTGCCTCGCTCTCGAACCCCAAGGCGCGGAGGAGCCGGTGGTCCTCGCCCACTGGCCGAAACCGGTACGGCCGGCTGCCGTCGTGGTGGCCCGCAGGGTCCGTCAAGCGCTGGCCGAGCTGGCACGGCCTCGCGAGAACGCCACGCGGAGCAGGCAGGACTGCGGGCTCAAACCCGCCGCGGACCTTCCGGAACGCCGAAGGAACGCGCGGGGCTCGAACGGTCGCTATCCGCCCGCGCCGGCGCCTGGAGTTTCCTAGCCGCCCGGAGCCGGCTGCCCTGAGCGGAGGGGCGCTGACGAGCGGCGATCGACTGGAGCCGCGGGCGAACGGCGATTCGGTGTGCACATCGGACTGTCTTGGGGCGACGAGACGGCCCCGCCGGCTGTCGTTGTCAACCGGCGGGGCCTGGTCGCAGTCATGCCCGGGCAGAACTGCGACCTCCACGGGGAGGTACCCGTCTCAGCGGGCGGTACTCGTGGCAGCACAGGGAGTTCGCTGGAACCACACTGTCGGCAGGCTGCTGAGATTGCCGGAGCGCTCGCGACGCGCGTGTTACGGTCGGTTCGTTGTCAGCAGACCGTGCGGGACACGGGAGTCAGGGCCTTCGGCCGCGCCTTGAGGGTCACCGCCACCGCCAAATCGTCCATGACCGGCGCGGGACGTGGAGAAACACGGCAGGTGCTCTCGATGGCCGAGGAAGATCCGTGGGCTCGGGACCGGGCCGAGTTCGTCCGTCAGGCCGAGCACCGCGGCCGCTACGCCGGCGGCGTCTTTCCGAGCCCGCTGGTGGCGCAGTTCACCGAGCTGACGCGGGGGTTGCTGGCGTGCACCAGCGTCGGCGAGGTGCTGGAACAGGTGGTCGACGCGACCTACCGGCTGGTGGAAGGCGCCGATCTGGTGTCGGTGACGCTGCGTTCCCCGAGCGGGGAGTTTTTCACCCCGGTCGAGACCGATCCGGTGGCCAGCGAGCTGGACCAGGTGCAGTACCGGGCGGGGGAGGGGCCGTGCGTGGACGCGTCGCGGCTGGACGGCCCGGGGCACGTGCAGAGCGACGACCTGGCGGGAGAAAGCGCCTGGCCGGACTTTGCCAAGGCAGCGTCCAACCACGGGTTCGTCGCGGTGCTGGCGACCACCCTGCTGCCTGACGCGCGTCCGCCGCGGCTGGCCGGTGCGCTCAACATCTACAGCAGGCGGCGCGGTCTGCTCGGGCCGGAGGCGGTGAACATCGCGCTTCTGCTGGCCACGCACGCGTCGCTGGCGCTGGCCGGGACGGAGGCGGTCGAGCGCGCGGAGTTGCGGGAGGAGCAGCTGCGCCGTGCCCTCGACAGCCGCGACGTCATCGGGCAAGCGAAAGGCATTCTGATGCACCGGCGCGGCATCGGCGCCGACGAGGCTTTCGACCTGCTGCGGGAAACCTCCCAGCAGCTCAACGTCAAACTCGCCGAACTCGCCGCCATGCTGGCCAGCCGGCACACCGAAATCGACCCGACGGACCGCTGACGGCAACGTCCTGGCGTGCTCGCGCCGGTTAGCGTGCGGATCGCCGGACGGGTTGCCCTGGCCACAACCACCGCTATTGCCGGGGAATCGCTGTCCGCGAGCCGAGCATGATCGGTTGCGCGTTACCGGAGATCCGTCGTCTGGTGGTCAACCTGGTCCAGCGTTGCAGCGTCCTGCATTCAGTCGAGCGCACGGTAGTCAGCCGACGGCTGGGTCAACTCCGGGTGTGCCACCCAATAAAGCTCCCCATGGATCTTCAGCATCGCCCAGTGCCATGACTCGTCATGGAAGATCAGTCCGCGATACGGCTTACCCCTGGCCTCGTACGGGTATCGTTCCAGTGCCGCCGCTTCGGCCTGAGCCGCTGGCAGGCCGCCGTGCCGCTGCATCACCCACGCGAAGCGCCGTCGTTCGCCCGCCAGATACTCGACGTACTCCTCTTCGCTCCAGGTCACGACTCCACACTATGGCCAGGCGTTCGGACCCCGCTACCGCTTAAGTGCCATTGCAGGATTAGCTCTCGACGGCCCCGAGCGCGGCCTGGTGCTCGTCCGCGCCCGGCCGCAGAATCTGGGCGTGGTCCAGCAGTCCGTCCACAGTGGACGAGAGGTCGAGGCGGCCTTCGAGGTCGGTCAGCTGGCCAGGGGTGGTGCGGGTCGCGACGAACGGTGGCGTGAGCAGGGAGCAGCAGTCTTCGTCGGGCAGCGCGGAGACGTCGGCGGTGCCGATCCGCCGCGCCTCGGCGATGATCTCGGTTTTGTCCCAGCCCAGCAGCGGACGCAGCACCGGCAGGGTCGCCGCGTCGTCGATCGTGGCCAGATTCGGCAGCGTCTGGCTGGCCACCTGCCCGAGGCTGTCGCCGGTGACCAGCGCGTCAGCGTGCAGCCGGCGGGCGAGGGCCTCGGCACAGCGGATCATCAGCCGCCGCTGCGCGACGATCTGCAGTTCGCCCGCCCCCGCGCTCGCCAGCGCGCGCTGAGCCTTGCCGAGCGGCACGAGGTGCAGGCGGGCATCGCCGTGGAACCGGCGCAGGCCGCGGACGTGGGCGTAAGCCTTGTACGCCGACGACGGCCCGGTGAACGGTGCGCCGGTGAAGTGGACGAACTCGCAGTGCACCCCGCGCCGCAGCGTGCGGTAGGCCGCGACCGGCGAATCGAACCCGCCGGACAGCAGGACCACGGCCCGGCCGCCGGTGCCGACCGGCAGCCCGCCCTGCCCGGGCAGCCGCTGGGTGGACACGAAGATCTCGAACTCGTCCACCTCGACCGTCACCGTCACGTCCGGGTGCTCCAGGTCGACCGGAAGGCCGAGCTCGGCCACCACCCGGGCGCCGACCTGCTTCGCCAGCTCTTCGGAGGTCATCGGGAACCGCTTGTCCCGGCGGCGCACCCGTACTCGGAAGGTGCGCTCGGACTCGGCCCGGAGCAGGTCTACGGCCGCGGCGGCGGCCTCGTCGGCGGTCTTGCCCGCTCGCACGGCGGGCTGGACGACGCTCACCCCGGGGACATCGCGAGCACGCCGCACCACTTCGTCGAGCTCGGCGCGCGCGGAGAGCACCAGCAGGCCCGCCCGGCGGCGCAGCCGCACCCCGGCGACGTCGGCCAGCGCCCGCCGCACGTTCTCCGCGAGCCGGTCCTCGAAATGGCGCCGGTTGCGGCCCTTGAGGGCCAGCTCGCCGTATTTCAGGAGTACACAACCGGATTCCCTCACGAAAGTACCAATACCACCGGACGCTCCGTTCGAACATCCGGTGAGGAATCGCACCCGAGCGGGGAGGCGATGACCGCACCGGCCGAGCCGGGAACGGAGCGCCGCGGTTGAAGGAAGCCGTTGGCGGCAAGGCATCCCGGATGGTTTGGGGCCTGGCCGGTCAGGCGTCTACCGGCCTGACGGCCTTGCTCCCGCCGACTGGCCGGTTTCCTCGGGCAGGCCATTCGGCGCGGTATCCGTAACCAGAGGCCGCACCCCGGTCGGCGTTTTCTCGCGCTGCAGCGGCGAATTCTCCCGATTCCCGGGTCGGTCCGGTGGCGCGGCTCAGCCGGTGCCGGACACGGATCCGGCGGTGTCCTCGGCGAACGACGTGAAGGAGAATTCGACTCCGTGCCTGGTGGCCGACGGTGTGATGATTCCGGCGACGCCCGGCTGGTCCAGCCGCGCGAGGAGACGGGCGAGCGCTTCGGGCGCCTCGGTCGGCTCGTCCGCGGTCTGGGCAAGGGTCCGGTGCAGGATGCCGATGTCCCAGGTGTTCCCGCCGGCCCCGCTGCCCGCGGCGACGGCGACGGTCGCGTCCAGCAGCCAGCGCGGCGCCTTGCCGGGCAAGGAGGGCGTGGCGTGCGAGGTCAGCCCGACGACCTGGTCGGCGCGCAGGAGGCCGTCGCTGAGGGTCTGTATCCAGACTTTGTCGAGCCCCATGGGTTCCGGGTCCTCCGTTCGTGGCGGGGGCGGGGGTTCAGACGTGGTGGCGGCGCGCGGCGGTCATGGTCGCGACCACGCAGCCGACGACGGTCATGGCGAAGAGGACTACAGCGATCATCACAGACTCCCGGCGTGCGGAGTTCGGGCGCGGTGCCGAGGCGGTCGTGCCGCCTGGCTCTCGGTTAGCACTCGATGGCTTAGAGTGCTAATTCTGATTTAGCACTCCCGTGCCGCGATTGCAACCGACCCTGCTGGCGAGGCCATGCACGGTGCCGACCCGGCCTCGCCGTGCCCGCGCGGGTTCGCTTCACCACGCACTGGACCAGGGCAAGTGCCTCCATGGCGGGGTGTCCGCCACACCGTTCCCCAGGATGTCGTCTTTTCAGTGACATCGAAGCTTGTCATCGTTTCGACGACATGCTAGATCTGTGGTGTGCGTCGACACCACAGCTGACACGACAGGGAGGAAACGTCATGTTGATGCGCACCGATCCGTTCCGGGAGTTCGACCGGATGGCCCAGCAGGCCTTCAACAGCGTCGCGGGGACCTGGTCGCGGCCCGCGGCGATGCCGCTGGACGCGTACCGCGTCGGCGACGAATTCGTCATCGCGTTCGACCTGCCGGGCATCGACCCGGACGCGATCGAGCTGAACATCGAGCGCAACGTGCTGACCGTCAAGGCCGAGCGTCGTCCCGCGATGACCGATCAGTCGGTGGAGATGCAGGTGTCCGAACGGCCCTTGGGCGTGTTCTCCCGGCAGCTGTTCCTCGGGGATTCCTTGGACACCAACCAGATTAACGCCTCCTACGAGGCGGGCGTGCTGACGCTGCGGATCCCGGTCGCCGAGCAGGCCAAGCCCCGCAAGATCGAGATCAGCGGCGGGCGGTCCGCCCGCAAGGAGATCGACGCCTGATCCGGTGGCGTCGGGGCGGTCGCCATGGTGTCGGCCGCGCGGACAGCCCCGGTCTTTCGCCGTGCCGCGCCGAGTTCGATGCGGTCGTGGCGGCGAAGAGCGGGCGGCCCGCGCTGCCGCGTCCAACCCTCCGAACCGGTCCGTCGGATCGGTCCGCCGACGCGGCGCAGCGTGCGGCCCGTCTGGCGGCGGAAGGACGCGGTGAGCCGTACAGGCAGCTTGAGTGGTCCCGGCAAGCAGTCGGGATCGCCCAGTTGTCGGCGGAGAGAGCACGCCGACCCCGCGCCGTTCCACTCGCTGTGAGGTCCGCTCAGCCGTCGCGTGGGCCGCTCCCGTCGCCACGGACAACCCTGCCCGGAGGACATCAGTGACCGCAATCCTGGCTCCCGAACAGCCGAACCGCACTGGCCGCCCGTCGCACCCGGCCGTTTTCCCCGGACGAACGGAAGACCCCGGCCGGGAACACGCCGTGGTCCTGATGCCGTTGATCGAACCCGCCGACGGGCCGGGGAACGGCGAGGTTCCGCCGGAGCTGGCCGAGAGAGGCTTGCGTCGCTACACCGCCCGGATCGCCGCCGCGGTGGGCGCGGGAGCGGAAGCCGCCTGGTGCGAGTGGGCCGACGCCCCCAGCGCCTACATCGCGCTGGACCAGCAGCTGCCCGGCCACCCCGGCCGGGACGCGGCGCTGATCTGGGCCGCCGAGAGCGGCTGGTCGGTCGCGGTGGAAACCGGCTGCGGCGAGGACCTGCTGATCACCGCCGAGCTGGGCGGCGATGTGCTGCCCGCGCCGGAAGCCGTCGCCACCTGGTTCCGCGCCGTGCTCGCCGGGAAGTCCGCCGACACGCACCGGCGTCCTGCCTCCGCGGAGAGCACCGACATCGTCCACCGGCTCGCGAACTGGGCCAGGGACGAGCCGATTCTCGACGGCCGCAACGGCTGACGGGCAAACCCTGGGCGTCCCCAAGCTCCCGGTGGTCGCTTAGTCCTGTGTCGCCCTGCCGTTCGACGCTCTGGTCCTTGTCGCGGCGAGGCGATAGTCGTTGCTGCGCGCGGAATTCGACGCGATCACCGCCGCCAGCGATTCTTGATGTGCCGCAGCACGATCGCTGGCGCGGTCCGGGAATGCGCGGAGGTTGTCGTTCGGCGGGGAATCGGGACTGTCTGTCCGGAGGTGGTTGCCGGAGGTCTTCGGGCCGGTATTCGCGGCACTGTGCGGGAAAAGTGCTCGAGTGGCGGCGCCGGGCGGCGGTGCGATTCTGGATGTGCCGCCGCTCGATCGCCGGTGTCTCGCCGCCGGGCGGGTTACCGCACAGGCAACGAAACCCGACGGCTGGCGGTGCGCCGATCGGGACTGTCTGTCCGGAGGCGGCTGCCGGAGGTCTTCGGGCCGATATTCGCGGCACTGTGCGGGAAAAGTGCTCGAGTGGCGGCGCCGGGCGGCGGTGCGATTCTGGATGTGCCGCCGCTCGATCGCCGGTGTCTCGCCGCCGGGCGGGTTACCGCGCAGGCAACGAAACCCGGCGACTCGCGGTGCGCCCATCGGGGCCCGGGAACTCGCGAAGGTTGTCGCTCGGCGAGGATTCAGGACTGCTAGCCCGGAAGTGGCTGCCGGAGGTCTTCGGGCCGATATTCGCGACACTGTGCGGAAAAGTGCTCAAGTGCGCCGCCAGGGTTGTCCGGTCTAGCTGGGCGGGTACTGGGCTGAGCTGTCCGTCGCGGTGTCCGTCGAGGACGTCGGCGACGAATTGCGCGACGGCGCCGGGCGGGGGTGCGATGTGGCCGCGGAGGCGGCAGATCGCGGGCGGCTGGTCGTCGCCGCGCGGTTCGATGGCGATGGACCAGCCGAGCCGTTCGTCCCAGACGAGCATCAGGTCGTGCTCCGGATGCCCGGCGGTGCGAGAGACGAGACCGAGGTAGGCGGTGGCGGTGTCGGTGACCTCGTGCGTCACCGCGTCGAGGGGAATACCGACGCGCTCGGCCACCTGGCTGACGTAGCCCGCCAGCGCGGAATCCAAGGTCGGCGTCGCGGCACTGGGGGCTGGTTTGAGGTCCAAAATGGACAAAAGAAGGCTTTCGTCGTGCGGATCGCGAGCCATGCGGGCCACTGTGCGGGCCGCGCGGACGCGGCTCTCCTCGTGGTCGCGCAGGTGGCGAGCACGGCTGGAGGCGTGCTGCGCCGCCGGTCCTTCAGCTGGCCGGTCGAGGGTTGAGGTCACGGTCTGCGCCTCGAAACCCGGAACGTCGAATGCGGCGGCGAGGCGGGCGGGCGAGTGGGCCCGGCGGGGCGTCCGCGACGACGCGGACGCCCGGCCGAGGTGGCGGTGGTCAGAGGACCGACACCGCCGTGGCCTGCGGGCCGCGGTTGCCCTGGCCGATGTCGAACTGCACCCGGGCGTTCTCGTCGAGGCTGCGGAAACCGCCGCCGGAGATTTCCGAGTAGTGGACGAAGACGTCGCTGCCGCCGTCGTCGGGGGCGATGAAGCCGAATCCCTTTTCGGAATTGAACCACTTCACGGTGCCTTGGGTCATAGAGACATTCCTTGTCGCGTCGAACATGCGGCACCACCTCGTCCGAGGGGGCCGGGCTGCGAGCGGAAATCCGGGAATCCTGAGAGGCACCAAGACGACGCTCGCCAAAAACCTCTGCGGCGTCGAGAACAACGAGCACAAAAATCTTCAACCGTGATCAGTGGAGCACGCGGGCAGGCGTGTCGTCAAGCGAGGGCCCCTGGTGGTGGTTGCCCGCCGAAGCGCGTAACGTCGAGGCTGGCAGGCTTGCGCCCCGCTTCCGACCCTGGGTCACAAGGAGCCTTCACGACGCCGTCCGACCTGCCGCCAAGCCTCTGACCGACGACAGTGCGCCGGCCTTCGCCCGGCGCCGCCGTTCCGTGCTCATTTTCCGCGCTGGCCGTGTTCGCCTGCCCGGTCCCTTCCCGAGGAGTTTTTTTGTTGCGCACAACCGTACGTTCCCGCAGCGCCCGGGCACCGGTCTCGCCGGTGCAGTTCAGCCACCCGGTCTCGCACTCCGCCGGACGCACGCTGTCCGACGCTGATCAGCGCCGCACCCGCGGCGTTCGGTTCTCCTCCGCCGCCGCGCCGGCGAGGCGGCACTGGTGAACGACAGCGCGCCGGGTTCCTACCGCCATCTGCTCGCCGAAGTCCGCGAGGCCGGGCTGTTGCGCCGCCGCCGCGGCTACTACGCGGTCGTGATCACCGCGAACCTGATGGTGTTCGCCGGAGCGTGGGTCGCGTTCGCGTTCCTGGGCGACACGTGGTGGCAGCTGCTGATCGCGGCCGTGCTGGCCGTGGTGTTCGCCCAGCTGGCGTTCGTGGGTCACGACGCCGGGCACAAGCAGATTTTCCGGACCCGCCGCCCGAACGACGCGGTCGGCGTCGTGCACGGCGGTCTGGTGGGCATGAGCTACCAGTGGTGGATCGACGGGCACAACCGCCACCACGCCAACCCCAACCACGAGGACCACGACCCCGACCTCGACATCCCCGCGCTCGCCTTCACCAGCGGGCAAGCCCGCCTGAAACAGGGCTTCCTCCGCTGGATGGCCAAGAACCAGGCATTCCTCTTCTTCCCCTTGCTCACCCTCGAGGGGCTGAACCTGCACGTGTCCGGCATCCGTGCGGTGTGGCGCGGCGAGACGAAGATGCGCCGCGTGGAGGGCGCCCTGCTCACCGCGCACATCGCGGCGTACCTGACGGTGGTGTTCCTCGTCCTCTCGCCGGGCCTCGCGGTCGCGTTCGTCGTGGTGCACCAGGCGTTGTGGGGCGTCTACATGGGCTGTTCCTTCGCGCCGAACCACAAGGGAATGCCCACGATGACCGGGCGTCCCGTCGATTTCCTGCAGCGGCAAGTGCTCACCTCGCGCAACATCCGCGGCGGGAGGATGGTCGACTTCGTGCTCGGCGGCCTGAACTACCAGATCGAGCACCACCTTTTCCCCAGCATGCCCCGTCCGCATCTGCGCCGTGCCCAGCCGATCGTGGAACGCTTCTGCCTTCGCCACGACATCCCTTACGCCCAGACCGGTTTGCTGCGCTCCTACCGCCACGTCCTCGAGCACTTGCATCAGCTCGGCGCGCCGCTGCGAGCGGCGGACCGCGTCCCCAGCGCCTGACCGGGGCACCGCTCACCACCGTCCTTCCCGTACTGCGGTCGACCGTGCCTGCACGGAAGATGAGGATTGACGTCTCCCGGCGTGGATACCCCTGGCGCGTATGAGGAGGTGACCGGAGTGGGTGCGATCGGACATGCGCTGGCGCTGGCCGGCTCGATGACCTGGGACATCCTGTGGGCACTCGTACTGGGGTTCCTGCTGTCCGCGGTGGTGCAGGCGGTCGTGCGCAAGGCCACGATCGTGCGGCTGATGGGCGACGATCGCCCGCGCACCCTGGCGGTGGCCTCCCTGCTCGGCGCGGCGTCCTCGTCGTGCTCGTACGCGGCGGTCGCGCTCGCCCGCTCGCTGTTTCGCAAGGGCGCGGACTTCACGGCGGCCATGGCGTTCGAGATCGGCTCGACCAACCTGGTCGTCGAGCTGGGCGTCATCATGGCGCTGCTGATGGGCTGGCAGTTCACCGCCGCGGAGTTCGTCGGCGGCCCGATCATGATCGTGCTGCTGGCGGTCCTGTTCCGGCTCTTCGTGCGGAAACGGCTTGTCGACAAAGCGCGGGAGCAGGCAGAGCGCGGGCTGGCCGGGTCCATGGAGGGCCACGCCGCGATGGACATGTCCGTGCGGGGCGGCGGTTCCTTCGCCAAGCGGCTGTTCTCCCGGGACGGCTTCACCTCGGTCGCGCACGTGTTCGTCATGGAATGGGCCGCGATCCTGCGCGACCTGGTCATCGGCCTGCTGATCGCCGGCGCGGTCGCCGCGTGGGTGCCGGAATCGTTCTGGCGCACGTTCTTCTTCACCGACCACCCGGTGGTCTCCGCGCTGTGGGGACCGCTCGTCGGCCCGGTCGTGGCGATGCTGTCGTTCGTCTGCTCCATCGGCAACGTCCCGCTGGCCGCGGTGCTGTGGAACGGCGGCATCAGCTTCGGCGGCGTCGTCGCGTTCATCTTCGCCGACCTGCTGATCCTGCCGATCCTGAACATCTACCGGAAGTACTACGGCACCCGGATGACCCTCGTGCTGCTCGGTGCTTTCTACGCGGCCATGGTCGGCGCGGGCTACCTGGTCGAGCTGATCTTCGGGACCGCCGGTCTCATCCCGGCCCAGCGGTCCGCGACCGTGATGCGGGAAGGCATCTCGTGGAACTACACGACCTGGCTCAACATCGCCTTCCTCGTCCTCGCGGCCGCGCTGCTCGTCCGGTTCTTCCGCACCGGCGGCCGGGACATGCTGCGCATGATGGGCGGATCCCCGGACGGGGCCGCCGAACACGACCACAGCGGGCACGATTCCCACCCCGGCCACGACCAGTCGTAGCGGCGCCATTCCCGGCCTTGGGCTTCGCCGGAGATGTCCATTGTGGAATTTCACTGTCGTAGCCGACGGTAAAGATCCACAATGGACACATCCCTCGGCCCCTACATTTCGTGCTCCCACGACCCGCGCGTGTCGACGTTCGCGTCGTCCGCCAGGGTTTCCAGTTCCGCGACCTCCTCGTCGGCGAGCTTGAGGTCGCGAGCGCGGACCAATCCGTCGACGTGCTCCGGCTTCGTGACTCCGATGATCGGCGTGGTGCCCTTGGCGATGGCCCAGGCCGTGGCGACCTCGGCGGCGGAAGTGCCTCGGGTCTCGCCGATGTCCCGCATCCGGTCCGTCAGCGTCCGCAGCCGGGGCAGGACGCCGTTGTACACGGCCGCTCGGCTGCTGCCCTCCGGCAACGGGTTGGCCGGGCTGTACTTGCCGGTCAGGGCTCCTTGCTCGAGGACCATGTAGGAGAAGAACGGCACGCCGTGCTCGCGGCAATGGTCGAGGATGCCCGCGCGCTCGGAGCCGCGGTACAGGAGGCTGTAGTGGTTCTGCACCGCCTCCACGCGGAAGCCGGCCTCGCCGAGGATCCGGTCGGCGAGAGCGATCTCCCGCAGATTGTGGTTCGAGACGCCGACCTGCTTGATCCGGCCGCTCCGCAGCAGCGGAATCAGGAGCGGTGTCCAACGGGCGACGTCGGCCGGGTTGTGGATCCAGTACAGATCCACGTAATCCGTGCCCAGCCGGGCGAGGCTCTGCTCCAGCATGTCGGCGACCGGATTGTCGCCGTCGCCCGCGATCTGCGGAGTGAACTTCGTGGACAGCTGGTACTCGCTGCGGTCATAGCCCATCAGCGCCTGGGCGAGAACTGTCTCCGAGCGGCCCATGCCGTACACCGCGGCGCTGTCCCACAAGGTGAATCCGCTCGACTGCGCCTTCTCGACGACCTCTCGCAGGCCGGATTCGCTCAGTCGACTGCCGAAGTAGCCGTCGCCCGCTTCGCCGCTGTCTCCCCAGGCCCAGGTGCCCAGCGCCGCCGCTGGCACAGTCAGCGTCTTGCTCGTCATGTCTTGCCTCCGGTGTCCGAACGTTCGATTCCCAGAAGACCGCGATCTCCGGCCCCGGGGAAGGTCGCGTTCACCGGGGGTACAACGTCAACCCCCTTCGCGGCGTGACCAGCGGCTATCGTGAACGGCATGGACCAGCAGCCGGCCAATCGCGGCGAAATCCGGGACTTCCTCGTCAGCCGGCGCGCCAGGATCACCCCGGCGCAGGCCGGGCTGCCGACCAGCTCGCGTCGCCGGGTCGCCGGGCTGCGGCGGGAGGAGGTCGCCGTCCTCGCCGGGGTCAGCACGGACTGGTACACGCGGCTGGAGAAAGGACACATCGGCGGCGTGTCCGAAGACGTCCTCGCCGCGGTCGCTCGCGCCCTGCGCCTGGACGACGACGAACGCACCTACCTGTTCGACCTGGCCCGGTCGTCGCGGCCGGCGAGCCGCACGCCGTCGCGTCGCCGGGACGTCGAGATCCCGGCCCGGGTCCAGTGGCTGCTCGACTCCATGACGATGTCCTCGGCGTTCGTGCGCAACGGCCGCGCGGACCTCGTCGCCAGCAACCCCCTGGCCCGAGCCCTGTTCGCGCCGATGTTCGACAGCGCCACCGTCGACCGGCGCGGCCGCCCCAACCTCGCCCGCTACATCTTCCTCGACCTCGGAGCGCGCGACTTCTTCGTCGACTGGGACGCCGCCGGCATGGCCACCGCCGCCCTGCTGCGCGCCGAGGTCGGACGCGAGCCTCGCGACCGGGCACTGCGCGAACTCGTCGGCGAGCTGTCGACCCTCAGCCCCGAGTTCCGCGGCCACTGGGCCACGCACGACGTCCTGATGCGCCACGACGGCATCAAGCGGCTCCAGCACCCGGAGGTCGGGCGACTCGAACTGATCTTCCAGTCCCTCGACCTGCCCCTGTCCGGCCGGGCCGTGCACGACCTGGTCGTCTATACGGCCGAACCCGGGAGTGCGTCCGAGGATCGGCTGAAACTCCTGGCCAGCTGGGCAGCCACGCAGTCCCGCGCGGTGCGGGACGCTTCGGAAGGAGTCGCCAGTGACGGGGCAAGCAGCCCGTCCGCGGACCAGTAACTTCCTGGGGAAGGCGCTGTCTTGGCTGCGGACTTCAGTGTCGGCAGGCCTGCGTACCGTGGCAGAGGGTCATCGCCCGCAGGGTGTCGTGCAGCTGTTGTGCTTTGTCCGCTGGTAACTGAGCGGCAGTGTTGTGCAGTTCCTGGGGATCTGTGCGGCGGTCGTAGTACTCCTTGGCGCCGTCGGCGTATTCGACGTAGGTGTAGTCGGCGCTGCGGATGGCCTCGTAGGTGGTCGGGTTGCCGCTGTTCTTCGTCGGTTTGTCCGGGTCGGTCTTGTCGAAGTCGGGACCGTGGTGTTCGACCAGCCCGACGCTGCGCCACGCCGGGGGTGTGGTGCCGTTCAGCAGCGGCAGCAGGCTTTCGCCGTCCACCTGTGCCGGGGTCGAGGCTCCGGCCAGGGCCTCGAAAGTCGGCCGGAGGTCGATGTTCTCCGCGGGCTGGTTCACTGTCGCGCCGGCTTTGACGCCGGGACCGGTGACCACCAGCGGCACGTGCACATCGGTGTCGAACGCCGTCTGCTTTCCGGGGGTGAGCCGGTACTCGCCCATGTGGTAGCCGTTGTCCGAGGTGAAGACGAGGTCGGTGTTCCCGCGCACGCCGGCCTTGTCCAGCGCTGCTTGCACCGTGCCGATCATCTTGTCGACCGACTGCACGGCTTGCGCTCGCTTGCGGAAGTCCTTGTCGATCTTCTGTTTTTCCTTGTCAGTCAACGGTGTGCGGGACGCGAGCCACGACGGCGGCGAAGACGGCAGCGAGTCGAACGCGGGTCCGCGCGGGGCGGTGAGCCCGGGGAACGCGGTGGCGTCGCGGGGCGCGGGGGTGTAGGGGCTGTGTGGGGCGAAGGTGGCGAGTTCCAGGACGAACGGGTGTGCTCGGCTGCCGAATCGGTGACGAATTGGGCGGCCTTGCTCGCCATGACGTCGACGAGGTAGTCCTCGGGTTTCTTGCCGTAGTGCTTGACCGTGCCGTTTTCGTTGAGGTCGTAGTTGAACTCCGGGTAACCGTTGCCGGCGACGTCCCATTCGTTCCAGCCGGGCGGGACTCCGTCGGACCTGGGGGTGTATCCGTTGAGGTATTTGCCCATCATCGCGGTGCGGTATCCGGCTTGTCGCAACGAAGTCGCGTAGGTCGACTTGTCGTCGCCGCGGCCGTGGAACGTGGCGTAACCGCCGTCCTTGCCGCCATTGGTGAACACGCCGGTGTTGTGCGGAAGCATGCCGGTGAACAGCGACGACCGCGACGGGCAGCAGAGGGAATCGGTGACGGTGTAGTTGGCGAAGGACGTGCCGTTCTTGACCATGTCCTGCACGTGCGGCAGATACGGCAGCAGGTTCATCGACAAATCGTCGGTGAGCACGAGGACGATGTTCGGCTTGCTGCCCGGCGCGCCAGGAGGCCCGGCGGCCTGGGGCGGCGCCGAACCGCCGGCCTCGCAGGCGACGGCCGTCGAGGCCACCGCCATCGCCAGCACCGAGATCAGAAACAAACGAGCGCGTCGCGGCATGCTCGCACGCTAGGACCGTGAGCTCCGAACTCGATTCGAGTTGTGTTCGAGTTCGGTAAAGTTCGCTCGAACGTGCCGCGTGCGTTTCGCGGGGAAGGACCTGGTCCGCGTCGCGCGAATGGACGAGGACCGCACCACCCGACACGAGGTCGCACTGCCGGTTTCCTGCCGGTTCCCGGGCGGTTCGCTGGCTGGTCCGCGACGCCCCGCAGCCGCATCGTGGTCGGTGCGGCATCCCGGCTGCCGCACCGTACCCGTTCGGCGTCGCGGGACCCGGACGGGCTTGTCTCTCGGAAGGGACTCTTGCGATGACCGTCGTTGCGCGCGGAAGCCGTTCACGCCGTTTGGCTCGGGACCACGGGGCCGCGCTGCGGTCGTTGCGGGCGGCGGCTCAGCAGTACGCCGCGCGGGGCTGGCCGGTCCTGCCGGGGCCGGTGTGCGACGGGTTGACGAACTGGCATCCGGTCAGTTTCGAGCTGCTGGGCGGCCGGGAGCCGACGGTGCCCCGGTCCGAGGCCACTGTCGACCTCCGGGTGGTGTCGGGATGGTGGTCTGTGCACCGGCAGGCGATTCTGGCGCCGGTGGGCCAGCACTTCGGCGTCTTGCGCGCACCGACGCACCTTGGCTGGCGGGTGCTCGCCGCGTTCGGCGGCGGTCGGCCGCTCGGCCCGATGGCGCTTTCGCCGCACGGGGCGTTCTTTTTCGTCGAGCCCGGCCTCCGCCGGGAGCACGACCTGGCGTCCGCGGTCGAGGTCGTTCGACCGGGGGACCTCGTGGTGCTTCCGCCGAGCAGGGTCGTCTCCGGGGTGGTGTGGTGGCGCATCTCCCCGGTGGACCGCGACGCGCTGGGCGACGGCGCCGAGATTCTGGGCAAGCTCGCCGAACTTTCCCGCCAAACCGGGTAGTTTCGACCGCGGCGTACACCCTTCCCAGTGGCAACTCCGCGATGAACGGGCGATCCCGTTAGCGGGCAAGGACAATCGTGGGCATGCGCTCCTTACGCCGGGCCGGTGCCGCGCTCGCCGGCGTTCTCCTGTGCTTCGCCCACTGCCCGGCCGCGTCGGCGGCCAGCGCGCCTCAGCTCCTGCTGGGACAAGACTTTCCGGACCCCGACATCGTCAAGACCGGCTCGGGATACTTCGCGTTCTCGACGACCACCGGCTCCGGGAAGATCCCGGTGGCGAGCGCGCCCGCGCCGGAGGGGCCGTGGCGGATCGTCGGCGACGCGCTCGCTTCCGTGCCGAAGTGGGCGAAGCCGGACGGCGGGTTCTGGGCGCCGGACGTCGCCGAGGCGCCGGACGGAACGTTCGTGCTGTACTTCGCCGCCACCCGCGTCCCGAACGGGCCGATGTGCCTCGGCACGGCGACTTCCGCGCAGCCGTCCGGCCCGTACCAGCCGGACGGCGACGAGCCGCTCGTGTGCGTGCCCGCGGACAAGGGCGACATCGATCCGCAGACGTTCCTCGACTCCGACGGCACCCGGTACTTGCTGTACAAGGGGAACGGCGCGGCCTCGGGCCCGCCGGCGGTGATCTGGGCGCAGAAGCTGAGCCCGGACGGCCGGACGCTTTCCGGCCCCCGCACGGAACTGCTGCGCGCCGACCTGGGCTCGGAGAAGAACGTGGTCGAGGCGCCCTCGATGGTGAAAACCCCATCCCGCTATGTGCTTTTCTACTCCGCCGACACCTTCCAGAGTTCCGGTTACCACACCGGTTACGCCACTGCGCCGACCCTCGCGGGCACCTTCGTGAAGGCAGACGCTCCGTTTCTCTCGACCGAGCGGCTGGGCGGGGCCGTCGACGGGCCGGGCGGCGCCGACGTGGTCGACGGGAACGTCTATTTCCACGGCTGGCTGGGCGGCGGACGCCAGGCCCGCGGCCTGTACCGGCTGCCGATCAGGTTCTCCGGCGATGTCCCGCAGCTCGGGTGACGGAAACTACCCGGGCGGCGGGGGTTCCTCCGGGAGGTGCCGGGGCAGGTGCGCGCCCTGCTCTTCGACGCGGCGCATCACCGGTGCGGCCAGGATCCCGTGTATCAGCACCGAAAGCGCCACGGCCAGCGCGCCGACCCGCCACAGCCGACCGGCTCCTGGCAGATCAGCCTGGTGGAGCCCGTAGGCCAGGTAATAGAGGGTTCCGATCCCGCGTACGCCGAAGAACGCGATGGCCAGCGCGGCGCGTCCGCGGGCCGGGGAACGGATGAGCGAACCGATCCCGGCGAGCGGCCGGACGACGAACACCGCGACGGCCGCGAAGAGGATTTCGAGCGGGGTGACGCCGCGCAACAGGCCGTCGCCGAGGACGAAGCCCAGCCCCAGCAGCGTGATGGCGACGAAGAGCCGTTCGAGCTGGCGGCCGAAGGTGTGCAGGACCTCGTGGTAGCCGTGCGAGCGTTCGCTGGTCCGCACGCACACCGCGGCGGTGAACACCGCGAGGAAACCGTTGCCGTGCAGCAGTTCCGCCACTGCGAACGGCAGAAAGGCGAGTGCCAGCAGGACCAGCCCGTCGGAATACTCGGCCAGCCGGAAGCGCGACGACGGGATGCGGAAGAACGCCCACGCGAGCAGCCGGCCGACGGCGAGCCCGACCACCACGCCGATCGGCAGCGGCAGCAGCACGTCGGTGCCGACCGACACGTGCGGGCCGGCCAGCAGCAGCGCGACGAAGACGAACGGCATGGCGAGACCGTCGTTGAGACCCGCTTCCGTGGTGAGGGTGAAGCGGATCTCGTTGTCCCGGGCCAGATCCGGGTCCGCGCCGGGCGCCGGGACCCCGACGTCGCCGGCCAGCACGGGGTCGGTGGGGGCGAGCGCGGAACCCAGCAGCAGCGCGGCGGCGGGGGCGAGTCCGAGCCACCACCAGCCGAGCAGCGCGACGGCCGCGATCGACAGCGGCATCGCGACGAACAGCAGCCGCCACGGCGACATCCATTTGCGCAACCCGAACGGCCGGTCCACGGACAGGCCGGCGCCCGCGAGCGCGAGCACGATGCCGAGCTGGGTGAAGGACTCCACGACGTTCGCGTGCTGGGCGGGGGAGGCCCAGTCGCCGAGGCAGGGCAGCGGCAGCAGGCCGAGCAGCAGCCCGGCGAGCAACATCACGAGCGGGGTCGAGAAGGGGCGGTCGGCGACCAGTTTCGGCAGTACGGCGGCGGCGAGCGCGAGGAGTCCGGCGACGCCGAACACGACCGGGAGAGACGGCACCTCAGGCGGCCGCCGACGTGTCGAAGCGGAGCCCCTCGTCGCCCGCGTCCACGCGCACGACGGTGCCCGGCGCGACGTCTCCGGCCAGCAGCCGGCTCGACAGCGGGTTGTCCACGTGCCGCTGGATCGCGCGCCGCAGCGGCCGCGCGCCGAACTGCGGTTCGTAGCCCAGCTCGCTGATCCGCCGCACCGCCTCCGGCGTGAACTCGACGGTGAGGCCCTGCGCGTGGGCACGCCGTTTCGTGCGCTCCAGCAGCAGTTCCGTGATCCGGTCGAGCTGGTCTTCCTCCAGGCGGCGGAAGACGACGATCTCGTCGATCCGGTTGAGGAACTCCGGGCGGAACGATTCGCGCAGCCGCCGCAGGAGGCGTTCGCGCAGCTGGTCGCCGTCCCCGTCGGCGGGCTGGACGAAGCCGAGCGCGCCGTGCGTCGAGCTGCCGACCAGGTCGGAGCCCAGGTTGCTGGTCATGATGAGGACGGTGTTGGCGAAGTTGACCGTCCGGCCGCGGCCGTCGGTGAGGCGGCCGTCGTCGAGGACCTGCAGCAGCACGTTGAACAGGTCCGGATGCGCCTTCTCGATCTCGTCGAGCAGCACGACGGAGTACGGGCGGCGCCGCACGGCCTCGGTGAGCTGGCCGGCGTCCTCGTAGCCGACGTATCCGGGCGGCGAACCGATCAGCCTGCTGACGGTGTGCCGCTCGGAGTACTCGCTCATGTCGATGCGCACCATGCTGTCCTGGTCGCCGAACAGCGCCTCGGCCAGCGCCCGCGCGAGTTCGGTCTTGCCGACGCCGGTGGGGCCGAGGAACAGGAAGCTGCCGAACGGCCGGTCGGGCTCGGCGAGCCCGGCGCGCGACCGGCGCACCGCCTCGGCGACCGCGCGCACGGCGTCGTCCTGGCCGATCACGCGCTCGTGGAGGTGCTCTTCCAGACCCAGCAGGCGCTCCCGTTCGGTCTCGGTGAGCCGCGCGGCGGGCACGCCGGTCAGCCGGGAGACGACCTCGGCGATGTCCGCTTCGGTGACCTCCACCGGGCCGCCGGGCCGTTCGGCGGGTTGTTCGAGACGTTTCCGCAGGTCTGCGGCCTCGTCGCGGAGCGAGGACGCGCGTTCGAAGTCCTCCTCGGCGACGGCCTGTTCCTTCTCGCGCTGCAGCTGGTCGAGCCGGCTCTGCAGCTCGCGCTGGCCGTCCGGCTTGGTCCGCGCGCGCAGCCGGACGCGGGCTCCGGCCTGGTCGATCAGGTCGATCGCCTTGTCCGGCAGGAAGCGCTCGGTCAGGTACCGGTCGGACAGGTCGACGGCCGCCCGCAGCGCGTCGTCGGTGTAGTGGACCTGGTGGTGGGCCTCGTAGCGGTCGCGGAGGCCGTGCAGGATCGACACGGCGTCCTCGACGGTCGGCTCGGGCACCAGGGTCGGCTGGAACCGGCGTTCCAGCGCGGGATCGCGTTCGATGCCGGTCCGGTATTCGTCGAGCGTGGTCGCCCCGACGATGTGCAGCTCGCCGCGTGCGAGCGCGGGCTTGAGCATGTTCCCGGCGCCCTGGCCGCCGCTGCCTTCGGTCGCTCCGGCGCCGACGATGGTGTGCAGCTCGTCGACGAAGATGATCAGCTGGTCGCGGTGCTCGCGGATCTCCTTCAGCAGCGCGGACATCCGCTCCTCGAAATCGCCGCGGTAGCGCGTGCCGGCGACCATCGCCGTGAGGTCGAGCTGCACGACGTGGCGGCCGCTGAGGATGTCGGGCACGTCGTCGTCGGCGAGCCGCTGTGCCAGGCCCTCCACGATCGCGGTCTTGCCGACGCCCGCCTCGCCGATCAGCACGGGGTTGTTCTTGGTACGGCGCGAAAGCACCTCGACGGTCTGCTCGATCTCGTCGTCGCGGCCGATCACCGGGTCGATCCGGCCCTCGCGGGCGCGGGCGGTGAGGTCCTCGCCGTACTGGGCGAGCGTCGGGGTCTCCTGCAGCGGCGACGGCGGTGCGCCGGCCGGACTGTCCGCGGCGGAACCCTGCCGGAGCCGGTCGGCGGCGACGCCCTCTTCCCGCAGGATGCGGCCCGCTTCGGACTCCTCGTTGGCGGCGAGCGCGGCCAGCAGGTGCTCGGGGCCGATGAACGGAGAGCCGAGGCCGCGGGCGAGCTGGTGGGCGTCGATCAGCGTCCGTTTCGCACCCGGGGCCAGCGCGGTCGCCGTGGTTTCGCCGGACGCGGCGTGGTCGCGTTCGATGCGCCCGGCGACCTCGGCCGGGTCGACCCCGGCGCGGGTCAGCGCCTGGGCGGTGGCCGGCAGCTGGGTCGCGGCCCACAGCAGGTGCTGCGTGTCGACGTGCCGCGCGCCCCACGCGCCCGCGCGGTTCGCCGCCTCCGCGACGAGCCCCCGGGCCTGGTCGGTGAGCAGGCGCGACACGTCGACCGAGTAGCCGCGCCGGCCGGGCGCGGCCTGGCCGAAGAACTGCGCCAGGAACTGGTCGAACGGGCTGTTTCCCTGTCCGGGCGGGAAAAATCCGGTCATCGGAGCGCTCACATCTCAGGACGGCTCGGAATCGGGGTCGGGAATCCGCTTACCCGCTGCCCGCCGCGGTAAACGAACGCCCGGCCCGCGCGCCGCGTCTAGCCGCGGCCCGGGCGGGTAACCGGGCGCCATGCTGAAAATCGATCCCGACGCGGCCCGCACCATCCAGCGCCTCGCGACCGAACAGGGTGTCGCCCCGGAGGGCGGGCTGCGCATCACCGCCCGCCAAGGCTCCGCGGAGCTGTCGACCTCGGTCTCCGCGCTGGCCACGGAAACCGACACCGTGCTGACCGACGACGAGACCGGCGCCCGCGTGTTCCTCGACCAGGCCAGCTCCGACGAGCTCGACGGCCGGGTCCTGGTCGTCGGCGACCGCGGAGTGTTCACCGTGCGCTGAAGCCCGGGAGGCCGGCGGCCCAGAGCAGGCAGTGCACCACCCCGGTGAGCCGCGGTTCCCGCACGGCCAGGCTGAGCTGCACTTCGAGGGCCTCGAAGTCGCCGTTCAGCTCCGCGAGCACCGCCCGCAACGCCGCCCGCACCGCGGGCGGGAGGTCGTCCACGTCGGCGGCGCCCGCGTGCTCGTCGACCGCGACGGCCGTGAACACCGCGTCTTCGGGCTGCGGTCCGAACCGGTCCGTTACCGCCGCGGCGCAGCGGTGCACCAGACCGCGCAGCACTCGCAGCCGCACGGGAAGGGAGTCGAGTTCGCCGAGCAGCCGGACCACCTCGTCGAGGTCGCCGGTGCGGGTCGCGAGGACGAGGTCGTCCGCGATGGGGGTCATGGGTCCCTCCTGCCTGCCGGGAACCGTTCGCTTACCCGGGCGACGCGCCGTCAATCACGTTTCGCCCCTCCCGCGCCCGGGCACCCGGGCGACCGGAGGTGGTGGGATGTCCCCGAAGGACCGGCTGGCCGAATACCGGGCCAAGCGCGACCCGCGCCGGACTCCCGAACCGAGCGGGGGCCGCGGGAACGCCGAACCGGTGTTCGTCGTCCAGCGGCACGACGCGAGCAGCCTGCACTTCGACTTCCGCCTGGAGATCGGCGGCGTGCTCGTCTCGTGGTCGGTGCCGAAGGGCCCGTCGCTGAATCCCTCGGACCGGCGGCTCGCCGTCCGCACCGAGGACCACCCGCTCGACTACGCCCGTTTCGAGGGCGCCATCCCCGCCGACGAGTACGGCGGCGGCACCGTGATCGTGTGGGACACCGGCACGTTCGACGTGCTCACCGACGAGTCCGCGGAACAAGCCCTCGAAGCCGGCCACCTCAAGGTCGGCCTGCACGGCGAGAAGCTGCGAGGCGCCTTTTCCCTGATCCGCCGCGACTCGTCCGGCCAGGAGCAGTGGCTGCTGATCAAAAAGAACGACGAGGGCGCCGACCGCCGGCGCAAACCCGCCAAAACGCAGCCCGAATCCGTGCTCACCGGCCGCACCAACCGGGACCTCGAATGACCGGGCCCGGCTGGCGCGAGCCGACCCTCGCCACGCTCACCGACCGCCGCTTCTCCGACGAGGGCTGGATCTACGAGCGCAAGCTCGACGGAGTGCGCGCCATTTGCGTGCGCGACAGCGGCACCCCCACGCTGTACTCCCGCAACCGCAAGGCGATGGACAACGCGTACCCCGAGATCGTGGAAGCCCTTGCCGCGCAAGGGGGACCGCGCTTCGTCGCGGACGGCGAGATCGTGGCCTTCGACGGCGACCAGACCAGTTTCGCCGCGCTCCAGCGGCGCATCCACCTCACTGATCCGGAGCGCGCCCGCGCGACCGGCGTACGCGTGTACTACTACCTGTTCGACCTCCTGTACTACGACGATCAGGACACCACGCCGCTACCGCTGCGCCAGCGCAAGGCGATCCTGCGCGACGCCTTCGTCTTCGACGACCCGCTCCGCCTGTCGGCACACCGCAACACCGAAGGGGAGAAGTACTTCGAGGAGGCGTGCCGTCGTGGCTGGGAGGGTGTGATCGCGAAACGCGCCGACGCTCCGTACCACCACGGCCGCTCGCCGGACTGGCTGAAGTTCAAATGCCAGCAGGGGCAGGAAATGGTGATCGGCGGGTTCACCGCCCCGCAGGGCAGCCGGCTCGGCTTCGGCGCGCTGCTGCTGGGCTACCACGAAAAGGGGCGGCTGCGGTACGCGGGCAAGGTCGGCACCGGCTTCGACCGCCAGCTTCTGACCTCGCTGCACGCCGAATTGACCCGGCGCGAAACCGACCGCTCGCCGTTCGCCGATCCGGTGCGCGAGCCGGGCGCGCACTGGGTGCGGCCCGAACTGGTCGCCCAGATCGGGTTTTCCGAGTGGACGCGCGACGGCCGGTTGCGCCATCCGCGGTTCACCGGCCTGCGCGAGGACAAGAAGCCGTCCGACGTGATCCGGGAGCGCCCGTGAAAATTTCCCATCCCGACAAGGTTTTCTACCCCGACGACGGCCTCACCAAAGGCGACGTGGTCGAGCACTACCGCACGGTCGCGTCGGCGATGCTGCCGCACCTGCGCGGCCGGCCGCTCACGCTGCGGCGCTATCCGGACGGCATCGAGGCCGAGGGCTGGTTCCAGAAGCACCCGGGCGAGCACTTCCCGTCGTGGCTGCGCACCGAACGCGTGCCGCGGCGAGGCGGCGGCACTGACGAGTACGTCGTGTGCGACGACGAGGATTCCCTGCTGTACCTGGCCGATCAGGGCACGGTGGAGTTCCACGTCTGGCTGTCCACTGTGGACGCGCCGGAGAAGCCGGACCTGCTGGTGCTCGACCTGGACCCGCCGGACGGCACCGACGTCGCCGACCTGCGCACCGCGGCCCGCCGCGTCCGCGACCAGTACGCCGACGCCGGGCTCACCGCGTACCTGCAGGCCACTGGCGGCCGCGGCTTCCACATCGTGGCGCCCCTCGACGCCACAGCCACCACGGACGTCGTCCTGGAACTCTCGCGAGCCTTGGCGGACCGCGTCGCGTCCGCCGATCCGGACCGTCTGACCACCGCTCAGCGCAAGGACAAGCGCGGCGACCGCGTCTTCGTCGACGCGAACCGCAACGGCTACGCCCAGACGTTCGTGGCCCCGTACTCGCTGCGCGCCCGCCCCGGAGCGGCCTCGGCGACCCCGCTGGACTGGTCGGAACTCGGCAAGGCCGAGCCGAACGGCTGGGGTCCGGGCAAGCTGCACCGGCGGCTGGCGCGCAAGGACGACCCGTGGCGGGGGATGGGGAACGACGCCGGGTCGGCGGAGAAGGCGCTGGAGAAGCTCAGCTGAGCCGCGCGGCCGGCGCCGGAGGGGTGCGCACAGACCCCTCCGGCGCCGAACCGTGCCGATCAGACTCCGGAGACCTGCTGAATCCAGTCCCGTCCGGCGGCGACGCTGCCGTAGGTCGTGGAGCTGGAACGGTCGCTGGTCGAGCACACGCCGACCTGGATGCCGTCGTCGACCATCGGACCGCCCGAGTCGCCGCCGGCCACCGCGCCGTTCGGGGTGCTCGCCGTGATCGCCGGGCCGCCCGCGTTGTCAGTGTCCCGGGTGTCCGAGATGGTCACCACGGCCTGCTTCAGCACGCTCGACTGGTGATGGCCCTCGTCGGTGCTCTGCGTCGCGCCCCAGCCGTAGACGGTGGCGCTGTCGCCTTCTTGCGCGTCGGCGGAGCTGCTGGCGAGACGGGCGAACGTGCTGCCGCCGTCGGTGTCCAGCTTGATCAGCGCCAGGTCGCCGCCGGAGTAGACGTAGGTGGAGGCGGCCTTGGCGTGCACGCCGCCGCTGGCGCTGTTGGAACCGACGTACAGGTCGATGTCGGTGAGGCGCTGCCCGTTGTTGTCGTACATGCAGTGCTTCGCGGTGAGGACCCAGCGGCTGCCGATCAGCGTGCTGGTGCAGAAGAAGGTGTAGCCGTTCGCGTGTCCGTTGAACCGCGTGATGTAGCCGGGGTTCTGCGCGGTGCTGCCGCCGATGATCGACGGTTGGGCGCCGGGTGCCATGGTGCTCGCGGACGCCGGGGTCACGGCGAACGCGCCGAGCACCGCGCAGGAACCGGTCAGCACGGCGAGGGCCCGGGAGAGTGCGCGCATGTCGCTCCTTGGGGAAGGCAGTTCCGATGGGGACGTTTTCGAACGTAAGCAGCGCGGTCGCGCGGCGGAATCCGCCGAACCGCCCGTGGCGGTCAAGCGGAGGCGACGCGACTTTCGGCGGGTTGCCAACCGGTGAACGGATGCCGAGAATCCGTTTCGACCGGTCCGTTTGTTCCAGGAGAGGCGAAATGCGGTTGTTCGCCCCGGCTGCGGGCGGGGAGGGGCTGGCCCGTGCGCTGGCCGAGGGCCCGTTCGAACGCGCCCTGACCCTGGCGATCGAGCGCAGCGGTCTCGGCCTGGCGCGGCTGCGCGAACGGCTCGCGGTGTCCGGCGTGCCCGTCAGCACGACGACCCTCAGCTCGTGGCGCATGGGCCGCAGCCGTCCGGAACGGCCGGAATCGTTGCGGGCGCTGGCTTTGCTGGAATCGGTGCTGGACGTGCCGCCGGGTGCGCTGCGTGCGTTGCTGGACCAGCCGCGCACCGGTGCCCCCGCCCCTCGTGCGGCGAGATGGGACCGGTTGTGGGAGAACCGCAGCCTGCTTCCGATGGTGCTGAATTCGTTCGAGGACCCTTCGCCGGAATCGGTCAGCGTGCACGAAACGCTGCACGTGGACGCCGGGGGACGGATGCGCAGTCTCCACGTGCGAGAGGTGCTGCGGGCGCGGTACGAACCGGCGTTCGTGCGCATCGTGGCGCTGCGCGGGTACACGCCCGGGCGGTCGCCGGAGCTGGAGTCGGCGCGATACTGCCGCCCCGGCTGCGTGCGGACGAGGCCGGAGCAAGCGTTCTCGGTGACGGAACTGGTGCTGGACCACCCGCTGGCGCCCGGCGAGACGGCGATCGTGGAGTACCGGTTCGCGTTCCGGGACGAGGAACCGGATTCGCGCTACGACCGGCGGTTCCGGCTGCCGGTCGCCGAACATCTGATGGAAGTGCATTTCGATCCGGCGGCTCTGCCCGCGGAATGCGTTTCGTACCGGCAGGATTCGCCGACCGGGCCGGAGCTGGAGACCGCCGAGGTGCGGATGCGGCCCGGCGAGCCCGCGCACGTGATCCGGACCGGGCAGGGGCCGGGAATTCACGGAATGCGGTGGCGGTGGTGAATCGGTGACCGTCCGCGATCCACTGAGGACACCGGCGGTGTGTCCTTCGTGGACGGAACGGGTATTTCGCCTGCGACACAGCGCTTCGCGCGTGATCGGCTACTGAGCGTTGGACATCTGCGCTGACTGGCGGGCAGCGCTGGGCTGTTCGGCCCAATTTCGATTTTCCTGGCGAGTAGCCAGTTTTGGCCGGGGAGGCCCGGGTAGCCGACACCACATGTTTCATCGGCCAGACGAGAGCGGACGCGAAGAGGGCCGGAGGCGCGATGGCTGAGAACGGCCGGTCGCCCGCCGGGCTCATGCGCGACGCGCGTGCGGTGTTCGAGGAGCTGACCGAAAAGGACATCGAATCCGTGTCGGCGTTCACCAAGGACGGCGACGGATGGAAGCTGCTGGTGGAAGTCCTTGAGCTGGAACGGGTCCCGGACACCACGAGCTTGATGGCCACGTACTGCGTGCGGGTCGACGGACAGGGCGGATTCCTCGGCTACGAGCAGATCCGGCGGTACGCGCGCGGCCAGATCGACGGGTAGGAAAGGAGAGGAGATTTCCATGACCATGGCGACCGGACGGTCGGGGGCGAACGGTCAGCTGCAACGCGGACCGGGCAACGGAAACCTTTACGACGTCCTCGAACTGATCCTGGACAAGGGTCTCGTCATCGACGCGTTCGTGCGGGTTTCGCTGGTGGGCATCGAATTGCTCACGGTAGACGCACGGATCGTCGTGGCCAGTGTGGACACTTACCTGCGGTTCGCGCAGGCGTGCAACCGGTTGGACCTCACGCGCTCGTCGAGCGCCACGACGCTGCCCGATCTGGTGGGCGACGTGAGCGAGAAAGGCGCCAAAGGAAAGTCCAAAGGCGCGCTGAGCGGTGCGGTCGAGACGTTCGCCGAGCAGTTCCAGAAGTCCAGCGACAAGGACGACGACGGCGAGGCTGAGGAACGGCCGCGCAGCCGCAGCCGGCGCAGCACCGCGAGGACGAGCGGATGAGCACTTACCTGTACGGCATCACGTTCGCCGACCATCCCGCCGAAGTGGGCGGCCTGCGCGGCGTCGGATCGTCGCCTGCTCCCGCGCGGGTGGTGCGGGCCGGGGACAAACTCAGCGCGGTGGTCGGCGACGTCGAGGGCGAGTTGCGGGCAAAGCGCCGAGATTTGGCTGCCCACCAAGAGATCCTGCAGGCGTTGTGCGAAGAAGGGCCGACCTTGCCGATGCGCTTCGGTATCGTCGCGGACGACGATACCGCTGTGGCGGAGGAGATCGCGGCCAAAGCCGACGTGTACACGGCGGCTCTGCAACGGGTTCGCGGGCACGTGGAGATGAACGTCAAAGTCGCGCACCGGGAAGAGGCCGTCCTGGGCCAGATCCTCGCCGACGACGAGGAAATCCGGACCTTGGCCGCGAGCTTGCGGGAGGACGCCGGACGCGGCGAAGCCGAGCAGGTCCGGTTCGGCGAGCTGGTCGCCGGCCGGCTGGAGGAGCGGGAAAGCGAGGACGCCGACGCGGTTCTCCGCTACCTGCTTCCGCTGGCGTCCGAGCATGAGCCGGGGCCGCGGGTCGATGGCTGCTTTTTCAACTGCTCATTCCTGGTGCCCCACGAGAAAACGGGGGAATTCCAGGACGCGGTGCGGCGGTTGGCGACCCTGGTCGAGGAGGTGGCGGAAGTCCGCGCGCAGGGACCGCTGCCGCCCTACAGCTTCACCGAGGATCAGTAGTGGGACTGCTCGGCGAGCTTCTCCTGCTTCCGCTCGCGCCGGTGCGGGGAGCCGCCTGGGTGACCGGACAGCTCGTCGACGCCGCCGAGCAGGAACGGATCGCGCAGCTGAGGAGGGAACTGGTCTCCCTGGAAAGGGAGCTGGTGGCCGGCGGCATCACCGAGGAGGAGTTCGACCGCAGAGAAGACGAAATACTCGATCTGCTCGAAGAATTCGACCGGGGGGTTGCCGGATGAACGGAGCGAACAGATGACACCGGGAATGAAGATCGCGACCGCCGTGGTCGGCGGTTACGTGCTCGGGAGACGGAAGAAAGCCAAACTGGCCATCACCATGGGCGCGTGGCTCGTCGGGAAGAAGCTGAACCTGGACCCGAAGAAGCTGCTGTCGGACGTCACGCACGAACTGGCTTCGTCGCCCGAACTGGCCGGGGTCCGGGATCAGGTGCGGGACGAGGTGCTGGGCGCGGGCAAGACCCTGGCCGCGGACATCCTGACGCATCAGGCGGGACGGCTAGCCGGTTCGCTGCAGGAGCGCACCGACACTCTGCGGGACAAGGCCGCTGGTCTTCCGGCGGCGCTCACCGGCCGGGACGAAGACTCTGCCGACTCGGACGAGCCCGAGGACGTGGACGAAAGCGACGACAACGAGGACGGCGGTGCGGAAGAAAGCGAATCCCGGCCCCGCGCCCGCAAACGTCCGGCGAAACCGCGCAGCGCGTCGCAAAAGGAAAGCAAGCCCGCGCGCAAGACGTCCGGTGGTTCGTCGAGTTCGACCGCGCGGAAACGGGCTTCCTCGGGAGGCCGTACGCAGAGGCGTTCCTCGGGTGCTTCGGGGGTGAACCGTGGCTGAATCCCGTTCTGACAACGACGAACTCGGTCCCTTGGCGAAGCTTCGGGAACTGGCCTCGCGCAATCCCGCGACAGAGCAGCTGCTGCACGCCGGCGAGGAGTACGCGCAAGCGAAAGCCGAACACGTGATGTCCTCGGCGGGCAGCAAACTCGGGGAGGCGTCCCGGCGGCTGGCCGACGCGGGCGGCAGCGGCTCGGTGAAGGGATTGTTCAGCGCCGGCGAAAAAGTCGCCGGAGGGAAGTCGCCGGTCAAGTCGGTGGTCGAGGCCGGCGGCAAAGCTCTCAAGAACTCGGTGTCGGGTCTGTTCGGCAAGCGCGGTAAGGGTTCCGGCGGCAAGAAGATCATCAACATCGTCGAGGACATCGACGTCGGCGTGCCGGTTCGCGAGGCCTATGACCAGTGGACCGAATTCCAGAAGTTCAGCAGTTTCGCCAAGGGCGTCACCAGCGCCGAGCAGACCGACGAGACCACGTCGCAGTGGCGGTTCAAGGTCTTCTGGTCGAACCGCTCGATGAAGGCCACGGTCACCGAACAGATTCCCGACGAACGGATCGCGTGGACCACCGAGGGGGCCAAGGGCACCATCAAAGGCGTGGTCACCTTCCACGAGCTCGCCCCGAGCCTGACGAAGGTGCTGCTGGTCATCGAGTACTACCCGTCCGGGCTGTTCGAGAAGACCGGCAACATCTGGCGGGCCCAGGGCCGCCGGGCGCGGCTGGACCTCAAGCATTTCCGCCGGTTCATCATGATGGCCGGGCAGGCCTCGGGCGACGGCTGGCGCGGCGAGATCCGCGACGGCGAGGTCGTGCGCACCCCGGAACAGGTGCGCGAAGACGAGGACGGCGAGGACGAACCGCGCGAGGAAGACACCGGCGCCGACGAGCCCGAGGACGAGGATTTCCCCGAGGAAGACGAGGACGAAGAGGACTTCGACGAGGACGAAGACGAGGAAGACGAAGAGGAAGACGAAGAGGAAGACGACGAACCTGAGGACGAACGTCCCCGGGGCCGCCGGGCCGTTTCGGCGCGGTGACGAGGAGGCAGCAGATGAGCGAGTCCAGCCTGACCGCCGGAAGACCGCTCGGCGTGTCCCGCCCGGCGGGTTCCGGCGGCGGTGCGAACCTCGCCGACATCCTGGAACGGGTGCTGGACAAGGGCATCGTGATCGCCGGGGACATCCAGGTCAACCTGCTCGACATCGAGCTGCTGACCATCAAGGTCCGGTTGCTGGTCGCGTCGGTCGAACGGGCCAAGGAAATGGGCATCGACTGGTGGGAGCACGATCCGTCGCTGACGTCGGACTCGCGGCGCCAGGATCTGCTGGAGGAGAACGAACGACTGCGCGCGCAACTCGAACTCGCGCGGGGAGAGCGAGCGGAACAGTGAGCTGGTATTGCTACGCGGTCGCCGAATCCGCGGCGGAAAACCCGGCCGCGGGCATTTCCGGGCTCCGTGACCGCCCGGTCTCCGCGGTGTCCGGGGCTGGGCTGACCGCGCTGGTCAGTCCGGTCCCGGACGAGGAGTTCGGCGAGGCCGCGCTGCGGGAAAACCTGGAAAACCTTCCCTGGCTGGAGGAAATCGCCCGCGCGCACAACGCCGTGGTGGACGAGGCGAACCGCCGGACGGGAGTGCTGCCGCTGCGGATGGCGACGATCTACCGGGACGAGCATCGGGTACGGGAAATGCTCGACGACCATGCGGCGCAATTTTCGGAGGCCTTGCGCCGGGTCCGGGATCACGCCGAATGGGGTGTCAAAGTCTTCGCCTCGCTCGGCGGTTCCCCCGCACCGGCGACGCCCGCCGAAGCGCCCGCCGACGGACGTTCCTACTTGCGGCAACGGCTCCGGCAACGCCAGACGAGGGACGCTCGGACGAACGAAGCGGTCGGGGTGGCCGAGCGAATCGAGCGAGAACTCGCGGAGTTGTCCGCGGATGTCCACCGGCACCGAAACCAGGACCCGGCCCTGACCGGCCGCGCCGACAGCAACATCCTCAACCTGGCCTGTTTGGTGCCCGACACCGGCCGGGAGCGCTTCTTGGCCGAGCTCGCGCGCCTGCGGCAATCGGGCGTGGCCGGAATCGAGGTCGAGGTCACCGGTCCGTGGGCCCCGTACTCTTTCGCGGGGATCTCGTGACTGCCGCGGTGGAGCCCACCGACCGGCTCGCCCTGGTCGACCTGCTGGACCGGCTGCTCGCCGGTGGTGTCGTGCTCACCGGCGACCTGGTGCTGTCGGTCGCCGAGGTCGACCTGGTGCACATTTCCTTGCGGGCACTGATCACCTCGGTCCGCGAAGACCGCCCGGTGCCCTGGTGAAAGGAGCGACGATGCACGAGGCCGAACGCCTCCTCGGAGCGTTGCCCGCCCGCCTCGAGACAGACGCCGACTCGGTGGAACGCGACCTGATGAAGCTGGTGCTGACCATCATCGAACTGCTCCGGCAGCTGATGGAACGCCAGGCCTTGCGTCGCGTCGAGGAAGGCGGGCTGACCGAGGCGCAGGAGGAACGTCTCGGCCTCACCCTGATGCTGCTCGAAGAACGACTGGCCGAACTTCGCGACCGGTACGACCTTTCCGCCGCGGATTTGAACCTCGACCTCGGTCCCTTGGGGACGCTGCTGTGACCAGCGAAGGAAAGGACGAACTGTTCGCCGCCGAGTACCGCGGGGCGGGTTTCGACGACGTGGGGCGCTTCCTCGCGGGCAGGCCCCGAGCCGGGTCGGCACCCGCCTCGTGACCAGGCGGAAGTTTGGGGCCGGGACGAGCGGGTATGGCGGCCGTATGGGACCGGGCGAGACGGAAACGAGGGCGAGGCCGGACACCGCCGGTGCGGCCCGGACGATCGCGCTGCGGGTCGACGGGACCGAACACCGGCTGACCGTGGATCCGCGCCGCACCCTGCTGGACCTGCTGCGGGAGCAGCTCGGCGAGTACAGCGCCAAGAAGGGCTGCGACCACGGCCAGTGCGGGGCGTGCACAGTCCTGCTCGACGGTCGCAGAGTGCTGTCCTGCCTGACGCTCGTGCTGTCCTGCGACGGAACCGAAGTGACTACAGCCGCCGGTCTGGCGGAGGACGGCGAGCTGCATTCGCTGCAGCGATCCTTTGTGGAGCACGACGCGTTTCAATGCGGCTATTGCACGCCGGGCCAGGTCTGTTCGGCGGCCGGGTTGCTGGCCGAGTTCGGCGACGGCGCGCCCAGCCACGTCACCAAGCCCGTCTCCGACTCTCCGAAGTGGACTGACGGGGAGATTTCCGAGCGGATGAGCGGGAACCTCTGCCGTTGCGGCGCCTACGCGGGGATCGTCGCGGCGGTCCGCGAGGCGGGAGAACAGCGATGAAGCCGTTCGCGTACGGCAAACCGGGGACGACAACGGAAGCGGTGCGGGCCGTGGCGGCCGAGCCGTCCGCGATGTTCCTCGCCGGCGGCACCAACCTTGTCGATCACCTCAAGCTGGGCGTGGCACGGCCGGATCGTCTTGTCGACGTGACCGGCTTGCTGTCGGCCGAGATCCGTGAGGACGACGGCGGACTGGTGATCGGCGCGGGAGTCCGCAACAGCGACCTCGCAGCCGACCAGCGGGTCCGGGAGCGGTATCCGGTACTGGCCGAAGCGCTGCTGTCCGGGGCGTCGCCGCAGCTGCGGAACATGGCCACCGTCGGCGGAAACCCGTTGCAGCGCACCCGATGCGTCTACTTCCAGGACGTCACGACGCCGTGCAACAAGCGTTCGCCGGGGTCCGGCTGCTCTGCCCTCGGCGGCTACACGCGGCATCACGCGATCCTCGGCGCGTCCGACCAGTGCGTTGCGACACATCCCTCGGACATGGCGGTGGCCATGGCTGCGCTTGACGCGCGCGTCCACGTGCTCGGCCCGGCTGGCGAACGGGTGCTCCCCTTCCCGGAACTGCACCGGCTTCCGGGCGAGCACCCGGAGCGCGACACCGTGCTCGAGCACGGCGAACTGATCACCGACATCACGCTGCCCGCTACGTCCTGGTCGCGCCGATCGACCTACCGGAAGGTGCGCGACCGAGCCTCCTATGCCTTCGCGCTCGTCTCTGTCGCAGTGGGACTGTCCATTTCAGACGGTGTGATCGAGGACGTCCGGGTCGCCTTCGGCGGAGTGGCACACAAACCCTGGCGCGCCCAGCATGCCGAGCAGGTCCTCCGCGGTGCCCGGCCCAGTGACGACGTCTTCCGCGCGGCCGCCGACGCGGAACTCGCGGACGCCAGGCCGTTGGACGGTCTCGACGGAGGGAACGCGTTCAAGATCCCGCTCGCCGCGCGCACCCTGGTCGCGGTGCTGCGCGACTTGACCGCCGAGGAGTGCGACCGATGACCGGACTGCTGGAACCGCGAGCGATCGGACGCGGGTTCACCCGCCGCGACGGCCCGGCGAAGGTCACCGGCACCGCGCCGTACGCCTACGAACACCCCGCCGAAGCGCCGCTGTACTGCTATCCGATTCAGGCGGCCATCGCTCGCGGTCGCTGTGTGCGGATCAGCGCTGTCGAAGCCGAATCCCTCGACGGCGTCCGGGAATTGATCACTCCCTTCACCGCGGAACGGCTCGCCGACACCGACGACGCGGAACTCGCGGTGCTGCAGGACTGCGAAATACCGTTTCGCGGCAGGGTCATCGGGCTCGTCCTGGCCGAAACTTCCGAGACCGCGCGGCACGCGGCGGAGCTCGTCGATGTCCAGTACGAGACCGATCCCTTCGACACCCGGCTCAGGGCCGACGATCCTGACCTGTACCAGCCGGACAAGGTGAACCCGAGCTTCCCGACCGACACCAGCGAGGGCGATTTCGACACCGCGTTCAGCGGGGCCGCTGTGGCAGTGGACCAGACCTACCGCACGTCGATGTACCACAACAACCCGCTTGAGCCGCATACGACGACGGCCTTGTGGGAGAACGGCATGCTGACGCTGTGGGATTCGACCCAGAGTGTGCACTCGGTGCGGTCCACCGTGGCGAAAGTGTTCGGCCTGCCTGCCGAGCGGGTCCGGGTGATCTGTCCCTACCTCGGCGGGGGCTTCGGCTCGAAGGGCATGCCGCACGCCAACGTCGTGCTCGCCGCGCTGGCCGCCCGGACCGTGCCGGGCCGTCCGGTGAAGCTCGCGCTGACCCGGCAGCAGATGTTCAGCCTGGCGGGGTACCGGACGCCGACGATCCAGCGGGTCCGACTCGGCGCTGACCGCGACGGGCGGCTGGAGTCGATCGGCATGGACGTCGTCGAGCAGACCTCGCGGATCAAGGAGTTCGCGGAGCAGACCGCGGCGCCCGCTCGGATGATGTATGCCGCGAGGAACCGATCCACCAGTCACCGGCTCGCCCGTCTGGACGTGCCGGTGCCGTCGTGGATGCGCGCGCCGGGGGAGTGCCCGGGCATGTTCGGCCCGGAAGTGGCGATGGACGAACTCGCCGAGGCGCTCGGCGTCGATCCGGTCGACCTGCGCGTGCGCAACGAACCGGAGCGGGATCCCGAGTCCGGCCGCCCGTTCTCCAGCCGGCACCTGGTCGAATGCCTGCGCACCGGAGCCGAGCGCTTCGGCTGGGACCAGCGAGACCCGCGGCCGGGCGTCCGCCGCGACGGCCCGTGGCTGGTCGGCAGCGGCGTCGCGGCCTCGGTGTACCCGGCGAAGCGGATGCCGGGGTCGAGCGCGGTGGTCCGGTACGAGAAGGGCCGCTACGCCGTCGAAATCGGCGCGGCCGACCTGGGGACGGGCGCGTGGACGATCCTGCCGCAGATCGCGGCGGACGCACTGGACGTGCCGGCCGATTCCGTCGACGTCCGGATCGGCGACACCGCTTTCCCGGAAGCCACGGTGGCCGGCGGTTCGACCGGAACCGCGTCGTGGGGCTCGGCCGTGGTCGCGGCCGCGCGGGCCTTCCGGGACAAGTACGGCGCCGACCCCGGCGACGGCGACGAGGCACAGGCCGAAACCCCGGAAAACCCGGACGAGAAGGACTACGCCACGTATGGGTTCGGGGCGCAGTTCGCCGAGGTGCGGGTCGACGCCGACACGGGCGAAGGCCGGGTGTCGCGGCTGCACGGCACGTTCGCCGTCGGGCGGATCGTCAACCCGGTGACCGCGCGTTCGCAGCTGCTCGGCGGCATGACCATGGGCCTGTCGATGGCGTTGCACGAGAACAGCGTCCTCGACCCGCGGTTCGGGCACGTCGTCAACCACGACCTCGCCGAGTACCACATCGCGACCAACGCCGACGTCGAAGACCTGCGCGCGGACTGGCTCGACGAGACCGATCCGCACCTCAATCCCATGGGCAGCAAGGGAATCGGCGAGATCGGCATCGTCGGAACGGCGGCGGCTGTCGCGAACGCGGTCCACCACGCGACCGGAGTCCGGGTGCGAGACCTGCCGATCACGCTCGACAAGTTGCTGCCGGGCCTGCCCAGTGTGCCGCGGTAGGACGCCCTGGGCAGGTTTTGTGCCGGTTAGTGCCGGGGGCGGTTGGTATCGGCGTCGGTGAGGTCGCGCTGTTCGCCGGGCAGCGCGTCCCGACAAGCTGGTGCCGGCCCCACCTGGTGCGCGGCGGTAAAACGCCCCGGGCAGCCTTCGTGGCGCGGGTGCTGGCGGCTAGTGCAGGGGCCCGCTGCTGCCCGCGTCGATGAGGTCGCGCAGTTCGCCCGGCAGCGTGTCCCGGACCTTGTCCAGCGTGCCGTGGGTCGCTTCGCCGACGACTTCGAGCACCGCCCGCGATCCGTACACCGCGTCCGGCTCGGTCATCCGCCCGCGATAGGCGACCCGTCCGGCGAATTCGTTCAGCCCGAACCGTTCCCCGGTCCCGGCGCCGCCCATGGTGATCGTGCGCCGCAGATGCTCGGCGATCTCCAGCGGCAGCTGCGAGGCGAGATGCTCCGCCGTCTGCTCGGGGATCCGTTCGCCCAGCGTCTCCAGCACCGACCGCGTCACCCGCTCGGCGTCGCCGCGGCTCGGCAGGTGCGCGCGGTCCTGGACTTTGCCGATGAGCTCGTCGTGCTGCATGAGCTCCTTCCTTCCGTTTGTGGCGACCACGCCGTCACAGGGCGAAGGCGTGGTCGCCGCCGTCCGGGAGATGCCGCTCGAACCACCCGGCGGCGGCCTCGGCGACCTGCTCCAGCGCGCCGGGCTCCTCGAACAGGTGCCCGGCTCCCGGCACGACCACCAGTTCGCGGTCGCCGGGCAGCTGCCCCGCGGCGGCCTTGTTCAGCCTGCGCACGGTGTCGTCGTTCCCTCCGACGATCAGCAGCACCGGGCAGCGCACCTCCGCCAGAGCGTCCTCGGCCAGATCCGGCCTGCCGCCGCGGGAAACGACTGCCCGCACGACGTCCGGCCGGGCCGCCGCCGCACTCAGCGCCGCGGCGGCTCCGGTACTGGCCCCGAACAGCCCCACAGGCAGCCCGGTCACCCCGGGATGGCGGCCGAGGTCGTCCAGCGCGCGCAGCAACCGGTCCCGCAGCAGCCCGATGTCGAACCGCGCCTGGTCGTTGTCCTCGTCCGCGCTCAGCAGGTCGAACAGCAGTGTCGCGAAGCGGTGGTCCTGCAGGGCCCGGGCGACCGCCTGGTTGCGCGGGCTGTGCCGCGAGCTGCCCGAACCATGCGCGAAAACCACCACTCCGATGGCATCGGCCGGCACCGTCAAATCACCCTCGGCCGTCGACGTCCCGGTGCCGACCGCGAACGGTTCCGTCATGGCTTCCTCCTGGCCTCTGTCGGATTCGGATATCCCCGCGAGGCGGCCGCCAAACGGGCGGCGGGGTGAGCGTGGGCCGATGCTGATCGAACATCGAGGGCAGCGGCCCGTGGTACCCGCATCGGCGTACGTCGCACCGTCCGCGGTGCTGTGCGGGGCAGTCGTCCTCGGCGAACGAGCCCGGGTCCTGCACGGGGCGGTGCTCACCGCGGAAGACGGGGAAATCCGCACCGGCTCCGACGTCGTGCTCATGGAACACGCACTGGTCCGAGGCCGGGCGGCGCATCCCGTGACGCTCGGCGACGCGGTCCTGATCGGGCCGCACGCCCACGTCAACGGAGCCGTCGTCGAGGACGAGGTTTTCGTCGCGACCGGTGCCTCGCTGTTCCCCGGATCGGTCGCCGGCGGCGGGGCGGAGTTGCGGATCAACAGCGTCCTGCACGTCAATTCCCGCCTCGAACCCGGCGCGGTGCTCCCCATCGGCTGGATCGCCGCGGGCAACCCGGCCGAGCTCTTCTCCCCGGACCGGCACGACGAGTTGTGGGAGGTCCAGCGCACCCTGGACTTCCCGGGCACCGTGTACGGGATGCCGAGGAGTGCCTCGATGCGCGAACTCATGCTCCGGCAGGCGGAGTTCTACGGTTCCCATCGGGACGATCGGGTTCTTGACGAATGACCGGGGCCGATTTGCCGGAAGGTGTGCCGCACCGGTTCACTGGGGCCGTGGACATCTTCTGGTGGGCGATAGTCATCATCGCCGTTCTCTCCGTGCTTGCGCTCGGCGCTGGGCTGGCTGTCATCGTCCCGGTGAGAAACGCGTTGCGCAGAAGGCAACAGCGGCTCGGTTATTACGCCGATCCTTTCGGAGCGCGCACCCCGCCGCAGCATCGCCCGCCTGGCCCGCACCCACCGCCAGGCGGACCGGGAGACGGCAGTAAAACAGCTACCACGCCTCGAGAAACGCCCTCCCCAGCGGCATAGCACGAACGATGCGGCCCGGGAAGCGCCGTCCGCCGACCAGCGCGGACGGCGGACGGCGGGCGCGGCCACCGCTTCGCCCGCGCTGAACGGGCCCCGGACCGCAGCCGCACGCCGGGGAGATGTACGCGCTGACCGGGCTGGCCCTCGGAGCCCGGCGCGAGGGCGACCTCGAGCTCGCCGAGAAGCATTTGCATACGCTGCTCGAGTGGAACAAGCAGGTCGATTTCGAGCCGGGAAACACGTTGATTCTCGCGGAACTCGGTTTTGCTGCCGAATTGCGCGGTGACGCGGAGACCGCGTTGCGGCAGCAGGAAGGGTACGAGATAGCTCGCCGGACGGAGGATCCACGAGCGATTGCCTTGGCGCTGGAGGGGTTGGCAGGGCGCACGCACTGGCCGGCGCGCCTCGCGAGACCGCGCGGTTGCTGGGCGCGGCTGCTGCGTCCCGGGCCGTGAAGGGCTCCTTGAAGGAATCTGATTCCCGCGAGGAGTCCTTCACGGACCCTGCCCGCGGCCTCGCCTCAGAAGACCGGCCGCCGGTTCCCGTGCCCGGTCGCCTGCTCGAAAGCGTGCGCGGCCCGCAACAGCCCCAGCTCGCCCCGCAGCGGCGCGATGATCTGCAGTCCCACCGGGCGTCCGTCCTCGGTGAACCCCGCGGGCACCGACAGCGCCGGGCACCCGGTCGCCGAGATCGAGTACGCCGACCGCATCCACTCCAGGTAGTCGTGCATCGGCTGCCCGGCAACGGTTTCCGGGTACTCCCACTCCACCGGGAACGGCGGCACCTGGCTCACCGGCGCGAGCAGCAGGTCGTACTGGGTGAAGAACTCCCGCATCCCGGTGATGAGCTGCAGCTGGCGCGTCTGCGCGCTCGCCAGGTCGGCACCGGAAAGCGTGGCGCCGAAAGCGATGTTGTCGGCGAGCGTTTGCTTCATCTGGTCCGGATGTTCCTCGAGCAGGCTGCTGAACCCCGCGTGGAAAAGCCATCCGCGCAGGGTTCGGAACACCTCGTCGGCCGAGGCGAGATCCGGGCAGGCGGGTTCGACGCGGCAGCCGAGCTCGGCGAACACCTTCACCGCCGGTTCCAGCACCGCGGTGACCTCCGGGTCGACCGGCAGGCCGCCCAGATCCGGCGACCACGCCACGCGCAGTCCGGTGAGGTCGGCGTCGAGCGATCCGGCGAACGGCGCGGAGGGCAGGTCGAGCGCGATCGGGTTGCGCTCGTCGTACCCGGCGATCACGGAGAGCAGCAGCGCGACGTCGGCGACCGTCCGGCCCATCGGACCCTGCACGCCCAGCGCCTCCCACGGCAGCGTCGCGGGCCAGGTCGGCACGCGGCCAGGCGACGGACGCAGCCCGACGACGTTGCAGAACGACGCCGGATTGCGCAGCGAGCCGCCCATGTCGCTGCCTTCGGCGAGCGGTTGCAGGCCCGCGGCCAGCGCGGCCGCCGCGCCCCCGCTGCTGCCGCCCGCGGACAGATCCCGCCGGTACGGGTTGCGCGTGGCCCCGAAGACCGGGTTCATCGTGTGCGAACCGGCCCCGAACTCCGGCGCGTTCGTCTTGCCGAGCGTGATCGCGCCCGCGTTCCGGATCCGCTCGACGACGAGGGTGTCGCTGTCGGGCACGTGATCGGCGAAAATGGGGGAGCCGTAGGTGGTGCGGACCCCGGCGACGTCGTGCGTGTCCTTGTGCGCCACCGGAATCCCGTGCAGCGGACCGACCTCCTCGCCGTGTGCGAGCCGTTCGTCGGCGGCCGCGGCCTCGCTCAGCGCGCGCTCGGCGGTGAGGGTGACGATCGCGTTGATCTGGGGGTTGACCTGCTCGATCCGGTCGAGATGGGCCTGGGTCACCTCGCGGGCGGACACCTCGCGGGCGTGCAACCGCCGGGCCAGCTCGCGGGCGGGCAAGTAGCAGATCTCTTCAGCGCTCACTGGCTTCCCTTCTCGACGGCGGCGTCCGTGCGCGAAGCCTCTCTCGTCATGCCGGGGTTGGACAAGACCTGCTCGACAAATGACGGAATCAGCCACAGGATTGGCTGATGACCGCACAGCTGGACCCGCTCGACCGCCGGATCGCCGGCGCGCTGCAAGTCGACGGCCGCGCGTCCTGGCGGCGGATCGCCGAGGTGCTGGACGCGCCGGAACGCACCGTGGCCCGCCGCGGGACGCATCTGCTGAGCACCGGCGTCGTGACGGTGGTCGCCGTTTCCCCGCACGGCGTCCCGCTGCTGGTGCGCGGACGCTGCCGGGCCGGTCTCGGCCGTCCCGCGGGCACCGCGCTCGCCGGACGTCCGGAGACGAGCTTCTGCTACCTCATCACCGGGCAGGGCGAACTGGTCGCCGAGGTCTTCTGCGACCGCAACCGGCTGCCGACCTTCCTGTTCGACGAGATGGCGGCAATCCCCGGCCTGCACGATCTGACGGCCGATACCGTCACGCGGTATTACCGCACCATCCACGAATGGCAGCCCGGCCTGCTCAGCCCGGCCGAGACGGAGGCGATCTGCTCGTTGCCGCAGCCCACTCCGCAGCCCCGGCAGCCCGACGGCGTCGCCTTCGGCAGCGACGAACGCGCCATCGTGCGTGCGCTGCGCGAGGACGGCCGGCGGACCCACGAGGAACTCGCCCGCGCCGCCGGGATTTCGGAATCGACCGTCCGCCGTCGGCTGGAAGCGCTGCGGCGGGAGGAAAAGGTGTTCATCCGGGCGGTGGTGGAACCGGCCGTGCTCGGGCTGCCGGTCGAGGCGCTGCTGTGGATCCGGTGCCGCCCGCACGACGTCGACGACATCGGACGCGCCCTGCTGGGCTCGCCGTACGTGCGGTACGCGGCGGCGATGACAGGCGAGTATCAGCTGCTCGCTGACGTGACCTTGCCCGACATCGCCGCGTTGCACGAGTTCGTCGGCAGCTCCGGCTGGTCCCGGCAGGCGGATTCGGTGCATACCGGGGTGGTACTCAAGGCGTTGAAGCGCAGCAGCGTCCTCGCGCCCGAGCTGCGCTCCTGACGGTCAGACCCGTTCCTCCAACCCGTTCAGCACCGACGGCAACGCGCCGCGGTGCAGCACGCCGAGCCGTTGCGTCGCCCGGGTCAGCGCGACGTAGAGCTCGGCCGCGCCGCGCGGACCGTCCGCGAGAATCCGGTCCGGGTCCACGAGAAGCACGGCGTCGTACTCCAGCCCCTTCGTCTCCGAGGCGGGCACCGCGCCCGGCACGTCCGGCGGCCCGATCACGACGCTGGTCCCTTCGCGCGCTGCCTCGTCGCGGACGAATTCCTCGACCGCCGCGGGCAGTTCGTCCTCGGCGACCTTCCGCGACCACGGCCGGACGCCGCACGCGCGCACCGATTCCGGCGGCTCGGCCCCCAGTGCGAACTCGGCCAGCACCGCGGCCGCGACGGCCATGATTTCGGCCGGGGTGCGGTAGTTGACAGTGAGCGAACGGTAGGCCCAACGGCCCGGGACGTACGGATCCAGCATCGTGCCCCAGTCCGTCGCGCCCGCCGCCGACCGGCGCTGCGCCAGGTCGCCGACCACGGTGAACGACCGGCTCGGGCACCGCCGCATCAGCACCCGCCAGTCCATTTCGGACAGTTCCTGGGCCTCGTCGACCACGACGTGCCGGTACGTCCAGTCCCGGTCGGCCGCGGCGCGTTCGGCGAGGTCGCGGGTGTCGTGCTCGACGAACCGGTCAGCCAGATCGGTGTCGTAGAGCAGGTTCTCCGCGGACAGGCCGATGTCCTCGTCCATCTCCTCGCGGTCGAGCCGCATGATGTCGAGCACGCCGGCCGCGTACTCGGCCTCGGCCTCGCGTTCGGCCGCGTCCTCCCGCTGCTTCGCCCGGTCCGGAGCCTTGCCCAGGAGGTCGACCAGCTCGTCCAGCAGCGGGACGTCCGACACCGTCCAGGGAGCGCCCGGCTCGCGCAGCAGCGCCGGGCTGGCGCCGGCCGCGTTGAGCCGGGCGGGGGAGGAGTACAGCGTGGTCAGGAGGCTTTCCGGGGTCAGAATGGGCCAGAGGCTGTCGATCGCTTTGACGAAGGCCGGGTCGGCGAGGAGTTCCTTGACGAGCGTGGAGCGGAAGTCCTCCCATTCCTCCTTGTCGTCGCGAGTGAGCCAGCCGCGCCCGATGCGGGACAGGGCGCGTTCGGTGAGGACGTAGGTGACGATCTCGACGAACACCGCCCGCGCCTCGTTGTGCGGCCGCCCGCTCTGCCTCGCCTCGTCGCGGGCCCACTCGGCGGTCGCCGCGTCGATCCGGACCGTGGTGTCGCGGAGCTCGATCAGGATCGGTTCCTCGGGCAGCTCCTGCCGGTCCGCGACCGCCGCGTCGAGGACGTCGAGCATCCGCAGAGATCCCTTGAAGCGCGCGACTTCCGGCTCGTCCTCGGCGTGCGCGTGCAACCCCGGAAGCAGTCCGCCCGGGGTGGTGAACACCACGTCGGACTCGCCGAGCGACGGCAGCACGCGGCTGATGTGGTTCAGGAACGACGGATTCGGCCCGAGGACGAGCACGCCGTGGCGCTCCATCCGCTCGCGCTGCGTGTAGAGCAGATACGCGACACGGTGGAGCGCCACGACGGTTTTCCCGGTTCCCGGCCCTCCCTCAATGACCAGGACGCCCGGGTGGTCGAGCCGGATGATGCGGTCCTGCTCGGCCTGGATCGTCGCGACGATGTCCCGCATCCCCTCCCCGCGGGGCGCGTTGACCGCGGCGAGCAGCGCGGCGTCGGCGTCGGTCCTTTCGCCGCTGTCCGGCCGCCCGAAGACCTCGTCGGTGAACGAGGCGACCTGGCGTCCGCGCGTGTGGAACTGGCGTCGCCGCCGCATGTTCTCGGGGTTGGCGGCGGTAGCGGTGTAAAACGCGCTCGACGCCGGCGCGCGCCAATCGAGAAGAACGGGTTTGTACTCGTCGTCCTCGTCGAAAAGCCCGATCCGGCCGATGTAGGAATGGTCGCCTTCGAGCGGGTCGAGCCGCCCGAAACACAACCCGGAGTCGGCGACCGCCAACCGCCGCGTTTCGCGAGCGAGCGCGCGCACCTCGACGTCGCGCTCGCCCGGAGCCTCGTCGTTTCGTTTGAGGGCAGCGGTGTAACGCTCCTTGGCCCGCCCGCGCTCGTCGTCGAGCCGCCGGTACAGCCCGGCGACGTAGTCCTGTTCGGACCGCAGTTCTTCTTCGTACCCCTGAGTTGACAAGTGCCCCTCGCTGCTGTTATTCTGAAATCAGATTCGGCGCGAACTTCTGATTGCCTGGTGAAGACGCGTCGATTTTTCATTGTCCACCTTCTGTCAAGTGGCTGGGCGGACTGACGTTTTCCGGCGGTTTTTCGCGCCTGGAGTCGTGACGGTCGGCGGGTTGTGCGGTCGGCGGGTTGTGCGGTCGGCGGGTTGTGCGGTCGGCGGGTTGTGCGGTCGGCGGGTTGTGCGGTCGGCGGGTTGTGCGGTCGGCGGGTTGTGCGGTCGGCGGGTTGTGCGGTCGGCGGGTTGTGCGGTCGGCGGGTTGTGCGGTCGGCGGGTTGTGCGGTCGGCGGGTTGTGCGGTCGGCGGGTTGTGCGGTCGGCGGGTTGTGCGGTCGGCGGGTTGTGCGGTTCCATCCTGTCCCGAGCCGAGCCGAGCCGAGCCGAGCCGAGCCGAGCCGAGCCGAGCCGAGCCGAGCCGAGCCGAGCCGAGCCGAGCCGAGCCGAGCCGAGCCGAGCCGAGCCGAGCCGAGCCGAGCCGAGCCGAGCCGAGCCGAGCCGAGCCGAGCCGAGCCGAGCCGAGCCGAGCCGAGCCGAGCCGAGCCGAGCCGAGCCGAGCCGAGCCGAGCCGAGCCGAGCCGAGCCGAGCCGAGCCGAGCCGAGCCGAGCCGAGCCGAGCCGAGCCGAGCCGAGCCGAGCCGAGCCGAGCCGAGCCGAGCCGAGCCGAGCCGAGCCGAGCCGAGCCGAGCCGAGCCGAGCCGAGCCGAGCCGAGCCGAGCCGAGCCGAGCCGAGCCGAGCCGAGCCGAGCCGAGCCGAGCCGAGCCGAGGTTCTCCGGCGCACAAGGGTCAGTTCGTGGTTGGCAAACCGCGCTTGCAGGCGGCCCGGGCCGTGGTGTGGCGGGAAGTCTTCGGCAAGGGCGAGCAGAGCCTCCGGCTAGGGCTGGCCAGGCCCTGCCTCGGAGCTCCTGGCGTTGTCCGGCTGGGCTACGTCGAGCGTGTCGGGCATCGCGGTCGGTCGAGTGAATCCGAGCGGGCGGCCGCAGAGCCAAGCCGGTTGATGAGGCATGTCCGGCGAGTTGGTCCTGCGGCGCGGATTCGGCGTCGCCGGGGGCGGCCGCGTGACGGGGCCATCTGACTGTCGGAGCTGTGCGACGGCCTTCGGTGGAGGGCGGCCGCGCGCGAACTCCGCGTCGGCGGCGGGCTCAAGGAGCCGCGCGAATGCGCTCTCGGCGCCCGCGCCGGAAGCATCTTCGGCGGGCAGACTTTCCCGCACACCCCTAGTCCCGATCTCGCCCGCACACTCGCCCCCGACAGCTCGAATTTCATGGTCGAGCAGCGATTCTGCGCCATCCCCCGGGGCTTGCGGCAAGCCCCGGGGTGCGCTATATCTTGAAAAGGGCGGAGGAAATCATTTTTCCCAGTGCGCGGAATCCCGCGCGGTTCACGCCTGCTTCGCCGGCACCCAGTTCCGCACCACCGGCCGATACCCCTCGGGTTTGTCGCCGACCTTCGCGCCGGGGTTGACCAGCCACGACTGGTAGTCCGGCGTGAACATCCGGTACGGCCCGGCCGGCGGCACCTCGCTCGCGCGGTCCATGGTCTCGCGCAGGTCGGCGGGCAGGGTGAAATCGAGCGCGTGCATCGTCGCGTCCAGTTGCCGTGCGCTGCTCGCCCCGACGATCGCCGACGCGATGCCCGGTTGTGTCGCGACCCAGTTGATCGCGACCTGCGCCATCGTCACGTTCAGCTCGTCGGCAACCGTCTCGAGCGTCTTCAGCAGCTCCCACTGCTGCGCAGTCCAGGCCCCGGACGCGCCGGCCAACCGGCCCTCGCCGCTGAGTCCTGCCGCCGAACTGCGGTATTTGCCGCTCAGGAACCCGCTGCCGAGCGGGCTCCACGCGGTGATTCCCAGTCCCAGCTCCTGAGCCGCCGGGACGTGCTCGGTTTCGATCGTCCGCTCGATCAGCGAGTACGGCAGCTGCAGACTGATCATCGGCGGCAGCGAATGCGCGTCGGCGAGCGTCTGCGCACGGCTCGCGTACCACGCCGGCACGTCGGACAGCCCGGCGTACCGGATCTTTCCCGCCCGCACCAGATCGTCGAACGTGCGCAGCACCTCCTCGACCGGTGTGATCCGATCCCACGTGTGCAGCCGGAAGAGGTCGAGATAATCGGTGCCCAGCCGGCGCAGCGACGCTTCCACTGACCGGATCATGTGCTTGCGGCCATTGCCGCCCGCGTTCGGATCGCCCGGGGCGACGCTGTTGGTGAACTTCGACGTCAGCACGAGCCGGTCCCGCTCGCCCGTCTCGGCGATGAACTTGCCGATCAGCCGTTCGCTCTCGCCCGCGGTGTAGAAGTCGGCCGTGTCGACGAAATTTCCGCCCTCCTCGACGTACTTGCGGAAGATCGGCCGCGCCTCCTCCTCGGACTTCCCGTACGCGGCGTGAAACCCGTCGACGCCGAAGTTCATCGTGCCGAGCGCGAGCCGGCTGACCCGCAATCCGGACCGTCCGAGCAGGTAGTAATGGTCAAGAGACATCGGGGTCCTCGCTCCGTTCCGAAAACACGCGCGGGACCGTGCCCGCCTGGCTCGGCCAGGGTGCCTCCGGAAAAATGGACCAGCAAGTCCAAAATCTGCGGCTTGTCGGTGCTGAGGAGACCGGAGGCCCGGACACGTTCGCTGTCGAGCGAAGCACGCTGCGGTCCAGACCGGATTGAGCGCGTGGAGCAGGGCCGACGTCGGTCGAGGCGAGTGATGCTGAGCGAGCGAACTCCGCCGTAGCACTCGACATCGACCAAAGCTGCTCGAACCCGGGTTGCTCGCGCCGGTCGCGATGCACGACAAAGCCGCGGCATCAGCGAAAGGACCGCCGGCCGGAGCGAACCCCAAGCCGAATGTTCCGCACCGAATAATCCAACGCTGAAAATTCGCCTTCCGAAGATCGCCCAAGATTTCGAAACGTGCCACTACTCATCGCGGCTCGCCGAAACCCGCGAGTCCGAGGAAGCCCGCGAGTCCGCGGAAACTTACGAGCCCGTCGAAACCCGCCAGTCCGCGATCCGGCGCAACCCATCCGAGCCGGATCCCCTCCGGGACGTAGGCTGCGAGACATGCCGTCGAACCTGATCAGCCTCCGCGGTGTGCGCACTCACAACCTGGCCGATGTGGACGTCGACATCCCGAAGCACCAGCTGGTCGCGGTCACCGGAGTGTCGGGGTCCGGCAAGTCGTCGCTGGCGTTCGCGACGCTGGCGGCCGAGTCGCGGCGGCAGTTGTACTCGACAATGCCCGCGTTCGTCCGGACCAAACTGCCGCACGATCCGGCGCCCGAGGCCAGTTCGCTCAGCGGGCTGACCACCGTCGTCGTGGTGGATCAGCGGCCGCTCGGGACGAATTCGCGGTCGACGGTCGGCACCGCCACCGAGGTGTGGACGATGCTGCGGATGCTGTTCTCCCGCCTGGGCGAACCGTCCGCGGGCTATTCGCCGGCGTACTCGTTCAACGATCCGTCCGGCATGTGCCCGGCCTGCGCGGGGCTCGGCACGGTCACCGACATCGACGGCGAGCGGATGATCGACCGCAGCCGTTCGCTCAACGACGGGGCGATGGTCTTCCCCAGTTTCGCGGTCGGCAGCTGGATCTGGAAGCGTTATGTCTACTCGGGATTCTTCGACAACGACCTGCCGTTGCGGGAATGGCCTGAGGAACTGGTGCAGTTCCTGCTGCACGGACCGACGCAGAAGCCGCCGAATCCGTTGCCCCGGTTCCCGGCCAGCGCCAAGTACCAGTCGATGGTCCCGCGGATCCGGCGGTTGCTCGTGGAACGCGAAGCCAAGCCGGGACCGGCGGTGCGGGCAGCATTGGCCGAGGTGACCCGGCAGCGGCCGTGCCCGGACTGCGACGGCAGCAGGCTCGCCCCGGCCGCGCGGGAGAGCCGGATCAACGGCGTGTCCATTGTGGACCTCGGATATCGCGACGCGGCGGGGTTGCTGGAATTCTGCGCCGGGTTGGACCACGAGTGGGCGCGTCCGCTGGTGGCCGCGCTGCGGTTGCGGCTGGAATCGATGATCACGCTCGGCCTCGGGCATCTGCACTGCTACCGCGCGACACCGACGTTGTCCGGCGGCGAGTCGCAGCGGCTGAAACTGGTGCGGCACCTGGGATCCAGCCTCACCGACCTCACCTACGTCCTCGACGAACCGACGGACGGGCTGCATCCGGCCGACGTCGCGTCCCTGGTTGATGTACTGCGGCGGTTGCGTGATCATGGCAACACGGTGCTGGTGGTGGATCACCACGAAGCGGTGATGGTCGCCGCGGATCACGTGATCGACCTGGGGCCAGGAGCCGGAGAAGCGGGCGGACGCGTCGTGTTTCACGGTCCGCCGGCGGAGTTGCGGAAGGCCGACACGACGACCGCGCGAGCGTTGCGCACCGGCGTCCGGCTCAAGGACACGCTGCGAGAGCCCACCGGCTGGCTGCCGTTGCGCGGGTTGGACCGGCACACGCTGCGCGATATCGACGTCGACGTGCCGACTGGCGTGCTCACCGTGATCACCGGGGTGGCCGGGTCCGGGAAGTCGACGCTGGCGGGCGAACTCGCCGAGCGGCACCCGCGGTTCACTGTCGTCGACCAGAGCCAGATCGTCGCGACGGGGCGGTCGACGGTCGGCACCTGGCTCGGACTGGCCGATCCGGTGCAGCGCGCGTTCGCCGAGGCGAGCGGCGAGTCGCCGAAGCTGTTCAACCCGCGTTCGCAGGGCGGGTGCCCGGCCTGCCGCGGCACCGGCGTGCGGCGGACCGACCTGGCGTTCCTGGAGGACGTCGACACGCCGTGCGAGGAGTGCGACGCGACCGGATTCCGTGCGGAGGCACTGGAAACGCGGCTTGAGGGGCGCACGGTGCTCGAAGTGCTGGACACGCCGGTGTCGGCGCTGGCCCGGTACGTGCCGCATCCGGACGTGGTCCGGCTGGCCGCGCTGCTCGGCGAACTGGGTCTCGGGCACCTGGCGAGCGGCCGCACGCTCGACACGCTGTCGGGCGGCGAGCGGCAACGGCTGAAACTCGCCCGCCAGCTCGACTCGACCAGCGACGACCTGCTCGTCGACGAACCCACCGCGGGCCTGCATCCCAGCGACACCACGCGGATGGTCGCGCTCCTGGACCGGCTGGTCGACGAGGGCCGGACGCTCGTGGTCGTCGAACATTCGCTGCACGTCGTCGCCGCGGCGGACTGGGTGCTCGACCTGGGCCCCGGTGCCGGCGAGAACGGCGGGCAGGTGCTCTACACCGGCACGCCGAAGGGACTCGCCGAGCATGACGGCGCGACGGGACGGTACTTCCGGGCCGCACTCGGCGGTTAGGACGGCCCATTCACCGCGGCCAAGCTGACCGGGCCGCCCCAGCGGCTCGACCTCGTCGTGGGCCAAGGGCCGCATGAGCCATCCGCGAGCAGCGACGGCCAGCTCACCTCCCGTGAGCCGCCTTCACCGACTCTGATTCCCTCAGGGCTCGCGAAACGCCGGCGGGGAGCTAATGCGGAAACCGCCGAGCCCCCGCACCACCTTGCCCGAGAACGTCGTCCGGATTCGAATACGGGCAGGATTTCAGCGACAGGCACCCGCAGCCGATGCAGTCGGTGAACCGGTCGCGCAACGCGGTCAGTTCCTCGATCCGCGCGGTGAGGCGGTCGTGCCAGCGGCGGGAGATGCGCGCCCAGTCGCGTTTGGTCGGGATCCGCTGGTCCGGCAGTTCGGCGAGCGCTTCCTTGATCTCTTCCAGCGACACCCCGACCCGCTGCGCGGTCCGGATGAAGGCGATCATGCGCAGCGTGTCCCGCCGGTACTCGCGCCGGTTGCCGCTCGTGCGCCTGCTCGCGATGAGCCCGCGGCTTTCGTAATAGTGCAGCGTCGGGACGCTGACACCGGCGCGTTCGGCGATCTGTCCCGGCTTCAGCCAGACGACCTCGCGCGTGATCTGGGGCATGGCAGCTCTTTCCGTGCTTGACATCAAGTCCGCTTGATGAAGTCCACTGTAAGCACCGCCCAGCCGGCGGCGAGGATCGCGCGTGAAGGGGATTTTGTGACGACTACGACCCTGCAGGTAGGGGCGGCGCAAAGCGTTGCGGAAATGGCGGAATTCGTCCGCTCGGCAGCGAAGGCGGTGGTGTGATGTCCGAGATTCCGACGGTGATGCGCGCTGCGGCGATCGACGAGTTCGGGCCCGCGGAACGGCTGACGGTCCATAAATTGCCGACGCCGGTCGCGAAGCCGGGAGAAGTGCTGGTACGCGTCGAGACCGCCGGCGTTCAGCCGACCGACGTCGCGATCCGGGACGGCTGGACGCCGCCGGGCGCGACCATCGAATTCCCGCAGATCCTGGGCAACGAGTTCGCCGGGACGATCGTCCAGGTCGGCGCGGGAGTGGCCGAATTCGAGACAGGACAACAGGTTGCCGGATTCCGCGTACTGGGCTGCTACGCCGAGTACCTCGCTGTCCCGGCCAGCCAAGTCGTCGTCAAGCCCGAGAACGTCGATTGGCTGACAGCGGGCGCATTGTCGGCTTCCGGGCAGACTGCGCACACCGCGTTTGAGCGGCTCGGCGCCAAGTCCGGCGAGACGATTCTGATTCACGGCGCGGCCGGCGGCGTCGGCTCGATGGCGGTCCAGCTGGCGCGTCTCCGCGGGCTGCGGGTGATCGGGACCGGCAGCGAGCAGAACCAGGAATATCTCCGCGCGCTCGGTGCCATACCAGTGGTGTACGGCGAAGGCGAGCTCGACCGTCTCCGCGAAGCCGCTCCAGACGGGATCGACCTCGCTTTCGATACCGCTGGACACGGGAACCTTCGCATCGCAGCGGAACTGGTGGCTGATCGCGGACGGATCGGGTCCATTGTGGAGCCTCCGCTGGCCTCGGAACTCGGGGCGCAGTGGCTCACCAGCGACCGGTCCGCCCGGCGGCTCCGCGAACTGCTGGACCTGTGCGCGCGAGGAGACCTGCGGGTGACCGTCCGGTCGGAGTATTCGCTCGACGACGCGGCGAACGCCCATCGCGAGGTGGCCGTCGGACACGGTCGCGGCAAGGTGGTGCTGCGGATCGGCTGAGGAGAAGTTAATTCGGTGGACGGGGCCGGAGCGCGTCGTTATGGTTCGCCTCGACCGTGACTCGACGCCAGGAGGTGAGACCCATGAACGCTGTTTCGATGTGGGTGCTCCCCGTGTCGTCACGGTCGGGCGACTGACGTAGGGGTTGCCAGGAGCGCCTTGAGCGAAGGCACTCCGAAAGGTGACCATCATGGACACTCTGCGTTTCACCGCGGGCGAACCCGCGGTGAACATCACCCGGCTCGGACCGGGACTATGGCAGGCACTGGACGACGGCCGGGTCGCCGGTCGCGGCGAGGCCACGACCCGGCCAGACGGACGGGTTTTCCTCAGCGTCGACGCCTGGCACCGCTCCGTCTTCGACCAGCTCGCCCGCGAGATGCTGGCCGCGCTGCCGGACCCCGTGCACACCGTGGTCGACGAAACCGACCGCGAACTGCTGGACGGCTGGCAGCGGGCCGGCCTGACGGTCCGGCGGCGCGAGTGGGAGTACGTCGCGCCCACAGACCCGCAGGTCACCGGACCGGTCGGGCTGCCGTCGGGCGTCGCGTTCGTGCCCGCCGGATCCGCTGACGAGGGTCCGTTGCGCGAGCTCGACCGCGTCATTCGCGCCGAGGTCGAGGCGACTGTCGGCTGGTCGGAGATGCCAGCCGAGGTGCTGCCTCGCGCGGCTGGCGACACCATCGTGGACCCGTCGAAGTACGCCGTGGCGGTCGAGGAGGGCGAGTACGTGGGCCTGGTCCGGGTGGTTCAGGTGACGCGCCTGCCTCGGATCGGGCTCATCGCCGTCCGTGCTGATCGGCGCCGCCGCGGCATCGCGCGCGGGTTGTTGACCCACACGCTCGACGTCCTGCGCCAAGCGGGCATCCCGACGGCATCCGCCGAGGTGAACGAGGCCAACGCAGCGGCGACGGCGCTGTTCGAGGGCATCGGCGCGCGGCGGGCGAACAGCGCGGTGGAGCTGATGCGCCATGGCCGGTAAGGGCGGGATCGAAGTCGAGGGAACCGTGGTCGAGTGCCTGCGCGACGCCCGGTTCACCGTCGAACTGGCGAACGGGCACCACGTGCTGGCCCACATCAGCGGCAAGATCAGGAAGAACTTCATCAAGATCGTGCCGTTCGACCGGGTCCTGGTGGAGCTGAGCCCGTACGACCTCGACCGGGGCCGGATCCTGTTCCGGTACCGGAACTAGCCCGGTCCGCCCTTGCGGTCCCGGCCGGGGCCGCAAGGGCGAGTCAGCTCGCTTTCGCGGCGGCGAGCCGGGTCAGCGCGGCGCACTTCCGGCCGAAGTTCGCCACGATGTCGCCAGCGATGATCCGCACCATGACCGCCCGCAGCGGGGTGTCGAGGACGACGCGCTGGGTCAGTTCGGCGCCGCCGGCGGCGGCCGCGACGCTCAGCCGGAGGTCCATCTTCCCGAACGGCACAGGCTGGCAGAGCCCGAGTTCGCGTCCGGGCCGCCAGCTCGTGAAGGTGAAGTCCTTCGCGAGCTTCGCGTGCACGCTGCCGCGGAGTCCGCCGCTGGGGTAAAGGAATCCGGTCGAACCGGCAGCGGCCGGTCCGTGCAGCACGACGCGCGCGACGTCCGGGTCCCAGCGCGGCCAGTTCTCGACGTCGGCAAGGACGTCCCACAGCGCGGCCGGGTCGACGGCGAGGGTGTGGGCGGAGGTTTTGTCCCAGGTCATGCCCCGAAGATATACGGAACTGCCAGTCTCGTAAACTGTGGGCCATGACGCCCAACCGGCGCGGACGGCCGCGTGAGCAGGGAATCGACGCGGCAGTGCGGGCCGCGGTCAACGAGCTGCTGGAGGAGGTCGGCTACCAGCGGTGCACGGTCGACGCGATCGCCGCGCGCGCCGGCGTCGGCAAGGCGGCTCTGTACCGGCGCTGGAAGTCCAAAGCGGAACTCGTCTTCGCCGCAGTCGTGCACGATGACGCGATCGCGGCACCGCACGACACCGGCACTCTGCGTGGTGACGTAGCAAGCGTTCTCGCCGACATTCAGTCCGCTTTGGACGGACCACAGGTGCGAAACGCCTTGCCCGGCCTGCTTGCCGACCTCCGCGCCGAGGACGGCCCCACGGCCCGGCTTGGCGAACTGTTCCTGATCCGGGAACGGGCGTACCTGGCCGAAGTGCTCGACCGCGCGATCGCCCGCGGCGAACTGGCCCGGCGACCCGAGGTGCCGGTAGTGCACGCGATGCTGCTGGGTTCGGTTTTCGCCTGGTTGCACCTTCTTCGCGAGGCAGTGCCGCCGGGCGGTCTCGCCGACGCGCTCGCCCCCGGCTTGTACGGTGCCATCATTGAGCTAGGCAGGTGATTTCTCTCGTGGCCGCAACGGATCCCGCACTCACCGCCGAGGCCGAGGCGACGGCTTACGCCGGGACAGTTCGTCCGCGATTATCGCCTCCATGCGGGTGCTCGTGCTGCGAAGGACGCGGTATCCGCGACATGCCACCACGATTACCGCAATCCCGACAACCGCGGCGATCGACCAGGCCGGCCCGTGCGAAACCAGGGCGTCGCGATAGTCGCGGGCAAGATAGCCCAGTCCGAGCCCGGCGGCGAGAGCGTCGAGAAGCGCGAGCGGAACCCGGCCGGGCATGGTCATGGCGGCCTCCTCTCGGGACCCGACCCCCTGCAATCTAGGCGACCGGAGGCCCGCACGAGGGGTCTCGACCCGATCGGCCTACGCCCCCGGCCCGCGCGGGGCCTGTGCTAAGTTGACTCGAACTGGGGGGATCGACCTGCGGAAGCGAACCCAGGGGCCGGTAGCTCAGTTGGTTAGAGCAGGGGACTCATAATCCCTTGGCCGTCGGTTCGAGCCCGACCCGGCCCACTCTACCTCCCCTTGTATAGGGTCTGACCTGCGGAAACGTCCTCGAAAACGATCTTGAATCGAGGCTTCTCGGGGCGCTGGAGGCGAGCACAGCGCTGGTAACCCAAGGGATTGTTCGAGTAAGCCTGTTTTCATGACCGCCGTTGAGGCACCGCTGGAGGTGCTGGAGCCCGATGACATCAGGGAGCTCGTCTCGGACTGGAGGACGCACCTGAGGGCCAAGAACCGCGCCGACTCGACGATCGACGCCTACCTCGACAGCGTGGCCATGCTGGTCAACTACCTCGACGACGAGAACATGCCGATGCTGGCCCCTGAAATCGGCCGCCGGGAGCTGGAGCGGTATTTCGAGTACCTTCGCCAGCGGCCGAATTTCCGCACCGGAGAGTCGCTGTCGCACAGTTACATCGCCAAGCAGTATCGGCACCTGCAGCAGTTCTGGCGCTGGCTCGACGACGTGGAAGAAATTGTCGAGTTGTCCCCGTTCTACAAAATGGAGGTTCCGCACGTCCCGGATAATCCACCGACGGTTCTGCGGGAAAACGAGCTGAAGAAGCTGCTGGCCACCACGAAAGGGAAAGGATTCGCCGAACTGCGGGACCGGGCGATCATTCTGGTGCTGATCGACTGCGGCGTCCGGGTCGGCGAACTGTCGCTGTTGACGGTGGCAAACCCGGCGGAGCAGGAACGTGGCAGCTTCGATTTCGACGTCGATGTCGTCCGCGTTCTGGGGAAGGGCCGTCGGGCTCGCGACGTGCCGTTCAACCCGGCAACCGCAGAGGCGCTCCGACGCTACTTCCGCTCCCGCATACGCCATCCGTACGGCAGGAGGACCGTCGCGGCGTGGCTCGGCCGCTATGGCGCGCTGAACGAGTGGGGTATCCGGTCGATGCTCGACCGCCGAGCGGAGCAGGCAGGCATCGGCCCGGTCTTTCCGCACCTCTTCCGGCACACGTGGGCGCACCGGTGCAAGCTGGCGGGCATGAGCGACGAGGCGATCATGCGGATCGCGGGCTGGCGCAGCCGCCAGATGCTCGAACGCTACGGGGCCTCCGCGGCGGACGAACGGGCGCAGGCGGCGCACCGGAAGCTGAACCTCGTCGGGGCGCTCCTCTAGCCTCCGGCGGCCCCGCCGTGACTGCGCCCGCGAGCGCGAGAGCTGCGGTAGGCCAGCTGCTGGAAGTACGCGCGCTTGGCTGCGAGGGCCTGTTTCCGCCGCGCCTCGTCGTCCAGAACCCCGTCCGGATCGACCATCCGCTCGAAGCGGTCCAGCGCGGCCTTCCGGGCAGGCGCGGTTCGAGCTGCCCGGTCTGTGGTGCGTGACCAGGAGACGTGGGCGGCGGCGCGGGCGCGCATCGATCGCTGAACGGGCGTTAGTCCCTCGGTTTCACGGCTGCCCATATGGCCCTCCGATCGGAACGGACGTGACTGAGGGAGGGCGTTTGCCGCGGTCGGCCGTGCTGGCGTTCACGACCCTTGCCACGCGCGATCGGCGAGCTGAGGAGTGATTGACGAGATCGTCGGCGGGACCACACTCAGCGTCGCGGCGCTGGATCTCGGCTGGATGGCACAGCGGACAGCGCCGGACGTTGCCATCGCAGTCGGTGGTGGAGCGTGTCCCGATCGGATCGCCAGGACGGGCGTCGCACTGGCCACAGGGCGGCGGCACCGGCCTGATCGGTTCGCTGCGCAGGTTCGTGCGCGGGTTCGGGCGGTTCATGGATGGTTTAGGGATGTTTCGGGGGCAGTGTTTGCCTCTCGCCGCGGCGTTGTTTGCCGCCCGTGCGGTCGTGTTTTGCCCCTCGTGCCGACTGACCGGGGGCAGTCGCTGCCCCCGGTCAGTCGGCGGCAGATCGTCGCTTGCTGTCTGCCGAGGCTCAGTCGTCATGGACAGGTCGTAGCCGTTCGGACGGCGGTCGGCGCGGCGGACGTGGGCTGCGACGATGCCTGGGTCGGCTGGTGCGATCAGGCCGAGGTGCTGCAGATGCCGTAGTGCGTAGCGGACAGAGCGTTCGGAGAGCCGGGTGTAGCGGGCGAGGGTGGCTAAGGACGGGAAGGCGTTGCGGCCGTCGGGATCGGCGTGATTGGCCAGGCCGATGAGGACGATGGCGAGGCTGGAGGAGTCCCGTCGGTCGTCGGGGATCGGGGCGTCGCGGAGCGCCCAGTTGATGGCTTCGATGCTCATGACCTGCCTGCCTGGAGTCGCACGCGGGGTGCTGTGCGGCACCGCGCGAACAAGGGTCAAGTGGACTGTGACGTCTTGTTGCGCCAGGGATGCGCGAGCGGAGGTGCTTGTGCTCGGAGGGAGGTCGGGATGCTGTCGATGCGGATGATTGCGGCGGTCCAGGTCATGCCGATGCCGATGCCGATCAGGGCGAGGTGGTCGCCGGGGCGGACGGCGTCGCGGGCGAGCAGGTGGGTGAGGCCGACGATCTGGTCGTTGGGGCCGAGACGTCCCCACTGGTTGCCCGCGTCTCGGAGGGTGCGGTCGGCGTTGATGCCGAGGGGTTGCAGGCAGTGGGTGTCGAGCAGTTGGTGTCCGTAGTGGGGCAGGAGGATCCAAACCAGCTGGTCGGCAGTGAGTTCGGCGTCTGCGAGGGCGTGTTTCATGACGGTGCGGATGCCGTGGGCGTTGCGGGTGTTGATGGAGTCCGTGCCGACGGCGGTGACGTATTGGCGTTTTCGTTCGCGGATGCGTTCTGGGCCCGGTTCGGTGGTGCCGGCGGGGAGGAAGCGGTGGTGTCCGCGGTGGAGTTGTTCGAGGCTGGGGTCGGTGTAGGACGAGGTGGCGAGGACCTGGGCCAGGCCGGGACGGCGGCCGAGGATCAGGGCTGATCCGCCGTCTCCGTAGGCGATGCCGTGGTCGGCGCTGAGGTGGTCGAAGGCGGGTGGTCCGAAGACTTCTCCACCGGTGAGCATGATGTGGTCAACGTCGGGGCTGCCGGAGAGGATGCGGGCGGCGAGGTCGATGCCGCCGACGAGCGAGTTGGACATGGCGTTGAGTTCGGCGGCGATGCCGGGGCCGGCGGGGAGGCCGAGTCTGGCTCGGACGTAGTTGGCGCGTGACCAGAAGTCGATTCCGCGGCTGCCGCGCCAAATCGCGCTGTGCAGGTGGAGTTCTGGGACGGGCAGTGGCGCAGGGGCGACTTGGGCGAGCACTGACAGGGCGCCGTTGCCTGCTCGGACGGCGAGGTCCATTCCGGTGGCTCGGTGTGCGATCGAGATGGATCGTTGGCCGGTGGGGTGTTCGCCGGCTACAGGTACGAGCTCGCCGAGGGCTGCGCCGATTCCGCGCCGTGGAGCGAGGGCCATTTCATGTCAGGACCTTTCTTCGGCGTCCAGGTCCGCTTCGATGGCTGCGACGGAGGTGTAGTAGGCGCGGAGTTGACGAGTTGTGATGCCTGCCAGTGCGGCGATTTCGTCGAGCGTGACGGGCGGCAGTCGCGGCTTGGGTCGGAGGCCAGGAGCAGGCCGCCGCCCCAAGCCTCGCCGCGAAGGGGAAATCGGCCGTCCGGGCCGACTTCAGAAGGACGGGGAATGCGCGCGAAGCGAGCGGAAGAGTCCAGCCTGGAACCAAACGTCATTGCGGACGTTGCGAGAATCGTCAGCGGAATTCCGATCCCGCGGCCGTTCAGCATGAACGCCTTGGTCGACCGACTCAACAGACTCCGCGACAAGCCCATCCGATTGATGCGCGGCGATCTGAAGGGGACCATGCCCACCGGCATGCTGCTGAGAACCGAGACCGCGGACTACATCGTCGTGATCCGCGACGTCGAGCGCGGACATGCCCGGCACATCCACTTTCACGAACTCGGACACATCCTTCTTGAGGACGCTGAGGTGGCCGGCCCGTGCTTGCCGGTTGCGGACCCGCGCCGCTGCGAAGCCGACGAGTTTATGGCGGAGGAGTTCGCCTATCAACTAGCCGAGCGAGTCGATGCGCACGCTCTGGACAGAAACCGCTCCGGTGAGAACCGCGCGTGCGCGGCATTGGGCAAGACGTTCGCCGCCGCGGCGGACCTGCGCGATGCGAATGCCTGAACAGCACGGATGGGTTGCGTTGACGGCGGCTTTGTTAGTCACTGCGGAAGGCGTCCGGACGCTGATCGTGTTTGCTCGGCACTGTCATGCGCGAGGGAAGCTGCATCTCGGGACGATGCTGGTCTTGTTCGGTGTGTCGCTGGCGCTCAGGGCACCAGCGACCGCCACGGTGACGACCGAGGCGACCGGTGTGCCGAACTTGGCGATTTTCGTGCGGGGGGCGTGCTCGCTGGGAACCGTGATCGGGTCGGTCGGCCTCCTTGAACTCAGCGGATGGGCTTGGTTGCGGCTGAGGTACGCCCTGGCGGTCGTCGCCGTTGGCACCTGCGCGCTCGCCTGGCTTGCGTTCGGCGGACCGCGCCCGCGCGCAGGGACTGAGCTGCTGGCGGCCATTGCGTGGATCGGCGGTGCTGTCCCGGGTGTTGCGTTCGCGGCGTTCACGGTGCGGATCCGGATGGTCGTGCGACAAGCACCGTGGCGGGTGTGCAAGGCGGGCGCTCTGACGATTGCTGGCTGCCTGGTCTGCACTGCGGGAGTCGTGGCGAGCCTGGTCGCCGTCACGGGAGGGCCGGACCTGACCGGTGGCAGCGCTGGGCGTGGCCTCGTGGTGCAGAGTGCCGGCGGACTCCTGATCGCGGCTGGTTCGTGTTTCGGCGAAGCCGTGGGGTTCGTCGAGGATGTGCGCAGAAGACTGGAGAACGTGCGAGTTCGGCGGTTGTGGCGCTATGTCGAGCCGATCCGGAGAGCGATGACCGACCGGCTTCACGCTGGCGGTGTGCCGGTCCGGGAAATCATCGACATCTACGATTCGCTCCTTCTTGCGCGGCAACAGAACTGCGGATGGGTGCGCGAGAGGGCGGTGCTGGTCGCTGAGGCCGTCGGCTTCGGCCGGCGGGACCGAGCTGAGTTCATTGACGCTGTCGAGCTGCGCGCCTCGGTGAAGAGGGCGTGTCGTCCCCGGGGTCGGGCTATGCCCGCTGAGGTTCAGCCGCTGAACCTCGATGTGGAGAACGATCCGCTGGATGTCGATGTGGCGGCACAACGTGCCCAGGTCGCCAGGTTGGCCAAGCTCGTGCTGCGGAACGGGACGGTTCGGCGTACAGCCTCATATCAGCGCGGGGGAGGATCGGCGAAGGGTGAGGGGATCAGTGACCGCCAGATGGCGGGAAGCAGCCACCGATCCCGGCCGGTGCACGCAGGGCGTCGGGGCATGCCCTGGCCCTGAACGCTCCTGCGGTTCACGCGGCGCGAGCTGACCGAGCGGCGGGCGAGGTGTTCCGTCGCTCGGGGGTCAGCAAGTGATTCCAGGCGGCGGCCAGCTGGGCCTTGGTGGAGTGCGCCATCAGCTCTTCGGAGCGCTTCGGCACGGGACCGGGCATGGATTTCTCACCTCGTTTCCAGGTGGTCGCCGCGGAGAAGGCGGACAAGCAGGTGCGTGATCGCGCCGTCGTGTGGCGCGTCGGCGCGGTCGGCCTGCGCCGCTTCGACGGCATCCATCGCGTCGACGTCGCATTCGACGATCGACCCGGCAGTCGTGAAGATGACGTGGAACGTGGCGATTGCTTCTCGTGTGCAGCTCGCTGCGCCGGTAGGTTGCATCGATGCAGCCACTGTGGGTCGTCATCTTTTCAGCTGTCGGTGGAGGGATCGTCGGGTTGATCGCCAACTTCGGGACCACAATCCTGGCCAACCGGCAAGCGCTCAGCCGGCAAAAGGCCGAGCACGCACACGCCCGTCACGTGGAGCGCGACAAGCTGCTCTTCTCGGCTCGCTTCGAGCTGTACGCCGCGGTACCCCGGTTGGTTGATGACACCAACGCTCATTACCGCTGGCTGCTGGAAAAGGCTATCGGAGCGGGGACCCGGCTGATCGACCTGTATCCAAGCACGGCGAGCATGAAGATCGTTCAGCAAGCCAAAGATCTTCGGCAGGCAACGAGAGTAATAAGTTCGCAGCCCGTCATGGCCAGGGCGGATAACTACTGCCATCGAATCTTGTGGGCAAACGGATACCTGCAAAGGATGCTCGACGAGGGAGAAACCGACCTTCTCGAACTGATCGATCTTGACCAGATCCGAGAGGCAGGGCAGCTGCTGCTTGAGCAAATCCGGATGGAGTTCGGGAACACGGAGTCCGCTGGATCCTGACTGCTGAATGTTGCAAAGATGTCGTTGCAGGGATCCTGTCACAAGGCGACTCCGACGACAGCCCAGGCGTGGCGGCACGGGTCGAGCACAGCACCCAACGGTGCGAAGTCGAGCCAGTGTACCGGGCCTGCCGGCGAGCGGACTGAAGGCGAACTTGCCGACCATGGCAACCAGTTCGGCCGCCCAGGCACCCTGGTACCGCAGTGCGAGGTCGGGATGCTCGGCCATGAACTCGAAGGCTGTCCTTGGACTGCCTCGCCGGCGAGGCTCGGCAGATATGGGCCAGTCTGCGTCAGGTCTCTGACGGGGGGCGCGGCTTGCGTGGTGCAACATATCGTGTTTTAGTTGCATTAGCGTCGCGACGGGGCGGCGCCCGCCGAGAGGACCCTTATGCGCTCACCGCTACGCAGCCTTTTCGCCTGCGCCGCAGCTGTTCTGCTGACGGTCGTCGTGGGTGGAGGCGTCGCTGGCGCGCAGACGACCGGCTACGCGCCCGTCGATCAGCCGGGGCCCGCGTTGACGGTCCCCGCGGCCGAGTTGGCGAAAAGCCTGCGATGCACCGCCGATGTCCGCAATGCCACCCGCGAACCCGTGCTGCTCACGCCGGCCACAACGGTGGACAGCGACCAGAACTTCGGGTTCAACTACGAGCCGCTGTTTCGGAAGCTCGGTGTCCCTTACTGCACCTCGGATTCGCCCGCTGACCCCTACAACATGGGGGACATGCAGGTGCGCGCGCAGTACGTCACCTACGGGATCCGCGAGATGCACAAGCTCGCCGGCCGTCGGATTGCCGTGATGGGGCACAGCCAGGGCGGCATGATCATGCGCTGGTCGCTGCGGTTCTGGCCAGACACCCGCGGCATGGTCGATGACGTGATCGGGATGGCCGCCACTAATCACGGTTCGGTGCTCGTGCCCGCGTTGTGTGTCCCGAACTGCGCGCCAGCGCTGTGGCAACAGCGTGCGGACTCGCGATTCGTTCAGGCGCTCAACTCCGGGGAGGAAACGTTCCCCGGGATCAGCTACACGGAGATCTACTCCCGGACCGACGAGTTCGTGCAGCCCAACCTCGACGACAACGGCACCTCGTCGCTGCACGGCGGCGGCGGTACCGTCGCGAACATCGCCGTGCAGGACGTCTGCCCGCTTGCGGCGCCGGAACATCTGCTCATCGGCACGATGGACCCGGTCACGTCGGCGCTTGCCCTCGACGCGTTAACCCACCCTGGCCCCGCCGTGCCGTCGCGAGTCGGCTCGTCGGTGTGCAAGCAGCTGCTGATGCCCGGCGTGAACCCGGTTTCCGGGCCGGCCACCTTCGTGACACTGTCCGCGCAAGTCGCTGCACAGCTGACGGTCGAGGCGCCTCGAGTGCCAGCCGAACCCCCACTGGCCTGCTATGTCACCGCGAGCTGCCCGAAGTGAGCTCGAGCGGACGCGACGCCGCGCTGCGCGTGGCGCTCAAGACGTTCAACGCCGGCCAGCGGGTGGAGGTGAACGACCTCGCCGCGGTGCTCGGCGTCAACCGCGTGACCATCTACCGGTGGCTCGGCAATCGCGACACCATTCTCGCCGAAGTGGTGTGGGGACTGGGCGAACGGACCATGCGTAACGCGTACGCCGCCGCTGCCGGATCGGGTGGCACACGGATCGCCAACGCCGTCTCCACCTTTGTCCGGCAGACACTCGGGCATGCCGGAATGCGCTATTTCCTCAAGAACGAGACCGAAACCGCGCTGCGGGTGCTGACTCGCAGTGAGCAGTCCTTCCAGCTGCGGCTGGTCGCGCTGGTCGAGGAACTCATGACCATTGAGCAGGACGCAGGCGCGCTCAACACCGGCGACCTCGGGGTGCACGATCTCGCCTATCTATGCGTCCGCGTCGCCGAATCCTTCGTCTACACCGACGCAATCACCGGCGAACCCCCAGATCCGGACCGCGCCGAACGAGCGCTGCACTACCTGCTGCGCTGACCGAGCACGGTCGATCGGCCGTTACCGAGGCACACGACCGCGACAACGATGCTGGGCCAGGAGACAGGTCTGTGAGGCAGGGGAGCCGATCCGTCGAAAGCAAGGTAGACCTCCGGGAGTTTCGCTTTTGTGAACGCGGCGGTCAGGCCGAGACACGGCTTATTTGCCCGTAGCCGATTCGTGTTCTCGAGATGTCAGATGTCCGGGTGCCGAAGGTTGTCAATGCACGTTATATTAGATATATAGTTAGTCGAAAGATGCTTTTCATGAGAGCAGCGGGTAAGTAAATCTAGTAGGGAAAAATGGATGAACGGGGCCCGAGTGCCGCACCATAGGTACCTCCAGGAACCCATGGGTACTGAGGCGTAATTGCAGGATGGAACTCGCACAGTGCGACTGCATGTCCTGGATGACCGCTCTGGCCGCATCGATCACGACGGGCCGGAGTACGTCTGGGCGCAGATCGCCGACGACATCCGGCGCGACATCGAATCTGGTGCTCTACCTGCAGGATCGAAGCTGGCCGGCGGGCGAAAATCGGCGGAGATCTACGGCGTCGCGAAGGCGAGTGCGGCCAAGGCGATCACAGCTCTGCGTCACGAACGGGTGGTGACCGTCGTCCTCGGATGCGGCACGTTCGCCACTCGGAATGGGCAGGGGCCGGGCGAGATCGCCTGCGGGTAGCGCCACGGCTGAGGTGACTAGGACCTGTTCCCGCTCGCGACGAGCGTAACGAGCGTGTCGACCAGCTCGTCGGCGGAGGTCTGCCACTTTCCGGTGGCGAAGTGGCCGCTCAGCTCCGCGGCGATGATGCCGCTGACCCCGGTGAAGAGCAAGCCTCCGAAGCGGTGGAGGTCGGGCTCGTCCACTAGCTCCGACACGATCGCCAAAAACTCCTCCTGGGCCCGGCACGAGGCGTCGATGACCCTCTCAGGCTCCTCGCCGGCCGGCGGACCGAACATCTGCCGGTAGCGGTGCGGGTGGCGGCGGCCGACCTCCACGAGCGCAGCCAAGGCGCCCCGTAGCCTCTTTGACGGGCTGCCGGTCTGCGCCGCGATCTCGTCGCTGAGCCGCTCCCAGCCTTCGGTCGCGATGGCGGAGAGCAGGGTTTCCTTGTCCGCGAAGTGCCCGTAGGGGGCACCGCGGCTCACGCCTGCCCGTGCACCCACGTCCCGCAGGGTCACCGCGTCAGGGCCGCCCTCATCGAGCAGTGCGGTGGCCGAGTCGAGCAGGGCGCGGCGAGTGGCGGCGGCGGATTCGGCTCGGCTGACCATGCGCGCATTTTACAGATGACAACGTCAGACCACTCGCTTGACGTTGTCACATCAAATCCGTAATGTCATTCATGTGACAACGTCATACGAACGTGGTCGCTCCTCGTCCTCGCACCCACACGGAGTTGGACATCATGGATCTGCAACTGGCCGGCAAGCGCGTGCTCGTGACCGGCGCCAGTAAGGGCATCGGCCTCGCGGTCGTCCGGGCTTTCCTCGCCGAAGGGGCCTCGGTCACCGCGGTGTCGCGGCGCAGCACCCCCGAGCTCGACGAGTCCGGTGCCACCTTCGTGGCGGCCGACCTGTCTGAGCCGGACGGGCCCGCTCGCATGGTGGAGGCGGTGCTCGCTGCCGACCCGCGGCTCGACGTCCTCGTCAACAACGTCGGCGGCGGCGACCTGCCCGAGGGCTCGCTCGGCGACGTCCTCGACGGCGGTGACGGCGTCTGGCAGTACGCCTTCGACCTGAATCTCAACGCTCCCGTGCGGGTCACGCGGGCCGCCCTGCCGGCGCTGACCGAGGCCCGAGGTGCGATCGTCACCATCGGGTCGGACAGCGCTCGACGCGTCGGTGCTCCCGGCAGCACCCCGATGCCGTACGCGGTGGCCAAGGCGGCGCTGACGCGGTTCTCGCGTGAGCTGGCCGAGCGGGTCGCCGCGCAGGGGGTGCGGGCCAACACCGTGTCACCCGCGCTGACGAGGACCTACGCGATCGAGGGTGAGGACGGGTACATGTCCCAGGTGGCGCGGGTGATCGGGGTTGAGCGCGCCGACCTCGTGCGGGACCTCCCCGCAGGCCTCGGCATGACCACCGGGCGCCTGATCGAGCCGGACGAGATCGCCCGCGCCGTGCTGCTGCTCGCCTCGCCCGCCATGCCGAGCGCGACCGGCGCGAACTGGGCGGTCGACGCCGGGTCGGTCAAGGTCGCGTAGGACCGCCATGTCACACACGGTAATCATGACTGGCGCGACGCGAGGGCTCGGCCGCGTCGCCGCCGAGCGCATCCTCGCCGGCAGCCCGCAGACCCACCTCGTGCTCCTGGCCCGGGGTGGAGCGGGCGCGGGCCTGGCAGAGGAGCTCAGCCGCGACGGGCACGCTGTGACGTCGATCCCGGCAGACCTGCTGTCGCTCGGCAGCGTGCGCGGGGCCGCCGACGAGGTGGCGCACAGGATCGACGGAGGCACCCTGCCGCCGTTGCGCGGGCTGGTCGGCAACGCAGGCCTGCTGTACACCGACGACGTCACGCAGAGCCCGGATGGGTTCGAGGCGACGTTCGCCGTCAACGTGCTGGCCAACCACGCCCTCGTCCGGCGCCTGCAGGACCGGTTCGAGGCGCCGTCGCGCATCGTGATCACGGTCAGCGACGCGCACTTCGGCGACTTCCGGCACAACAAGGGCATGATGCCCGGACCGTCGTGGCAGGACCCGGCGCGGATGGCGCGGACCTCGGCGTTCCCGAGGCCCGAGAGCACGACGGCAGGTGGAATCGCTTATGCGACCAGCAAACTGGCCGCGGTCCACCTCGTCCACGAATACGCGCGGCGGCTGCCGCCGGGAATCGATGTGATCGCCTACAACCCGGGTTTCGTGCCCGGCACCGGACTCAGCCGCGAAGCGGGAGCGGCGGTGCGGTTCGTCATGCGCGCGGTCATGCCGCTGGCGACCCTGACTCCGATCGCCTCTACGCAGCAGGAAGCCGGGCAGCAGCTCGCCGACGTCGTCCTCGGACGCACCGCCGCGGGATCGGGGTCCTACGTGGACCGCACTAGCGAGGCCCGCTCGTCCGCGGAGTCGTACGACGCCGAACGGGAACGGCGGCTCTGGGAGGTGGCCGAGGAGCTGACGGGTCCCTTCACGCGGTGAGCTCTGCGGCGAGCGGAACCTCCACCCGACGCCTGGTGCGCCCGACCAGATGCTGGTCACCTACCTGCCCGAGCCAGGATCGAAATTAGCGGACGCCCTGCGGATCCGTCCACTCGACGCGATCTACGCGGCGGTGTTCATCGACGCTATCCACGTCAAGGTGCGCGACGGCCAGGTCGCCAACCGGCCGGTGTACGCGGCCATCGGCGTCACCGTGGACGGGCGGAAGGACGTCCTGGGGCCTGTGGATGGGCGTCGGCGGCGAAGGCGCGAAGTTCTGGATGAGCGTACTGGTCGACCTGAAGAACCGTGCGTCCTCGACGTGTTCTTCCTCGTCTGCGACGGGCTCAAAGGCCTCCCCGGGACTGTCGCGAACGTATGGCCGCAAACCGTTGTTCAGACGTGCATCGTCCACTTGGTCCGCAACACCTTCCGCTTGGTCGCGCGGCAGCACTGGGACGCAGTCAAGCGGGATCACGGGATAGGCCCGCGCCGAGCGGGTCGGCGATGTCGCGGGCCTGGTCGGCTTGATCGGGGGTGGCGACGACCATGATCCGGCGGAGCCCGAGCCGGTCGTTCTCGTCGGGAAGCGTTGCGCGGGTCCCGGCGTCGAACACGATTCGCCCGGTGTGCGGGGTCGTAGCCGATCAGACCTGGGTCGGCAAGAAGAATGCGTGGTGGAAGTACTCGTGCAGGGCGGCCATGGCCGGAGTGAACCTGGTACCGCGTTCCCAGACGAGGCCGACACTCATGTCAGGGACGTGGTCGTCGAGGACACGGGTGTCGATACGTTTGCCTTCCAGGGACCACGGTCGGTACACCATGTCGGACAGGACGGTGACGGCGTCGCCGTTGGCGACGATGCTGCGGATCGCCTCGATCGATGAGGTCGCCAGCATGATCGCAGGAGCGAGATCTGTCCATTGTGGACCCCAGTAGCTCGCCGCGGTGCGTGCGGCTTCGTCGACGGTCAGCAGCGCGTAGGGGTGGTTGGAGAGATCGCTCAGGCGGATCTCTTCTTGGTCGGCCAGCGGATGACGCGGCGCCAGCCATAGGCGTCGTCGCGAGTGAACGAAGGTCTCGGATGCGAGCGCCGGATCGTCCACATTGGACGTCAACAGCAACCCGAAATCGAGGTCGCCGCTGGACACGCGTTCCTGCAGCAGCGGTCGATCCAGCTCCTCCCACCTGATGCGCAGCCGGGGAAAACGGGCCTGGATCCGATGGAGGTGTTCCGGGACGAAGTACCCCATGACGGTGTAGGTCACGCCGACCCGCACGGTGCCTTCGACCTCGTCGTGCACCGCGGTGACCTGCGACGCCTCGGTGAGCATCTGCAGGATGTCGCGCGCCTTGGGCAGCAGCGCCGCACCGGTGCGCGTCAGCGTGACGCCCCGCGAGCCGCGGGTGAACACGGCCTCCCGCAAATGGCGCTCGAGGTCCTGGACGGCCGTCGTCACCGCCGACTGGGAGACCATGAGTTCGCGGGCGGCCCCGCTGATCTGCCCCGCCTCCGCCACGGCGACGAAGTACCGCAGCTGATTGACCGACAGCATGGCGACCTTTCGGATAGGTATCTGATCTTCTGATAGTGCGGCATCGAAGTTTTGTTCTTCCCTATGGATTGTGCCCTGCTTAACGTCGGTCCATCAACAACGAATCGAGGTGAGGCACTCGTGATCACCACCGTGGACGTCAACTGCGACATGGGTGAGGGCTTCGGCGCCTGGACGTTCGGCGGCGACGTCGACTCCTCGATGTTTTCCCTGGTCAGCTCGGCGAACATCGCGGCGGGTTTCCATGCGGGAGACCCGAGTTCCATCGCGGTCGCCGTCGACAGGGCCATCGAGCACGGGGTTGGGATCGGCGTACATCCCGGTTTCGGCGACCTGGTCGGTTTCGGCAGGCGGCACATCGCCGCCGCCGCCGACGAGCTCGTCAACGACTGCCTGTACCAGATCGGCGCCGTCCGCGAATTCGCCGCACGACGCGGCCGCAGCCTGCAACACGTCAAGCTCCACGGCGCGCTGTACATGCACGCCGCCGAAGACGACGAGTTCTCGGACGCCCTGGTCACGGCTCTACGGAAGACATCGCCGGAGCTGCCGGTGCTGTGCATGGCGGGCACGGCGCTGGAAGCTGCCGCGAAGTCGCACGGGCAGCCCATCGTCCGGGAGTTCTACGCCGACCGGCACTACGGCGACGACGGTCGGATTGTGTTCACCAGGGACGTCGGCGCACTCTCTCCCGCCGAGACGGCCGAGAAGGTCCGCCTGGCCTGCCGGAAGGGCGTCGTGCACACGGTCACCGGCAACACGGTTCCGGTGACGTTCGAATCCATCTGCATCCACAGCGACACCCGCGGCGCCTACGACCTCATAGTCGCCACACGACGTGCGCTCGCAGAAGAAGGCATCAAAGTCTCATCGTTCGCGGATCCGACCCCGGCGCCGGCCGCATAGGTTCACAAAGGAGAGTCATGCCAGGCAGGATGTCCACCGATGAAGGCGTCGATACCGCCACCCATGCCATCCCCGACACCGCCAGAGCCGGTCGGTTCTCGCTGACCATGTCCTGGTGGGGCGTGTGCAGCGCGCTGTTCTACATCTTCCTCGGCGCGTCGCTCTCCGTCGCGTACGGCTCGGTCAACACGATCATCGCGATGGTGCTCAGTGTCATCACGTACGGCCTGATCAACGGGGTGTTGTCCCGGTACGCCATCAAGACCGGATTGAGCGTCGCGCTGATTTCGCGGGTGCTGTTCGGCAAGGTCGGCGCGCTGGTGGCCACCGCGATCTTCTCGCTGACGGCGATGTACTACGCGATCTTCGAGGGGTCGGTCATCGCGACGGCGGCGAACAAGGTCACCGGCTTGAGCTACTTCGTCGCCGCGGTCATCGTTGTGGTGTACAGCGTTCCGCTGGTGTTGGGCAGCGTGCAGAACTTCCTGGACAAGCTCAACGGCGTGCTCCTGCCGTTCTACCTGCTCGGGCTCGGGGCAGCGGTGACCTTCACGATCGTCAAGTACGGCTGGTCCGGCGACTGGGCCACCTTCGTCCCGAAGGGCGGCGCCCCGAGCTGGGGCTGGCTGCACGCCTACGTCGGGTACATGGGCGTGTGGGTGCTGATGATGTTCACCGTCGACTTCGCCCGCTTCGGCGCGCGCAAGCACGCCGGATACCACCGCTGGTTCAACTTCGGAATGCCGTTCTACCTGGTCACGCTGCTGCTGTCCGGTCTGGTCGGGATCTTCCTGATCAACGCGGGCGGTGTGGCCACCGTGTCCGAGACGGGTGTGGTCGATCAGCTGATCGTCGTGCTCGGCGGCGTTCCGGCGCTCCTGTTCATCTGGGTCACGCAGACCCGGATCAACAGCGCCAACTACTACCTGGCCACCGTCAACATGCAGGCGTTCTTCGACCGGGCGGCGCGAATCAAGCTCGCCAAGGGCATCTGGGCCGTGGTCGTCGGGACGGTAGTGCTAATCATGATGAGCCTGACCGACGTCTTCAGCTACCTGCTCCTGGCCCTCAACTACCAGGGCATCTTCGTCACCGCCTGGGTCGCCGTCGCGATGGTCCACATCCTGTCCGGCACGTACAAGCGGCTGGTCGGCGACGAGGTCGATCACGACCGAGTCCCGGCTGTCAACCCGGCCGGTCTTGGCGCCTGGGTCGTGGGCGCCGGCCTCGGGCTAGTCATGACGCTGACCGGATTCGGCGCCGACTGGGCCCCGCTGGCCACCGTCGTCATCTCCGCCGGCCTGTACGCGGCATTGCTGCCGCGAGCCCGGTCGCAATGGTTCACGACTTCCACCCTCGAACCCGCCGTCCAGCCCACCGTAGTCTGAAGAAGGCCGTCATGTCCCAGATCCACGAAGTGACCGCACCGATACCGGGAATCTATTACGCCAAGGAGTCACCGTCGGCGCCCGCGTACGTCGAGGTCGGCTCCCAGGTCGCCGAAGGCGACACGGTCGGGCTGATCGAGGTCATGAAAATGTTCAACCCTGTCACGGCCGGCGTCGCGGGCACCGTCGTCGAACTCGCCGTCGAGCACGAGGACGCCGTGAACGCGGGCGACGTGCTGGTCAAGATCGAGGTGGCTGCCTCGTGAGCATCAACCGGTTGCTGATCATCAGCCGCGGGGAGATCGCCGTCCGCACCGTCCGGGCCGCCCGCGACCTGGGCATCACGTCCATCGTCGCGCACAGCGAGGCAGACGCGGACTCTCTGGCCGTCGACCTCGCCGACGAGGTCGTCTGCCTCGGCCCCGCCCACGCGCGCAAGAGCTACCTCAACCACGACGCGGTGCTGGCCGCCGCCGCCAAGACGCACGCCGACGCCGTGCACCCCGGATACGGCTTCCTGTCCGAGAACGCCGAGTTCGCGCGCAAGGTCGTCGACGCCGGCCTGACCTGGGTCGGACCCGATCCGGACACGATCGCGCGGATGGGCGACAAGGCCCGCGCCATCGCCACCGCCCGCGAAGCAGGCGTCCCGGTGGTGCCCGGCAGCAACGGTCTCGTCCCGGACGCCGACGCCGCTGTGCAAGTCGCCCAATCGATCGGCTACCCCGTCCTCATCAAGGCGGCGGCAGGCGGCGGCGGACGCGGCATCCGGATCGCCCACGACGCCGGGACGCTGCGGACCGGAGTCGCGGAGGCGAGCCGGGAGGCCGAAGCAGCGTTCGGCAACGGCGGTGTCTACCTGGAACGTTTCGTCGAGCACGCCCGGCACATCGAAGTCCAGGTGCTCGGTGACGGCACCGACGCCGTGCACTTCTTCGAACGCGACTGCTCCCTGCAACGCCGTCGCCAGAAGCTGTGGGAGGAGGCACCTGCGGTCGTCCTCGACGACAACACCCGCTCAGAGTTGGTGGCCTCGGCCGTCGCGCTGACCAAACACGTCGGCTACCGCGGCGCGGGCACCGTCGAGTACCTCTACGACCCGACGACCAGGGAGTTCTTCTTCATCGAGATGAATACCCGGATCCAGGTCGAACACCCGATCACCGAGGAGATCTGCGGCGTCGACCTGATCGCCGCGATGCTTGCCATCGCCGCGGGCGACCCGCTGCCCTGGTCCCAGGAACACATCGGACACCGGGGTCACGCCATCGAGGTCCGGATCAACGCCGAGGACCCCGGACGCGGCTTCCTGCCATCGCCCGGACGAGTCGACGCGGTCACCTGGCCGCAGGGGCCGGGCGTGCGCGTGGACACCATGGTCCGCCCCGGCTCGTCGATCCCCCCGTTCTACGACTCGCTCATCGGCAAGCTGATCGTCTCCGGGGCCGACCGGCGGCAGGCACTCGCCCGGCTCGACCGTGCACTGTCCGAAGTGGACATCGAAGGGCCGGCGACCACCGTCGAGTACCTGCGCGAGCTGCTGGCACACCCGGACGTGCAGGCAGGCGACGTGCACACGACCTGGTTGGAAAGCGAATTCAGTCCAGAAGGAGCACGCGCATGACCCGCTACACACCAGGCGGCGACGAGCACCTGTTCGTCGAGTACTCCGAGGAGATGACGCTCGAGGCGTTCTTCACCAGCATCCTGGTGTCCCAGGAGCTGGCCGTCCGCAAGATCGACGGGATCACCGAGAACTGCCCGGCGAACGCGTCGCTGCAGGTCCGCTTCGATCCCGATGTCATCGCCGCCCGCGACGTCCAACGCGAGCTCGAGGACATCGAAGCGGCGTTCGGCGACGTCGACAAGGTCCTGGACACCCGCATCGTCGAGATCCCGGTGCTCTACAACGACCCGTGGACGCACGAGGTCCTCATGCGCTTTCGCGAGCGACACCAGGACCCCGACTCGACCGACATCGAGTACGCCGCCCGGATCAACGATCTGTCCGGTGTGGACGCCTTTATCGAAGCGCACTCGTCAACGCCCTGGTTCGTCTCGACGGTGGGTTTCGTCGCCGGGCTGCCGTTCATGTACCAGATGGTCGAGCGCCGGCGGCAGCTCCAGGTGCCCAAATATCTGACACCGCGCACCGACACTCCGCGCCTGACCGTCGGCCACGGTGGGTGTTTCGCCTGCATCTACTCGGTGCGCGGTGCCGGCGGGTACCAGATGTTCGGCGTCACCCCGATCCCGATCTACGACGTCGAGCAGCGCCAGCCGCATCTACGGAACTCGATGATCTTCTTCCGAGCGGGGGACATCGTGAAATTCCGTCCCGTCGACCGGGCCGAGTACGACGAGCTCGTTGCCCAGGTCGACCAGGGCGCCTTCCAGTTACGCACCGCCGACGTGCGGTTCGAACTGGACGCCTACACCGCCGACCAGACCGGCTATCCGACCACGCTCGTGGAGGCACTCAATGGCCGTTGAAATCCGCAAACCCGGATTGCTGTGCAGCGTCCAGGACCACGGCCGCACCGGCAACTACCACCTGGGCATCCCGCCCGCCGGCGCCATGGACCAGATCGCGTACCGGTCCGCCAACTTGCTCGTCGGCAACCCGGAGACGGCGGCCGCGCTCGAATGCGCGTTGATAGGCCCCGAACTCGTGTCGACAGTGGACACTCACATCGCAGTGACCGGCGCCGAGATTCCGGTCACCGTCGACGGCGAGCCACAGCCGACCAACACCGCCATCTCCCTTCCCGCCGGAAAAGTGCTGGCCTGCGGCTTTGCCACGGCTGGCGCCCGAGCGTACATCGCCGTCGCAGGCGGCATCGACGTGCCGGAAAGGCTCGGCAGCCGGTCGACGTACGCGCTCGGCGGCCTCGGCGGGCACAACGGACGGCCACTACGACCCGGTGACGTCCTCGACATCGGCACCCCCGGCACTGTCGTCACGGGCCGCACCCTCGAGGCGAACCTGCGCAGCAGGCTCGCCAAGTCCTACGAGCTGCGCGTGGTCACCGGGTTGTACGACCACCTGGTCAAGCCCGATTCGCTGGCCGGGTTCTTCGCCGACACCTGGAAGGTCGCCTCCGAGTCCGACCGGATCGGTTACCGGTTCAACGGCGGTTCGCCGCTGCAGTACGTCGACCGCACACCGCCATTCGGGGCCGGCAGCGACCCGTCGAACATCGTCGACGCGCCGTACCCGATCGGCTCCATCCAGGTCCCCGGCGGCACCCAACCGATCGTCCTGCACCGCGACGCCGTCTCGGCAGGCGGCTACATGACGCTCGGCACGGTGATCAGCGCCGACATGGACCTCCTTGGCCAGATGGCACCGCACACCGAGGTCCAATTCGTGCAAGTCACGATGGACGACGCCCTACGCGCCCGCCACGATCGCGCCGGCCGTCTGCAGGCAATCCGCGACGCCCTGGCGTGAGCAACCAACTCGCCCACCGCATCCGCGACCGCAGCGCCACGACACCTGAGGACGCAATCGCGGTCCTGCGCGACGACGAAGCCGAACTGATGCACGTCGCCGTCGCCGCGAGCGGGCCGCTACTTTGCGGCGGGCCGTAGCTCAAGGAGTAGCGGGCCGTGTACGCGTTTACGGTGGGTTGGGCCGACCCGACCGGCCATGATCCACGGGCGGGGTACGTTGCCCGTCCATGTCCAGCATCGCCGACCCAGCCGGATACTGGGACCGCTACGGCCGCGGAGTCCCGGACGAAACCCCCGAGGACGCGCTGACGAACGCCTTCGGCTGGTGCCAATACGACGGCCACGGGCCCGGCGACGAACTGCTCGGCGACCCGCTCACCACGCTGGACCTCGGTCCTGGCCGGGGCAACGCCGTCGCGGCACTGGCAACCAAGGGCGTCGTCGCCACCGGCGTCGACCTCTCTCCAGTCCAGGTCGACGCCGCCCGTAGCCGCTGGGCTCACCTCCCCAACGCCCACTTCGAGCAGGCGGACGTGCTCGATTTCCTCACCACCACCGACCAGCGGAGGGACGCGATCTACTCGATCTGGGGAGCGGCGTGGTTTACCGACCCGACCGCGCTGCTCCCAGCAGTCCTGCAACGGCTCACCCCGGCGGCAGGCTGGTGTTCTCCCACGCAGCCCACATTCCCGGCACCGCCACCGGCGCACTCGGCATGTGGGCAGCGGGCTACCCCGGACCGCCGACCGCGGTCGGTGCGTCGCCTCGCCGCAGGTGCGTGAGACCTGCCTGCCACAGCGAGCAGGACTGGAACCACGCGTCACCGGTTCGCTCGGTCGATTCCATGCAGATTGTGTGCCACCGGAGGGCGGCCTCGTAGTCCCCGGCGCGGGTATAGGCCATCTGCGGCATGATGCGTGCGGTGACCGCGTTCGCGGCGCGATGGTGTTGATGCGGATGCCGACCGGCGTCAGGTCCCGGCGACCGGCAGGGTCAGTCCCACGATGCCCGCTTCGGCCGAGCCGCAGCCCGCCTGGCCGATCTGCCCGTCGAACGCGGCGACGCTGGCCGTCATGACGATCGCGCCGCGTCCGCCGTCGCGGTCCGGCTCGTTGCGGGACATCGCGGTCGCAGCCAGCCGCACGACGTTGAACGTCCCGACCAGGTTCAGCATGACGTAGTTTTTGTACGATTCCAGGGAATGGGCGGATTCGTACGTGCCGGCCGACCGTCCGGCCGCCGAGACCGCCAGCGCAGCTCACCACTGCGCGCAGCGGTGCCAGGGCAGCGGCGGCCTCGACCGCCTCGATCACGTCGGTCTCGCTGGTGATGTCGGCGTGGACGTACTCGGTCTCAGCCAGCGCACGGTCGCCTCGCCGAGCCCGGACGCCCCGCCGTTACCACTGCGGATGATCCGTACAACTCCATTGAGCTCCTACGTGCGCAACCTGGGTTCAAGCCTAACTAAGTGCGATAACTTCGACTATTACCGAGCTCGCTGTCCGGGTGCAACGGGCGGCGTGACTCAGAGTGCGACGGCTTTCTGTTCGGTGAACACGGCGAGCCCCGCGGCGCCGTACTCTCGGCCGATGCCGCTTGCCTTGTAGCCGCCGAACGGAGCCTCGAAACCGCGGGACGCGCCGTTCACGCTAAACGTGCCGGTGCGGATCCGCCGGGAAACCGCGAGGCCGTGCTCGCGATCCGAGGTCCACACGCCGCCGCTGAGCCCGTAGTCCGAGTCGTTGGCGATCTTCACTGCGTCGTCTTCGTGGTCGTAGGGGATGGCGGCGAGGACTGGGCCGAAAATCTCTTCGCGGGCGATGCGCATCGAGTTGTCGACGTCGGCGAACAGGGTCGGCTGCACGTAGTAGCCCTTGCTTAGCGCCGGTGTGTTCGGCGCTTCGGTGCCTCCGACCACGATGCGAGCACCCTCCGCGGCGCCGATGCCGATGTAGTCGCGGACCCGCCGCTGCTGATCGGCTCGCACCATCGGGCCGATGAAAGTCGCTGGATCGCGCGGGTCGCCGACGGGCAGGGTCGAGACCATCTCGGCAAGCGCGTCGACGAACTCGTCGTAGCGCGAGCGGGGAAGCACGATGCGCGTGTGGGCCACGCAGGCCTCGCCGTTGTTGGCCAGTGACGCGAACTTCAGGCCGTTCACGGTCTGCGCGAGGTCGGCGTCGGGCAGGACGATCGAGGCGGACTTCCCGCCCAGTTCCAGGCTGACCCGCTTCAGCTGCTCGCCCGCCACCGAGGCGATGCGCCGTCCGGCAGCCGTCGACCCGGTGAACGCGACCTTGTCCACTCCGGCGTGCGACACCAGGTACTCGCTGACCTCGCGGCCGGCCGGCAGCACGCTGAAGACGCCCTCCGGCAACCCGGCTTCGGTCAGCAGATCGCCCAGGACCATGCCGTCCAACGCGGTTTCCGGGGCCGATTTCAGGATGACGCTGTTCCCGGCCAGGAGCGCGGGCACGATCTTCGCGAGCGCGGACTGGTGCGGCGCGTTCCACGGGATGATCGCGGCGACCACTCCGATCGCTTCTCGGCGCAGCACGAGGTCGGTCGCCTCGGACAAGGCCCGGCGTTCCTCCCAGCCGAACTGCTCCGCGGCGCGGAGGTAGGAGCCGGTCTGATCGGTCAGGGACCGTTGCAGCATCGAGGTGAACCAGCTCGGCGACCCGTTCTCGTCGGTGATCAGGCCCGAGAACTCGTCTGCCCGCGCGTGGTGCAGTTCGTCGAAGCGGCGGATGACCTCCTGTCGGTCCGCCGGGCTCCGATCCGCCCAGCTGCCGGAGTCGAACGCGGCGCGTGCGGATGCCACCGCGCGGTCGATGTCTCCTCGAGTCGCCTCCGGAACCGTGCCGACCAGGCGTCTGTCGTGCGGGGAGCGCACCTCGATCAGCGCCGATCCGGCCGGGCGCTGCCAGCGGCCGCCGATGAACAAATGCTGGTAGTCCGGCATCTCGCCGCCTCCGTGCTTGATAACAGAATGTCGTACTGTTAAGTTAACACAACGACGTTGCACTAACAAGAGAGATGCGTTCTGTTAACTTGGGCCGGACGAGGGAGGAGGGGAGACCGTGGTCGTCGAGAACGGTTCCCGCGATGTCGGGCAGCCCGCCGCACCGGACTTCCGCCGGGCGCGGCGGCCCGAGCAGCGGGACCAGCGCCGCAGGGCGATCCTGGCTGTGGCGGAGGAGCTGCTCGCCGAGCGAGCGATCGCCGAGATCACGCTGCGCGAAATCGCTTGCCGTGTGGGTCTCGCCTCGTCGAACGTGCTGCGCTACTTCGAATCCCGAGAAGCGATCTTCCTTGAGCTTTTCGACGCTGCCTACGGCGACTGGCTTGCGGCGTTGCGGTCCGCTGTCGCCGAGCTCCCCGGCGGTAGAGACGGTGCCGCCGCGGCGTCCCGGGTGGCTGAGCTGTGGGCGGGCTCATTGGCTGCACGCCCCGCTCTGTGCGAGATGTGGAGCTGTCTCGCCGCCGTGCTGGAGCGGAACGTGTCGGCCGAATTGGTGATGCGATTCAAGCTGCGGATCGTCGAGCGGCACACGGCGCTCGCCGAACTGATCGCCGCCGCTGTGCCGGGTCTCGCGAAGACCGAGGCGCTCGAGGTCGCGTCGCTGGCGTCGACGTTCGTCGCGGGTCTTTGGCCTTTGGCGAACCCGGGGCCGGCGGTCGTCGAGGCGAGCGCGCATCTTCCGGCGGCTGCGGTGCACGTCGACTTCGCCGGGCGGATGGAGCGTTTGCTGGTCCTGCTCATGGCTGGGGAGCGCGCGATCGGCCGTTGCCCCGGACGCTCATAGCCATCCTCGTTAATACTCCAGCTGTAGTTCGTGATCGGGTGCTGGTTGTTGGTGTCGCTGCTGGTAGTGGCTTTGGCGGGAGCGGTGTTGGTGTCGTCGGCGCCAGGCGGACCAGGCCAGGATGTCGATGATCTTGCGTGCTGGTTGCAGGATGAGCTGGGCGTAGAGGTGCCTGATCTCGTTGCGTGTCAACGGGATCAGGTCCTCGGCCGACGGTGTGCTGCGAGCCTGAGCCGCGGCGATGGCGAGGAAGGCGTGCGCGAACATGACCAGGGTGGTCCAGCGGTACCAGGAGGTCCAAGTGCGGACCTGGTGTTCGTCGAGGCCGGTGAGTTCTTTGCCGGTCTGGAAGGTCTCCTCGATCGTCCAGCGCCGCCCGGCGACGCGCGCGAGGTCGGCCAGCGCGACCCGGCGGGGGCTGTAGCAGCGGTAGAACGCCGTTTCCCCGGTCCGCCGGTTACGGCGCATCAAGATCCAGTGGTATCCGGTCTTGCCTGCCGGATGCAGCCGCAGCCGGGCCCACAGGTAGTAACGGCGGCCTTTCGCGCCGGCCCCGGCGGAGAGCTTCTGCCAGGCCCGCTTCGGCAGCGCGGCGGCGCGCTCGTCGGCCCGCACGCTCTCCTCGCCCGGACCGGGAACGCGGTGGTCGCAGGCCACGGCCAGCACATAGGCCTGTTCGCGGGCCTCGAGCGGATCGCGCAGGCCGGCGGCGTCTTTGCCGTAGGCCTCGTCCCCGGTCACCCACCCCACCCGGACTCCCGCCTCCAGCGCACGAGCGATCATCGCCAAGGCCAGCCGGGATTTCGTGGTGAACAGGGTCTGCGCGGGCACTCCGGCCCGGTCCCGCCGGGCCTGGTCCTCTGCCCAGCTTTCGGGCAGGTAGAGCTCGCGGTCGATGAACGTGTGCCCGGCCGGGGTGGAATACACCAGGAACACCGACATCTGCGAGTTCTCGATCCGTCCCGCGGTGCCGGTGTATTGCCGCTGCACCCCGACCGACTCGACGCCCTTCTTCAGGTCACCGGTCTCGTCGATGACCAGCATCGCGTCCTCGACACCCAGGTGCTCGACCACGACCTCGCGCAGGTCGTCGCGGACCCCGTCCGCGTCCCATGTCGCGCGCGAGAGCAGGTTCTGCATCCCGTCCGGGGTCCGGTCTCCGACCTGCTCAGCAATGGTCCAGCAGTTCACCCGCGCCAGCCCGGACAACAGACCCTGCACGAACCGCCCGGCCCGCCGACGCGACTCCACCCGCACGAACCGCCGCCCGATCCGCACGAACATCTCACCCAGCAACGACTGCCATCGCGCAGGGTCTACGCTGGCAGCCGCGGCCGCCACATGATCTTGAGTTGTCCTCACAAACACCATGATCACGTGGCGGCCGCACCCGTCTCACACGACCCCTCCAGCAAGATCACGAACTACAGCTGGAGTATTAACTAAGAGAAAGCTGGCCGCGCAGGAGTGAATGCGCGGTAACGGTCAAGTAAGTACGGCTGCCCCGTCTCTCGAATGCTCATCGTTGACCTGGTTGTCCAGTTCGGCATGGGTTTCGAGGTCCGCGGTTTTGCGGACGGTCGCGACGACCTTCCATCCGGCCTTGGCGAAATGGTCCACGGCGATGCGACCGAAGCCGCTCGAAGTACCAGTGATGACGACAGTCCGCGCGGTCACGAAGTTCCTTGTCTCAGCCGGGGCAGCCTCGCGCCAGCCGGTCAGCGCGATGTCTTCGCAGGGGCTTCCGGACGCGCTCGGTACGGGCGACGGCGACATCGTCGAGCGGGCACCCGTTGACCTTAGTGCAACACGGTTGCACTAGTTTCGCAACTGTGTTGCACTATCGTGTGCACATGGCGACACCGCAGTTCGAACGCGCGCGTTCCCAGAAGGCCAAACAGGTCCGCGAAGAGGCAATCCTGCGTTCGGCGCGGACTCAGGCTCTTGACCGCGGTGTCCGGGAAGTCACCCTCACTGACGTCGCTGCGGGCGTCGGGATGCACAAGTCGACGATGTTGCGGTACTTCGAGACTCGCGAAGAGATCTTCCTTCGGCTCGCCAAGTCTGAGTGGGCCGACTGGGCCGGGCAGGTGACGGCCGAGCTGGACGCGATCGACTGCGCCGGTGCTGCCCGCGACGAACGAGTCGCGATTGTGCTCGCGTCGAGTCTGGTGGAGCGGCCTCTGTTTTGCGACCTCCTCGCGCACGTGCCGCTCAATCTCGAGCGGGGCGTGTCGATGGCGGTGGCCAAGGATTTCAAGATCGCAGCCATCGATGCGGCGGGAACCGTCGCAGCAGCACTCCGGCGTATCGTCGGTGTCAGTTCGGAACAGGCGTGGGACGCAGTCGCCGCGGCGACGTCGATGGCTGGCGCAATGTGGCAGATGGCCGCGCCTGGAACCCAGCTGCGCGAGCTTTACGAGACTGATCCCGAACTCGCGCACGCGGTCGTTGACGTCGGCCCCCGGCTTACTGCAATTCTGCGAGCCCTGTTCCGCGGGTATGCGAACGGATAGTCGGCTCTTAGTACTGCAACGCGGTCCGCTATGGCTGTGACGGATGACGAGAGGACGCGGCCGTGAACCAGACACTGGCGCGGCGGGCGGAGGTGGATCGCCGCCGCGAAAGCTACGTCGGACCCTGGTTGCCCGAGCCGGTCCTGACGGCGACCGGCGATGCCGCCGATGCGATCGAGCGCAGGAGACGCTGTCCACGGCCGTGCTCGTCGTCGTCCTGGAAACCCTGAGTCCGCTGGAGCGCGCGGCCTTCGTGCTGCTCGAGGTGTTCGGCTTCGCCCACACCGAAATAGGTGAGATTCTCGGCCGTTCCCCGGCCGCGGTACGGCAGCTGGCCACCCGTGCGCGTCGTCACCTCCACACACGCCAACCCCGGCATCAGGTCGACCCCGGCCTGCACGCCGAGGTCACCGAACGGTTCGCGGCCGCCGTGCTCGGTGGCGATCTGCCCGCCCTGCTGGAAATACTGGCCCCGGACGGCACGCTGTGGAGCGACAGCGGCGGCCTGGGCCCGGCGGTGAGCCTGCGTCCCGTGCACGGTCGCGACGCCGTGGCCGCGGTGTTCACCACGGTCATGGTCGAACGCCCGGCCGCCGGATTGGAGATCCGCTACCGGTGGGTGGCGGGCGATCCGTGCGCCTTGGTGTTCTCCGGAGTCAGCCCGGTCAGCGCGGTCGTGCTGGAGCCGACCCAAGACGGTGACCGGATCGCGGGCATCTGCTCGACCACCAACCTGGACAAGCTGTCCGGCCTCCGCTGAGTTCGCGGCGCGCCCATACCCTCAGGTCGTCCACTTCGCCCCCGCTCGACTGGACGCCGCCACCGGCGGGAACCGTCGAACTGGTGCGGATCGTGCAAGATCCGGACGTTCCGCTGCGGAAGCCCGCCACGCATGCGCTCGCACGGGGTCTCGACCGTGCGCTGGGCGGGATTCCGGAGAACGGCCGCGCACGACTGGAAGGATGCTACGAAGTCTGTTGACGCGGGACAGCCGGGCCGCGTAACACTCGCCGCGCGTACAACGAGCGCAGGCGTTGTTTGGAGAACTTACCCGTCGCGGTTTTCGGTATCTCGTCGAGGAAGAACACCTGGTCCGGCAACCACCAGGAGGCGACGCGCCGGCGTAGGTGCTCGCGGACGGCGTCCGCGGTGAGCGTGGCACCGGGCACGGGCACCACGCAGGCCACCGGGCGTTCGCCCCACTTCGGATCGGCGACTCCGATGATCGCGGCCTCGGCCACCCCGGGATGTGCCATGATCGCGTTTTCCAGCTCCACCGACGAAATCCATTCGCCGCCCGATTTCACCAGATCCTTGGTGCGGTCCACGATGCGCACGTAGCCGTAACGGTCCACTGTGGCCACATCGCCGGTGCGCAGCCAGCCGTCCTCGGTGAAGGCGTCCGGAGCGGCGCTCGCGCCGAAATATCCCGCCGCGACGGTGGGGCCGCTGGCTTGCAGCTCACCGGGGGTGCGGCCGTCCCACGGTGCCTCGTGTCCGTCGTCGCCGACGATGCGCACCTCCGTCAGCGGAATCGCCGGGCCAGGCGTGGCGAGGAGTTCTCGTCGTTGTTCGGGGGTGTACTCATCGTGCGCGGTAGCGATCCGGGAGCTGCTCACCACCGGGCTGGTTTCGGTCATGCCCCATGCGTTGGTCAGCGGCACGTCGATGGCCTTCTCATACGCGATGGTCAGCGCCTCGTCCACCGCGCCGCCACCGGAGACGATCTGGCGCACGGCGGAAAAGTCGTGCCGCTCCAGCAAAGGCAGCAGGCCACGCCAGACCGTGGCGACCGCCGCCGCGAAGGTGACCCGGTGGCCCGCCAGCATGCCGGCCAGTTCCGGCGAGCTCATCGCCGGACCAGGCAGTACGAGGTCCGACCCGCACAGCATCGCGGCATAGGGCAAACCCCAGGCGTTGACGTGGAACATCGGCACGATCGGCATGACCACGTCCCGTTCGCTGATGCCGAAGGTGTCGACCATCAGCAGCAGGCTGGCGTGCATCACCACCGAACGGTGGCTGTAGAGCACGCCTTTGGGATTGCCGGTGGTGCCGGAGGTGTAGCACAGCGCGGCCGCGGTGTTCTCGTCCTCGACACTGAAATCCCGGCCGCTGTCCCCGGCGCGGGCGAGCAGTTCCTCGTAGTCGACGATGCGGGGATCGTCCGGGATTTCGGCGTCGCCGCCGTCGTCCATCACCACTACGGCGCGCACAGTGCCGAAGGTGTCCGCCAGCGGCCAGACGACCGGGAGGATGGACCGGTCGACGAAGAGCACCTCGTCGGCGGCGTCGTTGACGATGTAAGTGATCTGCTCCCCGAACAGCCGGTGGTTGATCGTGTGCAGCACCCGTCCCGTGCAGGGCACCGCGAGATACAACTCGACATGGCGATGGCTGTTCCATGCGAACGTGCCGACGCGGGCGTCGCCTGAGACGCCGAGCTTCTCGAGCCCGGCGGCCAGGCGACGCGCCCGTGCGCACACCTCAGCCCAGGTCATCGTCATCTCTCCGCCGACGCGGCCGGACACCACGGTCTTGTGTCCGAAGTAGCGCTCCACCCGCCGGAAGACGTGCGGCAGGGACAGCGGGCGATCTTGCATCAAACCGAGCATTCGCGGTGTGCTTTCTCTCCGGAGGAAACGACGGTCAACGGGCGCAGACGAAACTCGACGCGCTGTTCGGGTCCCCGGCGCGATACCGGGGCCATTCCGGATACGCGCACAGCGGGCGAGTGCGGTTGTGGTTCGCGTCGGCCACGACCGGGTTCGACGGCGACTGTCCTTTTTCGACCCAGTTCTCCAGTGCGGTGAGCGAGTCCCAGCTCGCGGCGAACGCCGGCGTGCCGAAGTTCGCGTGGTTCGCCCCTGGCACCACGTAATACCGCAGTGACGCATCGGTCTCCTGCGCGCCGACGATGGTGCGCACCCGGGTGTAGTAGTCGTTCGTCGAACGAGGGGAGACCAGTTCGTCCGCGGCACCGTGCAGCAGGACCAGCTTGCCGCCTGCCCGGAAGAACGGGCGAAGGTCGGCGTTGTTGCGATCCTCGATCGTGGACAGGTAACTGATCCGGCTGAGCCATTCACCGGGATTCCGGGGATCGACCGCCAGCGAGTTGTAGTTCGGGTCCCTGGTCAGGAAATACTTGACCCATTGGTCCCAGTACTGCAGTCCGTAGCCGCTGGTCTGCGGCATCGGATTCGCAGGCGCGGTGGTGCCGAAGCCGAGGAACGGTGTCCGCATGTCCGACCCGGAAAGGAACGGGAAGCCCGGATACTGGGTTTCCCCGCTGGCCACCGGGTATGGCCACCGGAACGGCGAGGACATGGCGGTCACCGCGGCGATCTGCGCGTCGGACAGACAACCCGGGCCGGTGTCGGCGCCGTCCGGACAGCGCAACACCCGCGGGTCGAAATGACAGGCGTCGGGGTTCGAGACCACGTTGTCCTTGACCCCGTCCAGTCCGTCGCAGGCGCTGATGACGCTGTTGTACAGCAGCGTTTGCTTGTCCGGACCGGGAAAAGCGTCCGGCTGGGAAAGGATCTGCGCGAGGTAGCCGAGGTCCAGTATTTCCGCGAGGTTGTTCCACGCCGGATAGGCGGAGATCACGCCGTTGAAGGCGGTCGGCCACCGTTGCGCGACGTCGAGGGCTTCCCGGCCGCCGGTCGAGCCGCCCGCAAAGTAGACCTCGTCCGGTTGCTCCTGGTAAGCGTTGCGGAGCAGGAACAGGCTCGCATCGCGCGTTTTCTTGAGCGCGTCGCCGGCGGCGAAATTGGTCAACGCCTCGTCGTTCATGCCGAAAGAGCCGTCCAGCGACGGCAGCGCGGTCGGACTCTGCTCGTGACCGGAGTCGCTCGCGAACGTCGCGTATCCGCGGGCTAGCGGCGCAGGCTCGTTCGTCGGCCCGAACGGGACGTTTTCCGTCACATCGGGAATGGAGCCGTCGTAGCCGCCTCCGCCGAACATCATCGCCCTGCGGTTCCAGCCGTACGGAAGCGCGACCCGCATCTTGATGGCGGGCGCGGTGTGGTCGACCGGGAAGATGTCGGCGTCGACCTGGCAGTACTGGACGATCTTGCCGCTGACCACACTGGTCATGACAGCAGTCGAGGTGACCTGGCCGCCGCTGGTGGGCAGGCTCATCACCGAGGCGGGGATCTTCATCTGATCGAGCCCGGCGCATCCGGGCGCCGTGGTCGCGCCGGCGGGGGCGGTGGTGAGGATTCCGGCCGCGGGCAACAGAACGATCGCTGTCGCCGCGGTGATTCGTCGAGCCGTTTTTCTGCGCACGCTGGTCTCTCCTTCGAGTCGTGCGAGTACCGGGAGTGCCGGGAGCGGGCTAGTCAGTAGAGCTGGGTGCCGGGAACGACGTTCGGGTCCTGGCGAACGGAGGCCGGATTCGTCTCGGGCAGGAACCACGCGCTGGCGAAGGTGATCAGCCCCATCAGCAGGATGAAACCCGCGACGGGCATCGTGCTGCCGGTGCCCGCGATGAGCGCGGTCATCAGGAACGGCGTGCCGCCGCTGACGATGATCGCGGACAGCTGGTAGGCCAGAGACGCGCCGGAATAGCGGACGGCGGGCGCGAAAAGCTCGCCGAGGAAGCTCGCGATCGGGCCGTAGGTGAGGCACTGGAACACGAAACCCACGACCACCGCGACGAAGATCAGCGGCAGTGACCCGGTGCCCACCAGTCCGAAGTACGGGAACGCCCACGCGGCGACGCCGAGGCCGCCGATCAGGATCAGCGGACGCCGCCCCACCTTGTCGGAGATGTGGCCCGACCACGGGATGACCGCCACCATCGCGACCGAGGCGCCGAGCACCACTGCGAGCAGCGGGTTGCGCGGGAGTCCGAGAGAACTGGTGCCATAGCTCAAAAGACCGGAGATGCTGACGTAGAAAAGGCTGTTGGTCGCCGACAGCAGCCCGCAGCCGAGCAGGATCGTGCCCCACTTGTCGCGGACCACCTGCGCGAGCGGGGCCCGGACCACCGCGGTCCGCTGCTGGGCCGCTTCCCGTTGCAGCTCACGGAATTCCGGCGTGTCCTCCACCTTGGCCTGGATGTAGATGACCACGCCGAACATCAGGATGCTGACCAGGAACGGGATTCGCCAGCCCCAGCTGAGGAAGGCGGAGTTCGGCATCAGCCCGCTGGCGACCACGAAGATCAGATTGGAGATGATCACCGCGACCGGAACGCTGGTCTGGCCGAAGGTTCCGGCGAAACCGCGTCGTTTGGCGCCGGTGGACTCGGTGAGCAGCAGGACGATGCCACCCCACTGCCCACCGGTGGCGAGTCCCTGGATGAACCGCAGGACGACCAGGAGTGTCGGCGCCAGCGCGCCGACGGCGGCCGCGCTCGGCAGACAGCCGATCAGGAAGGTCGAGGCCCCCATGACGGCCAGGCAGGCGACCACCACCGGTTTCCGGCCGTATTTGTCACCGAGGTGCCCCGCGAGCACCCCGCCGACCGGGCGTGCCACGAACCCTGCCCAGAACGTGCTGAACGCCAGCAGCGTCCCGGTCAGCGCCGAGGAGTGCGGGAAGAAGACCTTGGGGAAGACCAAGGCGGCCGCGGTGCCGTAGAGGAAGAAGTCGTACCACTCGATGGAGCTTCCGATCAGTCCCGCGGCCATCAGCCTGCGGAACGCTCGCTTCCGGATCATAGGCTGGCCGCCGCTGAGCTGGCCGGATTGTCCTTCTGGCTGGGCGAGCTGGGCTGCCATACATGCCGCCTTCGCTGGTAGCACGGGAAATTGTGATGGCGGTCATGTTATGTCGGCGCTAGTGTGTGTCTGAGGTATGCATCATCCACATTTGGCCGTGATTCGGTGGAAGATTCCACCATGTCGACGCAGGAGGGATGGCAGAGTGGCCATCGGCCCGGGCGACGAGGCGCGGTCGCAGACGCGCCGGCAACGTGAACTGGCGTCCCTGTATGCCACCGCGAAATCACTCACCGCGCTGGGCAGCCTGGACGAGGTGCTGCGGTCGATCGTCCATCACGCGCACGATCTGATCGGCACCGACTTCACCTACCTCTCGCTGGTCGGCCCGGACGGCAGGCTGTCGGCGAGGGCGACAGAGGGCACCATTTCCGAGGCTTTCCTCGCGGCCTCGATCCCGTCCACCGTCGGGCTCGGCGGCAAGGTGCTCGCCACCCGGAGTCCGCATTGGGTGCGCAACTACTCCGCCGCGACGCTGATCGACCACGATCCCAACTTCGACCGGATAGCCGGCCCGGAGAAGCTGGTCGCGTTGCTCGGGGTGCCGCTGGTGATCCGCGACGAAGCGGTGGGCGCGCTGTTCGCGGCGGACCGTTCCGAGCGGTCCTTCCACGCTGACGAGATCGCGTTGCTCAGTGCCTTCGCCGATCACGCCGCGGTCGCCATCGACAACGCGCGTCTCTACGAGGCGAGCCGGAATGCCTTGCGGGAACTGCAAACCGCGTACCGGAAGATCGAAGAACACATGGCGGTGATGGAGCGCGCGCAGGCGGTCCACGAAGCGCTGACCGGTGCGGTGCTCGAAGGCGGGACCCCGGAGGACGTCGCGCAACTGCTGGCCGACCACCTCGGCGGCAGCGTCACGGTTCTCGACCAGACTTGCGTCGCGGTGGCCCGGACCGACTCGGCGTCCAGTCCGTGCCGGACTCGCCCGGCGAGCGACGAGGCGATTGAGACAGCTCGTCGTTCGGGCCGCTGCACGACCTCGATCGACGACGACGGGGTCGCCTCCAGCGTGACTTCGATCCGGGCGGGCGACAGTTATCTGGGCGCACTGGCGTGGAGCCGCCACGGTGCTCCGGACGATATGGACCTGCGCACGCTGGAACGAGCCACGCACATTCTGGGCTTGCTGATCCTCAAGGAGCGGGCGGTCGCCGAGGCCAGCGAACGGTTGAGCGGCGAGCTGCTGACCGAGCTGATGGTGGGCAGCCCCGGGATCAGCCCCGCCCAGCGGGCCAGGGCCCGGGCCCGCAACATCGACGTGGACAGCCTGGATCTGGTCGTCGTCGCGGAGTCACCGGCATTGTCGTCCACCGACCTTTCGCGTCAGCTGCACGACATCGCGCGGGAGTGCGCGGGCCTGGCCGGCGAACATCTCGGCAGAGCGACGATGATCCTGCCCAGCGGCGGCGAAACCGGCGAGAAGACCGTTGAGGAGGTCCATCGCAAGCTGCGCCGCAGGCTGGGCGGGCCGGTCACGGTGGTTGGTGAGCAGGCGGTCGACCACGACTGGTCGCGCGTCTTCTCGCTGGCCAGCCGTTGTGGTGCGGTGATGAGGGCGCTCGGGCACACCGATCTCGGTGCCACCACCGGCCGGTATGCCTTGTACGCGATGGTGTTCGACGCCGAACGGGCCGGTGAGCTCGACCGTTTCATCGCCGGCACCGTCGGTCCGCTGCTGGACCACGACCAGCGGCGCGGCACCAGATTGGTCGACACTGTCAGCGCCTACTACCTGCACCGCGCGAACGTCGCGGCCACGGCCCGGGCCCTGCACGTGCACGTCAACACGTTGCTCAAGAGACTGGACCGCGCGAGCAGCGTTCTCGGCTTCGACTGGCGCCAGGAACACGATCTGGAACTGCAACTCGGACTGCGGCTGCACCAACTCCGCGCGAGCACCCCGCATTGAGCCCATCGCGGACCGGGGTCAGACGATGGCCACCGGGTCGAGCATCGATCCGGTCGCGCCGTCGACCTTGACCGGCAGTGCCACGAACAGGAACTCGTAACGTGGTCGCGGGCCAGCTGTTCGAGGTAGATCGACTGGCAGCGGTAGATCGCGTTCTCGAGCAGCCGTCGCGCGGAGCTGGTGTCCGGCCCGGCCGTGGCGTGCTCGGCGAGCGTTTCGGGGTCGGCAACCCGCTGAGGCAACCGGTCCTGACGAGCACGATCTCGCCCGGCCGCACGGGGTGCTCTGGTGGCGCGATCGCCCGTGGCTCCTCCCGCGGCCACCGGGTCGGACTTCGGCAGCGCGTCGACCCCGGGGTAGGCGAGGACATCGAGCAGGGCCCCGCGTGATGAACGGCGGGAGTCTGGACGCGTCGCCGTGGCGGGGTTCTCCGTCGTCGAGGTGCTCACGCGCGTTTCCGCCACCGTACCAGTGGTCGTCGTCGCCGATCGTCATATGCGCCAAGGCATCCACAGGTGCCCGCAGCGCGAGGTCGCGCTCAACCAGCTCGGCCACGTAGCCGAGGTCGACGTCGTTGCGGAGAAAAACGCATGAGTGTCCTTACGTTGGTTTTCAAGCATGACGACGTCGCGCCGAATGCGGCACTGATGAAGAACTGAAAGGAATCGACGACGTCCCGGTGATTCGTCGACGGGACGCGAATCAGGAAAAGTCCATTAAGGAATATTCGTCGATAGCGTTGCGGTGCAACGTGTTCAGGAGCAAGCGGGTGCGGATCGGCGTTCCGCGAGGCGGACCCTGCCCGGATGATCGCCGGTGGGGGCGGCTCGGGCTGGTCCCGGACCCGGCGACCGGCCGGCGGCGGGTCGTGCAGGGGCTGATCTTCACCGCGGTCTACTCGCGGCACATGTTCGTCTATCCGACGCTGCGGCAGACCCTCGACGAGGTCGTCGCCGGGTTCGAGGCCGCGTGGCTGTTCTTCGGCGGCGTGTTCGCGATTGTGGTGCCGGACAACCTGAAGACGATCGTGGATCAGGCCGACGCGGTCGATCCGCGCTTGAACGACGCGTTCCGCGAGTACGCCCAGTACCGCGGGTTCGCGGTCGACCCGGCGAGGGTCCGGCATCCGCGGGACAAGCCACTTGTCGAGCGGTTAGTATGCCCGATCGAATTTCTTTGCCGGAGAAGAATTCCGCGACATCGACGACTGCCGTGAACGTGCGGTCGCCTGGTGCGCCGAGGTCGCCGGGACACGCATCCACGGCACCACCCAGCAGCGGCCAGGTGAAGTATTCGAGGCCGAGGAACGTCCGGTGTTGCTGCCGGTGCCGGTCGGCGGGTTCGTGATCCCGTCCTGCACGCGGCTGAAAGTAGCGCCGGATCTGCACATCGAGGTCGCTCCGGCTCTCTGCTCTGGCCCGGGTGACCTTGTCGGGCAACGGATCCTGGCCCGCGCCTGCGGCACGACGGTCAAGCTCTACCGGCACGGCCAGTTGGTCAAAGTGCATCCGCATCAGCAGCCCGGGCGGCGGCGGACCGACCCGGCGGACCTGCCCGGCGAGGTGACCGCCTACGCCATGCGAGGCCTCGACGCGTTGCACCGCCGCGCCGCAGCGCACGGTGAGAACATCGCCGCCTACGCCACCGCCCTGCTGGAAAATCCGTTGCCCTGGACCAAAATGCGGCAGGTTTATCGACTGCTCGGTCTGGTCCGCCGGCACGGAGCCGACGCGGTCGACGAAGCCTGCGGGCGCGCCCTGGAGGCCGAGGCGATCAACGTCGGCCCGATCGACCGCATGCTTACCCGCGGCCTCGACGGCCAGCCCGTCACAGCGCCAGCGGTTCCGCTGGGCAATGCGAGCCGTTTTGGCCGTGACAGCAAGGACCTCACCGTCAGGAGGCCCTCATGAGCTCAGCCAGCCGCGCCGCCACGGCCCGGAACACGACCGCCAAACCCATCGAGGTCACTGCGGAACTCAAGGCACTGCTGCGGCGCCTGAAGCTCGGCCGGTTGCTCGACACCCTGCCCGAACGTCTCGCGCTGGCCCGCGGCGAACACCTGCCGCATCACGACTTCCTCGAGATGCTGCTCGCCGACGAGGTCGCCCGCCGCGATCGCCAGTCAGCGCTGGTCCGCGCGAAGACCGCGCACCTGGAACCGGGGAAGCACCTGGACGTCTGGGACGAGTCGACGAAGGTGACCTACGACCGGCAACTGTGGGCCGAGCTGACTTCGCTGCGGTTCCTCGCCGACTCCTGCAACGTCCTCGTCATGGGGCCGGTCGGGGTCGCACCGGGCCGAGCTGTTCATCCTCGACGACCTTGCCCCGCATCCGCTGGATGCGTTGCAGACCAACGACTTCTACCAGCTGATCGTGGAACGTCACCGGGAAGCCTCCACCATCATCACCTCCAACCGGGAACCGCCCGAGATCCTCGCCATGACGGCCGACCCGCTGCTGGCCCAGTCCGCGATCGACCCGTTCCAGTCCGCCGCGTTCGAGCTCGTCATCGAAGTCGAGAGCTAACGGCAACGACAGAAGCCCACCATCGCCACCCTCCCCGACCGGGACGACGACAGCCAGAGTTGGCCTTTTCCACCTCCTGGACCACCATCAACACACGGCCCGCGACCGTCGGCCCGAGATAGTCCCTGACTCGTGGAAAACGGCGGTCCCATACTCGTGGCAGGCGACAGGGTTCGCGCCGGTTGAGAGCTTCGGAGGGCGACGAATTATCGTCGGCATCGGACGTCGAGGATCACCTGGCTACGCCAGCCTCTCCGTGACGCGGATCGTCTTCGGGCCAGCGAGTTCCTGCGTGCAAACACCTGCTAGGTGCCGCGTCCTGCCGGGCGGTCGTCGCCGGATGCGGGAGGACCGCGTCGGTGAGATCTGGAGACCGTCCGGGCGCACTGTGTAGTACGTACGGATCGCTTCGCTCGTCGGGCACGCGTGGGATGCGGATCATGGTGCCTTGCTGTGGTCGGTCCGGTGATTGGTTGTCGTGGTCATGACGCCTAGGCGTTCGACTGCGAGGTAGGGGTTCAGCAGCGGGTGTCGGCTGCCGACGGAGACGTCGCGCCAGAGGCGCTGCAGTGCGTTGGTGGTGCGGAAGCCGGACGCGCCGTGCAGATCGAGCATGAGGTCCACGGCGGCGCGGCAGTCGCGGGCGGCGTCGGCGAGATCGGCGGCGGCTCGGGTCGCCGCGGCGTCGCCGACCGCGGTGTCCCCCGAGATGGCAGTCGCCACCGCAAGCATCGTCCTCTCGGCTCGATGGGTGAGCCGGTCTGCCTCAGCGAGCCAGTGTCGTGCGCCGTCGGAGTCGGCCATCCGGCTGTAGTTCGACATGAACGGCGTGCGGTCGGAGGCGAACATGTTCCCGATCACGTCGAGTGCGCCGAGCGTCGCGCCGACTACCGGAGCGAGGACCGTGAGTCCGCTGGCGAGTTGATCAGCCCGCGCGGGCGCCTGTCCGGACACGACCCAACGGGCCGGTAGGACGACGTCGTCGGCGACCGCAGTGTGGCTCCCGGTCCCGCGCATGCCCGCCATTTCCCAGGTCTGCTCGATCCTCAACCGGTCCAGCGGGAGAAAGGCCCAGCTGTAGATGCCGTCCGCCATCACTGCGACCGAGGCCCAGTCGGCGTCCTCGCAACCGGAGATGTTGGCCCACCGGCCGTTGATGTGGACGTTGTCGCCGACTCGGGTTGCCGTACCGCTGGGGACGCCCGAGCCGCAGGCCAAGGCATCAGGGTTGCTGAATGCCTCCTCGGGCGCATCCTCGCCGAAGTTCTTCGCGAAAAGACTCTTCGTAGTCGCACAGGTGCCGGCGACCCACGCGGCGGACGGGCATGAGCGTCCGAGCGCCGTGAGGCGCTCGGCAACCTCGAGCGGGGTGGCATCTGCGCCGCTAGGGCGCGGTGTCCGCAGTGCGAAGGCGCCAGTGCGCCGGAGCGCATCGATGCTTACGGGGGTGAGGCGATTGCGCTTCTCAGTCTCTTCAGCCGACGCGCGGAGTGCAGCGGCGAACTCTTCGGAGACACCGGAGGGAGATGCCATTCTTGGTCCTTCCTGGCATGAGGGCGTCGTCCTGCCGTGTGAGCAGCCGTGGCGAAGGGACCGGGGCGGAGTTGATTCCAGCGCGCGATCCCGTCGAGCGGTGTCGGCGAACGACCGATACTTACTAGTACGTCTACCTTAGCGTAGTCGACAGCGGTTCCCGCCACAAAAGCGAGTTCTGTGGGCAGACTCGCTGTGGGCTGTCGGTCCGTCCGTGAGCCGGACCCCCGGTGATTTGATCGTGTTCGGCCCGACGGGAATAGGTCGGGCGAAGGTTGCTGACACGAGCCCTAGACAAGTGGGCGCGATGTGCTCCCGGAACGCGATCACGCGACGTTGGGCGGGTGAGCCCATGCCGATAGGCATCGCGATCGGTTGTTCCGACGCGCGGCTGGTCGGTCCCATGCTGGAAGCCGGGTATCCGGTGGTGCCGGTCAAGCCGAACGCGATCAAGGTATGGCGGGACGCCCGAAGTCCTCTCCGGCTCCAAGGGCGAGCCCGGCGGCGCCGTGGTGATCGGCGACTGCCTGCAGGTCCGTACCCGCCGGCTGCGTCCGGCCGCCCCCGTGCTCCGGATACGCCGCCGCATTGGGCGCTCTTGTGCGCACAAGCGGCGAGCTGGGGAGGCCCATATGGCGGCGTTCAATCAGCTCTGCGGGTCGCTCGACGCGCACTGACCCGATGTAAAGACGATCGTCGCCAACATCGCGTCGGCGCTACAAGGGTTACTGGTACGTCTACATGAGGACGTGAGGCTGCAGCCCGGACTCCCGCAAGTAGCTTATGCTCCCAGGTTGACGGAGCGGGACCGGCAGCCGGAGCTGGCGGACCGGAGGAGAACATGAACGACAACAAGCTGGCCAGCGATGCCGGATCGCGGGATGCATCGCCGGCAGCTCGGGGGGCCGCGACGCGAGGCAGATCCGGAGCTGCGACGCGGGCGCGCATCCTCGAGGTCGCTAGCGAGTTGTTCTATGCCGACGGGGTCCGTGCGACAAGCGCGGACCGCATCATCGAGCAGGTCGGGATCACCAAGGTGACGTTCTATCGTCACTTCCGCACCAAGAGTGTGCTCGTGGTGGCCTATCTTGAGGAACAGGCAGCCGCTGAACGGGCCTGGATGGAGGGAGTGCGTCGCAAGGACGACCCGGTCGGCTCACTGCGCGCATTGGCCACCGATATCGGGGCGGTGAGCTGCAAGCCCGGCTTTCGGGGGTGTGCGTTCATTAACGCAGCAGCGGAGTTCTCCGATCCCGACGATCCGGTCAGAAGCGCCGTGGATGCACACCGGTGCTGGATGCTCGCCGAGTTCGCCGACATCGCCGCGGATGCCGGGATCAAGGACTCGCAGATGGTCGCCAGACAGTTGATGATCCTGCGCGACGGAGCGATGGTGAACGGCTATCTCGGCGATCCGGCGACCCTTGGTGCGTCGTTGGCCGCCGCCTTCACCTCAGTTGTCGCGCCACCCGCCGCCCCGGAGCGCTGAACCCGGCTCGGGCCAGCGATCACGCTCGGTGCGTACTCGCTGCTGGATGACGGACGGGCTCATGCGGACGGCACCCGGCTAGGCAGCATTGTGCGGCAGGGTGGTGACCGATGATGGTCGCTGCCTCCGGCGTCAGCCGGCGATCTGCGCGCCGTCGGCGAGGTCCGTGGAGCGGGTCAGCTTGGCTCACTGGGCGCTCTCGTCGTCCACCGCCTTGCGCCCATTCGCGAGAAGCGCTGCGCGTCGGAGCCCAACAGGAGATGGGCCAGGGGTTCAGGTTAGAGATGACCTTGAGCACCGCCTTGGCCGCCTTCGCGGGACCGCCGAGCTGGTTGCCGTGGGCGGCTTCGCGGCTAGCTCGGACGGGGCCTTGCGTATCTGGCAGGCTCGGCAAGCCGGATCAGCGATCCCTTTGCGGGGACCCCGCATTCCAGCGTGCGACCGCGTTCGTCAGCTTACAGCTCTGTGCATGATCCGCGGCTCGCTCCGCCGGTCGGTTGCGGATTACGGGGTGAAAAGGCTGTGCAGGGTGCGAATGGCTGTTTCCCGCAGCCAGCGGTGGGCGGGGTCGTTGTGGTGTCGCCGGTGCCAGAGCAGATGGAGGGGCACTTCGGGGAGTTCGAGCGGCAGCGGCAGAGTGATCAGGCCGAGCTGGTCGCGGGCGGCGCGGGTGGCCGCATCGGGCAACGTGACCACGACGTCGGTCTCCGTGACGAGTTGCAGCGCGGTGGCCGAGGTGGGGGCCGAGGCGATGACGCGGCGTTCGTGGCCGAGCGCGGTCAGCGCGTCGTCGATCTGGTCCCGCAGGCGGCCGCGCCGGGAGACCGTGAGGTGATCAGCCGCTGCGTATCGCTCGATGGTCACGGGCTGTCCTGCCAGCGGGTGATCAGGGCGGACGGCGACGGCGAGCCGGTCGTGGCCGACGAGGTGGTGGCGGATGTCGGGCAGCGACGGAGGCTCCGTGCCGGACGCCAGGTCGACTTCGCCGCGGCGCAGTTCGGGGGTGTCGTCGCCGGGTTCGGCGGTGAGACGCAGCCGTACACCGGGGGCCTGCCGGTGCACCGCGGCGATCAGTTCCGTGCCGCAGGCGGTGGTGAGGGCGTCGTGCCAGCGGACGGTGAACACCCGCTCCAGCGTGGCCAGGTCGAGTTCCGCATGAGGCGACAGCAACTGGTGAGCCTGCCGCACCAGGGTCTGGACCTCGGCTCGCATGGCCACCGCGCGCGCGGTCGGAATCATCTGGCGTCCGGAGCGGACCAGGATCTCGTCGCCGGTGACTTTGCGGATCCGCCCCAGCGAGCGGCTCATCGCGGGCGCGGTGACGTGCAGGCGCGCCGCGGCCCCGGCCACGCTGCCCTCTTCCAGCAGCGCGTCGAGCGCGGTGAGCAGGTTCAAATCCAGTTGCATAGCAGTAACTTTATGGGCGCATGGCTTATACCAGGACGATGGTGCCGCTCGGCCTGGCCGGTTGGTTCCTGGGCGTGCTGTTCGCCTGGGCGCTCGCGCCGGGATGGTTCGTCGCCGCTCCGGTCGTGGTGGTGCCGGGCGCGGCGCTGCTGATCGGGATCGGCGCGCACCTCGCACGGGCGACGCCGGGTCCCGGATCCCGGTTCGCCGCCATCACGGCGGTCGCGGGGGCGCTGGCCGGGGCGCTGGGCGCGAACTTCGCAGTGGAGTTCCGAGGCCGGCGAGATCGCGTCGAGATCACCGAGGCGGCTGCGACCGGGTCGCCGATGGGCCTGGGGGCATGAAGGCCAGGCGCAGCGGCACCAGAATCCAATTGCATGGCGGTAACTATTCAAGTGTCGACCATGCACTTGCTGTTAATGGAAGACGTCTTTACGTTGGTGGTGCGGGGCCGGAAAGAGCACTCACAGGTGCCCTGCTCGCGAAGGAATCCAGGGAGTACGTGATGAGCACGACCATGCCTTTCGCCCTCGACGCCGGGCTCGGGTCCGCGGGGCTGGAGAGCACCGGTCTCACCCTGCGTGAGGGTCCGGCGGAGGTCGTCGGCGAGATTCGCGCGAACGACGCGACGGTCCTCTCTGTCCTGCGCGAGCCGCTCGACGCCCGGGCCTCGACCTGACCGTCACCCACCAGAACCACCGAGACCATCCAAAACCAAGAGAGCACAAGGAGCATTCCGTCATGACCAGCATTGGCATCCTGGGCGCTGGCCGCGTCGGCACCAGCCTCGCCCGCGCCCTCGCCGCGGCAGGCCACCAGGTCACCCTCGGCGTTCGGGAGAACGACGAGGCGCCCAGCACGCCGTCCGCGGAGGGAACCGAGATCCGCTACGCCGATCACGCCGCCGCCGCCCGCACCGCCGACGTCGTGATCAACGCGACCCCCGGCGACAGCGCGCTGCAGCGGCTCACCGCCCTGCGGGACGAACTCGAGGACAAGATCCTCATCGATGTCTCCAACGCCACCGTCGACGCGGCCGACGGTCTGCCCGGGGACCTGTGCTACCCCGGCAGCAGCCTCGCGGAACAGCTCCAGGAAGCACTGCCTGGCACCCGGGTCGTCAAGACCCTCAACACGATGCTGTTCATGGTCATGACCGCCCCCGCGGCACTGAGCACCCCGCCCACCGCTTACCTGTCCGGAAACGACGAGCAGGCCAAGGAAACCGTCGCCGGCCTCCTCGGCGACCTCGGCTGGCAGCCCGCCTGGATCGAGGACCTCGGCGACGTTGGCACCGCCCGTGCCACCGAAGCGATGATCCTCGTCGTCCCGCACATCCTGCGCCGCCACGGCTTCACCCCGTTCGCGGTCTCCCTCGCCCGCTGACTCCGCCTCGCTTGCGGCGATGCCCGGGAGGACTCCGCGCTGAGGGAGCCGGTCTCGCGGGCGGGGACGCCGTAAGTCGCCCCCCTTTTTTTTGGATTATCGACTTCCAGGAGCTGTACATGACTCAGGATTTGGTGCGTGCCACGACCGCCGCTGTCCGCCAGGCGGGCGCCCGGCTGCTGAAGCGCTACTCCACCGCCACCCGCCAGCCGGGGCTGCCCGAACTGCTCGCCGATCTGCGCGCCAATGACCTGACGGTCGTCGACGTGCTGGAACCCGCGCTGGCCGAGATCGTTCCCGAGGCGCGCTGGCTCAACGACGAGCACGGTTCCGGCCCGCTGCCCGAGGGCGAGTGGTGGCTGATCGACCCGGTGGGCGGCAACCTCAACGCCGTGCACGGGATGACCGATTGGAACATCGGGGTGAGCCTGGTCCGGGACGGCCGTCCGGTGCTCGCGGTGCTGTACTTCCCGCTGCTGGACGAGATGTTCACCGCCACCGAGGGCGGCGGCGCCTTCCTCAACGGCGTGCCCGTGCGGGTCTCGGACAAGCAGTCCCTCGACGGCGCGCTGACCGGCACCGGCCAGGCTCAGCCCGGCACGACCGTCACCTTGGCCGACCGCACGGGCGCTGCGTTCGCCGCGATGTCCAAGGCGGCGCTCTACGTCCGGATCTCGGTGCCGGTCAGCCACCAGCTCGCCCAAGTCGCAGCGGGCCGGATGGACGTGCACTGGCAGTTCGACAACGTCCGGGCCCACGCCGCCGGCGTCCTCCTGGTGCTGGAGGCCGGCGGAGTGGTCACCGACCTCCAGGGCAAACCGTGGGAGATCACCTCGGAAAGCTACCTGGCCGCCGCCCCCGGGGTGCATGCCGCCGCGCTCGAAATCCTCGCCGCCTGACCCTGCTGCACAACGAAAACGCCGCGAAAACGGCCGAGGCGGCGGGCCAAGCAGCCGCCTCGGCGAACCACCACACCCGCCCGTCACGACAACCAAGCAGCCACCCGCGAAATCCCGGGCAGCGGCCTCGATTTTCCCCGGCGACGAGCGGGCGCCTTGAGGTTCCTCACCGACGACGCGCGCGTCGCGGCTGATGCCGAAGTCCGCACAGGGCACAGCGTGTGTCCAGACCGAGCTGGCAACTGCCTCTCTGGCCGCGACCAGCGCGTACTGCACGTAGAGGTCCATCCGCCCGGTCTGGCGGGCCGTCGGGCCCCGCTCGCCCGGGTCGAAGTCGCACTCGGCCGCGATCTGGGAGGGGAACGACGACGCATCGAAACGCGTGATGCGCCGGGTCGCGGTGCGTCCGTCCACCAGCAGCGCCCCAACGCCTTGGCCCCATTCCCGCCCGGCGCGACCACCCCGACCCCGGTGACCGCCACTCTCCTGCCGGTCACGACTGCACCTCCTGCCCGGCGACGGGACCCTCCAGGCCGACGTGGCCGAGTTCGGGCCGCGGCGCGAGGGGACCGAGGTGGAACACAAGGAAGGCCGCGTCGTCGCCGGTGTTGACCAAACGGTGCGGCGTGTGTTCCAGCACCAGCAGTCCCTGGCCGACCACAGCGACGCCCAGCAGGCAGAGGTGATCGAGACGGGCATCACCCGGCGTGCGAGAGGGGTGCGACCAGCGTTAAGCGACGCTCGGGTGGCGGCAGCGGGCGTGCCGCCGATCACGATGCCGCGCGGGTTGCGCGGAGACCCCGCCTGGCTCGGCTTGAGCGGGTGAGGCAGCTGCGCGGCGGGATCTCTCGATCGAGCGCGGAGAAGAGTTGCCCTTTCGGTGGTTCTGTTTGCGCGGCGGCCGATCGCGGGCTCATTCGGCGAGCCGGTCGGGCAGTCGCGGTGCGCGCCGGTCGGACGGGTGGCGGTGGGTGTCAATGCCGGGGGGTGTTGGGTTTGTGGTGGAAGAGTGCGGAGGTCAGTGTCTCGGTTGCGGTGCGGGCGGCTGCTGCGGTGTCGCCGTCGAGGGTGTCGAGCAGGGTTTGCCAGCCGGCGTGGCTGGTGAGGGTGTAGGTCAGGGCCAGGGCTGCCGGGGCGGAGATCGCGAGTTTGCCGTCTCGGCGGGCGCGTTCGATGACGTTGGTCAGGAGGGTGCGTCGCCATCGGCGGATCGCGCGGATCTGTTCGTCGAGTTCTGGTGCGTCGCGTTGGGCGAGCAGGACGGTGAGGCGGGGGCCCATTTGTGCGTAGCGGGTGTAGTAGGCCTCGACGATGTGCTGCAGCTGGTGTTCGGGCGGGGCGTCGGGCAGGCCGAGTGCTTCGATGGCTCCGCGGGTCTGGGCGGTGTGGTGGGTGAACGCCGCGGTGAGGAGGGTGTCGCGGCTGGAGAAGTGGTTGTAGAGGGTGCGCGGGGCCATGTCGGCTCGGTCGGCGATTTCCTGCATGGTGACTGGCTGGCCGCCGGAGGCGACCAGGGCGTCCAGGGTCGCGTCGAAGATGCGGGTCCGCGCCTGTTCGCTGGCGCGGCGGCGGGTGTGCATGGAGTAGCGGCGCGGCATGGTTCCAGTCTACTCATTTACATGCAGGCATGCGTGCAATAAAATTCGTGGTCGCGGCATCTGCTCCTGGTGCGACGGCCCCGTTGAGCCGCGCGCCGGGCGGCGGGGCCGAGCGTCCGGCGTCCGCCGGGCGGACCTCGAACCTGTTCGGTGAGGTAGTCATGACCAGTGATTCGGCCGCCGCTCTGGACCCTGCGGTCACGAACCCCGAGCATTACCAGGTGGTGTTCGAGAACGAGCGGGTCCGCGTGCTCGAATACACCGACAAGCCGGGCGACCGCACCACTCGCCACGCGCATCCCGACAGCGTGCTGGTCGTGCTCAGCTCGTTCCGCCGTCGGATGTACGCCGCCGACGACAGCGCGCACGACCTGGAGCTGACCGCGGGGAAGGTCGGCTGGCTGGCCGCGCAGCAGCATGCCGGGCACAACATCGGCGACACCGACAGCCATGCCCTGTTCATCGAGCTCAAGGAGGGGGCCCGGACGGAGACCGGGGTCCTCGGGCCGGTGGGGCCCGCCGTGCGCTGACGCCGCGCCGGCACGATCCGATGCTGCCCGAGCGCTATCGCGGGCAAGAGCATGTTCGGCACGGTCGCGCGTGCGGGCAGGGGGTCCTTAGCCCTGGGGCGGTGTCGTCGCTGACCCGGCAGAGACACGGTTTCGCCGGCCCCGGCCGGATGCGGCGGCCACTCGAGACGACCCGCTCTGGCGTCGACCGCATGCGCGACCAGCATTGCTGGGCATTTCAGGCGAAGGGCGTCAAGGCTGTCGCTTCTCTGGTCTAGGCACCTGGTATTCGACCGGAATGTGATGTTGCGATTGGAGCTGGCTGTTGGACGGTCGGGTCGAGGAGCTGGTCAGTAGGCCGCGGCATGCTGTGGGACTCGACGACAAGCGCCCCGCGGGCTTACGCAAGCAGACGCAACCCGCGGGGAACAGCTAGACCAGGAATCGCCTTATCACCGTGCTCGTCGCCGCGCCGTATCTGTGGCTGCGCTACTTCGTCCTCTGACCCGAAGGAAGGCCTCGCGACGGGTCAGGAGCTGCGGCGGGTGGTGACGCCGCGGCGGAGGTCGCCGGGCAGGGGGCGGACGCGTTGGAGGTCGCGGTGGCGGCTGGAGCGGAGTTGCCAGGGGACGCTGGTGACCATGACGCCGGGTTCGAACAGGAGTCGTCCTTTGAGCCGCAGGGAGCTTTGGTTGTGGAGGATGTTTTCCCACCAGCGGCCGACGACGTATTTGGGGATGTAGACGCAGACGACGTCGCGGGGGCTGGTGCGGGCGTGGTTTTTGACGTAGGAGACAACGGCGGGGCGGGTGATTTCGCGGTAGGGGGATTCGATGACCTTGAGCGGGATCTTGGTGCCGCGTTGTTCCCATTGCCGTTGGAGTTCGCGGGTTTCGGCGTCGTCGACGTTGACGGTGATGGCGGTGAGCGTGTTGGGCCGGGTCGGACGCGGGCAGCTGGGACGCGAAGCCGCGGCGGGACACGGAGTTCTCGCTGACCGAGCGCGGTCTCGCGGTCGCGGCGGTGCTGTCCGACTGGGACGTGTGGGTCGCGGTGTGCGAGCAATACCTGCGCGACCGGTGACGCATTCGCACCTGGCCGCACCGGTCACAGCGGACGGGGCGGTGGCTCGTCGGGACCGCGTTCGTGTTCTCGGCGGCCGGGCATCCCGGGCGGGCGTTCGCGAACGACGTCGTGTGCGGTGTCCTGCTGCTGATTCTCGGGCTGACCAGCGCGGTCCTGACTTACCGGCAGCGCGCGGAGGCGCGCCGGGCGGCCGGTGCCGCGCGGGGGATGTGAGGAATCCCGCAACGCTGTCCGTACGCAATTGTTGCATACTGCAACGGTGGTGACGGGCGATGGTGCGGGGAAACGCGGGCTGCCGGTTCCGGTGCGGCCGCCGGTGGGCCGGTGGGTGCGGGAGAGCCGCGCGGGGCTGGTCGGGCTGGCGGTGCTGATCGGGGCGGGCGCGGGGCTGGGCGCGGTGGTGTTCCGGTGGCTGATCACCACGTTCACGCACGTGTTCTCCGGGCACGCGGACTATTCGGACGCGGGGCGGGCGGCGCATTCGTGGTTCCCGGCGCTGGGGCCGTGGTTCCTGCTGCTGGCCCCGGTGCTCGCGGGTCTGGTGTACGGGCCGCGGTTGAAGGTTCGCCCGTCGGACTCGATCCGGCTGCGCTGAACGAAGAGCAGCCATTCGTGGCTGCGCAGCTCGCGGAGGTCGGTGTGGAACCACATGGCGTGGTCGAGCGAGGCCAGCACCGCGCCCTCGGGACGGGCTCGCCCGGCCAGCCAGCCGAAAGCGGTCGGGGAGAGGCTGACGTCGCTCAGGTAGGCGAGCCCGCATGCCTGTGCGACGGCATCGGAGCCGAGGTTCTCGCAGGTGCGCAACCAGCTCGCCCGGGCCAGCTCGCCGGGCAGCGCACCCGGCAGCGGCCCCGCCTCGCGGTATTCGAGCGTTCCCCTGACCGGCCAATCCGACTCTCGGCCGGCGAATCCGTCGGGAGAGTCCTCGGGCGCGGCGATACCGGCAGGGAGGCTCACGTGCCGTAGGTACGCATCGCGCTCGGCTTGCTTGAACGACGCGGTCATGGTGAAGACGTGCCGTCCGTTCTGGGTCCCCTCGACTCGCACGACCGAGTAGTTCCGTCCCGCCCGCAGCGATGCCGCCTCGAACCCGACCGGAACCGCCGGATCGACGGAGGCCAGGAAGTACGCGTGGAGCGAGTGCGGACCCCGCCCCGCCTCCGCCGTGTCCCCCGCGGCAGCCAGCGCGTGCGCGAGGACGGCACCGCCGTAGCCGCGGGTGCGCACCCTGCCGCTGTGGCATTGGCCGAGGTAGCCGCCCGAGCCGGCCCGCTCGAGGCCGACGATCCGGCCGACGCCGAGCCGCTCGGCATGACGCGTCATCGCACTTGTCTCCGTTCACCTTCGAACAAAGGTCAAGTTAAGACGGGGAACCGGGGACGACAACCACCGAAGACGTGATCAGACCATGAGGCCTTGCCTATCACCGCGTACGGATCACGCCGGCAGCCATGGTGGTCCGGCGGGCAAAGCAGTGCCCTGTGGTTGCCGTCCTCCGGGCGTTCGTCGAGGAAGGGTGCTGCTCCCGCTGGTCAACGTGGACGGCAGGGAGAGCAACTCATGGGCGCACAGTGGGCGTCTTTCCTGCCGCCGCGCAGACCCGCCCGCGGGTCTCGGTGTCGTGTCGCCTCTTCAGCGGAAACGTGCGCGACAGCGGTGACGACCGGGTCAGGGGGCTGGTCAAGGCTGCTGGGGGCGGGGCCAGCTTTGCTTGAGCTGGGTGATCATGTCGACGAACAACGCGAAACTGCGGTCGACGCGCTCTCGGTCGCCGGTAGCGGTCAGGTCGAGTTGCAGACCCCTGGCCTGCGCGACGACCATCGAGGCCACCAGGGGCACCTGCTCAGCTGGGCAGCCTTCCGCCGCGACGATGGTTTCCATCAGCGTCAGCGAGTCGTGGACGACCTGGTGGAGAAAGCGCGCGTAGCGCTCGGGCTCCCGCACGGCCAGCGCGTGCACCTCGAACAGCAGCCGATAGAAGGCGAGCTTGTCCGCGGTGGTCGTCGACCGCCACCAGCAGGTCAAGTTAGCCAGGCCGGGCGGTGATCCGGCCAGGGCAGCAGCGTCGGCCAGTCGTTGGCGCAGCAGCTCGATCACCTCGGTGAGCAGGTTCTCCTTGGAACCGAAATGGTGCAGCAGCGTCCCATGGCTGACCCCGATCGCATTAGCCAGCGGCCGCATCGACAGGCCGCTGACGCCATGCGCCAGGGCGTAGTCGGCGACGTTGTCCAGTAACTCCGGCCGTCGGTGCTGGTAACGCAGGCTCCTGCCGTCAGCGCGCTCGGTGTTCACCGGGCTGACGGTACGTGACCGCAGTTAGGTTGACCAGCTGGTCGAGCTATCTTACGGTGCTCGGCATGAGCCACGACATCGGGCACCTGCACCACGTCGGCCACATCGTCAGCGACATGATCGAGGCGCTCGCGCTCTACCGACGGCTCGGCTTCAGCTTGCCTGCCCCGGCCTACCCCGCGCTGCCCCCGCGCGACGGGAGCGCGCCCGTGCCGGTCGGAGCGGCGAACACCCATGCCGAGTTCCCGCGCAACTTCGTCGAACTCGTGACCTGCGTGCGCGAGGGCGAGGACAGCCGGATCCCCAGTGACGCCAAGATCGTGCCGCTGCAGGCCCCTGCCGAGGCGCTGGCGGAAATCCGGGACCGGATCGTCAACGCCGGCGACATGGTCGCCGAACGCCTGGACCGTTTCGAAGGCCTGCACATTCTCATGTTCTCCGCTCCCGATGTGGACGCCGTCGCCGCTCGATTGCGTGCGGCCGGGGTGGGCCACGGCGGGGTGACCACCGTCGGGCGCCCGATCGAGGCCAGCGGTGGGACTCGGGTCGAGCCGATCCGTTTCCTGGAGATCGACAGCGGCGAGCCGGCGGCGAGGTCGGCGACTGTGCCGGAGGGACGAGTCGGCGTCGTCGCGGACCTGGACCCGCAGACCCAGACGGCACGGCTGACCGACCACCCCAACGGCGCCTTCGACTTGGTCGAGGTCGTTTCTTGCGTCGCCGGAGCCGATCTCGTCGAAACCGAAGCCCGGTACCAGGACTACCTCGGTCGCCCGGCGCGAGCGGACGGGCCGGCACGGGTCTTCGACCTCGACGGCGCCAGGTTGGTCATCCTGCCCGAATCCGACCTCGCCACGTTCCTGCCTGGGGAACACGCGGCCGCCCTGCCTGCCTTCGTCGCCTACGCGGTCGCCGTGCGGAATATCGCACGCACCGAGGAACTCTTGCGGAACAACGGGTTCCCGCTCGAGCGAACGGGGTCCGGCGATCTGTTCGTGCCCGCCGCCTCCGCGCTCGGAGCCGCGATCATCTTCCGTCAGGCCACGCACGGTCGTGGTTGAGGTCTGGGCCGCGTGGGCAAACGACCGAACGCCGATCCGGTAATCATCCGTTGCGGGTAAAGAGAATCTCCCTGACGATGTCGTATACGGCATCCGTACGACATCGCTAGTGCGATTACGACCTCGGTCGTGAGAACCTCCAGCCGATCGCGGGGCCAGCGACCCGGCCGGAAAACGCGATCTGCACCTCGCGCGAACCGGGACTGCCGGTTGGACGGCATGAGCAAGGTAGTGCAGCCCGCCGGGAGGCTGCGTCCGTGCAAGCGCACCGGGATCGAAGCGGGTCATCGCCGACGACGAGTTATCGGGCACCGGACCAGCCTCCTTGCGGTCACGCTTACCGTGTCAGCCAGTTCGGCTGATTCGGGCATTCTCGCCCAGCCAGTACAGGGTGAAAACCCTCAATCATCCGGCGATTCCCGTTTCCTCGTCGACGAGTCTGCGGCACCGAGGCACGCGGCATTCCCGTCATCGGCAGGGGAATTCAAGTCCACTTTTCCCTGAAACGCGTCACGGAAGGCGCGAACGACAACTACGATGACAAGGTGATCCTGGGTATGGGCATCGGGTGTCGCGGGTTCTGCGGCAATCTCGCACGGCCCGACCTGACCGTCCGGGCGGCTGTGGGGCGGTCGACCTCGGCGGCTGGCAGATCGGACGCCATCCTCGATAAGGGCCGATGCCATGAGTGGAGAGCCGATGTTTCGTGCGGCCGCGCCGGAGCATTCGACTGGCGCGTCGCGTTGGGCGGGGTTGGCAGCGGGGTGGCGGGATGGACCGCAGCGGTGCTGCTGGTCGTGCGCGCTGTGCCGACGCTGGGGCAGGATCTTCTGTACGAGGCGGGCGGCATCTCCTCGGCCCGCCTGAACGCCGACGACTGGTTGGTCGTCCGCTGGCGGCTGATGCTGTGGACGCCATGGGTTCTGATCGGTGCGATGCTGTTCGCTCTCGCACTTCATCAGCGGCGCCGACGGCGTCTGTCCGGGAACACCGACGTGGAGGTGTCATGACTGAGCAGGCGGCCCAAGCGTTCAACGCTGCGCTTGACCTCTATGACCGGGTGCGGCCCGGATATCCGCGTGACGCGCTCGACTACGCACTGCCCGAGCCGGTTGGCACGGTGCTGGACCTGGGGTCGGGTACCGGAAAGCTGACCGCCGCGCTGGTGGGCCGGGCCGGCACTGTCATCGCGGTCGATCCGTCTGCTGACTCGCTCGAGCGCCTGCGTTCGAAGCTGCCAGGCGTGGTCACCCGGGTGGGCACGGCGGAACACACCGGATTGGCCGACTCGTCCGTGGATGCCGTCGTGGTCGGCGCGGCCTTTCATTGGTTCGCACGCCCGGACGCCGATCAGGAGATCGCGCGTGTCCTCTCACCGGGCGGCAGCGTCACTCTGCTGTGGAACCCGATCGACTCCGTTGATCCGGTCCAGCAGGTGTTCGCGGACGTCCGGCGCAGTGCGGGCCTGACCGGCGACGAGTTCGACGACAAGATCGTGCTTGACCGTCAATGGTTCGGCCCCACCGCGCGCGCCGAGTTCTGCGAGCACAGATCGGTGTCGGTCGAGTCTTTGGTGGACCAGCTCGCGTCGCGGTCCTACGTCCTGACCATGCCCGCGAACCGCCGCGCCCGCGTGCTCGAGGAAGTGCGCCGGACGCTCGGCACGTTGGCCGCCGACGGCGTGCTCAGCGTGAGGTATCGGACCACGGCGCTCCGTGCCGTCACCGAAATCTGATGCCCAGCAAGGACGCGCGGCCTCCCCAGTCTCCGAAGGGCGGCAGCGGCGGTGTCTGGTTTTCGTTGGCATCGTGACCGGGCTCCGGTTCGGTACTTCGAGAGGGATTCGCCGGTGGGGGATTCGTTCGGTGGCGGGTCGGAGGGGCGTACGAGGTCCTGAGTGACCGGGCGCGTGGCCGACGGAGCCGAGGAGAGTGGGCAGCAGGACCTTGCAGGACCGCACTTGCGAAGACCAAGTTCAAGGCTCAGGGGGTCCCGTGATTGCTTGTCGTTCCGTGTCGACGTGTCCCGCGAGATGGCCCTGGGGCGTCCCCGGGTCCGCGATCCCGGCACGACGTCGCGTGCGACTTCTGTCCCCGGCATGAGATCAAGCTGTTAGAACCACGCTGCGGCGGCCGCCAGGAGGAAGCGAATTCCCGCGGGCACGGCCAGCTCAGGTGACGGGGCGTAGCGTGGCGAATGGTTGGACGGAAGGTTCGCTGGGAGTCTCTCCTGCTTCAGCAGTTCGGTATCGGCCGGACTGAATCGCGCTGGATCAGTACCGCCGAAATGCCAGAAGACGGACGGGCAGCCGGCGGCGGCCGCGAACTGGCCAAAGTCCTCGCTGGCGGCCAGCGGCATCGGCAGCGTATGCGTTGTAGCGCCGGTCGCGGCAATGGCCTCCAGCACCTGCGCGGTCACGCCAGGCGTGTTAATCGTGAGCGGAAACGGATCGTACAACTCGATTTCCGGCGCCTTCGGCGCGTTGGACGCGGTGGCCTCGGCATGGACGATCTGCTCGATGGTCGCCAAAGCCTCCGCACGAGCGCGGTCGCTGAACGTGCGGAGGCTCAGCACCAGTTCGGCGTCGTCGGGGATGATGTTGGCGGCCGTCCCTGAGCGCAGCGCGCCCACGGTAAGTCCCGTGGCCGGGGACAGCGGGGCCTGTTGCGCGGTGAAGGTTTGCAGGCGCATCACCACTGCGGCAGCGAGCACGACCGGGTGCACAGCCATGTGCGGTGTCGAGGCATGTCCGCCCGCGCCGTGCAACGTCACGCGCAAGCTGTCGGCGGCGGCCATCAAAGTTCCCTCGCGCGATACGACCACTCCGGCGGGAAGCGGGCCGACGTGCTGGCCAAGACAGACGTCGGGACGTGGGAAGCGGTCCAGCAGGCCGTCGTCGAGCATCGCCCGCGCTCCTTTGCCTGTTTCCTCCGCTGGCTGGAAAACGGCCACGACGGTGCCGCCCCAAGCCTCGGGGTTTCGAGCGAGTTGTCGGCAGGCGCCGAGCAGGCAGGCCACATGCATGTCGTGACCGCAGGCATGCATGAGCCCGGGCTGTGTGGACGCGTAGGGGAGGCCGGTGTGCTCTTGTACCGGAAGCGCGTCCATGTCGGCTCGAAGCAGGACTACTGGGCCGGGGCCGCTGCGCAGAATGCCGACGACTCCAGTGCCGCCAACGCCCTCGACGACGTCCCAGCCGCCCATCGCGCGCAGCTCGCGGGCCACGAGGCCGGCAGTGCGGTATTCGTTGAACGCGACCTCCGGGTGGGCGTGCATGTCCCGGTAGACCTCCTGCCAGTGCGGAAGGTGCGCGGACAAATCTTTCTCAAGGCCGTGGTGCGTCTGCATGTCCATCGGTGTGCTCCGGGAGTCTCGTGACGGTGCTGAAGCGGGCGAGGAAAGACTTGGTCGTCTGCGGTACGCACAACACGGCGAGGATGGCCAGCACCGGGCCGACTATCAGCATCGTGAGCGCGGCAGTGTAGGAGTAACGGTCGACGACGTAACCGACGACGGCCGGGGTGATGATTCCTGACAGCTGCCCGCCGAAGAGGATCAGCCCCGCGGCCACGCCGTTGAGATTCGCTGGAAGGCTGCGCAGCGGAACCGAAAAGCAGGGGATGTAGCACAGCCCGGCGGCGGCGCTGAGTGCCGTGCCGCAGACGACGAACAGCGTGGCCGAAGGCAGTCTCGGCAGCAGGAAGAGCAGCGCCGCTACGGCCGTCATCGCGGGGACGATGATACGACGCGGCCTGCCTCGGAACCGGTCCGACAGGCGGCCCCCGACGATCGCGCAGACCGCGGCCGCGACCGTCGGGCCGATCGCGGCGAGCCCGGCTTGGCTGATCGGCACGCGGTAGCGCTCCACCAGGTACGACGCGGACCACGAGTTCAGTCCCCAGACAACGACGTCGTAGGCGAAGAACATCAGCGCAAATCCCCACATCACCGGCGAACGCAACAGCGTCGACGTGGCGCCGCGCGCCTTTCGCACTGCGCCGGTCTGCACTTCTGGCAGCGGCGGAGGCATCCAGCGCCGGATCGCGACCAGGGCCACGAGACCCAGGACAGAGACCGCGGCGAACATGGCCCGCCAGTCCCACGACGACAGCAATGCCGAGGCCAGCAGACCTGCGAGAAGAGTTCCGACGGCGTTGGAACTCTGCACCCAGCCATTCGCGGTGTTGCGCTCGGCCGGCGCGCTCCGCGCGCCCAACGTGTTCAGCGCCGCTCCCGGGAACATGCCTTGCGCGGCACCGAAGAAGCAGCGTACTGCCAGGAGCGCGCCGAATGACCACGCAGCGGCGGTCAGGCCGGTGAACCCTGACCACAGCATCACCGCGAGGCACGCGATCCGGACGCCCCCGAACCGGTCGGACAGGATCCCGCCGGGGATCTGAAAAAGCGCATACGCGGCGAAAAACGCCGAGATGATCAAGCCGCGTTCGCCGTGCGAAAGACCGAAGGTCTCGCCGATCGACGGCAGCGCCAGGTTGATGACCTGCCGGTCCACGTAGTCGATGGTCCACGCGACGAAAAGCAGTGCCACGGTGATCCGCGTCGTTTTCCGCACCACACGCTCCCTTCTGCTTATGGCGCACCGGCACCCAGTCCGGTCACAATGCTCGCTATGTCACGGGAATCAGTCCGATCGCCGGATTCCGGCATGCGCCCGGCAGCCGCGCAGGATTCCGCCGATCTCAGCGAGGTAGACCTCGCGCTGGTCGAGGCACTCCAACTTCAGCCGCGCGCGCCGTGGACACGGATCGGGGCCGCTGTCGGGCTCGATGCGACCACGACGGCACGGCGGTGGCACCGACTAGCAGGACGTGGACTGGCCTGGTTGACCGCTTACCCGGCAGGCCCGGCGGCGACCATCGGATACCTGGACGTGTCCGTCCGACCGGACGCTCTCGACGACCTCACTGAACGCCTGTGTCGCTGGCCCTACGTGTTCAGCGTCGAGCAGACCACAGGAGGACACCAGCTCTTTCTGGGGGTCGCGGCCAGGGATCTGGCGGCCCTGGGTTCGTTCGCGACGCGCAGGCTCGGCACGCTCACGGGCGTGCGCGCTGTACGCCTCAGCGTGGGGACCCGGATCTATCGAGAAGGCAGCGGATGGCTGGTCCGTGCACTGGACGCCGAGCAACGTTCGCGCCTCGGAGCCTGCCCGTCAGCGGTAAAGCGCCACAGGCACCGCACCAACCACGAAACCGATCGAATGCTCACCCTGGCGCTGGGAGCCGACGCCCGACGCAGTTGCGCCGACCTCGCGCGGGATCAGTGCCTCAGCGAGACAGCGGTGCGTCGCAGATTGACACGCATGCTTGCCAATGGCGAACTGTACTTCCGCTGCGACATTGCCCAACGACACGCGGGATGGCACGTCACCGGCACATACCGCATCCGGGTTCCGGCCGACCATCTGGACACGGTGGCTCGCGACCTGGCCGCGTTGCCGGAAACCCGGCTGTGTGCGGCCGTCACCGGCGACTGCAACCTGCTGTTGCAGGTCTGGGCTCGCTCACTGGACGACTTCCAAGCACTGGAGGGCTGGCTCGCGCGCCGCCACCCAGCGGGGTCCGTTCTGGAGCGTCAAGTGAGCGTGCACACCGCCAAGCGGATGGGACGTCTTCTCGACTCCGAGGGATTGGCGATCGGTCAGGTGCCGATGACCGCCTGGTGCGGACCACACGACGCACAATAAGTCTGGGACACCACTACCGCGGTCCAGTGTGGACGGGCGAGCGGCACTCAGAACGCCCAGCGGGCGCCATGGCCAAGCGTCTCAGTGCTAGCGAAAGGATTGAGAAAAAATGCCTCCGGTGGTTCACTCGTAACTTCCCTGGCGGGTTCAGCGCCGACGGGGGAATGCTATTCCCGGTGCTCGGCTTGTCCTCGCTCGTGGAAGCTCGATATGGATCAACAGCCCAGAGCGCAGGCGGAGGCCATCGGATGCTCGCCGCATTCCGTCGCGCCGACATGAGTCACTGGAATGGTTCCGCCGATGCTGATTCACAATGGAGACTCACCTACGAGGTGACGAAAGCATGGCGAACCTGTCGAAGAGGTCAAGGTGCTCGATCGGTACCTGATGCGGGATCGACGTGATGCAAGCGCGGTCGCGACTGATCTTGCTCAAGCAACCGCAGGCTACGGTCACGAAATGTCCCGAACTTCAATGCAGACCTGCGTGCGATTCCAGAGCAGCGTCGCGAGACGGCTGCCAGGAAAAGTCTGGTCGAGGAAATGATGGAACTACTCGCAGCTCAAGCTGAGCAGGGTGTGCGCGATACTGCATCGATAGCAACGGACATCTCCGCTTCGGCGAACCTCCGGCAGGCCCTTTCCAACACGCGACTACAGAGGACTCTTTTTGGTGGTCGCCGTGGCCGCAATGGTCATATCTGTCGTCGCTCTTGTGGTCGCGATCAAGAGTATGCCGTCACATTAACTCTCGTACGCTGAAGTTGCCCGCGCGGTCAGTGTGGTCACAGGGTGTTTTCCGCACCCATCCATGCTCCTTGCCGCTCGGTCCAACGTCTGGCTCAGCCGGGGCGACCCGGACGCGCACCTCGCCAGCAGACCACCGTGACGGGCTTGAGCTCGAGTTGCCGACGGCCGGTCACACCTGTTTCAGCAGCGCCGTCCGGAGGGCGGCGGCTTCGGGGCTGGGGTGGTGGCGGGTGACGATGCCGAGGTGGCGGGTCGGGCGCGGGGGGTGGATGGGGATGGCGGTCAGGTCGGGATCGGGGTCGAGCGCGAGCTCGGGGATCAGGGAGACGCCGACGTGGGCGCGGACCATGGCCTGGGCGAAGTAGTAGTCGGTACTGCTGCCCGAGACGTGCAGCTCGAAGCCGGCTTCGGCGGCGTGGCGGTGCAGGAACTCGGTGGTCTTGGTGCAGCCGAGGACCCAGCGTTCCCCCGCGGCCTCGGTCAGATCGACGCCGTCGCGGCCGGCGAAGGGGTGGTCGCGGTGCACGACGAGCGACATCGGGTCCGCGTGCAGCGGGGTCCAGTCGAGCCGGTCCCGGTCGCCGGGGCGCAGCGGCAGGGCCCGGTCGAACCGGTAGACCAGGGCGAGGTCGGCCTCGCCTGCCCGGATCAGGGGGATGCTGTCCTCGGGTTCCCGTTCCAGGATGACCGGCTCGACGTCGGGATGGGCCGCGGTCAGCGCAGTGAGGGCGGCGGGCAGCAGCCGGCGGCCACCGGTGGTGAACGTGGCGACGGTCAGCGTCCGGCTGCCCCCGGCGAGTTCGGCCAGCCGGGCCCGGGTGGCGCGGAGCTCGGCGAGCACGGTTTCGGCGGTCTCGGCCAGCAGCAGGCCAGCCTTGGTGAGGCGGACGCCGCGGGGGCCGCGGTGGACGACTTCGGTACCCACCGACCGTTCCAAGGCGGCGATCTGCTGCGACACCGCGGACGGGGTGAACCGCAGCGCGGCGGCGGCCTTGCTGAAGCTGCCGTGCCGTGCGACCTCCTGAAGCACGCGCAAGCGCTGGACGTCGATCATCAGTGTTCCTAACAGCCCATTAAGCAAGTGATCACTTCTGCTTACCGCCGAGGTCGGCGATCGTATCCGCATGCGCAAAATCTGTGTCATCGGCGGCAACCGCTACTTCGGCCGTCGGCTGGTGCTGGACCTTCGTGACGCGGGTGCGGAGGTCACGGTGGTGAACCGGGGATCGGTCCCGGCTCCGCCGGGGGTCCGGCAGGTGGCGACCGATCGGGCGGGCCTGGCCGGGGCGCTGGGCAACGAGTCCTTCGACGTGGTGGTGGATCAGGTCTGCTACACCCCGGTCCAGGCCGCGGCGGCGGTGGCGGCGTTCCGCGGCCACATCGCCCGGTACGTCCTCACCTCGACGATCGAGGTCTACGACGAGCACGACGCGGACGCGCCGCTGCCGGAATCCGCGGTCGACCCGCTGCGCCAGCTGACGCGGCCGGAGCTGCCGTGGGCGACGCCGGGCTACCTCGAGGCCCACTACGCCGAAGGCAAGCGCCAGGCCGAGGCGGTGTTCGCGACGACGGCGCCATTCGCGTTCGTGGCGGTCCGCGCGGGGCACGTGCTGGGCGGTGCCGATTTCACCGGTCGGCTCCGGTACTACGCCGACGCCGTGCGGCACCGGCGCCCGGTGCCGGTCCGGTCCCGCAACCACCGGTCCTCGTTCATCCACCACGCCGAGCTCGCCCGTTTCCTGCGCTGGGCCGCGGAGGCGACATTCACCGGCCCAGTCAACGCCCGCTCGCACGGCGAGTTCGACGTCACCGAGCTGTGCGACCGGATCGGCGCGCAGACCGGCGCCCCGCCGATTTTCGAGGTGGGCGAGGGCGAGTCGCCGTTCGCGTTCGCCCGCTACTACGGGATGGCCAACGACCGGGCCGAGGCGCTGGGCTTTTCCTTTTCCCACACCGGCGACTGGCTGCCCGCGGCCATCGGCGAAGCCCTGGAGGCGGCGTGATCACCCGCGCGCTGGGCCCCTTCGAGGTCGGCGCCGTCGGCCTCGGCGCCATGCCCCTGTCCATCGAGAACCGCCCGGACCGCGACCGCGCGATCGCCACGATCCGCGCGGCGGTCGACGCTGGCGTCACGCTGATCGACACGGCCGACTCCTACCACTGGCACCGCGGCGAAATCGGCCACAACGAGGAACTGATCGCGGCGGCCTTGCGCGGCCGCACAACCGGGATCGTGATCGCCACCAAGGGCGGCCGCGGCCGCCCGGGGGACGGTTCGTGGACGGTCGACGCCTCGCCCGCGCACCTGAAACGGGCCTGCGACGCGTCGTTGCGCCGCCTGGATGTCGAGGCGATAGACCTCTACCAGCTGCACAAGCCGGACCCGAGGGTGCTGTGGGCGGAATCGGTCGGCGCACTGGCCGAGCTGCTCGAGGCCGGCAAGATCCGCGCCGCCGGCGTGTCCAATGTGGACTGCGACCGGATCCGGGAGGCGCACGCGCTGCTGGGGGATCGGCTGGTCTCGGTTCAGAACCAGTACTCACCCGCGGTGCGCGACGCCGAACCCGAACTGCGGCTCTGCGCCTCTCTCGGACTGGCGTTCCTGCCCTGGAGCCCGCTCGGCGGGCTGGCCCGCAGCTCACTCGACGGCTCGTCTCCTCTGTCCACCCCCGATCCGGCGTTCGCCGCGTTCCACGAGATCGCACGGGCTCGCGGGGTGAGCCCGCAGCAGATCGGCCTCGCCTGGCTGCTCGAACGCTCGCCGCGGATGATCCCGATCCCCGGCGCGAGCCGTCCCGAGACGGCTCGCGCGTCCGCGGCGGCGGCCGCGATTTCCCTCAGCCCCGCGGAGCTGGCCCGGCTTGGCTGAGCGGAACCACTTCAGGGGTCGAGCGGAATCGATGCGAACCGCCGCGTTGGCGACAAGAAGGAGAGCGAATGCCTGGTGAGACCTCGGCCCAGGGGCTGGAAATCCCGGATGCGGCTCTCGGACGGGCGTGGGCCGCGCGGCGGCCGCGGACGACGGGCCTGCACGTGGACACAGCGGCGTGCGGGCGCACCAGCCGTGCGGTCCGCGCCCGGATCGCCCGGCACCAGGCGGCAGAGGCGCGTCGAGGCGGGTATGTCGCCGAGGCGGACATTGCCGAGGAGTTGAGCGAGGCGCGTGATCGGCTGGGGGCTTTGCTCGGTTTCGCTGCGGACGACGTGGCTTTCACGGAGAGCGCGTCGACGGCGCTGGCGCAGTTGCTGGCGGCCTGGCCGGTGGAGGCTGGTGCGGTCGTGTGGGCGCCGCGCTCGGATTGGGGGCCGAGCCTGGCGGCGCTGGCCGACCGGGGTCTGCGGGTGGAGCTCCTGGAGGTCGATTCCCGCGGTGTCCTCGACGTCGACGCGCTGCGGGCGCGGCTGCGGCGGGAGCGTCCGGCGCTGGTGCACGTGACCGCGGCGTTGTCGCATCGGGCGGTGTTGCAGCCGGTCGCCGAGTGCGTCGCGGCGTGTGCGCCGTACGAGGTGCCGGTGGTGCTGGACACCGCGCAGGCGCTGGGGCAATTCCCGTTGCCCGCGGGCGCGGCGGCCGCCTACGGGACGGGGCGGAAATTCCTGTGCGGGCCACGCGGTGTCGGCTACCTGGCGGTGGCGGATCCGTGGCAGGCCAAGCTGGTGCCACGGGCTCCGGCGCTGGCGGCGCGGGCGTGGCCGGGGGAGCCGCGTCCGGTGCGGCGGTTGGAGAGCCGGGAGGCGTTCGTCGCCGGCCGGGCGGGTTTGGCGGTGGCTCTGCGGGAGTTCCACGAACTCGGCCCGGAGCGGATCATGCACCGGCTCGACGGCGTGGGCCGCGCGATGCGCGCCGCGCTGGCGGACGTCGCCGGATGGTCGGCGGGTGACCCGGCGTCGGCGCCAGGGGCGATCGTGGCGCTGCGTCCGGACGAACACGTCGATCCGGTCGAGGTGCGGGCCCGGCTGCTGCGCCACGGCGTGGTCTGCTCGGTCGCCGGGCCGGAACGCGCCCCGCAGCACATGACCGGCCCGCTGCTGCGGTTCAGCCCGCACGTCGACGTGCACTCTGGCGACCTCGTCCGGCTGGCCGGGCTGCTGGCTCGGTGCTCGGGCCCGGTGCGATGACGAGGCGGGGTTCAGCGGGCGCGGCGGGCGCGTTCGATGTCGTTGATGTGGGCCTCCACCCATTCCCGCAACGCGGCGATCGGGGTCCGCAGGCTGTGCCCGAGCGGGGTGAGGGCGTATTCGACCTGCGGTGGCACGGTCGGGTGGACAGTGCGGGTCACGAACCCGTCCGCTTCGAGCTGCCGCAGCGTCTGAGTCAGCATTTTCTGGGAGATGCCGTCGATGCGGCGGAGCAGCGCGGTGTAGCGCAGGGTGCCGTCGGCGAGGGCGTCGACGATCAGCACCGTCCACTTGCCGGCGATGTGGTCGAGGACCTCGCGCGTGGGGCACTTGGCCGAGTAGACGTCCGCGGGCAGGCCGCTGGACTCGACATAAACACTCACGGATGGATCGTAGCGCACCAAAAGGTGCCTACTTCCTATTCGGTTGTCACTCTCCGATAGTGAGATCCATGAGTTCACCACGACTTTCAGTCCCTGACGCGATCCGAGCCCGGCGCACGGTCCGCCACTACCGGCCGGACCCCGTCCCCGCCGCACTGCTGGAGGAACTGCTCGACCTGGCCGTCGAGGCGCCGAGCGCGTGGAACATGCAGGATCGCTCGATCGTCGTCGTCACCGGCGAGGCGGGGCGCGAGGGCCTGTCGTGGGCGGCGGGCGGGCAGCCGCAGCCGGCGGAGGCTCCGGTGTGCCTGGTGTTCGTCGCCGAGCCCGAGGCATGGCGGGAGGACCACGCCGACGTCGCGGAGCGGGCGGCGGATGCCGGTGCCTGGAACGCGGAGTTCGCGGCCATGTTCGCCTCCCGAGCCGAATTCCGCGATCTGGCCGACCGAGGACTGGTGCGCGAGAACGCCGTCAAGAACGCGATGATCTCCGCGACCTACGTCATGCTCGCCGCGGCGAGCATGGGCCTGGCCTCGGCGCCGATGAACGGCTGGGACCCGGCCAAGGTCAAGAAAGTGATCGGCCTCGGCGACCGCGACGACCTCGCGATCGCGGTGCTGGTGACGATCGGCTACCCGGCCGGTCCAGTCCCGCATCCCGGCCGGCGGCCCCGTGCGCGCAACGTCTTCTTGGAGCAGTACCCGAGCGGAACCGCATGACCGAGGCGCTCGTCGCGGTGGTGAAGATCCGGTCCGGATCGCGTGCCGAATTCGAGCGGGCCGTCCGGCGGCCGGCCACCGCCGCCACAGCCAAAAAAAGTGATCGGGCTCCCTGAGCGCGACGACCTGGCCGTCGCCGTCCTGGTGGCGACCGGCGCGGGAGGTGCCGCACTCCAGGGTGCCGTGGCCGCGTGCCCGAGGCCTCCACAGACCGGCTTTCGGGCGTACGGACGAGGCATGAAGGAACGGGTGACGGTGAACGGCTGGGACCTCGTGGCGCAGCGGTATGTCACGGAGCTGGACACCCCGACCGTGGTGCACGCCAAGCCGCATCCTGCCCTGCGCCTGGGCGTGGCTGGATACTTCGGTTACCGGACGGTCACCGCCAGGCCGGTGCGGCGGCGCCTGTTCCCCCGCGGCTACCTCACGGTTCTGTTCGATATCGAGGCGCCACGCCGGGTCGCGGCAGGGGCTCGCGATTCCCCGCAGGTCAGAGTCCCGGTCAGCGGGCTGCAGCGCCGCGCGCAGGAGTTCGACCAGGTCGGGCGCCACAGCGGGGTGGCGGTCGGCCTGACCCCGCCGGCCGCCCGTGCGTTGTTCCGCCTCGACCTGCACACGATCAACGACCGTCAGATCGAGCTCTCGGACCTCCTGCTGCCGCGGACGGTAAGGCAGCTGGTCGAACAACTCGCCGACGCCCCCGACTGGGCTGCCCGGTTCGGCCTCCTGGATGTGTTCCTGCGGAGCACCGGAGTCGCCGAACTGTCCGCACGGCATACCGGGGTGGAGGCGTGGAACCTCCTGCGCCACAGCCGTGGCCGGATACCGATCGCGCGGGTCGCCGAGCATCTGGGCATCACCACAAGGGCTCTCGAACAACGGTTCCTCCGCGAGGTAGGTTGCTCGCCAAAGTTCGCGGCGCGCATCCTGCGCTTCGAGCACGCCCTCGCGTTGCTCCAGGGCGCCCAGCGGATGCCGCTGGCGCGGATCGCCCAGGAGTGCGGATTCACCGACCAGGCGCATCTTTCCCGGGATGTGCGCTCACTGGCGGGGATCACCCCGACCGGGGTCCGGGCGCTGTCGGTCCCCGGTCGTGCGGCCCAGGGGACGTGACGTGAATCAGCGGTTCGCATTTGTCCAAGACCGCGCACCGTCCGCTGCCTACGGTCGGTTCGTGACACGAATCGACCGCAGAACAATGCTCCGCGGCTTGGCGGGCGCCACCGTCTTGATCGCGACCACCCAACCAGCCGAGGCGACGACCCGGTCCGCGCAGGCTGTCCAAGACCCGAACGCGCCGCAGGACAGCAGCACCGGCCTGGCCATGAGCGTCGGCACGCTCGACGTCACGCCGGACAGCAATCCCTGGATGGGCGGCTATGGCTGGTGGTTGCGCGCCAACAACGACCACCAGGTGGCACGGTCGCTGCGCGCGCACTGCGCCGTGATCTACGACAACGGCTCGCCGAACGTGCTGCTGCGGATCGACATCGTCAGCATCCCCCGGAGCGTGCATCAGCGCGTTCGCGACGGGGTGGTCAGCGCGGGGCTGGTCGACGCCAGCTCCGACTTCCTCATGGCCTCCAGCCACACCCACTCCGGTCCGATCATCGGCGACCGGCCGAACCCGGTGGTGTTGCTCGGGGTGGGGCCCGACGAGGTCAAGGTGATCAACGACTACACGGACCTGTACGTGGACGCACTGGTCGACCTCGTCCGGCAGACACGACAGGCGGCCGCCACGCCGGTGACGCTGAATTACGCCGAAGGAGACGCGGCCTTCGCCAAGAACCGGGATGACCTGCCCTACGTGTTGCCCAGGGTGTCGGTGCTGCTGGCCCGGCGGCAGAGCGACGGAAACCCCTTCGCGGTGCTGTTCGGCCATGCCTGCCATCCGGTGTCCCGCAACAACGACACCGTGTATGACAGCGACCATCCGGGATTCGCTTCGGAGGCGATCGAGAACGCGCTCGGCGTGCCCGCGCTCTTTTTCCAAGGCACCGCGGGGGACCTCAATCCGATCACCATGAGCGGCGACGCCGATGTGCAGAACAACGGGACCGTGCTGGCCGACGCGGTGCTCGACGTCGTACGCAACGGCAGCTTCCAGCCGGTCACCGGACCCGTCACCACCTCGCTCACCGAGATCCAGCTGCCCTTCACCGTGGACATGACGGATCCGGCGGCGGTCGCGGCCTTGCGTGCCAAATACCAGTACCGGGTGGACAACATCAAACCCGACGACACGGGGCCGGACGGTGCCGCGCGCCGGCACGCTCAGCTGATCATCTCCCAGATCGACGACGGCACGGTGCTGAAGTCCGTGCCGATGCCCATCCAGTGCTGGCGACTCGGCGGCCTCACCGTACTGGCGCTCGCCAACGAGGTGCTCAGCGGTTACGACATCGGCATTCGCGGGATGGGCGTGGCACCGCTGTGGATCATGTCTTACGCGAACGAGGTCAACTGCTACGTCCCGAGCGACGAGGTCTCCTGGGCAGGCCTGGACCGCAACTATGGTTACGAGGCCGGCTGGAACACCTGGTGGAGCGGCGACTCGACCATCGCCGGGGTCGGCACGGCAGCCTGCTCCTACGACCTGCCCGCCCCACTGCGGTTCTCCCCGCCGGGCACCTCGCCGGCCACCCCCGACAGCACCGAGGGCATCCTCATGGCCGCCTGCCGCGCGGTCCTCGGCGTCTGACCGCCCTCAAGCTCACCACCGAAGGACAAGCATGTTCCGATCACGGGGGGCAAAAAGCGCCTTCGGTGACTACAGCGGAGACCCGTCTCGGCAGCGACCACTGGAGCGGCACAGCGCCCTGGATCTCCATGGGCGACCTGAGCCGCACAGCGCAAAAGGCAGTGCGGCGACCGTGGCCTCCGCTCCACATTATTTCTCCATTCCCAGTGACAACTGAGTTCATTCCGCCGGATGTACCTGCCGGACAGAAGAGAAACAACAATGGAGGACGAACATGTTTCGACGACGCGGACGTAAGGCGACCTTCGCAGCAGCCGTCCTCGGAGTCGTGCTCGCCGCGACACTCGTCATCGCCCCCAGTGCATCCGCCAGCATTTACGGAACCACGGTCAACAAGTACGGCACCTGGATGCACGAGACCCCCTTTGTCTACTCGGCACTCGTGGGTCATGCGAATCCTGGTGACGACATCCAGGACCTCTGTTTCACCGTCAGTGACGGACACGTCTGGGATCTCACGGTGAATCGCACCGGCCTCGCCGGTGATCATTGGGGATACACCGTGTCGTGGATTTCCGAGGAGGACATCCCCACTGCTCCTCAGACCGACGACTGCGACCTCAGCTGGCAGCACGGTGCGGTGACCGCCGTCGATGACGTGCAGGCCCACTCCGCAGCCGTCGCCGATTCACCTGTTGTCGCACGCTTCCCGTATCAGGTCATAATCTACGTGTACGAGACCACATGGAACGACAACCGCCTCTGGGCTCTCTGCGAACTCGGCGGACATCACATGGGCTGGATCGACATCAACAACCTTACCTTCACCTCGTAATCAGCCTTGAGGGCACATTTCAGGTGGTGGGTTTGGCGAGTCGTTTGAAGCACGTAAGTACTGCAACGGTAGTTCGACCACTGGGGTCGGCACAGCGGTGTCGCGGTCGGATTGACTCCGCCGGCCGCGAACGCGCCGCTCGGTCTCGGCCTGGCGGAACTGTCGAATCGCCGAGTCGATCTCGGTGATTTCCTATCCAGGGCAGCCGTGGCTCTCCGGCCGAGCAGCTTGCCGAAACGTCCTGCTGGACCGGGCTGCCGACTTCCCATTGTTGTGGGGCGACATCGCCCGAAAACCACCGAGGGGCTGCCGTTGTCGTACCTGAATGGCTTGTCCAGCGGGGACTTCGTGCCCGCTGGGCCAGTGTCTCGCGTTCCGCGAAGGGCCTGTCCGCCGCGATGGTGCACGTTCGCCGAACGTTGTCTGTCCAGTGTGGACTGCGGGTGTCGGTGTGCGGACGGTATCCACGCCAACATCCGCCTGGCGGAACACGCCCCGCACCCGGTGAAAGCCTTCGAGACCGCTTACGGCGCCCAGTTCGCCGAGGCAGTCGCGAAGGTCACCGGCGACGTCGACGAGTTGCGGGCGTTCGACGACTGCCTGGCCGAGCACCGGGTCCGCTTACACACCACCAACCCGAACGAGTTCACCGCGCGCCGTCGCACGAAGGTGACCAAAGGACCGGGCTCGCGGGCCGCTTGTCTGGCGATGGCGTTCACGTTGATCGAGCCGGCCAGGCGCGAGGGCGGCTCTTGCTTCCGGCCGCGGCGCCGGATTACAGTCCACGCGTCAACAGATGACATCGACCGCGCGTCGGTGGCGGGCCGCCCCTCCACGTCGCCCTCTGTCGAGCCACCTCCCTTGACCGGTGTCGCAGCCGCGCCGCCCGTCTCACGCGTCAAGGGAGATGCGATGTCGATTCACGTGCCCGGCGACCGGGTCCCGGCCGAGACCGCGGACATGGGCGACACGTCGTTCACGACCCAAGCCGTCTTCGGGAACTCCTCGTCGCTCATGCTCGCGACCCGGCCGGCGGGCTACCACTCCCGGCCCCACACGCACGACTGCGAACAGCTCAACTGGCTGCGCGACGGCGAACTGTGGGTCTTCGTCGAGGACCGCGCGTTCCACCTGCGGGCCGGCGATTTCCTCCGCGTCCCGGCCGGCCGGATCCACTGGTCGTGGAACCGGACCGGGCGGCCGTGCACGCTGCTGGAGGTGCACACGCCCGGGTTGCAGGACGATCCGCTGATCAAGAGCTTCGCGGTCGGCCTGCACGACCCGGACGAGGTCCCGGAGTTCCTCGGCTCCCCGGTCAACGAGTTCCTCCCGGCCGACTCGGGGTTCGACACCGCGCCGGCCGAAGCGCAGGTGAGCTGACGGCCATGAGAACCGCGTTGACCGGACGGTACCGGTGGGTCGTGCTCGGCGTCCTCTGGCTCACCCTCCTCGTGTCCTACTTCGACCGCGTCGCCCTCGGTTCGGCGCTTCCGTTCATCAGCAAGGAAATCGGGCTGTCGCCCGCGGTCGCCGGCGTGGTTTCCGGCGCGCTGTTCCTCAGCTACACGATCGTGCAGGTGCCGGCCGGCGCGTGGACGGACCGGTTCGGGCAGCGGCGGGTCATCGCCGCGGCGATCGCGTGGTGGACCGTCTTCAGCGTGCTGACCGGCGTGGTCGCCGGCAGCCTCGCCGCACTGCTGGTCGTCCGCCTGCTGATGGGCGCGGGGGAAGGGTTCCACGCGCCCCCGCTGTGGCGGGCGCTGTCGAACTGGTTCGAGCCGGGCCGGCGTTCGCTGCCGCTGGCCCTGATGCTCACCGCGCTCACCCTGGGACCCGCGCTGGCGCCTTCGATCGCGTTCCCCCTGATCGCGACGTGGGGCTGGCGTTCGGTCTTCTACGCGACGCTGGTTCCGGGCGTGCTGTGCGTCGTGCTGGTCCTCGCGGTGATGCGGGACGCGCCCGGGCGGCGGAACCTGGTGACGCGACCGGCGCCGGAAGCCGCGCGACGGTCACGGCGGTGGTGGGTTCCGCACATCTGGCTCACCTTCGGCGCGTTCTTCTGCTTCGGCTTCGTCCTGTACGGCCTGATGAACTGGCTGCCGACCTACCTGCTCACCTACCGAGGGCTGACCCTGCTGCGGGCCGGGGTTTTCTCGACGGTGCCGTTCCTCGCCGGGACGGTGGGCATGCTGCTGGGCGCGTACGTCTGCCAGCGGTGGTTCAACCGGTCGCGACGCGGGTTCGTCGCGGTCACCTACCTGCTCACCGCGGTCACCGTCGCGGCGACCGCGACCGCGCCGGACGCGACCGCGTCCGCGGTGTTCCTGACCGCGTCCGGCTTCTTCCTCTACGCGGGCCTGGGGCCGTTCTGGTCGGTGCCGATGGACGTGGTGCGCCCGGGCGAAGTGGGGACGTGGCTGGGATTCATCAACATGGGCACCCAGCTCGCCGGCCTGCTGGGGCCGGTTGCGATCGGCTGGATCGTCCAGGCCAGCGGCTCGTTCACGCTCGTGTTCGCCGTGATGGTGGCGGCCATGGTCGCGGGAGCGGGGTGTCTCGCGCTCGCCCGCCCGAAGCCCGCGGCGGAGGACAGCCCGGCCGAGCTGGCGCGGGCACGGTCATGACCGTCCACATCGAGCACCCGGGGCCTGTCGGGTGGGACAATCCCGCGATGACAGCGGCAGGCAGTCTCATCGTCGTCGGGTATGCGAAGGTGGCCGCGGCTTCGGCCGCGCACAGCGCGCACGAGCTGTTTTCCGTGTGCCTGCGCGTGGACCGGCGGACGCACACCGTGATCGAGGCGGAGGCGACCGCGGCGACGGCCGTAGTCCGGCAGTGGGTGGCCGAGTTGCTGCTCGGCGCCGACCTCTCCGCCGATCCGGCGCCGATCCTGGCCGTCGTCGAGCAGAACTACCTCGGCACCGGCGCCGGTGCCATCCGCCAGGCGATCTCCGACGCCTGGCGGCGCTACGCGCGGCACCGGGAGGGTCGATGACCTTCGAGATCCACCGGCTGAACTTCGGGTCCGTGGTCATCGACGAGTCGATGCGGCTGCGCGGCATCCCGCCCGGACGCCGGATCGCGGTGCCGGCACAGGGTTTCCTGCTGTTCGGCGACGGCGGGCCGGTGCTCGTCGACGCCGGCTACCGCGATCCGTCCGTCCTGGGCGCGGGCGGCGAGATCGGTCCCGGGCAAGGGTTCGAGGAGCAGCTGGCCGCCCACGGGCTCGAACCGGCCGACCTGACCTGCGTGATCATGACCCACCTGCACCGCGACCACGCCGGGCACCTGCACCGCGTGCCGATGTCCGTGCCGGTCGTGGTGAACCGCGGGGAGCTCGGCGGCGCCTGCACGGGAATCCAGGGCCGGGCCTACGCCAAGGACGACCTGCTGCACCTGATCGAGCGGCTCTACACGCCGGGGGCGCTGCGGTTCCTCGACCTGGAGCCGGGCGGCCCGGGCGAGACGCTCTTCCCCGGGATCACGTGCCGCCTTTCGGGCGGGCACACGCCGGGCTCGATCGGCATCGTCGTCGACACCGCGGAGGGCGAGGCCTACCTGTGCGGTGACCTTTTCTACGACGTCGAAGGCGCGTTGCGGAACCAGCCGCGGGACGGCTTCGTGGCGGGAGTCCAGCCGACCTTCCTCGTGCCCGGCGATCCGGCGCTGAGCAACAACTTCACGACGTCGGTGGTGCAGGAGATGCGCGCGGTGAAGGCGGCTCGCCGGTACCGCTTCATCCTGGCCGCGCACGACGATCCCGGCGTGCTCGAAGGCGGCCGGTACGTCGGGCGGGTTCTCGGCGACGTCGTCCCGGGCCCGGTGACTCCGGCGGGCCCGGATCCACGTGATTCGGAAAGGTGAGGGCGCAGTGAGAGCGTTGTGCATCGCGGGGCCGTCGGCCGACGCGACGACCACGTCGGTCGCCGAGGCGGAGCGGCCGCGGCCCGGGCCGGGGCAGGTGACGATCGCGGTCGGCCACGCCGGGATCAACTTCATCGACGTCATGGCCCGCCGCGGCGACCCGGGCTACGCGTCCGCGTGGCCGTACGTGCCGGGGCTCGAGGTGGCGGGGACCGTCGAAGAGATCGGCAGCGGCGTGGACCACGTCCGGCCGGGGCAGCGGGTCGCCGCCTTCACGCCGGGTGGCGGGCTGGCGGAGGTGGCGGTCGCGGAGGCCGGCGTCACGGTGGCGGTGCCCGACGGCGTGTCGTCCGCGCAGGCCGCGGCGGCCCCGCTGGTCGTGGCCACGGCGGTGCTGCTGCTGACCGACCGGGCGAGGCTGCGGCCCGGTGAGTCGGTGCTGCTGCACTCGGCCAGCGGCGGCATCGGATCGGTGCTCAGCCAGGTGGCGGCGGCGCTCGGCAGCGGAACCCGCGTGGGCACGGTCGGCAGGCCGGACAAGATCGAAGCCGGCCGGGCGGCGGGCTGGGACGAGGTGTTCGCCCGCGACGGGAACCTCGCGGCGGCGATCCGCGGGGTGGCGCCGGACGGAGTGGACGTCGTCCTCGATCCGACCGGAACCGGGCTGCTGGAGGTGGATCTCGACGTCGCCGCCCCAGGGGCGAGGATCGTGCTGTTCGGCAACGCGGCGGGTGGGGCGCCCGCACCGTTGCCCCCGGCGGGACGGCTCATCGGCGGCAACGTGGGCGTGATCGGCTTCAGCATGAGCAGGCTGACGGCGACGGCGCCGGGGGTGGCGGCCTCGGCGCTGGAGCGCGGGCTGGGCATGATCGCCGCGGGCGAGATCCGGCCGCCGATCACGGTGGTGGAGTCCCTGGCGGCGGTCGGCGAGGTGCATGACTTGCTGGCTCAAGGGCGCGGGAACGGCAAGTACGTGGTGCGGGTGGCCGGATGATCGGCTTGGTTACCCTCGTCCGGGCGTGCCTGCGCGGCGGTTCGGGTGGCAGCCCCACCGCCGTCCTAGCCGACGCGTCGCTGACTGACGCCGAGCATCGCCAGGTGCCCGGCCCGAGGATCTCGGCGGGATCGAACGCCTGCTTCACCCGCCGTATCAGGGCTGTCGCTTCGGCTCCCACTCGAGCTGCAGGAAAGACGCGATGTTACGACCTGTCGTGTGTTCCGCCTTGAGCGTTCCGTCGAACGCCCCTGCCGCCATCGCGCAAAACCCTTGCATAAACGCGTCGCACCGAGTTAGGTCAGCCGGCTTCGAAGAATCGAATGCGAGCAGGAAATGAAGGTTTCCGGGTGCTGTGTGCCCACGACAGCTGCGTCGAATCCGTGGCGCTGCTGAAGCTTCGTCAGCGTCGTCCCTGAGGGCGCGCTTTGTCCACAGTGGAGACCGCGAAAGGTCGTCGCCGCGCATCGCTCGCACCCGGTCGTAGCGGGACGCGAGCTACGCCTGGCCGCCGTCCCGCGACGGGCAGGTTCGGGTGCAGGGGAAGACAGCGCGCCGGCCAGTGACCTGAGTATGTTCCTGACCATCAATTCCGAACACAGGAGGGACCGTGGCCAAGGGCTACTGGGTCAGTGTCTACCCCGCCATCGAGGACCCCGAAAGGCTTGATGCTTACAACAAACTGGCCCGTCTGGCCGTCAAAGCCGCAGGCGGGCGGGTGCTCGCCCGCGGCGGCAGCCGGGTCGTCGGATACGAAGCCGGAATCGCCGAGCGCGTTGTCCTGATCGAGTTCGACACCTTCGAGCAGGCGGTCGCCGCACGCGCGAGCGCGGCCTACCAGGAGGCGCTGGCCGAACTCCCCGACGGCTTCGAGCGCGACTTCCGCATCATCGAAGGTCTCGGCTGACGATCGGGGACGCGTCGGCGACGAACCCGAAGCCTTTGCGTAGACGACCCCCGCTCGTCAGTGCGCCGCACCATCGCGAACAGCGTCAGGCCAGTGGCATGGGCGATATCCAGTCCGGCGACGGTTCCCGGGAGCGCGGACCTCGGCCTCGACGTCGGCGGGGCGCTCCGGTTTGGTGCGGATGGGACGACGGCGGCGGTCTGGCCGCAGATTGTGGACGGGTTGTTGACGTTGGCGGTGCGAGCAATTCCTTTGCTGAGGATGGTTTTGCCGCTGCTGCCGTGGTTCTTGTCGTCGTCGGGGGGGGAGAGAGGTCAGCTGCCGAGAAGCGGGGCACGTGCCCGAATCTCCAGCGGAAGGTGATGTCGGCGATAGAAAGGTCATCGACGGGGACTGCCTTCTGCAGGCGATCTTCTCAAGCAGCACCGGAAGAACCGCCGCGCCGACGTCCACGGCTTCCGGCGGCGCGGGGAACGATGCGCTGGTCGTGTCGAGAGTCTCTTCGAGCCGGGAGGTGGTCCGGTCGCCGACCTCGGTCAGGATTCCGCGGCCGAACGGGGCCGGGAGGCCGAGTTCGGCGGTCATCGTGGCGGACTTGTCCGGGAGGTGTCATGGTTGGTGCCGATCAGGATCCCTGGCGCGTCATGGAACCGGACGAGCGCGGCGGCCTAGGCCGTTGTCTCCGCGACGGGGTCCGCGGCTTCGGCATGGATCACCCGGGCGAGGAACGAGCGTGTCCGTGCCTGTCGGGGATTGCCCAGCACTTCCTCCGGCGCGCCTTCCTCCACGACGACCCCGCCGTCCATGAAGACGACACGGTCGGCGACGTCGCGGGCGAAACCCATCTCGTGGGTCACGACCATCATCGTCATGCCGTCGTCGGCGAGGCCGCGCATCACCCGCAGCACGTCGCCGACCAGTTCGGGGTCGAGGGCGCTCGTCGGCTCGTCGAACAGCATCAGTTCCGGGCCCATCGCGAGCGCGCGGGCGATCGCGACCCGTTGCTGCTGCCCGCCCGACAGCTGTGCCGGGAAGCTGCGTTCTTTGTCCGCCAGGCCGACCCTGGCGAGGTTTTCGCGGGCGACGCGGTCGGCTTCGGCTTGCCCGCGTTTGAGCACCTTGCGCTGCGCGACAGTCAGATTCTTCAGCACGTTCAGGTGCGGGAACAGGTTGAACTGCTGATAGACCATGCCGATCCGGCGCCGCACCCGGTCGATGTCCACGTCGGGATCGGTGATGTCGACTCCGCTGACCAGCACGCGTCCCGCGGTCGGCTGTTCGAGGAGGTTCGCGCACCTCAGCAGCGTCGACTTGCCGGATCCGGACGGGCCGATGACGCACACCACCTCGCCGGGCGAGATGCTGAAGTCGATGCCGCGCAACACCTCCAGCGGGCCGAACGATTTGTGCAGGCCTTGGATTTCGATCGCTGCTGTCATGTCGGCTCCCGTGCCTTTGCCGGTGCTGGTGGTCCGGGTCGGTCGTGTGCGGAGGGGGAGGGCCGCCATCCTCTCACCGCGCCTTCGCGTGCCGGGCTTCGAGCCTGCGCACCAGATAGCCCAGCGGAACGGTGATCAGCAGGTAGCACAATCCGGCCACGAAGATCGGCGTCGTGTTGGCCTGCTGGCTGGCCAGGTCGCGACCGAACTTGGTGAGTTCCCGCTGTTCCAGCGTGACGCCGAGGAACAGCACGAGAGAGGAGTCTTTGAACAGCAGGACAAGCTCGTTGGTCAGCGGGGGCACGATGATCCGGAACGCCTGCGGCAGCACGATCGTCCGCATGGCGGTGCTGTGGGACATGCCGAGGGTGCGTGAGGCTTCCAGCTGGCCGCGGGGGACAGCCTGGATTCCGGCGCGGATGGTCTCGGCCATGTAGGCGGCCGAGACCAGGCCGAGCGCGCAGGCCACCTGGCCGTATGCGCCGCCCGGGAACGTCATGCCGGGAAACGCCAGTGGCACCCCGACCCCGACGAAAATGAAGATGAGCAAGGCGGGCAGCCCTCGGAACAGTTCGATGTAGGCCATCGCGACCCACCGGTACGGCCCGACCGAGGACAGCCGCATCAGCGCGATCAGCAGTCCGAGCACGAGGCCTACCGCGAACCCGCTGACCGTGTAGGTGACCGTGTTCAGCAGCGCGACCGTGATCAGGTCTGGGAACAATTCCTTGACCACGGCCGGATCCAGGAACTGCTGCCCGAGCCGCTGCCAATCCGCCAGAACCGCGACCAGGACGAGGACCACGCCGAACACGGCGTACTGGACGGTGCGCGCCGCCCGCTGCCTCCGCCGAGGCGACCACCGGCTCGCGCCGCTCGCCAGCCGGGGCGCCTCCGGCGCTTCTTCGTCGACTCGGGTGCTCACGAGGCGTCCGCACCTGCCGGCATGGGGCCGACCCACTGCTCGTAGAGCTTTTTGTACGTGCCGTCCTGCTTCGCCTGGGCGATGGCCTTGTCCGTCAGCTGCAGCAGCTGCGGATTGCCGCCTTTCTTCACCGCGAAGCCGTACCGCTCACCGGTTTCCAGGTTGACCGCGAGCTGGAATTTCTGCGCGGTCGCCGCGTCTTTGAGCCAGTTCTGCACGACGGGGAAGTCCTGGATCACCGCGTCGACCTGCCCGGTGCGCAAGCCGTTCAGCTCGGCGTCGGAGCTTTCGAACGACTGGGAGTCCACGCCGTGGCTGTGGGCGAAATCCTCGCCTGTCGTCGAAGACTGGGAACCCAGCTTGAGGTGCTGGCCCTTGAGATCCTCGAGCGAGGTCACGGCGAGCCCCTTGCGCACCAGTACCGCCTGGGTGGCGTTGAAGTACGGGACGGTGAAGTCCAGGTTCTTCTTCCGCGCGTCGGTGATCGTCATGCCGGCGGCTGCGACGTCGCATACGCCGGCGTTCAGCACCGCGCCGGTTTTGATCGTCTCGAAGGGCTGGTCCACGATGACCTGCTTGACACCGAGCTTCGCGGCGACGAGGTCGATCATCGCCACGTCGAACCCGACTACCTTGTTGTCTTTTTCGTACTGGAACGGCGGATAGGGGAGGTGCGTGCACGTGGTGAGCTGACCGGCCTTGACCAGCTTGACGCCGTCGGCCGTCGTCGTGCCGGCGGAGCCGGACGAGCAGGCGGAGGCCAGCACGGCGAGCGCGCCGGCGAGGGTGGCCGTCGTGATGCGGGCGAATGGTCTACGGGAGAGCTTCATCGAAGTAGCCTTGCGTGCTCGGGGAGCGCGGGCCGCTCCTGGCCGGTATGCGGTGGAACGAGGCGACGGGCTGGGTGGGCGTCTCCTGTGCGGGGCGATTTTGGGTTGCGCAACCATGACCTGTATCACCAGCGAAAGTCCAGACCCGGTTTCTTTACACGTCTCAAAGTGCTGCTTATTCTTCGGCGATGTTCGACTCGAGGCAGGTTCGCGTTTTCCACGAGGTCGTGCGCGCCGGTTCGTTCGCCGCCGCGGCGCGGAATCTCGGCTACACGCAGCCAGCCATCAGCCAGCAGATGAAGGGCCTGGAACGGGCGGTGGGCACGCCGTTGTTCGTGCGGGCGGGCCGCGGTCTCCGGCTCACCGAAGCCGGCGAAGTCCTCGCGCGCCACGCGGCAGGCATCCTCGGGGCGATCTCCACCGCGCAGAAGCAGATGACCGCCATCACCCGGCTCAAAGCCGGGCAGGTGCGGATCTGCGCCTTCCCCAGCGCCAACGCCACGTTGATCCCGCCGGCCCTCGCCGCGCTCCGGGCCCGGCATCCAGGGATTCGCGTCGAACTGCTGGAAGGCGAACCGCCCGGGTCGATCGATTCCCTGCGGCGCGGCGACTGCGACGTCGCACTGGCCTTCACTTACGAGGCCGAATCCGAGCAGCCTCAGCCCGACGGCCTGGTCACCCTCGAGCTCCTGCACGATCCGCTGGTCGTCCTGCTGCCGCGCGCGCACCCGCTCGCCCGGCGCCGGTCGGTCGAACTGGCCCAGTTGGCCGAGGAACGCTGGATCGCCGGATGCGTGCGCTGCCGCAGCCACTTCGTCCGGTGCTGCGCGGCGGCCGGTTTCGAGCCGGACATCGACTTCACTACCGACGACAACCTCGCGGTGCAGAGCCTCGTGGCCGCCGGGACCGGCATCGCGATGATGCCGAGCATGGTCCAGTCGTTCCTGCGCCATCCCGACATCGTCAGCCGCCCGGTGACGCCCGCGGACTCCCGGATCGTGGCCGCCTACACCTTGGCCAGCCTCAACACGGTGCCGGCCACCCGGCTGATGCTGGAGGCACTCCAGTCGGCGGCCGACGAGATCTCGGGATCGACCAGGTCGAAAATCCCCGCGCCGGGGATATAAGCAGAACCCGCTAGAACGGCAAGAATCTCGAAGTGGACCGAATGGGGCGGGTCGAAGCAGGCTGCTGCACATGACTCAGGTTCACGCGTTCGAGACCGTTGCCATCCACGCTGGGCAGGAGCCCGACTCGAGCACCGGCGCGGTCGTGGTGCCGATCTACCAGACCTCGACCTACCAGCAGGACGGGGTGGGCGTGCTGCGCGGCGGCTACGAATACAGCCGCGCCGGCAATCCGACCCGCACCGCGCTCGAGGAATGCCTAGCGGCGCTGGAGGGCAGCACCTACGCGAGCGCCTTCGCAAGCGGACTCGCCGCGGAGGACGCCGTGGTGCGCGCCGTGTGCGCCCCGGGCGACCACATCCTCATCCCGGACGACCCCTATGGCGGATCCCTGCGCCTGTTCACCCGAGTCCTGCAGCGGTGGGGCTTGTCCGCGAGCCCGGTGTCCCTGAGCGATCTCGACGCCGTCCGAGCGGCCATCCGCCCGGAAACCCGGCTGATCTGGTGCGAGACGCCGACCAATCCGCTGCTGCGAGTACCCGACATCGCCGGTCTGGCCGGAGTCGCGGCCGAAGCCGGCGCGCTCCTCGCCGTCGACAACACCTTCGCGTCCCCGTACCTCCAGCAGCCTTTGGCCCTCGGCGCCGACATCGTCGTGCACTCCACCACCAAATACATCGGCGGGCACTCCGACGTGGTCGGCGGCGCCGCGATCGTCCGGGACGCCGAACTCGCCGAGCACATCCAGTTCCACCAGTACGCGGCCGGAGCGATCGCGGGGCCCTTCGACGCATGGCTGACCTTGCGCGGCCTGAAGACCCTGGGCGTGCGGATGGACAGGCACTGCGACAACGCGGAACGGATCGCGGCCGCACTCGACGCTCATTCCGCGGTCAGCCAGGTGCTCTACCCCGGTTTGCCCAGCCATCCGGGTCACGAAATCGCCCGCAAGCAGATGCGCCGTTTTGGCGGCATGATCTCCTTCCGGCTGGCCGGCGGGGAACAGGCCGCGCTCGACCTCTGTGCCGGCACCCGGATCTTCACGCTCGCCGAATCCCTCGGCGGGGTCGAGTCGCTGATCGAGCATCCCGCGCGCATGACCCACGCGTCGGCGGCGGGCACCGCGCTCGAGGTACCGGCCGACCTGGTCCGGATCTCAGTCGGCATCGAGAACGCGGACGACTTGATCACCGACCTGATCGGCGCTCTCGGCTGACGCCCCGCATTCCTTCTTTCGCCCGCTCCCTCTCGATCGGAGGCCCCCGTGAAAACCGTCCCCGCTCTCGATCCGGCACCCGTCCTTGCCGACCTGGTCTCCGGGGTCCGCGACATCGTCCGCCGCGAGCGCCCGCCCGCCGAGACGGCGCGGCTGGTGGCCGCGCAGCTGGAATCCTTCCTGGCCCGGCCGAATCTCGTGCCGCCCGAATATCGCGTGGGCGACCCCGACCGGTACCGGCAGCACGTAGTCCACTCGGAACCGGACGGCAGCTTCTCCGTGGTCGCCCTGGTCTGGGAACCCGGGCAGGAAACGCCGATCCACGACCACATCGCCTGGTGCGTGGCCGGCGTCTACGAAGGAGCGGAAACCGAGCGCCGGTACGAACTGCGCGGGGAAGGCGCGACCGCACGCCTCGTCGCCGTCGCCGACGTCGTCAACGGTCCGGGCATCGCGTGCGGCTTCGCCCCGCCAGGAGACATTCACCTGGTGCGCAACGCCGAAGAAACCACTGTGGTTTCGATCCATATCTACGGCGCCGACATCGGCAAGCTGGGCACCAGCGTCCGCCGGACGTATCAGCTTCCCGTGACCGACAGCTGACCCGGCCCGCACCATCCACATCGGACACCAGGAGGACTCCGTGGTTTCGCGCTCCGCGACCCTTGCGCTCAACGACGCGATCAACGCGCGTCGTGCGACCGGCGAAGACATCATCCACCTCGGATTCGGGGAGGCCGGGCTTCCCGTCCTTCCCGAGGCAGCCGCCGCGCTCGCCGACGGGGCCGGGCAGAATTCGTACACGCCGGTCGCCGGGACGGTGCGGGCCCGGGAAGCAGTCGCCGGATACCTGTCCCGGGGCGGGCTTCCGACCGACGCCAGCCAGATCCTGCTCGCCCCGGGCAGCAAGGCGTTGCTCTACGCGGCGCTTTCGACGCTGCCCGGCGACGTCGTGCTTCCGGTTCCGTCCTGGGTTACCTATGCGGCTCAAGCGCAGCTGGCGGGCAAACGAACGATCCCGGTGCCGATTCCGGGCGCCGCGGGCGGCGTTCCCGACCCCGAGCTGCTGACCTCGGCGCTGGCCGCCGCCCGAGCACGCGGCGCCGATCCGCGGATCCTGATCCTCACGCTCCCGGACAACCCGACCGGGACGGTCGCCGGGCCGGCGCTGGTGCAGCAGGTCTGCGAACTCGCCGACCGGCACGGACTGACCGTCGTCTGCGACGAGATATACCGCGACCTCGCCTACGACCCCGCCGCGGTGCAAAGCCCCGCCGCCCTGTTGCCCGATCGCACGATCGTCACCGGCGGGTTGAGCAAAACGATGGCCCTCGGCGGGTGGCGCATCGGGTTTCTGCGCGTGCCGGAAGGATCCGCGGGGCACCGGATTGCCGACGGGATCACGGCTCTCGGCAGCGAACTATGGTCCTGCTTGGCCGGGCCGATGCAGGCGGCCGCCGCGTACGTCTTCGACTCGCCGCCGCCCGTTCTCGAGCACGTCCAAGCCAGCCGGCGGCTGCACGCGACTGTCGCCCACGCTGCCCACGACATCTTCGCCAAAGCGGGGATATCCTGCCGCCGTCCGCAGGCTGCCTTCTACCTCTACCCCGACCTCGAGGTCCTGCGGCCCGAACTGGCCGCACGGGGCATCCGCACGGGCGTCGCGCTGGCGGACCACCTGCTCGAAGAGCACGGCATAGGCGTGCTCGCCGGCGAACACTTCGGCGACGCACCCGAACAACTGCGGTTCCGCGCGGCGACGAGCCTGCTCTACGGACGCACCGCCGACGAACGCTGGACGGCGTTGCGCAGCACGGACCCCGTATCGCTGCCATGGATCTCGGCCGCGCTGGAACGACTCGACGGCACCCTGCGCGCGCTCGGGAGCAAGTGACCACACGATCTGGAATGAAGGCCTTCACCGTTCATTCCAGACCGTGTCGGTTGCGCACTGTGCTCTTCGGACACTTGGAACCGTTGTGCGCTGACGCGGTCGCCCCGTCTGCCGTCGTCGTTGGATGGCAACGGCGGCGGTGCTGATGTCGCCGTCGAGTTGGGTTTTACCGGTGCTTCCCGCTTCGGGCAGGTCCTCAAGCGCGAGATCGCGGAATGGCTTTGCTCCGCCTCGGCACCGTTCTCGACCGCCGCCTGCTCCCGTTGTCCAGCGTTACAACCGCCGCAGTGTCGGCGACCCGTGGCTCCGAAGCGTGGCCGGCAGGGGGCGGCCAGTGTCCTGACGGCGTACGGACGACCTCATCGCTGAGAAGTATTGCGCCCCAAGCGATACAGTCTCGCCGCTCGCTTGGCGCTCCGTCGGGCGACAAGCGAGGGGCCGATGCGAGACTAGCGTCGGCAACCTGGCTTGCCTGCTGAAGCTGTGACGGCGGCAACCGTGATGACCAGTCGTGTCATCCCGGGAACCGGTCCGCGAGCCATTCGCCGATTTCGGCTGCCGCGAGGCTGGCTCCGGTCGGGTCGCCGGGCCGGAGGGGGCCGCCGAAGTGGGTTCCGGCGACGCGGCGGTGGTCGACGTCGTCGGTGCCGAGCGCGGCGACCATCGCTTTCGCGTCGTTCGGGAAGCAGGCGGCGTCGCCGGTGAGTTCGACGAACAGGGAGGGAGCCCGGACGCCCGGGGCGCAGCGCAGGAAATCGGCGTTGGTCGTGTTCGCCGACCAGGTCGACAGCCAGGCTTCGGGGGTGACCAGCCTGGCGAAGCCGACCAGTCCGTAGTCGGTGAGGTCGGGTCGCCGGCCGAACAACGATCCGTACGGCCGGTCGTTCGGGTCGAGCGACAGGTCGACGAACCGGAGGTCGGCGTCGGTGCGGTAGATCGTGAGGATGCGGGGGGCCAGCGCGGCCCGGCGGTCCGCGGGGTCTTGGGTGACCTTGAATCGGGTCCGGGCTTCGGCGGCGAGCGCGACCCGGGCCCGGGCTTCGGCGTCGATCCGGGCGATCCGGTCCGCCTGCGCGGCGCGGTACCGGGAGACGAATTCCGCGGAGTAGGCAGAAGACGCTGGGGGAGCGGCGAAACCGTTGGCCGCGGCGAACGGATCGAGGTCGTCGAGCACGGACAGCGGGTCTGCTTCGTCGGCGACCGACGGGTCGATGAGCCGCTGCAGTAGCGCACCCTGTCCCGGGTGCGGGGCGAGGAACACGGCCCCGTCCGGGATCGGCAGGTCCGCCGAGGGAAGGTCGACTGGCCGTCCCGACGGGGCCGCGGCGATGCGTTGTTCCGGAGGCAGCCCCGCCTGCTCGTGGTAGAAGGCGAAGAGGGTGCCGCCGCCGGAATGGCCGAGGGTGATCCTGGCGGCGAATCCCTTCTCCCGCAGGAAAACCTGGCCGGCGGCGACGTCGAGAAGGGCCTGCTCGTGGATCAGGTTCAGGTCGTTGTTCGGGGACCGGGTGCCCTGTGTCCACACCGCGAAACCCCGCGACACCAACTCGGGCACGAGCACGTGGTGCGCTGTGTCCATCCGCGGATGCATGATCGACACGACCGTGTCCGCGCCGGGGAGCGCCCGCAGCACGCCGGAAACCTTCGCGCCGTCGGCGGTCGTCAGCTCGTGCACGGAGGTGACTGTCCCGGGCGGGATCTCGGCCGCTTCGATGTACCGCCCGGCGCCGAGACGCGCTGTCGTCGCGGCGGTCATCGTTCCTCCAGCCGCATGGCGTCCTTGTCCCACTGCGTGATTTTCGCGTGCAGCAAGCCCGCGACGCTGCTGTACCACACGGCGTGCCGACAGCCGGTGGCGCGGCGGTCGATGACGATCGGGCCTGGAGCGCTGACCTTGAAGTACGGGCCGACCCGGTCGACGGTGACGGTGTCGGCCTCGGCGGCGACCGCCACGATCGGCCGGTTTTCGGGAACGTCGAGCAAGAGAACCGCGGTCATCGCGCGGACACCTCCGCGGGCTGGTCTCGCTGCCATTGTTCGGCGCGCTCCACGATGAGTTCCGCCTTCCGGACCAGCAGCGCGTCCATCGACGGAGCGGGCCCGGAGACGACGTCGACCAGGGCGTCGATGGTGATGTTCGCGTCGAGGTCCTCCTGCGGGGTCACCGGCCGCAGGGCCCGGGTGATCTCGACCATGTAGCCGTTGGGGTCGTGGGTGTAGATCGACTCGATGGTCTCGTGCTGGATCTGCATTTCGACCGGCCACTCGCTCCCGTCGAGGCGGCGGCGGTACTCCAGGAGGTGGTCCTCGCTGTCCACGTGGATCGCGAGGTGGCGCGAGCGGATGAAGAAGACGGGCACGTCTTCGGAGAACTTCGCGTAGACGTCGCCTTGCGGGCCGCCCTCGAACTGCTCGAGCCCGAAGTAGTAGAAGAACGCGAGCCGGTCGTCGTTGCCGATGTCGAAGAAGAAGTGGATGAAGTCCGGGTGCTGCTCCGGGCCCCAGCCCGCGGCGCAGATCGAGTGCACCACGGGGAACCCGAGGGTGTCGCGGTAGAAGCGGACCGTCCCGGCCGGGTCGAACGTGGGGAAGGCGACGTGGTCAACGCCCTTCACCAGATGCTGCTGCGATTCAGGCATGCCGGTTCTCCTTTCACGTGAGTTCAGACGGTGGCGCGGGCGCGCAGGAGGCTGCCCGCGCCGTCGATCGAAACGTCGAGGCCGAGGCTGCGCAGGATGCTGTACGCGCCGGCGGTCGCGGCGGAGAGAACGGGAATCCCGAACTCCTGCTCCGCGGGCTCGATCAGGCTGAGCGACGGCATCTGCACACAGCAGCTGAGCACGAGGGCGTCCACATCGGACAGATCCAGCGACCGCGCGGCCGCCATCACTTGCTCGCCGGGGATGCAGCCCACCTCGTTGTTGTCGGACACTTCGAGCGCGCGCCAGTCGGCGATCTCGAAACCCTCGGCCTCGAGATACTCGACGACCTGCTGAGCGAGCGGTTTCAGATACGGCGTCACCAAGGCGACTCGCCGGGCGCCCAGCGCGCGCAGACCCTCTGCCAGCGCACCCGCGCTGGACCGGACAAGGGCCTCGGATCCGCCGGTGGCGAGCTGTTCGGCGACAGCGGATTCGACGCGCCGGTGCTCACCCGGGCCGCCGACCATGACAGCCACCAGGCAGGCGTAAAGGATCACCTCCGGCGAAGCGTCCGCGATCTCCATGACGCAGCGCTCGCGCTGCGCGTTCATCGCCGCCAGGCCCGCCGGCGAGACGGTGTGCATGCGCATCCGCGTCGAGTGGAACGAGAAGTCCGCGGAGGGGTGCCTCGCGAGGATGGCCGGCATCTCGGTCTCGACGGTGACGTTGCTGCTCGGTACGACGAGCCCGATCCGGTGGGTGGTCATGAGGATCCCTTCAATGCTTGCGTCAACGACGAGTATTCGACGCTAACGTCAAGCAGTCAAGTCATCCGTGCAGGCAGAGGCGACGGGCACATCCGCTTGACTTTCTCTGCGCTATCGTCGAATAATCGACGTGGTAGTCGAACTAGTGATCTGGGTCACCTAGGATCGTTCAGCTCAAGGGAGAGCGGAGCTCATGGCATACGTAATCGGAGTGGACGTCGGCGGCACGTTCACGGACGCCGTCCTCGACGACGGCGAGGGCCTGGTGCTCGCGGGCAAGACCGCCTCGACGCCGCCGGACTACTCGGACGGCGTGATGGACGTGCTCGGCGTGCTCGCGGAGCAGCTCGGCGTCCCGGTGGCGGAGATGCTGGCGAACACCCACCACATCGCGCACGGCACCACGTCGTCGCTCAACGCGCTGGTGATGAACCGGGTCCCGGACATCGGTTTCTTGACGACCAAGGGCCACCGCGACTCGATCTACATCATGAACGTCGAGGGCCGCTACCTCGGCCGCGCGCCGGAGGAGCTCCAGAACCCGATCGGGCAGAGCAAATCGCACGGCCTGGTCCGCAAGCGCCACGCGCTGGAGGTCACCGAGCGCGTCGACCGCGACGGCCGGGTCGTCGTCCCGCTGGACGAGGGCGAGGTCCGCGAGGCGGTGCGCGCGCTCGTCGCCGACGGCATCTCCGCGATCGCGGTGTCCTTGCTGTGGTCCTTCCGCAATCCCGCGCACGAACTGCGGATCCGGGAGATCGCGCACGAGATCGACCCCGGGCTGTTCGTGGCGATCTCCAGCGAGGTGTCGCCGCGCATCCGCGAGTTCGCGCGCAACGCGACCACCATCATGAGCACCCAGGTCGGTCCGGGCCTTCGCGATTACCTCGGCGAGCTGGAAAGCAAGCTGCGCAAGGAAAAGCTTGCCGGACCGCTGCTGGTGATGCAGAGCAACGGCGGTGCCGTCGCCGCCTCCGAGGCTCCGGGGAACGCGATCTCCACGGTGGGCTCGGTGCTCACCGGCGGCGTGGTCGGCGCGGTGTCGCTCGGCGAGCAACTGGGCCACCGCAACATCATCGCCACCGACGCGGGCGGAACCACCTTCCTGGCCGGGCTCGTCGTCGACGGCGAACCGGTGCGGTCGTCGACCACGATCATCAACCACCATCCGATCAACGTGCCCACGCTCGAAGTCCACGCGATCGGGTCCGGCGGCGGAGCGATCGCGTGGATCGACGCGGGCGGCAACCTCCAGATCGGCCCGCACAGCGCGCAGGCGGTCCCCGGCCCGGCCTGCTACGGCAACGGCGGCACCGAACCCACGAACACCGACGCGAATCTGGTGCTGGGCATCATTCCCGAACGCGGCCTGCTGGGCGGGCGGCGCGCGCTCGATGCCGGGCTCGCGCGCGACGCGATCCGCACCCGCATCGCGGAGCCCCTCGGGTTGAGCGTCGAAGAAGCGGCCGCGGCGATCTACGAGGTGCAGAACGCGCAGACCGGCGACCTGCTGCGGAAAACCGTGGTCGAGGCGGGACACGATCCGCGCGACTTCATCGTCTACGCCTTCGGCGGTTCCGGCCCCGCGCACTGCGGCCGGTACGCGCAGGAAATCGGCGTCGCCAACGTCGTCGTCCCGCTCGGCCAAGTCGCGTCCGCCTTCTCCGCGTACGGGCTCGCGTCGTCGGACATCGTGCTGGCGAAGGAACTTTCCGATCCGGCGGCGCTCCCGCTGGACCCGGTCCGGGTGCAGCGCAATTTCGAGGAACTCGAAGGCGCCGTCCGCGAGATGCTGCAGCGGCAGGGCATGCAGTTCTCGGCCGTCGAAATCGAGCGAGAGATCGACATGCGCTACACCATGCAGCTGGCCGAGGTGGCGACCCCGATTCCCGCTGGCGAGCTGACCGCGGGCGACGTGGCCAAGGCGGCGGACCTGTTCGAGGCCCGGTACGCCGCGCTTTTCGGCAAGGACAGCGGATTCCGCGAGGCTGGCATCCAAGCCATCACCTATCGCGTCCGCGGCACCGGCGTCCTGCCGTTCTCGCCGACGCTGCCCGAACTCGAGAAAGCCGATTCCGAAGACGCGTCCCCGGCGCTCACCGGCACCCGGAAGGTGTGCCTCGGCGCGAGCCACGGCTATGTCGACACCGCCATCTACGACTACCCCAGGCTCCGGGCGGGCCATGTGCTTCGCGGCCCCGCGGTGATCGAGGTGCCCACCACCACCGTCGTGGTCCCGCACGGCACGACCGGAACCATCGACCGGCTCGGCAACCTGCACCTCGCCGTCGACCAGGCCTGACCTACCCGAGGAGAACTGCCATGACCGCACCGATCCCCGGCTCGGAAATCTTCTCCAGCCGCCCGCTCGACCCCGACGCGCTCAGCCGGGCCGTCGGCGGCGCCGTCCCGCTGCACACCGTCACCCAGGAGCAGATCGACGCCGTCGACCCGCTCACCTACGAGGTCATCCGGCACCGGCTGTGGTCGGTCACCGACGAGATGGGGGAAGCGCTCAAGCGCATGTCCGGTTCCCCGATCGTCACCGACGCCAACGACTTCGACTTCGCCGTCAGCGACGAGGCGGGCCAAGAGGTCCAGGTGGGCCTCTACAACACGATGCTGGTCGGAGCCGTCGACCTCGCGATCTACTGGACCCTGCGGAACAGGTCCGCCAATCCGGGCATCGCCGACGGGGACATGTTCCTGTGCAACGATCCCTGGGTCGGCGGCGGGCTGCACCAGAGCGACGTCATCGTGTACCAGCCGATCTTCCACGACGGCAAGCTGTTCGCGTGGACCAGCGCCATCTGCCACGAACCCGACCTCGGCGGTTCCGGGCTCGGCTCGTTCGACCCCGGGGCCACGGACGTCTTCTCCGAATCGGTGCCGACGCCGCCGATCAAGGTGGTCCGCGACCGCGTCCTGCAGCGCGACGTCGCCGACGCCTGGACCCGCCGCTCGCGCGTGCCGATGCTCGTCGGGCTCGACCTGCGCGCCAAGATCGGGGCCAACACCGTCGGCCGCGACCGGCTCCTCGCGGTGATCGAGCAGTACGGCGCGGACACCGTCAAGGCCGTCATGAAGCGGATGATGAACGACTCCGAAGCGCGGCTGCGCGCCAAGCTGAGCGGGCTGCCCGACGGGACCTGGAAGGCCACCGGCTACCAGGACCAGGCGTCGACCGGCGACCGCGGCCTGCACAAGATCACCGTCGCGATGACCAAAACGGACGACCGGCTGATCTTCGATTTCACCGGCACGGACCCGCAGACCGGCGTCATCAACTGCACCTACGCCGGCATGCGCGGCGGCGTGATGCTCGCCCTCCTTCCCGTGCTGGCCGGAGACATCCCCTGGGCCGCGGGCGGGCTCATGCGCTGTTTCGAGCTGATCTCCGAAGAGGGCACCATCAACAACGCCACTTTCCCCGCCGCCGTCAGCCGAGGCCCGATCGGGCCCGCCTGGCTCACCGGGAACCTGATCGCAGAATGCCTCGCGCAGATGCTCGACCGCGACGTCGACCTCGGCAAGAACGTCCAGGCCTCGTGCTGCGGCACCTGGGACACCGCCATCGTCGCCGGACTGGACCAGCGCGGCGAGCAGCCGGTGCCGTTCCTGAACATCCTGATGGAGCCCATGGCGGGCGGCTACGGCGCGCGCCCGGTGGCCGACGGCATGGACACCGGCGGCCTGTTCTGCATCCCGATGGGCCGGATCCCGGACACCGAAATGACCGAATTCCTCTACCCGTTGCTGACTCTCTGGCGCAGGGAGGAGCCCGACTCGGGCGGGCCCGGCCGGATGCGCGGCGGCGTGAGCGCCTCGCTCGCGGTCACCCCGTACGGCAGCAGCGTGCCGATGGGCCTGGTGTTCGCTTCGGCGGGGAAGGCGGTCGCGCAGAACGGCGGCCTCGCCGGCGGCCTCCCCGGCAACACCGGCCTCGAGATCCTGGCGCGCGATTCCGGTGTGCGGGAACTGCTTTCGTCCGGCAAGCTGCCTGGCAGCCTCGACGAACTGAACGGCACCAAGGAAATCGGCGCCTGCTACGCGGAGAGCTACCTGGCACCCGGCGAAGTGCTGTACATGCACTGGCAGGGCGGCGGAGGTTACGGCGACCCGCTGCGCCGTCAACCGGACGCGGTGGCCTGGGACGTGGCGAACGGCAAGGTGACCGTCGAGGGCGCCCGCGCGAACTACGGCGTGGTGATCGCGAACGGCGAACTCGACGCGGCCGGCACCGCCGATTTGCGGGCGAGCATGCTGGACGCGCGCCGCGACCGCGCCGCGGCTCCTGTCTCCCAAGAGGCGACAGTGGATCTGCGCAATGCCCGGCGGATCGACGACAACCTGGCGGAGGTCTCCATCGGCGAGGCCCGCGTGATCGCGTGCGCGCATTGCGGCCGTCTGCTGGGCGACACCAAGTCCGGCAAGCTGTCGCTGGCCCGTTACGAGGGACCCTCAAGCGCCGCGGGGCCGCAGATCCGCTCCGCGCCGTCGGAGTACGTGGACGCCGAGGTGGTATTCCGCCAGCAGTGCTGCCCGGGTTGCTGGACCGCGGTGTACTCCGGCGTCGTTCCGGCCGACCACCCGGACCACGTGGGCGAACTGACCGCGCTGCTGCCCGCCGCGCCGATCGATTGAGGAGCGTCCAGTGACCGCATTCGATTGGGATGGGCGAGTGGTCCCGTATCCCGCTGATCGCGCGACGCGTTACCTGGCGAGCGGCGAATGGAGCGAGACGCCGATCAGCGCGCGGCTGCACGAATCCGCGCAGCGGCACGGTGATCGCCTCGCGTTGATCACCGCCGAGGGCACGCTCACGTATCGGGAACTCGACGAGCGCACCGACCGGATCGCCGCGGCGCTGGGCCGCCTCGGCCTGCGGCGGCTCGACCCCGTGCTGTTCCAGGCGACCAACCGGTCGGCGATCGTGCTGGCCTGGTACGGCTGTCTCAAGGCGGGCCTGGTGCCCGTCGCGACGCTGGCGCAGCACCGGATGCACGAGATCGGCCACATCAGCCGCAAGGTCGGCGCGAAGGCGCACCTGGTCGAAGCCGGGCTCGGATTCGACCTGGTCGAGTTCGCCCGCCGCGTCGCCGACGGACACCCGACACTTCGCACCGTCCTCACGGTCGGAGCACCGGCTTCCGGTGCCCACCGGATCGAAGACCTCGGAGCCGATATCGGTCCGGCCGAGGCGCGGGCGTTCGTGGAAAGCGTCGAGGCCGAAACCGATCCGCGGGACGTGGCGGTGTTCCAGCTGTCCGGCGGGACAACCGGAGTGCCGAAGGTGATCCCGCGGATTCACGCCGAGTACTGGAACAACGCCCTCCTGTACGCGCAGGCGCTGGGCTGGGACGCCGATACCCGGCTCGCGCACCTCATTCCCGTGATCCACAACGCCGGCATCTCGTGCGCGCTGCACGCCGCCCACTCGGTAGGCGCGACGTTGATCCTGGCTACCCCGGATCACGTCGCGGCGTTCGAGCTGATGGCTGAGCACAGCGTGACCGACGTTCTGATCGGGCACGGGCACTACCAAGCCCTGCGGTCAGCCGAATTCGAGCCGGTCCTGCGTACGCTCCGGCGCGCGGTCCTGTCGGGAGCCAAGGTTCCGGCGGACCTGTTCAGCCGCGTCGACGACGGCGGCACGCACTGGGCGGGACAGATGTTCGGGATGTCCGAAGGCATGTTCCTCGTCACCCGGGCGGACGATCCGGAGCCCGTGCGGAGGACGACCGTCGGCACGCCGATCGCGCCGTCGGACGAAGTCCGGATCCTCGATCCGGGCACCGAGACCGAAGTCCCGGACGGCGCAGTCGGCGAACTCTGCTGCCGCGGTCCGTACACCATTCCGGGGTACTTCGACGCGCCCGAGCACAACGCGGCGGCGTTCACCTCGGACGGTTTCTACCGAACCGGGGACCTCGCCGCGATCCACGTGGTCGGCGGCCGGAGACACGTCTCGATCGAGGGCCGGATCAAGGACCTGATCAACCGCGGCGGGGAGAAAGTCAACGCCGAGGAGGTCGAGGTGCTCCTGATGAAGCACGAGGACGTCGCGGTCGCGTCGGTGGTCGCCGTGCCCGACGAGCGGCTGGGGGAGAAGGCCTGTGCGTTCCTGGTCTCCGAGACCGGCGCGATCTTGACGATGCCCGAGGTGCAGCAGCACATGGACGCACTCGGCGTGGCCAAGTACAAGTGGCCCGAACGCCTGGTCTGGGTGCCGGAACTGCCGAAGACCAATGTCGGGAAGATCGACAAGAAGCGCCTACGCGCCGACGCAGCGGCACTGCTCGCGGCCGAATCGACCCCGCAAGGAGCCGAATCATGAAGCTCGACACCATCGCGGTTTTGGGCGGAGGGCCGGGTGGGCTCTATGCCGCGCGGCTGCTCAAACGCAGTCATCCCGAGGCCGAGGTGACGGTCTACGAACAAGGCGTGCCGGACAAGACGTTCGGATTCGGGGTCGGCCTGGCGTCGCGGACCCAGCGGAACCTGCGGCTCGCCGACGAGGAATCGCTCGACGGCATCGTCGCCGCCGCGCACGGGCACGAAATGTCGATGCGCGTCGGCGACAACGAGGTACGCCTGGCCCACGGCGAACTGCTCGCTATCGGGCGCGCGACTTTGCTGTCAGTACTGCAAAAGTACGCCGAGGACGCCGGAGTCGAATTGCGCTTCGGCGAGCGCCGGTCGGCGTCCGGTATCGACGCCGACCTCGTCGTCGCTGCCGACGGGATCTCGAGCGCGACTCGGACCGACCTGGCCGAGGAGTTCGGGCCGGAGATCACCGAAGGCGAGGGTTTGTATCTGTGGTGCGGCACCGATTTCGCGTTGCCGAGGGCGATCTTCACCCCGGTCGCCACCGAGCACGGAACCTTCGTCGCGCACGCCTATCCCTATGCCCCCGATCGCAGCACCTTCCTGATCGAAACCGACGAGAAAACGTGGCGGCGAGCGGGATTCGACGTCTCGACCCGGGAAACGCCCAACGGGGAAAGCGATCAGCTCTCGCTCAGCTACCTCCAGGAGGCGTTTTCCGAGACGCTGCAAGGAAATCGCCTGATCGGCAACCGCACCAAGTGGCTCCGGTTCCGGACGATCCGCTGCCGCAGCTGGCACACGCGCAACACGGTGTTGCTCGGCGATGCCGCGCACACCGCGCACTACTCGATCGGATCCGGGACGAAACTCGCCATGGAGGACGCGATCGCGCTCGATCGCGCGGTGCTCGCCTCCGGCGATCTCGGCGAGGCCCTCGCCAAGTACGAGGCGGAGCGGCGGCCCGCCGTCGAGCACTTGCAAGCCATCGCCGAGCGCTCGATGGCGTGGTGGGATTCGTTCCCGGACCGGTTGGCGATGCCGGTGGAGCAGTTGATGATCGCCTACATGACGAGGGCGGGAAAGGTCACCGTCGACCGGTTCGCCGAGTCCGCGCCGCAGGTCGCCCGGCCCGGCCTGGCGGCGTTCGCCGGGGTCGCGATCGACGAGGTTCCGTCCCCGGCCTCGGTCGCCGAATGGATCCTCGACCAGCCCCTGGCCTGCGGCGCGCACCGGTTCCCCCGCCGCATCGCTCCCGAGACGCTGCGGAACGCCGGCGGGACAGTGCCGGTCGAGATCTCGGCCCGTCCGTGGACCCCCGAGACGGCCGACCTGATCGCCGTCCTGCCGCACGCGACCGCGTATTGGCTGACCGGTCCCGACGACCGCGAGGCGACCCTGGACCGGCTGGACGCGGGCGAGCGCATCCGCCGCGCGACCGGTGCGCTGGTGGTCGCGGACGTGCCCGCCGGGCTCCGCACTGTCGCCGCGGGTGCGGTCGCCAGCGAGCGTGTCGACCTCGTCGCGTTCACCGGGTGATGGACTAGCCTTGGCCGCTATGACTTCCCCAGCCGCCGACGCGGCCGGCCCCGCGCCCAAGCGGCGGGGCCGGCCGAACGTGCGACGCGAACTCGTCGAACGGCAGATCAAGGAGAACGCCGCCCGGTTGTTCGCCGAGCGCGGCGTCGCCGGGACGACGCTGCAGGACATCGCCGACGCGACCGGCCTGACCCGCCAGGCGGTCTACCACTATGTGGCCAGCAAGGACGACCTGTTCGCCCAGCTGGTCAGCGAGATCGCCGACCAGCCCGCCCAGCTGCTCCACGAGATCAACTCGCTGGCGGACCTGAGCCCCGACACCAAGCTGCGGCGCATGGCGCGTTCGCTGGCGTTGAACCAGATGGCGAATCCCAACCGGTTCCGGCTCATGATCCGCTCGGAGTCCGATCTGCCGGAGCACCTCGCGAGGTCCTACCGGGCCAGTCGTCGGCGCGTGCTCAAGGAGCTCGTCGAGGTGATCGAGGGAGGCATCGCCGACGGAACATTCCGGAACGTCAACGCCCGCACCGCGGCACTGGGCGTCATCGGCATGCTCAACTGGATCGCCTGGTGGCACCAAGACGGCGACGACGAACAGGACACGGCCGACCAGCTCGCCGAGATGGCCGTGCGCACCGTCCGGAGCGACAACCGGACCCCGGAATCCCCGACGGTGGAACGCATCCTCGCGAACGTCCGCCGCGAACTGGACATGGTCGAGCACCTGGCGCGTTCGGACGACGGCGGCCCGGTACAGGCATAGAGCGCGCTGAATTGCCGCGCATCGGGCAGGCATCGTCGGGTCACGAGTGTCGTTCTCACGCCGCGGGCTGTGATGAAGTCCTGTATGGCGGCGTGGAGGTCCGAGCCTGCGGTCCGATCGACGATCACGCGAGCCCGGGCTCCCTCGGGAGGACTCGGTGATCCGTTCGCGCGGCACCGGTTGCCGGTGAGCATTGCGTGTTGTCGCCGGTGGAGTCCCGGACCGAGCGCGGCCTAGACGATCCTGCCGACCTCGATGGATGTTCCGCGCCGAGACAGGAATCCGGGAATTTCCCCTCGGGCGTATGAGAACCTGGCCACCGGGTAGTCGTGGCATCGGGAAGGACGTCCATGCACGAGGAGCACTCTCTCTTCACTCGGGCCGCGGAGCTGGCTGCTGACTACGTGGCCGGTCTGGGTGATCGACCGGTTGCGCAGCCGGTCGACCTCGAGGCCTTGCGGAAGGCTTTCGGAGAAGAACTTCCCCGCGGCTCCAGCCCTCCTGACGCCGTTGTCGAGGAACTCGCTCGCATCGCCGAGAAAGGACTCGTGGCGACGGCGGGGCCGCGGTTTTTCGGGTTGGTCATCGGCGGTGCCTTGCGGTCCGCGGTCGCGGCGGACTTCCTGGCGGCGGGGTGGGATCAGAACAGTTTCAATCCCGCTCTGTCGCCCGCCGCGGCCGCCGCGGAGGACGTCGCGGGCGGGTGGCTCAGGGATCTCCTGGGGATTCCGGCCACCGCGTCGACCGGGTTCGTCACCGGGGGACAGGCGGCCAACACGGTCGGGCTCGCGGTGGCGCGTCATCAGGTCCTCGCCGCAGCCGGGTGGGACGTCGAGCGGGACGGCCTCGCCGGGGCGCCCGCTCTGCGCGTTGTCGCGAGCGTCGAGCGGCACGCGACCATCGACCGCTCGCTGAGGTTGCTCGGTGTCGGCACCAGGGCGATCGAGGAGGTGGCCGCGGGTCCGCAGGGTGCGATCGACGTCGAGGACCTGGCCAGGGTGCTGGCCGCGGGCGAGGGTCCGACGATCGTCTGCCTGCAGGCGGGGAACGTGAACACCGGTGCCTGCGACGACCTGCGCGCCGCCTGCGCACTCGCGAAGAGCCACGGTGCCTGGGTCCACATCGACGGTGCTTTCGGGCTCTGGGCCGCGGCCAGCCCCACGACAGCGGCGCTGGTCGACGGCCTGGAACTGGCCGACTCTTGGGCGTGCGACGGCCATAAGTGGCTGAACGTCCCGTACGACTCGGGCTTCGCGTTCTGCGCGCACCCGGCACTGCACGCCGAGACCATCGCCTATCGCGCCCCTTACTTGGCAGGCTCTGCCGAGTTGTCCGGCATGGGCGACCTCACGCTCGAGGCGTCGCGACGCGCACGGGTGTTCGCGGTGTGGGCGGCCTTGCGGGAATTGGGGCGCGACGGTGTCGCCGACCTCGTCGACCGCTGCTGCCGGCTTGCGCGTCTGTTCGCCGCGCTCCTCGCCGAAGGCGGTGCTGAGATCGCCAACGACGTCGTCCTGAACCAGGTGCTCGTCGGCTTCGGCGACGACGACCGGACGGAGGCGATCATCGACGCGGTTCAACGCGACGGCACCTGCTGGCTGGGCGGCACCACCTGGCGCGGTCGCCGTTACCAGCGCATCTCGGTCTCCAACTGGTCGACCACCGAGACGGACGTCGAGCGCTCAGCTGCGGCGATCCTCCGCGCGGCTGCGGAGAACTGATTGGTTCGCACGCTCCAGTCGGACGTGAGCACACGACCACCAGGCGCCGATGCACCTGACAATCCCATCGGGAGTGGTCGTACCGCGGCCTGTTTGACCTAAGTGGACGGACGCAACGTGCGCACGCAGCTCGTCGACCGGACCGGGCAGCGTCCTCGGCCTATACCTCCGCGGCGGTGCCCACGCTCGACTGCGACCTGCGGGGGCGCAAGGTCGGCGACACAGCAACTCGTTCATGCATGCGCGCAACGCTGCTTGTCGACGTCCCAGGTCCCTCCACTGTCCAAGCAGCCCGAGAATTCCCGCTGCCCGTCGACCCACGCTTTGTGCCTTGCGCACACGTCGTATTTCACCTCGTCGCCGTCCCGGCGTTGATACCCGTACCGGGGCGGCGTCCTAGTCGGCGTTTTTCGCACCGGGGCCCTTTTCGGAGTAGAAGGGTGGACGGTCTCCGGGAATAGCCGCGCAGGCCCTGGGACGGCATAGGATGTGTGGCATGGAATTCGTCGTGATGTACCGCTTGCGCGAAGGAATCGACCGTTCTCGAATACTCGAGGTGTACCCGCGGCACAGGACGTTCTACGAACAGTTCCGCGCCGACGGCGGCGGCCTGCTCGCGCTCGGTCCGTTCTCCGTCCCGGATCCGGCGGCTGGGTCGATGGGCATCTTCAGTTCGCGCGAGGACGCGGAACGATTCATCGCGGCTGATCCGTTCGTGGTCGAGGGTCTCGCCGAAGCACGGATCCTGGAATGGGACGTCGTGCGCTTCGCATGAACGCCGGTGACTATCCACTGTGGATAGCAGGGTGAACACGTTCGGCATGGACGTCTTCAACCGGTGACCGCGTGGGCCGGGCCAGGCCAGGTCAGGTCAGGCCCACGCCCGGCCCACGCGGGGTTAGTTGCTGTTGTCGTACTGGGCGAACAAGCCCGTGCCCGCGGTCTGGCGGACGGCGACCGCCTTGGCGGTGTGGGAGTTGTCGGCGACCGCGCGGGAAGTGACGCAGGCTCCGGTGCAGCCGTCGGCGTAGGCGAACAGGACGCGCCCGTACTTGTCGACCGTGATGTCGTTGAAGTCGAGCAGGTTCCGGTCGTTGCCCGAGCACCCGACGCCTTCCAGGCAGATCGAGCCGCGCTGCACCGGGTCCTTCGGTGTGGCGTCGACGGTGGTCCAGGTGTGCCCGCCGTCGTAGGTGGTGGCGAGGTACAGGTGCCACTCGCCGCCGGTGTAGGTGCTGCCGTCGGCCGACTTGCCGAACGAGGAGTCCTGGAAGTCGCCGGGTGTGGTGGTGCCCAGGAACCCGAAAGTGGCGCGGCCGCCGCTGCCCGCGATGACCTCGGGGAACACCGCGTTCTGGATGTTGAGCGCGGCTCCGACGTCGACGGGTGTGGTGAACGTCTGGCCGCGGTCGGCCGACGTCGTGATCTCCGGGTGGCCGCTGCCGTCGACGAACCCGAAGTACGCCGTGTTCTGCTGGTCCGCGGCGACCGACGGATCGCTGGTGCCTCCGGTGGACAGCGGAACCTGGCGGACCTGCCAGCTGTCGCCGCCGTCGGTGGACACCGCGACGGCCTGATGTCCGTTGCAGCTCTTGTTCGGCAGATAAGCGGTGCCGTCCGGGGCGGTCCGGAGGTGTCCGTGCAGTCCGCCGCATCCGCTGGTGATGCTGTCGTACACCGGTCGCGGGCCGTTGAAGGTGAGCCCCCCGGTGTCGCTGCGAGCGCAGAACGCGCCCTCCAGGTACTGCGAGCAGTAGTAGACGGCGTCCGGGTAGGTCAGCCCGGACAGACCGGCCGGGTACCGCCCGTGGCCGACGGTCTGGTGGTCGACGCCGGACGGGGCGCCGCCTTGGGTCGGCCCGACCCAGCTGGCGCCGTCGTTGTCGGTGTAGGAGAACAGGCTTTGCGTTCCGGCGAGCTGGGCGACGAAGGTGCGCCCGTGCACGGAATCGGTGTCGAGGATGGGGTCGAGGGTCGTGATGCCTTCGACGGGTGCCGTGACGTTGCTCCACGACGCGTTGCCAGCCCGGTCGAAGGCGAGGCGCAGGGTTTGCGTGCCGGCCTGGAACATCGCGGTGCCGCCGTTGCCGCTCTGGTCGGCGGTCCAGTCGACGCCGATGGACGGTTCGCCCGCGGAGTCGCCGAGGCCGGCGGGGGAGGAGTAGTTGCGGTAGCCGGGGCTCTTGGTTCCGGGCGAGCCGAACCCGCCGGGGATCGCCCCGGGCGGATCCGTGGTGAGCACCAGTTTGCCGGTGTAGGTCGTCGGGCCGCCGGCGAAGACGCAGGCTGTCGCGTCGTAGCTGCCGGCAGCGGGGTTGGCCGCGACGATCTGCTCGGCCGCCCCGACCCCGCCGGTGTCGGAGTTGCTGTGGGTTCCGTCCGGACGCGTGACCGTCAGGACTACGTCCGCGGTCGGTGCGTCCGGCGTGATCGTGAACGCGGCGGTGAGCCGGTGCGTCGGGTAGAACCCGGCGGGGAGCTGCAGATCGATGCCGTGGTGGTCGTTGAGGCTGTCGGACACCGACGTGGTGCAGTCGGATCCGGAGTTCGCCCCGCCCGGCAAGGTGCCGGTCCACGTCGCCACCACCTGCCCGCCCGAGGTCGTCGACGGGCTCACCGTCTGCGTCGATGGGGTCGACGCCGCGGCGGCCGTCGCGCAGCCCAGTACGACTGCGATGGTCAAGGGAACGATCAAGGCACGCGAACGCATTACGATCTCCTCGCTGTCGCGCGGCTGGCGATCGGAAAAATCGCGACGGACCGTAAACATTCACCCGCTCGAATTACCAGACTTGTCGCTCAATCGTGACGATCGCTCACGGCCGGGCGCGAAGACGCGTAACCGATTCGCCGCCCGCCCGTTGGGGGTGGTGCTGGGAGCGGCGGGCGGAAGGCGGGCGTGATGCGACGAACGTGGGCACTGGCAGCCGCAGCGATGCTGCTCTCGGCGGTGCCGGGCACAGCCGCGGCGAGCGCAGCCAGCTTTTCCGTGACGACGCTGCATTTCAGCGTCCTCGCCGGGCCGGGCGGAGCGGAGCGCTGCGACATCGTCGGCGATCTCTACCTGCCCGCGGACGCGGGACCGCAGCATCGGGTGCCGGCCGTGCTGACCACCAACGGGTTCGGCGGCTCCAAAGACGACCAGGCCGGGCTCGCGCGCTATTTCGCCGGCCAGGACTACGCGGTGCTGTCCTATTCCGGGCTCGGCTTCGGCGGTTCGGGCTGCAAGATCACCCTCGACGACCCCGACTGGGACGGACAGGCCGCGAGCCAGCTGGTGAGTTTCCTGGGCGGCCAGAACGGCATCGCCTACGCCGACGCGGCGCATACCCAGCCGGTGGCGGGACTCGAGTCCGTCGTGCACGACCAGGTCGACCACGCGGGCAACCACGACCAGTACGACCCGCGCGTCGGCATGATCGGCGGCTCCTACGGCGGCGAGGTCCAGTTCGCGGCGGCGTCGGTCGACCCCCGGATCGACACGCTCGTCCCGCTGATCACCTGGAACGACCTCTCGTACTCGCTCACCCCGAACAACACCGACCTGCGCGGCGGCGTGACCTCCAACGGCTCCGGCGTCACCAAGCTGACCTGGCCGCTGCTGTTCTTCTCCGAGGGCGCGCTGCTCGACAGCGCGACCGGTTTCCAGTACGACCCGTCGCGGGTGATCGGCTGCCCGAACTTCCCGACCGAGGTCTGCACCGGGCTCGCCGAAGCGGGCACGCTCGGCTATCCCACGAGCGACCTGCTGGCCTTGCTGCGGCACGCGTCGGTCAGCACCTACTCCAGCCGGATCCACGTCCCGGTGCTGCTGATGCAGGGGGAGAACGACACGCTGTTCAACCTCAACGAGGCGGCCGCGACCTACCAGACGCTGAAAGCCCAGGGCACACCGGTGAAAATGGTCTGGCAGTCCTGGGGACACTCGGGCTCGACGCCGGCGCCGGGCGAGCTCGATCTGTCCAATCCGGACCCGGGCACGCAATACGAGACCGCCCGGGTGGCGAGCTGGTTCCGCCAGTACCTCGCCAACGGCCCGGCCGACACCTCCCCGGGGTTCGCCTACTTCCGCGACTGGGTGCCCTACACCGGGATCGCGACCCCGGCCTACGGCACCGCGCCCGCCTACCCGGTCGGAAGCCCGACGCGGTACTACCTTTCCGGCACCGGCCTGGTCACCGATCCGGCGCGGATCGCGGCGGGCTCGCAGAGCTTCGTCACCCCGCCGGCGGGATTCCCGACCAGCTCCTCGGGCATCGACGCGTTCTCCCCGAACCTGCCGCCGGACTCCAACCTTCCCGGCACGTACGCGTCGTGGACCGGGGCCGCCCTGCCCGCGGCCGTCGACGTGGCCGGGACGCCGACGCTCGACGTGCGGCTGCAGGCGCCTACCGCGGCGCTGACCAGCGCGACCGGGCCGGCCGGTCAGCTCGTGCTGTTCGCGAAGGTCTACGACGTCGCCCCGGACGGCACGGAAAGCTTGGTGCACAACCTGATCGCGCCCGCACGGGTGGCCGACCCGACCGCGCCGGTGCACATCACGTTGCCCGCCATCGTGCACCAGTTCGCCGCCGGCCACGCGATCCGCGTCCTGCTGGCGAGCGGCGACCTGAACTACCGGGGCGGGCTGGCCCTCGCGCCGGTGACTGTCAGCACCGGCGACTCGGGCCAGGTCCTCACCCTGCCCACGACCGGCTGACCGGCTTCCCTCCGCGCAGGCCGCGAGTTGAAGGCACCGTCGCGTTGCCCGTATAAGTTGCTGATGGACCTCGACGGTTGGGAAGGTTCGCCACCTCCGTCGCTGGCGAACCCGGCTTTGCTGCGCGAACCCCCGGCGACCGAACGCGGAGTGCGCACGCGCGCGAGCTTGATCGCGGCGGCGCGGGCGGTGTTCGAGCGCGTCGGCTATCTCGACGCGCGGCTCGCGGACATCACCGCCGAGGCGAAGTGCTCGACCGGCACGTTCTACCTGTATTTCAAGAACAAGGAGGAGATCTTCGCGGCGGTGCTGGCGGTCGCGGAGGAGGAGATGCGGCACCCGGGCATGGGACGGGTGGCCGACACCGGCGATCCGTACGCCGTGCTGGCGGCCAGCAACCGGGCCTACCTGGAAACCTATCGCCGCAACGCCAAGCTGATGGCGCTGCTCGACCAGGTCGCCAACATCGACCCGGCCTTCCAGCGGCTGCGCCGCCGGCGAGCGCAGGCGTTCATCGACCGCAACGCGCGGGGGATCGCCGACCTGCAGAAGCGCGGCCTCGCGGATCCGGACCTCGACCCGGAGCTGACCTCCCGCGCGCTGTCCATGATGGTCAGCCGCGTCGCCTTCAGCACGCTCGCGCTGGACGAGGGCGGGCCGCCCGATTTCGACCATCTCGTCGACACTCTCACCCGCATCTGGGCCAACGCGCTGCGCTTTCCGGACCATCGCGGGTAACGCTTCGAAGTCCGGCACGGGCCCGCGCCGCCGGTCCATTGACACTCGTGTCAGCGTGTCGCACACTTGCACCCGCTCGCCGACCTGAACCTGACGTCAGGTTCGAATGCCGCAGCCGGCAGCGGCGCTCATCGAGGAGGCTCGGCAGCGTTCGTCCACCGCGAAAACCCCTTCAGTGCACAAAGGAGTGGCTGATGACCGCATCACCGGTGGGGCCGGACGGGGCGCGCAACGGGCCCGTTCCGCACGGCCGAATGCCGCGGAAACTGCTTGCTGCCGGCCTCGTCGGCAGTTCGATCGAGTGGTACGACTTCTTCCTGTACGGCACGGCCGCGGCGCTGGTGTTCGGGAAGGTGTTCTTCCCGTACAGCTCGCCCCTGATCGGCACGCTGCTGTCGTTCAGCACGTTCTGGGCCGGCTTCGTCGCCCGCCCGATCGGCGGCGCGCTCGCCGGTCACTTCGGCGACCGCTACGGCCGCAAACCGGTCGTCGTCACGTCGCTGTTCGGCATGGGGCTCGGGACCTTCCTGATCGGCTGCCTGCCCGGCGCCTCGTCGATCGGGGTGTTCGCGCCGATCCTGCTCGTCGTGCTGCGGTTCGTCCAAGGTGTGGCGTGCGGCGGCCAGTGGGGCGGCATCGTCTTGCTGCTGACCGAATCGGCCGGCCCGAAGCGGCGCGGATTCGCCGGCACGTTCGGGCAGATGGGCGTCCCGTTCGGTGTCATCCTCGGCAACGTCGCGTTCCTGCTGGCGACCGCGTCGACCTCGCCCGCGGCCTTCCTGAGCTGGGGCTGGCGGGTCCCGTTCTTCTTCAGCGCGGTGCTGTTCCCGGTGGTGCTCTACATCCAGGCGAAGGTCGAGGAAAGCCCGGAGTTCCGCCAGCTGCGGCACGCCGCCGACCGGAAGGCAGGCAAGACCGTGCGGGCTCCGCTGGGCGAGGCGATCCGCCGCCATTGGGGCAAAATCCTGCTCGGCTGCGGTCTGCTCGCCGCGACGAACGTGCTGTTCTACATCAGCATCGCCGGGGTGCTCAGCTACGCGACGGTGAAACTCCACATGCAGCAAAGCTCGCTGCTGACGGCGTCGCTGTTCAGTTCCCTGATCACGGTCGGCGCGACCCTGGCCGGCGGCGCGCTGTCCGACCGCTTCGGCCGCCGCCCGATGGTCATGGCCGGCGCGGCCGGCGTGATGCTGTGGGCGTTCCCGTACTTCATGCTGGTCAACACCGGGACCATCGCGGGTTTCCTGGTCGCGGTGACCGTGGGCGGCATCTTCCAGTCGGCGATCTACGGCCCGCTGGCCGCGTTCCTCGGCGAAATGTTCGCGCCGAACATCCGCTTCTCGGGCGCCTCGCTGGCCTACCAGCTGGCGGCGATCATCTGGAGCGGCGGGACGCCGTTCATCATGACGGCTTTCATCGCGTCGACCGGCACGACCACGTTGGTCGCGGTGTTCGTCGCGGCGACCGGGCTGGTGACGTTCCTGTGCGCCTGGGCATTGCGGGAAACCAACCCGGCGTCCGTCCGGAACGATCCGGCGATGGTGCCGGGGGTGCAGTTGCCCGCTTGACCGGTGGCTGCGCTCCGACGTTCGCCGGTGACGCCGAATTCCCCGGTGTCACCGGCTTCGCCGCCGTGAGGTCCGGTGGGAACGCCCAGTTCGACCGCGCCAGCCACCCGCACTACAGCTGCGTCTGACACTCGCCGATTTTCGCGCCGTGGCCCCAATCCCGCTGCGGCCACCGGCCCTGCTGGCCACGGACCGGAGGATGCGGAAGTAATCCAGCGGCGCGCGTGGCGTCGCTTCAGTAGGTTCTGCGGATGCGGCAATTCGCGGAAATCGAAGACCTGGCGGGGATTGTGCGTGACGCACTGGGAGCGGGATGCCGCGTAGTCACGGTGGACCGGTTGCGCGGAGGGAGCAAGAAGGGGGTGTACCGGGTCCGCCTTGGCGGAACGAGCACAGCCAGCGTGATCGTCTACAGCTGGGCCGAAGCGGAGAACTTCTGGCCAGGCGCGCGAGAAGCCGACCCGGCTGACCCGTTCGCGCCCGCCTCCGGGTTGGCCCCGTTCTTGGCCGCGCAGCGCAGCTTGGACAGACTCGGGGCACGGGTTCCGCGGGTACACCTCGCGGATGACAGCCGGTCCCGCTATCCGGCGGACGTCGCCGTGGTCGAGGACGTCTCCGGCGGCACGCTTGAAGCACTCTTCGAAACCGATCCCGCGCGCGCCGCGAAAGCCCTGGGCGACCTTGCCGAGACGCTTGAGGTGATGCACGGACACCAAGGCCAGCACTACGGCCGGGTAGATCTGCTGGAACGGAACGGACCCGTGTCTGAGGTCTCGTGCGAGCGACGGGTTCTCGACCGCGCCCTGCGGGACCTTGAGGAGGCAGCCCGGCGCGACGGGCGCATCGCGGCCGCTGGTGCCGCATTGCGCGACCGTCTGCGGGAACTGGCCGAGCGGGTGAGCCCGCGCACGGAATACGGACTTGTCCACGGAGAACTCGGACCCGACCACGTCCTGGTCGATGCCGACGGGCAACCCGTCCTGATCGACATCGAGGGCTTGATGTACTTCGACGTCGAGTGGGAACACGTCTTCCTCCAGCTCCGCTTCGGCGAGCGGTACCCCGCGCTGGTCCGGCCTGGTCTCGATCCGCGGCGGCTCGACTTCTACATGCTCGCGATGCGTCTGTCGCTGGTGGCCGGTCCGCTGCGGCTCCTCGACGGAGACTTCCCTGACCGGGCGTTCATGCAGGGGATCGCGGAGCACAACACGAAAGAAGCGCTGGCGCTCCTTCCGCTGCGGCAGCCGTGACGAACACGTCAGTTTGCTGCGAGCCACTCTCGGGTATCTCCGCCGCATGCCCGGGTAACGGAGGCTCTCGTGCCTGACATGTGAGGTTGTTCCGCTGATGTCGCTTGATCCGCAGCCGCCGGTCCGTTTCGAGCAGCCCTGCGAAGTGATGTGCGATCTGGACGGCGCGTCCTTTCGCGAGGTCCGCAGACTGGTGCGCGATATGCTCGCGGGTCGCGATGATCTCACCGCCGACGACGCGGTGCTGGTGTCGGACGAGCTGGTCAGCAATGCGCACCGGCATGGCGCCTCGCCCCGGTATTGCCGGATCGCACTGCTCGAGAGCGGACAGCGGCTGCGGATCGAGGTGGACGACGCGTCGCCGTGGCCGCCGCGGAAGCGGACGCCGGATCACACCGGGGGACGCGGGCTGGTGCTGGTCGATCAGCTCACCGATCGATGGGGCGTTCAGCAGCATCGAAAGTCCAAGACCGTCTGGGCCGAGTTCGTCCTGAACCGGCCCGCCGGCAGCGGCAAGGCTCCGCACTTGACTCTCTCGCCTGGCGACCCGCACCCGCCTTTGCCGGGCTGAGGCCGCCGGACCGGCGAGTCCGGGCGTTGGCCGCTACCGTACGGAGAGTGAGCCCTTCCGAACCCGCGCCGCACCCCGCGGAACTGCGGATCGCCCAGCGTGTCGCGGGAAGCATCCCGGTCGTCGTCGCGGTCGGCGAGATCGACGCGGACACCGCGCCCCTGCTCGCAGATGCGGTGAAATCCACGCTGGACCGGGCAGCCGGGCAGCCGTGCGTCCTCGATCTGACCGGCGTCGATTTCCTCAACTCCGCCGGGCTGACCGCGTTGGTCGACGCCACCCGGCACGGCCGCGCCCGACGGGAACCGCTGCGGATCGTGGTCGACGCCAACCGCCCGGTGATCCGGCCCATCCAGGTCACCGGCCTCGACGACGTCCTGGCGCTGTATCACACCGTCGAGGAAGCGCTCAACGCCCGCAGCGAGCGCTAGCTCAGCTGGCTGATCGCGTCGGGCACCGTCGCGAACACGGCGAACGACTGCTCGGCCCGGGTCAGGCTCAACACCCGCGCGGCAGGGCAGTTCGAGGCGACCACAGCGAAGTGGCGTCGTGCGGCGCGTGCGTGTCCGGAGGCCCGGATCAGCGCGGAGACACCGGCCACCGAGAAGAAACCGACCTGGTCCAGGTCCACGATCATGTTCTGCGGCGCGGCGGCGGCCAGGTGGTGTTCGAGCACCGGCAGGGTGGACAGGTCAACGTCACCCGCCACGGTCAGCACCACCAGATTACCGGTGTGATCGACCCGCCGGACGACGCGCAGCAGCGCCGGTGCGCGGTGGCGGGCCTTCCCGTGCGCGGCGAGCTCGCTGGTGCCGTGTCGGTGGCGAGAAACCATCACTGCGCTCCTGGGCACATGGCCGGAATGGCCGCTCGGCGCACAACCGGTTACGTGACCCGTGCGGAGACCTCCGGCAGTGGAGGTTGAGCCGTGCAGGTTTGGTCGCAACCGGCACATGCGGACAGTACACCTGCGAACACTGACAGTAGAAGCCGTAATGCCGATGGCACCGTTTCACCACCGGATCGAGTTCCCGTCGCGCGAGTTGCTCGACCGGCAGAAATTCGAAGCGTTCGCGCACGGGTGGACACAGGGTCGTTTATCCGCGCCGGTACACAGCGGTGCTGAGATACTTCAGCCCGGAATCCACCAGCAAGGTCGCGATCCTCGCGCTCGGGCCAAGGCGCTGGCCGACCTGGATGGCGGCGAGCACGTTCGCGCCGGACGAGGTCCCTGCGAACAGACCCTCCTGGCGGGCCAGGCGCCTGGCCATGTCCTCGGCGTCGGCGGTGGCGATCGAGACGATCTCGTCCGGCAGGTCCGGGTCCCACATCGGCGGGACGTAACCGATCCCGATGCCCTCGATGCGGTGCGCGCCCGGCTGCCCGCCGGAGAGCACGGCGGACTCGGCTGGTTCGACCGCGACCACTCGCAGCGCGGGATTGCGGCGCTTGAGCGGGGCCGCGGCGCCGCGCAGTGAGGCCGTTGTCCCGATCGACTGGACGAACACGTCGACCCGTCCCGCGGTCTGTGTCCAGATCTCCTCGCCCAGCGGGTGGTAGCCGGCGATGCTGTCGGTGTTGGTGAGCTGGTCGGTCCAGTAGGTGTGCGGCTGCCGGCTGAACTGCTCAGCCTCGTCGATCATGGCGAGAATGAGGGCCTTGGTGATCATTCCCCGGTCGCTCGGGAGGACGGTGAGTTCGGCTCCGAGCGCCGCCATCTGGACCAGTTTGTCCTCGCTGAACGCGTCCGAGGTGACAATCCGCAGGCGATATCCCTTCGCCGTGCAGACAAGCGCCAGGGAGGCGCCGGTGCTGCCGCCCGTGTACTCGACGACCGTGTCGCCGGGCCGCAGCCGCCCGTCGTCCTCTGCTCTGGCGATCATCGCCCGCGCCATCCGGTCCTTCATGCTGCCGGTCGGATTCTGTCCTTCGACCTTGACGAAGATCTCCGCGCATCCCTCGGGCACGACCTTGTTCAGCCGCACCAACGGGGTGTTTCCAATTGCTGTCGTCACGTCGCTCATGGATGTGATCATCAGCTGGACACGACCGGAGCGGTAGTTCAACATTTGAACCATGACGGGGTATGGGCAGTTCTGCGCGGTGGCGCGGGCCCTGGACGTGCTGGGCGAGCGCTGGGCGTTGCTGATCGTGCGGGAGTTGCTGCTCGGCGCGTCCACCTTCACCGAGATCCGCCGGGGCCTGCCCCGCATTCCGCGGGCGACGTTGTCCGCACGGTTGCGGGCCCTGCGCGCCGCGGGTGTCGTGGACGACTCCTACGGGTTGACCGACGCCGGCGTCGCGCTGGCCCCGGTGGTGCGGGAACTGGCCCGATGGGCGGTGGCCACCGAGAGCGCGGCGTTGACCGAGGACGACTTGGACACCGCCGCCCTGACTTGGGACATCCAGCGTCGGATCAACGTCGAAGCCCTCCCGGAACAGACCGTCGTGGTCGCCATCGACTTCACCGACCGGGACGAGAAGTACTGGCTGCACCTGTCGCGGACCGGGGTGAACCTGTGCGGGCAGGACACCGGGGCAGCCGTCGACATCTGGCTGGCGGCCCCGGCCATGGCGGTGACCAGATGGTGGCTGGGCGAGCGGTCCTGGGCCGAGCTGCTGCGTCATCCGGACGTGCACATCGATGGCGACCTGCCCTTGCAACGCCAGATGCACCGCTGGTTCACGCGTTACGTGTTCACCCCGGAAGCCCTGGAGACCTCCCGGAGTACAGGTACCGCTCATGGCTGACCCGCCGCACCGTGATCCCTCCCGGATCGCCCATGCGGAGCTCGACGTTTTCGCCGACTACGGCAGCTTTTTCGTCCAGGACGACACGGCGCGGCCCGATCCCGACCGCGCGTTCCTCAAAGGACTGATGAACGACCTCGTCGCCGCCGACGACGGCGTGCTCGGCGTCGGCACCGCACGCCGCATGACGCTGCCCGTCGTCCTCGACGTCCGCGCCGAAGCACCCGGCGACGACCTCGGGGGATGGGACCACGTGACCGAAAGCGGGCTCCGCGTCGCCAGCGGCCGGATCCTGGTCTCCAAATTCGACTACCGGCCAGCGGTTCCCCGCACCGCCGTCCCGTCCGGCGACTACACCGCCCGCGTCTACGCGAAAGGCTTCGACACCATCAGCGAAGACCGCGTGCAGGGCGAGGATCTCTACCGCGTGGTCCTCTGGCCTGGCCCCGTGCGCGAACCCTGGGTTCTCAAACGCTATGCGCACCTTCCGATGCCCGGCTGAGCGGTGCCGTGGACGCGCGCTACCGCCGGGTGCTCCCCGTTCGCGTACTGGAAATTCGGCCGCGAACCCTCACGAAAGCCTTGTCTGACTTGACCTTTCCGCGGGATCCGAGTTCGGGGCAGGTGGCGACGCCGCAGGAGTAGAGGGCAGTTGCTGGCCGGTCCGCAACCGTGAGGGGGAAGGTCGGGGCGACGACTCTTCGCTGTCCGGCAAGAGACGGCGGCGGTCTGCGCAGAGCGCGGGAGGCGGTTTCGAGGCGAATCACTTGCGCTGTCCGTCATTTCGGTGTGCCGGGCATGGCCGAGGCGTCGAACGAGAGCAGTTCCCAGCTGTGGCCGTCCGGGTCGTCCACCGCGCGGTTGTAGAGCCAGCCCATGTCCTGCGGAGGGCGCGGCTCGGACCCGCCCGCTTTCAGGGCAGCGTCGGCCAGCCGGTCGACCTCCTCCTTTGATTCGGCGGGCAACGCGAGGATCGACTCGATCGCGCCGGAGGCGACGGGCCGCGAGGTGAACTGGCTGAACTGCTCGTGCGTCATGATCTGCACGGTCACCGCCTCGCCGAGGGCGACCTGTGCGGAAGTCTCGTCGGTGAATTGCGGGTTGAGCACTCCGCCGAGCGCCACGTAGAACGCTGTGCTCGCGTCCAGGTCGATGACCGGAAGGTTGACGTAGATCTGGGTGAAAGCCATCGGTGCTCCTCGGTTCTCGTAGCCGGGCCTTCCGGCTGTTTCGAACCTACGGACCCACCTCGGCGTCGGTCTTGTACAGAAGCGACACCATCTCGCCGGCGGCGGGCTGCCGCAGCTGTGTCGCCGTCCGGCCGACGAACCGGGTCAGCGACCGCGCCAGGTGCGGCTGGTCGTGATACCCGGCCAGATGGACGACCTCGGTCGCGGCCACGCCTTGCCGCAGCAGCATGGTGGCCTGCCGCGCGCGCTCGATCTGCCGGATCATGCCCTGCGTCAGGCCGGTGGCCGCGGCGACCCGGCGCTGCACCGAGCGCGGTGTGACCAGCATCGGCCGCTCCCCGGAGACGACGTCGGTCACCAGCGGGTCGCGCACCAGCAACCCTGCCCGGACTAAGCGATCTACGAACGTCTCCGCGTTCTCGTAGGTGGGGATCTCCCACTCGCTGCCCTGCAGCACGAAGGAGCGCGGCGTCGTATAGGGGCTCGATACGCTGCCGTCCACAAGGCCGCGCACGGGCAGATTCCGCAGAAAGGCGCCGTGGCGGAAGATCACGCCGAAGGTGCTGCCCAGCCCGCCGTCCAACGGAACCACGGTGGGCCGGGTTTCGGGACCGCGGACCGAAACGGCGGTCGCCCCGGCCGACGCCCACACCAGCAGCTCCCAGTTCGAGTTCACGACCGACACCATGCGCTCGGGAGCGAAGCCGCCATTCGGTGCCACCCGATACACGCCCTCGATATAGGGCGAGTCGGAGACGCGGTACTCCAGCCCTGGAATCTTCTCGACCCGGTTGAGCGGCACGTCCGGAATCGTAGCGTTCAGGGATCGTGCCCTGTGCCGTTTGACGTAGCCGCTCGTGGGAGAAATCTCGAGTTCTGGTGGACCGGCGGACGGAGGCGAGCAGGCGAGTCGGTCAGCTGGCGTCGGAACGGGCGTATGCCCGGCAGGCGGGGGTTTGAGCAGTACCGAGGACGACACCGTCCCCATCAGTCAGGCAGACGGTGACGAATCCCGCGCCGCCCGGGACGTCCGCCGGCACGTCGATCGGCGGGAGCGCCTTGATGGCATCGCCGCATTGCGAGCTGGTCCCGTGTTCACCCAGTTGCTTCGAGGCATCGGCGTTGTAGGTGAATCCGATGGTCCTGCGGCAGCCGCTGCTGGCGAGCGACCGCATGGTGCCGGTCAGGCGCACTGACCGGTCGTACCACGTGATGGTTCCCCGCGTGTAGCTTGCCCCGAACGTCACGTCGAAGTTGTTGGTGGGATAGGCCGCGGCACCGGATTGAGGTGCGGCGATCACCAGCCCGGCGAGCGTGGCGACGGCGCACAGCATGGCCTTCTTCTTCGCCGACATGCGAATTCCTCCCCCAGGGTTTCGCCCGCCAGGTCGCGGACGCACCGGGCATCGTGGCAGCTCGGATGAGGGCCAGATCGACATTCCGGCAGGATTCACCCGACCAGCCCACATCGGGCGTCGGACTGACGCTCCGCTGCTGTGTTCTTCCGATTGGCCGGGGCAGGGTTTCCGCCGAGTCGGCTCAGGTGGATCACACCGGGGAGCGGTCCAACTCCTAGCCGCGGTGCTCAGTCAAGGGGAGAACAGGCCAAAGCGGTCAACAACCCAGGAGCAAGCGGCTCGCTCGGATCGGAGTCGCGCTTCGTGGAGCTGACAGCCCGCTGGTCGGCTAGGCAGGCCGGGTGCTGCGGGCCAGCCGGGTTTCGAGTCCGAAAAGGACGGTGTCGACGAACGCCAGGTAAGTCTCGCGTTCGGACACTGGTGGGAGGTCGGGGGCGAGTTCGGCGATCTGCGGGAACTCGGCGGGGGACAGGCTGCGGTACTCCTGCTGCCAGGCGGCGCGGTCGCCGGCCTGGGTATCGGGGGAGAGGCTGGCGAATGCGCTGTCCAGCGCGGCGTAGGAGAGGCAGGCGTCGGCGAACAGGCGGTAGCAGAGCGCGGCTTCCCGTTTGGGGAATCCGCCGCCGCGCAGGGCGGCGAGGAGGCGTTCGACGATCCGGAACTCGTGTTCGGTGCGGGCCGTCCGCGCGGCGGCGTACTGGCCGATCTGCGGGTGCCTGAGAAAGACGTCGTACAGCGCGGCGGCGATCGCCCGCAGTTCGTCCTGCCAGTTCTCCCGCGGTTCGCCGAGTTCGTCGAGCTGCTCGCGCAGCAGCGCGTCGACCAGGCCGCGCATCAGTTCGTCCTTGTCCCGGAAATGCCGGTAGACCGCGGTCGGATGCGCACCCAGTTCGGCGCCGATCGCCTGGAAGGTCAGCGCTTCGTCCCGCTCGCTGACGGCGAACGCGGCGGCCACGACCTTGTCGGGCGTGATGCTCCCGCGCGGACGGCGGGCGGGGCTGCTGGCGGGTTTCGTCATCGCGGCCAGCTTAACCGATGCCGTAGTCAATGGCATTGACTACGCGATTGACGATATGGCAGCCTCCCGTGACCACAGTCACTCCGGCATCCGCCGAACCCTCCTCGAACGGACTCCCCATGACGGATCTGACGGAACATCGAGAAGTCCAGCTGCGCCGCGATGCGATCGGGCTCGGCGGCGCCCTCGCCGGCACGCTGGCGAACATGGCCCCGGTCGAGGGCATCTTCATCGTCGTCGTCCTGGTGGCCGCGGCGATGGGCACGTTCACCCCGTGGGCGTTCCTGCTGGGCGCGCTCGGCATCCTGCTCACTGGGTGGAACGTCGCCCAGCTCGCGCGGCGGGTCCCGACCGCCGGGTCGTACGTCGCCTTCGCCTATCACGGCGCGGGATCGATCGCGCGCGGCCTGTCCCGCCCGGCCGCGGCGTTCACGTTCTACCTCAGCATCATGTCCGGGCCGGTCACGATTGCCGCGGTGGTCGTGTTCCTCGGCTCGTGGGTGCAGACGGCGCTGGGCCTGCCGAACTTCTGGTGGCCGGTTTTCGCCCTGCTCGCGGTCGCGTTGACGCTGCCGGTCGTGCTGCGCGGGGCCGCCGCGTCGGTGCGCACCTCGCTGCTGCTGTTCCTGCTCGAGGCGGTCGGGCTCGCGCTGGTGTCGGCGGTGATCCTGGTCCGGTCGCACTCCTCGCTGGGCGCGCCGCTGCACGCGCGGGGCGGGCAGCCGGGCGGGTGGGCCGGGCTGATCGGCATCACCTTCGCGACGTCGGTGTCCGGTTTCATCGGCTGGGAGAACGCGGCGGCGATGGCCGACGAGATCAAGCGGCCGCGCCGGGTCGTGCCGATCGCGATCCTGTCGTCGATCGTGGTCGTCGCGCTGCTCTACGTCCTGGCGACGTGGGCGACGGTGTCCGGCTACGCCGACTGGCTCGGTCCCGTGAAGGGCATGGCGCGCCTGGGCGATCTGACCAACGCCGCGCCGTACGTCGAGCTGGCCGATCACTACGCGCCCTGGCTGACCTGGCTCGTGTACCTGATCGGATTCCTCAGCCCGGCCGCCTGCTACCTGGCCGCGATCACCTCGTGCTCCCGGTGGACGTTCGCGTCCGCCCGCGCCGGTCTGCTGCCCCGTCCGCTGGCGAAGGTGAGCCCGCGCTCGCAGGTCCCGGCCGCGGCGGTGTGGCTGTGGACGGCCGCGGTGACCGCGCTGATCGTCGTGCCGTACTTCCTGGCCGACGGCAACGCGGTCACGGTGTCGGCCTACGAAGCCGGGATCGGCACGGTGCCGCTGCTGCTGGTCTACCTCCTGACCTCGCTCTACACGCCCTTCTACGTCCGCAAGCACGACCGCGGCGAGTTCTCGGTCGTCAAGCACGTGCTGCCCGCGGTGCTCGCGGTGGCGCTGGTCGGCTACGGCGTCTACGAGTTCGTGCTGCCCGCCCAGCCGCCGCCGGCGAACCGGTTCTGGATCTACATCGGACTGATCTTCGTCGCCGCGATCGCGTTCGCCGCCGTGGCGGTGCGCCGCGGCGGGCGGCGTCTGGACGTGCTCGCGGCGACCGCGCCCGACGAGAACCCGGCCCCGGCCGCAGCCTGAAACCCAGAATTGGAAAGGAATCTCGATGTCCGCAGCGGACCTGCTGCTTGTGAACACCCGCATCCGGGAAGGCGCGACGCTCAGCACGCCGACGGGAATCCTCGTGCGGGACGGGGAAATCCGGGAGATCGGCGACCCGCGCGCCCTGCGCACCGCGGCGCGCGCCGGCACGGACGCACTCGATCTGCACGGAGCCGTGACCACCGCGGGGCTGGTCGACGGCCACCTGCATCCGGCGCTGGGGGTCGAGGACACCGACGGCGTGAACCTGACCGGGTGCCGCACCCTCGAGGACGTGCGGGCGGCGCTCGCCCGGGAGACGGGGGAGTGGATCGTCGGCTGGGGCCTGGACCCGAACTGTTTCGGCGACCGGCCGGTGACCAACGCTCCGCTCGCCGATGTGTTCGGGGACCGGCCGGCAGTGCTTCGGCTGTTCGACGCGCATTCGGCGCTGTTGAGCGAGGAAGCGTTGCGGCGCGCGGGGATTGACGGGCCGCGCGAGTTCGCCGACCGGTCGGCCTTCGCCTGCGACGAGACCGGGCGGCCGACGGGGCTGGTCCTGGAATTCTCGGCACTGGAGGTCGCCTACGCGCCGGTGCCGCGGCAGCCGTTCGCGCGGCGGCGGGAACGGCTGCGCGAACTGCTCGAAGCGATGGCCGCGACCGGGCTCACCGGCGGCCACGTCATGGACTGCAACGGCGACTCGCTGGAGCTGTACCGCTCGCTGGACGAGGCGGGGGAACTGCCGCTGCGGCTGCGGATCGCGCCGTGGTGCCGCCCTGGCGACGACTCCGCCCGGCGCGCGGAACTCGTTGCCCGCCAAGGAGTCGGCGGCCGGCTGTGGGAGGTCGCCGGGGTCAAGATGTTCCTGGACGGCACGATCGACAACAGCACCGCCTGGCTCGCCGATCCGGACTGCTGCGGGCATTCGCGGGACAGCGCGTGGCGGGATCCGGGCGCGTACTCCGACGCGGTCCGCTATTTCGCCGCGCGCGGCATCCAGACCGCGACGCACGCGATCGGCGACGCCGCTGTCGCGCACGCACTGTCCACAATGGCCACTTTGTCGCCAGGATCCATGCGGCGGCACCGGATCGAGCACATCGAGACCATCCCGGACGAGCTGATTCCGCTGTTCGCCCGGCACGACGTCGTCGCGTCGATGCAACCGGCGCACGCGACCGAGTTCACCCGCGCCGACCACAGCGACAACTGGTCCCGCCGGATCGGCGAGGAACGGGCGGGGCGCGGCTGGCGGTGCCGGGACCTGCTGGACGCCGGGGCCACGCTCGTGCTCGGCTCGGACTGGCCGGTCGCGCCGTTCGACCCGCGCCCGATCCTGGCCGCGGCACAACTGCGGCGCGCACCCGGTCACCCGGATGCGGAGCCCGTCGGGCCCGCGCAGGCGCTGACCGCGCAGCAGGCGTTGCACGGCTACACCGCGGCCCCGGCCGCTGCGATCGGCGACCGTCGCGGCGGCGCGGTGGCCGTCGGCATGCGGGCGGATCTGACCGTGTGGGTCGACGATCCCGTCGGCTGCGGCCCGGATGCGCTGGCGGCGTTGCCGATCCGGCTGACCATGACCGACGGCCTGCTGTCTTTCGCGGAGTGAGGAGACAATCGATGAGCAGGCATCTCCGGATCGCGCTGGTCCAGGCGGCGGCCGAACCGTTCGAACGGTTCGCGGCCGGGCTGCGGGCACGGATGGCCTCGCCGCACGCGGCGCAACTGGTGGTCTACCCCGAATTGCACCTGTGCCCGATCGAGGGTTCGGTCGAGGAGTGGTACGCCGCGCACGCCGAGCCGCTCGACGGCCCGCGCGGCACGGCGCTCGGGAAGCTGGCGCGGGAACTGGGCATCTGGCTGATCCCCGGCACCGTGCTCGAACGCGGCCAGGACGGGAAGGTCTACAACACCGCGGTCGTCTACGACCCGGACGGCGAACTGGTGGCCGCGTACCGGAAGATCTTCACCTGGCGGCCGTACGAACCGATGTGCGTAGGCCGGGAGTTCGTGGTGTTCGACCTGCCCGGCTACGGCCGCGTCGGCCTGTCGATCTGCTACGACGCCTGGTTCCCGGAAGTCACGCGGCATCTGGCGTGGCTGGGGGCGGAGCTGGTGGTGAACGTCGTGCAGACGGCGACCGCCGGACGGGCCCAGGAACGCCCGCTGAACCAGGCGAACGCGATCGTGAACCAGATCTGGGTCGCCACGGTCAACGGCGCCGCGCCGACCGCGCTGGGCGACACGTTCCTGGTCGATCCGGAAGGCCACATCCAGGCCGAAGCCCCGGCCGCGCACGAGGCGACGCTGGTGTCCATAGTGGACTTCGACCGGGTCGCCGCCGCCCGCAAATACGGAACGAGCGGCGATTCCTGGCCGTGGGCGCAACCCGACCCGGCGGACGGGCCGCTCGACCTTCCGCTGTACGGCGGACAGCTCGACCCGGCCACCTGGCGTCCGGCGATCTCCCCGGAGACGCCCGAAAGCCTGCGCCCGCAAGGAGATCCAGCGTTCCGCTAGCCCGACGAAGCTGCGTCCTTGCGGGTTTCACGCGGACTGCAGCCGAAGTGCTCGCGGTAGGCGTGGCTGAAGGCGCTCGGGGAGGCGAAGCCGACGGACGCGGCGACGGCGGCGATGGTCTGGCCGGCGAGCGTCGGGTTGGACAGCCGGGTGCGGGCCAGGTCAAGGCGCTCGCGGCGGATGAGTTCCGTCGGGGTGGTGCCCGCCCGCGCCAGGACGGTCTGGACGTAGCGGGTCGACCAGCCGACCGCGGTCGCGATCGCGGAGACGGACAGTTCCGGATCGGTCGCGTGCTCGCGGATGTGCCGACGGACCGCGTCGAGCACGGTGCCGCCCGCGGAAGGCTCGGCCGTCGCGCCGTCTCTGGCGAGGCAGAACAGGTCGACGACGCGATCGCAGCCGGCGTCGAAGTCGGCGCCGGACAGGTGTGCCCGCTCGCGCAGCAGGCTCACCACGAGGTCCCGGCTCGCTCGTGCCAGGCCTTTGCTCCCGAACACGCGATGGCCGCGGATCGCTCGCGAGCCGAGCCGGCCTTCGACGCGCTCGGCCGGCACCAGCAGGGTGAGCGCGGCGGCATCGGCGCCTTGCCCGCACTGGAACGGGACGTCGAACGGCACCAGTGCCATTTCGCCCGGTTCGAGCTGCCGCACGGCGCCGTCCGGTCCGACGTTGAGGCTGCCGCGCAAGGGGACGAGCAGTTCGTAGTGGCCGCGCGGATCGCGGCGGACGTCGCGGGCACGACGGGTGACGAGTTCGGTGTCGCCGGTCCAGCCGATGAGCTGATAGGTCGGAGTGTGCTGGCGGACGAGCCGGGCGCGGTAGACGTCGGTGTCGAACGCGAAGTCGAAGCGCCCGTGCGCCGCCCGGCACCAGTCCCGCCACGCGTCCTGTGCCGCGGCCCCGACGGTCGTGCCGTCGCCCACGGCAAGGCTGTCCAGCTGGTACACCGTCGTCACCTCCTGGCGGTTCCGCCGAGCATAATTGCCCTCGTGCGCGTTCGCGACAGAACTGTGCGCGCCGGCGAATGACAGACCCGCCTCCCGGCGGTTTGACTCCTGGCCACCAGTCAACGACGACGAGGCGGAGGCAGCTCATGGTCGCGACCGTTCGCGGGCCGGTCAGCACGGACCAGCTCGGACCGACGTTGATGCACGAACACGTTTTCGTGCTCACCCCGGACATCATGGCCAATTACGGGCACGACTGGTGGAACGAGGACGAACGCGTCGACGACGCGGTGGCGAAGCTGCGGGCGCTGAAGGCCGCGGGCGTCGACACGATCGTCGACCCGACGGTGGTGGGGCTCGGTCGCTACATCCCGCGCATCCAGCGGGTCAACGCCGAGGTCGACATCAACATCGTCGTGGCGACCGGGTTGTACACGTTCGACGAGATCCCGCATTATTTCCACTATCGCGGTCCGGGCGCGATGTTCGACGGACCCGAGCCGATAACCGAACTGTTCACCCGGGACATCACCGAGGGCATCGCGGACACCGGCGTGCGCGCGGCGTTCCTCAAGGGCGTGGTCGAGGAACGCGGCCTGACCCCGGACCAGCAACGCGTGCAGGCCGCGATCTGCGAAACGCACCTGGCCACCGGCGTGCCGATCACCGTGCACACCAACTCCGCGCACCAGACGGGGCGGCTCGCCCTCGAGTTCTACCGCGAGCGCGGCGTGGACTTGACGAAGGTCGTCATCGGACACGCCGGTGACAGCAACGATCTCGACTACCTCAAGTGGATCATGGACACGGGCGCGACGATCGGCTGCGACCGGTTCGGCCTCGACCTGTTCAACCCCACCGCCGACCGGGTCGCGACGATCGCCGCGCTGTGCGAGCAGGGCTACGCCGACCGCATCGTCCTCTCTCACGACGCGGCCTGCTACATGGACTTCTTCTCCGGCGAGGAGTCCCAGCGGCTCCTGAAGCAGACGGTGCCGAACTGGAACTACCTGCACATCAGCGAAGACGTCCTGCCCGCGTTGCGCGAGCACGGCGTCAGCGACGAGCAGATCACCGTGATGATGGTGGACAATCCGCGTCGCTACTTCACCCCGGGGGCGTGATGACCGAGACCAAGCACGGGCCGTTCGACCTGACCGGGATCACGCGCGGACCCGACGGCGTGGCACGGTACGACAACATGCCTGAGTCGCTGGTGGCCGCGGTACGGGCGTCCGTCCAGGCGCATCCCGAGGTCGAGGCGGTCGTCGAAGTCGACGGGCCTCGCCTGACCTACGCACAGCTGTGGGAACGCGCGTCCGAAGTGGCGGGCGGCCTGCGGGAGCGGGGGATCGCTCCCGGCGACCGCACCGCCATCCTGCTCCCGGCGGGTGCCGACTGGGTGTGCGCGTTCCTGGGCAGCGTCCTCGCCGGGGCGATCGTGGTGCCGGTGAACACGCGATTCGCCGAACCTGAGGTCGACTACGTGCTGACCGACTGCGGTGCCACGTATGTGTTCAAGGAAGGCGAACCGCTGCCTTCCGGCCCGGCGACCGTGCACGACGAGGCCGTGCGGACAGACCCGGCCGCGATCTTCTACACCAGCGGCACGACCGGTTTTCCCAAGGGAGCCATCACCACTCACGAGAACTTTCTGTCCAATGTGGAGACCGCGATCCGGGTACTCGAACTGGACCGCGCCGACGGGCCCTCGCTGCGCAACCTGATCTCGGTCCCGCTGTTCCACGTGACGGGATGCAATACCCAGCTGCTGGTCCAGCTCTCGCTCGGCGGCACGACGGTGATCCTGCCCGCTTTCGAGACCCGCGGATTCCTCGCCGCGATCGCGGAGGAGCGGATCAACATCCTCGTCACGGTGCCGGCGATCTACAGCCTGGCGATCGCGCATCCGGACTTCGCGGCGCTCGACACCGGCCGCGTGCTCCGGGTGGCCTACGGCGGCGCGCCGATCGCGCCGGCGTTGGTCGCCCGCATCAAAGAGGCGTTTCCGTCGGCCAAGGTGGGCAACGGGTTCGGGCTGACCGAGGTGGCCTCGATCGCGACCTACCTGCCGCACGAGTGGTCGACCGAGCACGCCGACTCGGTCGGCTTCGCCGTTCCGGTGGTGGATCTGGCCGTCGCCGACGCCGATCCGCGGACCGGGGTCGGCGAACTCCTGGTCCGGGGACCGAACCGCGTTCCCGGCTACTGGAACAAGCCCGAGGCCACGGCGTCGGCGATCGTCGACGGCTGGCTGCACACCGGCGACCTCGCCCGCATCGACGACGAAGGCCTGGTGCACATCGTGGACCGCGCCAAGGACATGATCAACCGCGGCGGCGAGAACGTGTACTGCGTCGAGGTCGAGAACGCGCTGGCCGGCGCGCCGCACGTCGCGGAGGCGGCCGTCGTCGGGGTGCCGGACGACGTGCTGGGCGAGAAGGTCGGCGCGGTCGTGGTGCCGTCGTCGCCCTCGTTCGACGTCGCCGCGATGCTGGACTACCTCGACCAACGCCTCGCCGACTTCAAGGTCCCGCAGTACGTCGCCGTGCACGACACGCCCTTGCCGCGCAATCCCGGCGGCAAGGTGCTCAAGAAAGCGCTGCGCGAAGAGACGGCATGGGGTGCGCCGGTGCGAGGACGGTAGTTTCAGCCCGCGGTCAACGCGGCAAGCAATCGTCCTTTGTGGATCGAAAGCCGGACGTTCTGGGCTGCATTCGGGCGGACGTGCTGCGCGTTCCGGTTCAAAGCGATGGCTCATCCCGAACATTGCCGCAGCTGCTGCGCTCTCCGCCTCCCCGTCGTGGATTCTGTACGCTCGGCAGGCACCGATCCTCGCGCTTCAGTATGGGCGACGCCTGAGGTCGGCGGAGATCAGCGTTGCGCAGCAGCAAACTCCGGACCGCGTCGTCGACACCTTCCGCGGGGCCGACCTTGGCGGGGCGAGCGGACCCGTCCGGTTAACTGAATCGTGACAGGTCGGTGAGAGCGAGGTAATGCGAGCACGGATGCTGGTCGTATGAGCGAAGCCGAGGCACGGCCGAAGGCCGTCAAACGAGCGAGGATCTCGATGAGCCGCGAGCTGATCGAGCTGGCGGCGTTGTTCATCGCCACGGGTGTCGCCGATTTGTTCGTCAGCACCTTGTCGCAGAACCGGGTCGGGCCGGTCGTGCTGTTCACCTTGGGCGGGCTCTTGATCGCCACTGTCCTGTGGAGACGGTGGTGGACGCACCGTCCGCGGCCTGATCCGGCGCACCCCGCCGCGAACGATTGCCCGCCGCGGACCGGGGTGGCGTGGCGGGTGCGTGCCACTGTGCGGGATGTGCCGGGCAGCCTGGCTGGGGTCACGACCGTGTTGGCGGCGCACGGGTGCGACATCGTCTCCTTGCAGGTGCTCGCGGTACCGGACGGGGTGGTGGACGAGTTCCTTGTCCGCGCGCCGGGCGGGGCGACCGCGGCGGATATCGCGACGGTCGTCGAACGGGGCGGCGGCCGGGAGGTGCGGGTCGTGCCGGCGGACGCGCACGAGTTCGTGGACCTGCCGACTCGCGTGCTGAGGATCGCGGCCGCGCGCGAGCCGGACCTGGATCAGCTCCTCAGGGCGGTCATGGGCGACTGCGGCATCGAACGAAAACCGCCCGGGCGGCGCGGGACGGTGCGCGGCGAGGGCATCGACGGAACGGTGATGCGGCTGGCCGAGGCCGAAGGCGGCACGGTGACGGTGACCCGGTCGCTGCCGTTCACGCCGGCCGAGTTCGCCAGGGCCAAGGCTGTTCTGGATCTCCACCGCCGCCTCTCCGTGCCGACCGCGGCAGTCCCGGCTCATGGCGGCGATTCACCGGCGATCGGAGCACCGCTCGGTTAGGGGCGCGCACTCCGGCCGTCGGAGGGGATCGCGAGGGAAGGGCCTCCGTCCTTGTCAAAGACGAATGCGGGGCAGTCGATCGGCGCCGCGTTGCTCGACCGAATGGCTTCCGCGTACTGGGGCAGTGGGCGCTTGTTGCGACCGGGAAACGGACGCGACAAGGATGCGCGTCTGCACGGCCTCGTCAGGGGAGGCCGGGTTATCCCCTTGCGTCCCAACGTCTTCGTCTATCGTCCCGTCGCGGGCAAGACGCGGGGTGGGGACTCGCAGCCGCCCGGAATTCGGTGACGCCGACCAAAACCGCCGCCCCCCGCGGGACCTCCGGAGGCCGCGAAGAGGAGACGAGCTAATCGGCGAGATGGGTGAGCCGCAGCCGCAGTGATCCGCTCCAGGCTTGGTCGCGGGGGTCGATGTCGGTGCGCAGGCCGCGCCAGGTCGGTTGCCGGAGGCGGCCGTCGGCGGTGATGGCGCGGTAGTTCACGTCGGCGATCAGCGTGGGCCGGACCCAGCGGGCGTTCCGGTCGCGGCCGGTCGGGCCGCGGCCGGTGAAGGGACAGCTGTCGGTGGCGAGTTCCTCCAGGACGGACGCGAGCGCCCGCCGGGACGCGTCGGTGAATCCCGAGTGGACCCGGCCGATGTAGACGAGCTGCCGGGCCTGGGTGTAGACGCCGAGGAGGACGGCGCCGACGTGATCGGGTTCGTGGTCCTGGCTCGGCTGCCAGCCTCCGATGACCGCTTCGCAGCCGCGCAGCAGATCGAGTTCGATCCAGTCCTGCGACGCTTGTCCCGGCCGGTAAGGCGAGGCCAGGTGTTTGCCGACGATCCCGGCGGCGTCGTGCTGCCGCGCCAGCTGAGCGAGCTGAGCCGGGCCGAGGCCGCGGTGGCTCGGGAGTATTTCGATCACCGGCGAGCGGCTGAGGCCGAGGCTGCGGAGAAGTTTGCGACGCACGGCGTAGGGCTCCGCGGTGAGGTCGTGGCCGTCGATGCGAAGCACGTCGAAGGCACGGTAGGACGGCTTGTCGCGGGGTGGCGAGATGACGCCGTCGAGGACCAGCTTGCGGCCGCCGAGGTCGTCGGCCATCCGGGCCAGCGCGGGATGGCTGCCCGGCGCCGGAGCACTGTCGCGGCCTTGCCAGCGCAGTCCGTGTTCGTCGAGAACGGCCAGCGCCCGGACTCCCGCCTGCTTCAGTTCCCACGCCCAGCCGCGCTGGTTGACCGGCAGCCGGCCGGCCACGGCGGTCATGGGGCTGAGCGTGCGCTCGGGTCGCGGTCGCGTAGTCATGGCGGGGATGCAAACACGGGAAGGAAACCGCCAGCGGTACTGCCGGTGAACGCGTCCTTCCGAGGACGGTAACCGGTGCAGCTCGGTGGTGGTTGTCACAGCGGGGTGCCGCGGCGATGACGATCACCGGATCGCGGTCGGCTTTCGGCCCCGATTTTGGGTGTTGTGCCGTTCTTGGCGGAATTCTCGCTGGACCGTTAGGCGCAATACCGCACGGTTCACCTGGAATTGGTTTCGCCGGCGACGGCCTCGGCAATAGCCTGCGAGGCTCGCGACTGACGGCCGGGCGGGGGCTCGGCCATGTCTCGTTGCCCGGTGATTAACCGCGCGTTGCTTGTCCGCCGCCGGTCCGCGACTGAGGATGGGCTCACCTTTCCGGCGGGTTTCGCGGAGAACGCGAAAGCGGTTTTCGCCAGTTCGGCCCGCCGGCACCCGACCTTTTGCGGGGAATGATTCCGGATGAAATCGGCTAACTCGGTGCTGGACGCTGCCCTGACCGCGGTGGCGCCGGCGATCTGGGGCAGCACCTATCTGGTGACCACGGAATTGCTGCCGGCGGACCGGCCGTTGCTGGCCGCGGCGGTCCGGGCCTTGCCGGCCGGGCTCGTGCTGCTGGCGGCGACCCGGGCGCTGCCCCAAGGGATCTGGTGGTGGCGCGCGGTCGTGCTGGGCCTGCTCAACATCGGCGCGTTCTTCTGTCTGTTGTTCGTCGCGGCCTACCATTTGCCGGGCGGTGTGGCGGCGCTGATGGTGTCGGCACAGCCGATGCTGGTGCTCGTGCTGTCGGCGATGCTGTTGCGCACCAGGATTTCCGGCCGGCACCTCGTGTCCTGCGCGCTGGGCGCGGCCGGCGTCGCGATGCTGGTGTTGCGTCCCGACGCCGGCGTGGACGCGATCGGCGTGCTGAGCGGTCTCGGCGGTGCCGCGTGCATGGCAGCGGGCGTGGTGCTGACGAAGCGATGGGGGCGTCCGGAAGGCGCGAGCCTGCTCGCGTTCACCGGATGGCAGCTGACCGTCGGCGGGCTCGCCGTGCTGCCGCTCGCCTTGCTGGTCGAGGGAGTGCCCGGGCACGTCTCCGGCACCAACCTGGCCGGGTTCGCCTATCTCAGCCTCGTCGGCGCCTTGCTGGCTTACCTGATCTGGTTCCGCGGCATCGAACGGCTTCCCGCTCTCGCCGTGTCGTTTCTCGGGTTCGCGAGCCCCCTGGCCGCGGCGGTGCTCGGCTATGTCGTTCTGGGGCAAGGGTTTTCCGTGCTCCAGGCCGCCGGCGCCGTGGTGATCGTCGTCGCCGTCGAGCTCGCCCAGCCCCGTTCCCCGCGGCTTCCGCCCGCCGAAAGCCGGCCGGCCTCCTCCCCGTCCCTGCCCACCCCGTCGTCCTGACCGGACGCTCGCCTGCGAGGAAGACAGTGGAAACCACCCAGCTCAGCACCCGCAAACCCGTCACCCGTCTCGGCGCCGACCTGATCAGCCTGCTGCGACGGCAGGTCGCGGAACAGCCGGACGCGATCGCGGTCGTCTCGGCCGAACGGTCGTTGACCCGCCTCGAATTGCACCGCGAGGCCGCGAGCCTCGCCGCCGGTCTGCGCCAGGCCGGCGCCGGGCCGGACGACCGCGTGGGGCTTTTCGCGGAGCCGTCGGCGGATCTGGTCTCCGGCGTGTGGGGCATTCTCGGCGCCGGAGCCGCGTATCTGCCGCTGTCTCCGGACTATCCCGAAGAGCGGCTGCGCTACATGCTGTCCGACAGCGGCACGAAGACAGTCCTCGCCCAGGAGCATCTCGCCGACCGGGTCGCGGCCATCGCGCCGCCCGGCACGACGGTCCTGACTCCGCGGGCGGCCCGCGACCGCGCCGCCGGACCCGCTCCGCTCCCGTCTCCGCACGATCTCGCCTACGTCATCTACACCTCGGGCAGCACGGGCCGTCCGAAGGGCGTGCAGATCGAGCACTCCGGCATCGTGTCGCAGCTGCGCTGGCTGCACACGGTCGGCTATCTGGACCGCGACACCGTCGTGCTGCAGAAGACGCCGATGAGCTTCGACGCGGCACAGTGGGAAATCCTCGCGACCGCGTTCGGCGGCAAGGTGGTGATGGGGGAGCCGGGAATCCACCGGGATCCGCACGCCGTCATCGACACCGTCCGCCGCCACCAGGTCAACACCCTGCAGGGCGTGCCGACTCTCCTGCAGGCTCTGGCGGACACCGAGCAGCTCGGGCAGTGCACGTCCTTGCGGCGGGTGTTCTCCGGCGGGGAAGCCCTGTCGCGGCAGCTGGCCCGCCAGCTCACCAGCGAACTGCCCGCGGCGTCGCTGATCAACCTGTACGGCCCCACCGAATGCAGCATCAACGCGACGTCCTACCTCGTGGACCCGGACGCGCTCGGCGACGGCCCCGGCTCGATCCCGATCGGGTTTCCGGTCGACAACACGCAGTGCTACATCCTCGACGAGAATCGCTCGCCCGCGGACATCGGCGAGGTCGGCGAGCTGTACGTCGGCGGCGCGCAGCTGGCCCGCGGGTACCTGAACCGCCCGGAGGCAACGGCGGAACGGTTCGTGCGGTCGCCGTTCGTGCCGACCGAACGGCTGTACCGGACCGGGGACCTGGCCTTCTGGAACCCGGACGGGAGCATCCAGTTCGCCGGGCGCACCGACAACCAGGTCAAGCTGCGCGGCTACCGGGTCGAACTCGACGAGATCGGCCTGGCGATCGAGGAGCACGCCTGGGTCCGCCGGGCCGCCGTGGTCGTCACCAACGACGAGCGGACCGGTTTCGACACGCTCGTCGCCTGCATCGAGCTGAACCCGAAGGAAGCGGCCCTGATGGATCAGGGCAACCACGGCGCGCACCACCAGACCAAGTCAAGCCGGCTGCAGGTCAAGGCCCAGCTCGCCGGCGCAGGCGTGCGGGAACCGGCAGAGCTGGAGGGAAAGCCGGTGGTCCCGCTGCCGGGCCGGGCCGAGACCGAACATCAGCGCAGCACCGTTTTCGCCCGCAAGACCTACCGCAACTACGACCGCGGACCGGTGACGCGGGCCGAACTGCGCGACCTGCTCGAACACCGGCCGCCGCGAGGCCGGGCACGAGGGCTCGACGAACTGACGTTCGCGCAGCTGGGCGAACTTCTGCGCTGGTTCGGCCAGTTCCACAGCGACGAGCGGCTGCTGCCGAAGTACGCCTACGCCTCGCCCGGCGCGTTGTACGCGACCCAGCTGTTCCTGGACACCACCGGGATCGCGGGCGTCGAACCCGGCATTCACTACTACCGCCCGGTCGACCACACCCTGGTCCGGATCGGCGAGTCCCCGCGATGGCCGGGCGCCGGACTCTCGGTGCACTTCGTCGGCCGGAAGCAGGCCATCGAACCGGTCTACCGCAACAACATCGGCGAAGTCCTCGAATTCGAGGCAGGGCACATGCTCGGCGTGTTCGAGGAAGCGCTGGCCGGCTACGGCCTGGACATCCGGCCGCTCGGCCACGATCCGTCCATCGCGGACAGTCTCGGCGGCGCGGCCGGCGACCAGTACCTCGGCACGTTCGAGATCCGGCCGGACGACGGCAGCCCCCGGCCCGACGACGCGGACCTCTTCGTCCAGGCCCACCCCGGCCGCGTCACCGATCTCCCGGCCGGGCAATACCGTTACGCCGACGGGGAGTTCACGAAGATTTCCGAGGACCTCGTGCAGGCCCGGCACGTCATCGCCATCAACCAGCGGGTGTATGACCAGGCGGCGTTCGGCATTACCGCGATCGGCCGCGCTGAGCAGCCGTGGCTGCAGTACCTCCGGCTCGGCACCAAGCTGCATCACTTGCAGCGCAACGGACTCGGCCTCGGGCTCATGTCGTCGGGCTACAGCTCCAAGTCGGGCCATCCGCTTCCGGCGGCCCGCCGCGTCGACGAGATTCTCTCCGCCGCCGGCGAGGTCTCCGGGCCGTCGTATTTCTTCGTCGGCGGGCGGGTCAGCGCCGAGCAGATCCGCAGCGAGGGCATGGCGGAAGACGTCCTCCACATGAAGGGCCCCGCCGAGATCGTCAAGGACGACCTGGCCCGGCTGCTGCCGGACTACATGATCCCGCAGCACGTGCTGGTCCTCGACCGGCTGCCGCTGACCGCGAACGGCAAGGTGGACCGCACGGCGCTCGCCGCGTCCGACCAGGTGCGGCCCGCGCGCACCGCGAGCCCGTATGTCGCTCCCGCCACCGAGACGCAGCGGGTGCTCGCGCGGCTGTGGGGCGAGACGCTCAAGTACGACGAAGTCTCGATGGCGGACGAATTCTTCGCTTCCGGCGGCAACTCGCTGACCGCGGTCACGCTCGTCCACCGGATCAACAAGCAGTTCGCCGCCGCGCTGCCGCTCCAGGCGATCTTCGAACACCCGACTCCGGCGAGCCTGGCCGAACGGATCGAGCGCGGAGCGGGGGACCGGTCGTCCCGGCTGATCCGGCTCGGCGACGCGGGGGCGGGACGGCCGGTGTTCTGCTGGCCCGGGCTGGGCGGGTATCCGATGAATCTCCGCGCGCTGGCACGGGAAGCCGCCGGCGAACGGCCCTTCTACGGAGTGCAGGCGCACGGCATCAACCCGGGCGAGCAGCCCTACGCCACGATCCGGGAGATGGCCGCCGCCGATGTCGCGGAGCTTCGCCGGATCCAGACCGAAGGCCCGTACCTGCTGTGGGGCTACTCCTTCGGGGCGCGCGTCGCGTTCGAAGCCGCCTGGCAGCTGGAACAACTCGGCGAACGCGTCGAACAGCTGCTGCTGATCTGTCCCGGCAACCCGACCGTGCCCGGTGCGGACCCGGCGCGCTTCGGGCGGGAGCCCTCCTACGCCAACCCCGCGTACGTCACGATTCTGTTCTCGGTGTTCGCCGGCAAGATCGCGGGCCCGGACCTCCGGCATTGCCTCGAACGAGCCCGGGACGAGGAAAGCTTCGTCGCCTTCGTGCACGAGCTTCGTCCGGCGCTGGACCCGTCGACGATCCGCCGGATCACCCGGATCGTGGCGCAGACCTACGAATTCGAGTACAGCTTCCACGAGCTGGCGCAACGCCGTCTGGACACTCACATCACGATCTTCAAGGCGGCTGGCGACGACTACTCGTTCATCGAAGGCCGCACCGGCTATTCGGCCGCTCCGCCGACGATCGTCGACCTCGCCTGCGACCACTACGAGGTGCTCAAAGACCCCGGCGTCGCGGAACTGGCCGCTGCGATCGCGGGTGCGCGACAGTCGGCGGGCGGGCGCTGAGATGGCCGCCGGAATCTCGTGTCCTCCGAACACGATCGTGGTGTTCTCCGACATCGGCTGTCCCTGGGCGAGCCTGGCGCTGCACTGGCTGCGTCGCGAATCCGCAAGCCGCGAGCTTGTCATCGAGCACCGCGCGTTCCCTCTGGAACTGTTCAACCGGCGTGGTACCCCGAAACCCATTCTGGACGCGGAAATCGCGGTCATCGCGTCGACGGAACCGGAACTCGGCTGGCGTCCCTGGCAGCGCGCGGAATCCGAGTACCCCGTCACGATGCTGCCCGCGCTGGAAGCCGTTCGCGCGGCACGCTCGCCCGAGGTCGGCGGTGCGCGGGCAGCAGACCAGCTCGACGCGGCCCTCCGCAAAGCGTTCTATGTGGACAGTCGCACCATATCGTTGTACTCGGAGATCATCTCTGTCGCCGAGGAATGTTCCGAACTCGACGCCGCCCGGCTGGCCTGGGAACTGCGCCGAGGACATCACCGCGAAGCGGTCCACGAGGATTTCGAGATCTCCTCGTCGGATCTCGTGCAGGGCAGCCCGCACGTCTTCCTGCCCGGCGGCCGCTCGGTGCACAACCCGGGCGTCAGCTTCGCCTGGACGGCCCCGTACGGACAGGGATTCCCGGTGATCCGCGAGTACGACCCGGGCGTGTGGCGCGCTCTCGTCCACGCCTCGATCAGCACATCCCGCCAACAGAAAGAGGAGAACGATGTCGACCGTCTCGGCTGAACCGACCATCGCCGCCGGCAGCACCCGCACCACGTGGTCGCACACCGACGTGGGCCTGTTGCTGGTCCGGATCGTCCCGTTCGGCGTGCTGGCCGTCTTCGGGGCACAGAAGCTGTTCGGCGCCTTCGGCGGCGGCGGGCTCGCCGCCACCGAAGCGTCCTTCGCGCAAATGGGCTACCACCCGGCGCTGCCCTTCGCGCTGCTGGGCGGCACCTGCGAATTCGTCGGCGGCCTCCTGCTGATGTCCGGCCTGCTGATGCCGCTGGGCACGGCGATGGTCATGGGCGTCATGATCAACGCGTTCGCGGCGGTCGCAGGCAAACCCTTGGAGAACTCCGGGCTCGCGATCGTCCTGTTCATGATCGCGGCAGCCCTGGCCTTCGCCGGACCGGGCCGATTCGCGTTGGACGCCGGCCGCCCGTGGCAGCGCGTCGGCGTCAAGTGGGGTGCGGCGAGCCTGACCCTCGCCGTCGTGACGGCGGTCCCGTCACTCCTGATCGCGCACTGACGCACCCGGGTCGCGCGGCCGAGGCGTCGGCCGCGCGACCTGTCCGGCGTCGGAGTCGCCGCCCAGGCCGCGCGCTGCCCGGGCAACGCGGTCACTTGCCGGCGACCAACAGGGCCACCAACCGCTCGATGTCGTCGGCCATGTCGACGCGGTCGTCGAGCAGCCATTGGATCTGCAGGCCGTCCATGACCGCGACCAGGATGCGGGCCAACCAGGCCGGGTCGGTGTCCGGGCCGAGGCGGTCCGCGAGCCGGTCGGCGATGTCCGCGCAGACCTGGGCGTACCGGTCGCGGACCCACTCGTGCGCGGCGTGGCCCGGCTCGGTGGCCTCGGCGGCCGTCGTCGCGTACAGGCGGACCAGGTCCGGGGTCCGCGCGTTCCGGCGCGCCACTTCCAGCAGCCCGGGCAGCGGGTCGTCGGCGCCCAGCAGGGCGGCGGTGCGTTCGTCGCGGGCGGCGAGGACCGCCGCGAGCATCGCCTGCTTCGACCCGAAGTAGTGGAACAAGGTCGATTCGGTGACCCCGACGCGTCGCGCGATCTCCTTCACCGACGAACCGTGGTAGCCGCCCTCGGTGAACACTTCCAGGGCGATGCGGAGGATCTGCTCCCGACGTTCGGTGCCCTTCGCGTAGGGCCCTCGGGGACCGGATGCGGCCATGGGGCGACCCTACTCCACGGCTAAAACCGAGCGCCACTCGATTTTGAGGTACGGTGGACCGACCTTCTACACATCGGGAGACGCCGTGGAGCGCGACATCCAGGCCCTGCTGGGCAAACTCGACCTGAGCCAGAAGGCGCGGCTGCTCACCGGGGCCGACTTCTGGCGCACGCGCGCCGAGCCCGCGATCGGGCTGCGCGCGATGGTGCTGTCCGACGGCCCGGCGGGCGTTCGCGGGCGCAGTTTCGACGAGCGCGACCCGTCGCTTTCGCTGCCCTCGGGCACCGCGCTGGGCGCTACCTGGGATCCCGGCCTCGCCCGCCGCTACGGCGCGGCACTCGGTGCCGAGGCCCGGCGCCAGGGCGTGGACGTGGTGCTCGGACCGACGATCAACCTGCAGCGCACTCCGTTGGGCGGCCGGCACTTCGAGGCGTTCGCCGAGGATCCGCTGCTCACCGCGGAGCTGGCCGCCGCGTACGTCGAGGGCGTGCAGGCGGCCGGCGTCGCCGCGACGCCCAAGCACTTCGTGGCCAACGACGCCGAGACCGACCGGTTCACCGTCGACAACCGGATCGACGAGCGCACGCTGCGCGAGGTTCACCTCGCCGCGTTCGAGGCGGCGGTCGTGCGTGCCCGCGCCTGGCTGGTGATGTCGGCCTACAACTCCGTCAACGGCACCACGATGACCGAACATGCGCTGCTGCGCGAACCGCTGTCGCGGGAGTGGGGATTCGACGGCGTGGTGGTGTCCGATTGGACGGCCGTGCGCAGTACCGCGGCCGCGGCGAACGCTGCACAGGACCTGGTGATGCCCGGTCCGGAGGGTCCGTGGGGGCAGCGGCTGGTCGACGCGGTGCGTGCCGGTGAAGTCCCGGAGGAGGCGGTGGACGAGAAGGTGCGGCGGCTGCTGCGGCTGGCCGCCCGCGTGGGCGCGCTGGACACGCTGCCGCCCGCGGTCCCGGAACCGCCGCCGGCCGAAGACGGCGTCGCGCTGGCCCGCGAGGTGGCGGCCGCCGGAATGGTGCTGGTGCGCAACGAGAACGCGTTGCCGTGGGATCCGGCGCGGCTCGGCTCGGTCGCGGTGCTGGGGCAGAACGCGCAGCGGGCCCGCATCCAGGGCGGCGGAAGCGCCACCGTGCGGCCGCGCGAGGTGGTCTCCCCGCTCGCCGCGCTGCGCTCGGCACTCGGCGCGGAGGTGGTCCGCCACCGCGTCGGGGCGACCGTGACGGACGGTGTGCTCGCTTTCGACCCGGCGGAACTGACCAATCCGGTGACCGGCGAGCGCGGCGTGCGGGTGCGCTTCCTCGCGGCGGACGGCACCGAAGTGGCGGTCCAGGATCGGCTGGCGGCGACCCTGGTGTGGCTGGACGACCTTCCAGACGGCACGGCGACGATCGAACTGCGCACCTCGTGGAACGCTCCGGCGGGCACCCACCACGTCGGCGCGGCCGCGCTCGGCAGGCTCGTGCTGACGGTGGACGGCACCGAGGTGCTCGACACGGTCACCGACGCCGAAGGCGGCCTGCTCGGCGGCGCGTTCCTCGACCCGCCCGCCGTAACTGCGGCGGTCGAATTCGGCGGCGGCGCTTCCGAGATCGTGCTGCGGTACACCAGCGACGTCGACCTGCCGCTGCGGGCGGTGACCCTGGGCGCCGCGACCCTGCTGGCCGACCCGGACGCGGAAATAGCGGCCGCCGCGGCACTGGCCGCCGAATCGGACGTCGCGCTGGTGGTCGTCGGGACCGGAGAGACCATCGAGAGCGAGGGTTTCGACCGTACTTCGCTGGCTCTGCCTGGTCGCCAGGACGACCTGGTGCGTGCGGTCGCGGCGGCCAATCCGCGCACGGTAGTGCTGGTCAACTCCGGTGCACCGGTCCTGCTGCCTTGGCGAGACGAGGTGGCGGCGGTCCTGCTCGGCTGGTTCGGCGGCGAACGGTTCGGCGAGGCCGTCGCCGACGTGCTGCTCGGCGTCCGCGAACCGGGCGGGCGGCTGCCGGCGGGCTGGCCTGCGACCGGCGTCGAGAAGTCAGTGCTCTCGGGCGTTCCTTCGGACGGCGTCCTGTCCTACGAGGAAGGCATCCACATTGGACACCGCGGCTGGCTGCGGAACGGCGAGCGGCCGGCTTATCCGTTCGGGCACGGTCTCGGCTACACGGACTGGGAACTGCGCGAAGTGCGGATGCCGGCTGAGGTCCCCGCGAACGAGCCGGTGCCGGTCGGGGTGCGGCTGGCCAACACCGGTGCGCGCGCTGGCCGCCAAGTGGTCCAGGTGTACTTGTCCCGGCCGGACAGCGCGGTCGAGCGTCCGGCGCGGTGGCTGGCGGGATGGTCGCTCGTCGACGCGCCGCCGGGACCGGCGGACGCGATCGTGTCCCTTCCGCCGCGCGCGTTCCAGCACTGGGACGGCGGCTGGCGGACCGAGCCGGGGACGTTCACTGTCCACATTGGAACGTCGGTGGACGACACTCCGCTGTCGCAGCGCGTGACCCTGCGCGGATAAGTCGATCTCCAGGGCGGGCGCGGCTTCGGCCGGGCCCGCCCTTTGTGCTGGAAACCCTGTCGCGCCAGGGGCTTGCCGTCGGGGGCGTCCGCGCGCATACTGGCACTCACCACAAATTTCGAGTGTCACTCGATTTTCATGTCGAGCGACCCCGGCCTCCGGACGCGAGGAGAGCCATGCCCGAATCACCCGTCCCCGCCAGAACGGCCGGGCCGCACGCCGGCCCGGCCCTTTCCGCCCGCGGCACCGCGACGCTGCGGCTGCTGCCGTCGCTCGCGGTCAACGCGCTGGTCCTGTTCGCCACCTACTCCGGGCTGATCGGGGTGCTGCTGCCCAACCAGGTGGCCGCGCTGGACCCGGCGCACAAGGTCGCGAACCTTTCCCTGGTCACCACGGTTTCGTTCGTTTTCACCCTTTTCGCGCAACCGATCGCCGGCGCGCTGAGCGACCGCACCCGCAGCAGGCTCGGCCGCCGCGCGCCGTGGATGCTCGGCGGCGCCGCCGTCGGCGCGGGATTCCTGCTCGGCCTCGGCGGAATGCGCAGCCTGCTCTGGATCGCGGTCTTCTGGGTGATCATCCAGGTGGCGCTGAACGTGCTGCAGGGCCCGCTGTCGGCCGTGGTCGCCGACCGGTTCCCGCGCGAACGGCGAGGCATGGCCAGCGCGATGGTCGGCGTCGGCACCATGGTCGGCGTCAGCGGCGGCGTCCTGATGGCCGGGCAGGTCGCCGGGCACGTCGGTGTCGGCTACGCGATCTTCGCAGTGGTGGTGCTGGTGGCCACCGGTGCCTTCGTCCTGCTCAACCCGGACGCCCCGACGCGGGGAGCGGCCCGGGAACCGTTCTCCTGGCGGGAGTTTCTCGCCGGTTTTTGGGTGAATCCCCGGCGATACCCTGACTTCGCGTGGGCGTTCGCCGGCCGGTTCCTGTTCATTCTCGGCTATTTCGTGGTCTACGGCTTCCAGCTCTACATCCTCACCGACTACATCCGCCTGCCGCTGGCGACGGCGAACAAGACCATCGGGCTGCTCAGTCTCGCGAGCCTGGCGACCACGCTCGTGTCGATCCCGCTGAGCGGCTGGCTGTCCGACCGGCTGGGGCGGCGCAAGATCTTCGTGTACCTGGCGTCGGCGGCGCTCGCGGCCGGGCTGCTGGTGCCGCTGGTCGCGCCCACGGTGACCGGGATGGTGGTGTCCGGCGCCATCCAGGGCCTCGGATACGGCGCCTACATGGCGTGCGACACCGCTTTGATGACCGAGGTGCTTCCGGGCGGGGGCGCCGCCGCGGGCAAGGACCTCGGGATCCTGAACATCGCCACGAACATCCCGCAGGCGGCGAGCCCCGCGGTCGCCGGGCTGCTGATCACCGCACTGGGCGGGTATCCCGCCCTGTTCGTCTTCGCCGCCGCGGCGGTGCTGCTGGCGAGCCTTGCCATCGCGCCGATCCGCACTGTCCGATGAGGAGTGTCATGACCGAGATCGTCACCCGGCAGGGCCGTTTGCGCGGCGTGCGTCGCCCCAGCGGGTCCTGCGCGTTCCTGGGCGTGCCGTTCGCGGAGCCGCCGGTGGGCGAACGGCGGTTCGCCGCCCCGGTGCCGCACCGCGGCTGGGACGGTGTCCGCGACGCCACCCGGCCCGGCGCGACGCCGCAGCGCCGTCAGCTGGCCGAGGTGACGCTGATCCCGGAACCGTCTGTCCCCGGCGAGTCCACGCTCAACGTCAACGTGTTCACACCTTCGCCCGACGCGGAGGGGCTTCCCGTGCTGGTCTGGATCCACGGCGGCGGCTTTGTGGCCGGGTCGCCCGCGAGTCCGTGGTACGACGGTGCGGCGTTCAACCGCGACGGCGTGGTCACGGTGACCGTCTCCTATCGGCTGGGGTTCGACGGCTTCGGCTGGATCGACGGCGCGCCCACCAATCGCGGCGTTCTCGACTGGCTGTGCGCGCTGGACTGGGTGCGCGACAACATCTCCGCGTTCGGCGGCGATCCCGGCCGAGTCACCATCGCGGGCCAGTCGGCCGGGGGCGCCGCGGTGCTCACTTTGCTCGGGCTTCCCGCGGCCCAGGGACTGTTCACCGCGGCGCATTGTCTGTCCGGGCCGATCGCGCACATCACCGCCCAGCAGGCGGAGACGTTCGGCCGGGCCCTGGCCGGGCGGCTCGGCGTACCGCCCACTCGCACCGATCTGTCCACAGTGGATGAGTCGCGAATCCTTGCCGTGCAACGCGAGCTGGCCCCCGTTGGAGAACCGCCCGCCGACCCAGTAGCCGCGATCGCCGGCCTGGCGGGCGGTCTGACGCTCGGCCCGGTCATCGACGGCGACCTGATCAAATTGTCCACTGTGGACTCACTCCGGACCGGGTGCGGTGCGGACAAACCGCTGGTGCTCGGCGCGACGGACCACGAGTTCGCGTTCGGGTTCGCCCGTGCCCGCGACCAGCTGGCGGCGGTCCCGGCGACAGACCTGCTCTCCGCCGCCGGTGTCCCGGACGCGGCCGGATTCGTCGCGGCTCATCCGGAGCTGGACACCGCGGACCTGCTCGGCCGGTACGTCACCGACCAGTTGTTCGGCGTGGCGGCAGCCGACATCGCCGACGCCCGGGGCGACGCTCCGACCTGGCTGTACCGCTTCGCGTGGCCGTCACCGGTGTTCGGCCAGGCAGTGCACTGTCTGGACGTGCCGTTCTACTTCGACTGCCTGGACGCCGAAGGAGTCGCCGCGATCGCCGGTCCGCACCCGCCCCGCGACCTCGCCGACGAGGTACACGCGGCGGCGGTCGAACTGATCAAGACAGGCGATCCAGGCTGGCCCCGGACGGCGGGCAAGGTCCGCGTGTTCGGCCAACCGTCGGGCTTCGGAGAGGATACGTTCCGCGGGGCTCGTGCGTTGCTCACCGACAGCGCGCGGTCGTCGAGTCGGTGATGGTGCGAATGGGCCTTGCAACGTCTGTTGTCGGCTGGTCCGAGAGAAGCGGTGCGTCGGGTCCGCGTCTCAGCTCTCGGAGTCATCGCCGCGAAGGAACCCGTCGACGCGACTCGGCCGCGCTCCCGGCGACCTGGCGCACCCGCTGAACGACCTGTCGCCCGCGCCCTCCCCGCGGCGCGGGCGACGATCCGCTCTCCGAGGGCACCCGCAGAGAACGACGCTGTGACGCGCTCCGCGGCAGGTTCGCCTGTGCGGCACGGAATTCAGCTATAGGCGACTTGGGTGCTTCCGTTGGCGCTGTACCAGGTGATGGTTCCGTGCTGGAAGGTGTTGCGGCGGCCGCCGGTGATGCCGTATTCGTCGCTGGTGGGGTAGCCGAGGGGGCCTTTTTCCCAGCCGAGGTCGGCCCATTTTTGCCGGATGGCGCCGTGGATGGATTGTGCGCCGGTGGTGGGGGTCCAGTAGATGGAGGCGCCTTGGGCTCCGGTGAAGTGGTTGTAGCGGCCGGTTCCGTCGGGGGTGGCGGTTTCGTCGGTGGTGGGGTAGCCGAGGCCGCGTTCCCAGCCGAGCGCGGCCCATTTTTGCCGGATGGCGCCGTGGATGGATTGTGCGCCGGTGGTGGGGGTCCAGTAGATGGAGGCGCCTTGGGCGCCGGTGAAGTGGTTGTAGCGGCCGGTTCCGTCGGGGGTGCCGGTTTCGTCGGTGGTGGGGTAGCCCAGTCCGCGTTCCCAGCCCAGTGCGGCCCATTTGTCCCGGATGGCGTCGTGGATCGAGCGTGCGCCGGTGGTCGAGGTCCAGTAGATCGAGGCTGAGTTGGTGAAGTGGTTGTAGCGGCCGGAGGCGTCGGGAGTGAGGGTTTCGTCGGTGGTGGGCAGGCCGAGGAAGCCGGTGGGGCCGCCGAGTTCCTGGTAGTGCTGGGCGATCGCTCCGTGGACGGCGTAGGCACCACTCGGCGGGTAGTAGCCGATGATGCCGTACTGGTAGTTCTGCGCCCATCCGCCTGCGGCCGCGTACCGCGTGCCGACAGGGCTGCCGAGGTAGGAGGCGGGCCCGCCGAGAGCGTTGTAGTGCTCGGCGATCTTGTCCGGTTCGGCCCCTGTGGCCAGGGCCTGCAGGTCGCTGACGCTGCCGTTGAACACGTCCTGGTCTCCCGGGAACGTGCCTGAGGATGCGGTCTGGTTGAAGGTGTAGTCCGTCCAGCTGGCGGGCATCGTGACGGTACCGGCGATCCACAGTGGATCGTGGGCGAAGCCGGGGTTGTTGCCGGTGCAGTGGTTCCACCAGCCGTTGGTGGTGTAGATGACCGGCCAGCGGTTGGTGCGGTCGTGGATCGTGGTGGTGAAGTCGGTGATCCAGGCGGTGATCTGGGCCGGGGTCATGTTGTAGCACCAGCCGGTCCAGTCCGCGGTGCTGTAGGGGTTGTACTCGATGTCCAGCACGGGCGGGAGGGTTTTTCCGTCGGCGACCCAGCCGCCGCCGTGGCTGAGGAAGAACTGCGCCTGCGCCGCGCCGGTCGAGGTGTCGGGCAGTCCGAAGTGGTAGGCGCCGCGCAGGATTCCGGCGTTCGCGGAGCCGGCGTAGTTGGCGGTGAACTGCGGGTCGACGTAGGTCGTGCTTTCGGTGGCTTTCATGTACGCGAACTTCGCGCCGTTGCCCGCGGCCGCGCCCCAGTCCACGGTGCCCTGGTAGTGGGAGACGTCCATGCCCGGCGTCGTCACGCCCGAGGCCATAGCGGTGCGCGGGGCGGCTTTCGGCGTCGCGGTCGGATCCTTGCCGATGGTGGAGCCCAGATAGTCCGAGCCCGGATGCGCGGGTGCGCTCGGGCTCGTTGAGTCAGTTGACGCGGCGGCCGGTGTCCCGGCCAGCGCGCCCGTGAGCAAGGCAGCGATGGCGCCCGCGCTCACTGCACTACGAATCCATCCCACCGCAAACCTCCACCGGGTATCCGTTCACACCGCTATCGCCGGGAGCCCGGAAGCGTTACCGGAACCAGAGCGGAAATCACCCGCGTCGCAAGGAAAACCGAGGAAACCCACTGTTCGCCGAAGAATCCCGCGTGGCTGTTTGGGTGCGGGATAACGCCCTTGTCCGGTTCGGCCCGCTGCTGAGAGCACTCGGCGGGCCGTGCATCGGCGCGACTCAGTCGTTGGCGGACGTCGCTGGTCCACTCGCGCCATACCGCGCCGCGATGGTGCGGACGGCCTCGTCGACCACCTGGGCGACGCGTTCGGCGCTTACCTTCCAGCCCGGCACCAGGAGGGTCGGCCAGAAGACGTAGTTGGAGATCATGCCCAGGAACTGGGTCGCTGCGAGATCCACGTCCTCGATCCGCACCGTGCCCGCCTCGTGCTCGGCGCGGAGGTAGCTGCGCACGGACTCGAAGTAGGGCACCTTCCCCTGCGAGAACTGTGCGTGGGCCAGCTCCGGGAAGCGCGGCAGTTCGGCGATGACGATGCGGAACAGGTCGGTCATCTGGGGCCGGCTCAACAGTTCGGCGTAACGGCGGCCGATGGCGGTGAGCCCGTCGACGACATTGCCCGCCGGCGGAGGATCTTCCTCTTCAGCGGTTGACCACGACTCGGTGACGATGGCGTCGAACAGGGCGGCTTTGCTCGGAAATTGCTTGAACAAGGTGGCCCGCGAGACCCCCGAGCGCTCCGCGATCCGCGCCAGCGACGTCCGGTCGTAGCCCAGCTCGAGGAACAGTTCGGTCGCGGCCGTCACGATCAGCGCGCGCTTTTCCTGGGCGACGCGTTGGTGGTACGTCGGCACGACCTTGCTCATGGGCCGAGCATACGAGGTGAGTGGCTTGACTCGCCACTGCGGCCCGCCTAGTGTCAAGGCAGTGGTGAGTCGCTCGGCTCACCATCTGCCGGTCGTTCATCGCCGATGACCCCGGTCAGTCGCCCGCGTGCCGAAGGAACGTCTGATGAACCGCTTCGACAACCAGACCGTGCTCGTGACCGGGGGCACCGGCGGCCAGGGATCGAGCCACGTACGCGCCTTTCACGCGGAGGGAGCGAACGTGGTGATCGGCGACATCGACACCGAACGCGGCACCGCTCTCGCCGGCGAACTCGGGACCCGCGCTCGCTTCACCCGCCTCGACGTCACCGACGAGAGTTCGTGGTCCGCCGCTGTGCTGGACGCCGAGAGCGCCTTCGGAGCCCTGAACGTGCTCGTCAACAACGCGGGCGTCCAGAACCCGCCGGTGCCAATTGAAAACACGGACCAGGCCACGTGGTCGCGCATCCTCGACATCAACCTCACCGGGACCTTCCTCGGCATCAAAGTCGCCGCCCCCGCTCTGCGCCGCGCAACTGGGGGAGCCATCGTCAACATCGCCTCGACGATGGGCTTGGGCGGCACGGCGCGCTACGCGCCGTACGTCGCCAGCAAGTGGGCCGTGCGAGGCCTGACCAGAACGGCGGCGCTCGAACTCGGCCGGGACCGCATCCGCGTGAACACCATCCACCCCGGCGTGATCGCGACCCCCTTCATCCAAGAACCGGCAGCCGGCGCCACCGCGGCAATCGCCGATTTCTATTCACCCGAGCCGTTCGCCATCCCGCGACTCGGAGAGCCGGCCGACGTCACCCGGCTTCTCCTGTTCCTCGCCTCATCGGACGCGTCGTTCATCACGGGGTCGGAGTACGTCATCGACGGCGGACTCCTCCTCGGGCCCGCTCTTCAGGCCGAGCCGGCATGACCACTCCAGACGCGACCGGACGGCCCGCACGGGACGGGTCTTTGTCGCACCTGCCCGTTCGCATCCGGCGAGCCATCGAGATCACCCCCGCCGCGGGCGCCCGCGAACGGATCATCGACCTCACGACGCTGGGGCGCCGCACCGGCCGGTCACGCCGCAACGAGATCTTCTTCTACCGGGCCGCGGGCGCCACCTACCTGTGCAGCGGTGCCAACGGCACCGCGACCGACTGGCATGCGAACCTTCTCGCCAATCCCGACTTCACTTTCCACCTCAAGAACGGGATCCGCGCGGATCTGCCCGCACGGGCCACGCCGGTGACCGACCCGGCTGAACGTCAGGCCGTGCTGGCGGAGATCGTCGCGGATCTCAATCAGCCCCACGACCCCGGCACCATTCGGCCGACTCGGCTCGAAGACTGGGCTGACAGCCGCCTGATGCGCATCAGCTTCCGCCATCGCCCGTGACGCGAACGATGATGATTCCACTGTGGACAGACGACCGCGAATGTCGATCGATCGTTCGATCCGTGGTTGCCTCAGCCCAGACGGAGCAGCCTGGCCAGCGCCCGCACATCAGTTCCTGATCGAAGGCCCGCCACCGCGTCGGCGATCTTCTTGGCGTGCTGGTCGCCGTAGACCGCCCCGGCCAGGCTGGTGAACTTTTCGAGCAGGGCGGTGCCGCCGACCCAGTTCTCGGGCTCGCCGAGCGGCGCGGTGACGGTCGTGGACAGCTCTCGTCCGCCAGCCTGGACCGTCACGGTCGCACCGTGCTCTGCCAGGTTTCCCGCGTGTGTCGTGATCCGGCCGATGACGGCTGCCACGTCCTTGTCGTGCAGGCGTTCGTAGCTTTGCCAGTCGACCTTTCCGTCGAGCCAGGCGAGGGCGACCTGGAAGTACACGCTGAACTGCGCGTCCACCGAGCTCTGCGGGGCCAGCTTGGCCGCGGTCGGCGCGCCGACGATCTTCATCGCTGTCGGCCCGATGGCGATGGCGATCTCGGCCTCTTCCCGTTCTGCCTCGGGGACCTGGGCGCGGAGCGCGAGTGCGGCGTCGATCGGGGCGTGGGCGAACCGGCACGACGGGTACGGTTTGATGCCGGTCTCCAGCAACAGCCACTCGTCACCGAGGCGTTCGGTCAGCGCGGCGGGGCGTGGATCGTCGCTGTAGCCGGTCAACAGGCCGTACTGGCCTTCGAACGCCGCACTCGCACCACGTACGCCGGCCTCGGCGAGGGTGGCGCTCACGATCGCGTCGTGGGCGGCGAAGCCCGGGTGCAGCCGCTTGTTCCAGGACCCGTTGGCGAGGTACTGCATCGAACCGGCCGCCTTGCTGAGCGCGAGCCCGAAGGCGTTCTCCACCGTCGGCTGGTCGAACCCGCGCAGCTTCGCCACCGCAGCGACCGCGCCGAAAATGCCCGACGTCGAGGTCAAGTGGAAGCCCCGGTCGTAGCTCGTCGGCCCGACCGCCGCGCCGACGCGGCAGCTCACTTCGTACCCGACGGCCAGCGCGTCCAGGAATGCGCCGCCGTCCGCGCCGCTGCGTTCGGCTTCGGCCAATGCGGCCGAGATGACGGGCGCGCCTGGATGCCCGGTCTGGCGCCGGTTCGTGTCGTCGAAGTCGAGGGAATGGGCGTAACACCCGTTGAGGAGCGCGGCGTACGGCCAGTGGTAGCCCTTGGCTTCGCCGATCACCGTGCCGGGCCCGTCGCCCGGATCGAGCTCGGCGACGGCCGCGCGCACTGCCGGCGCGTTCTCGGCCCGGGCGGCGGCGAAGGCGGAATTCCCGATGTAGTCGAGGAAAAGATCGCGCAGCCGGGAGTGCGCCAGTGCCGGGATTTCCCCGGTCGAGGCAACGAATTCCGCTAACTCGGCCGTCTCGTTCATGCTCTGTCCTCTCAGATCGTGTCAAGCTGCCGGGCGTTGGTGCGCGGGCCGAACACGGCTACTCCGACGCTCATCGCGAGGATGAGCACGGCGCAGACGCTGAACAGCACACCCGCGCCGAGGGAGTACAGGAGCGGCAATGCCGCGAACGGGAATACCGCGGACACCAGCCGGGACAGCGAATAGGTCCGTCCCGCCGCCGTCGTGCGCACGGCAGTGGGGAACAGTTCCGGGGTGTAGGCGTGGCTCAGGTTGCCCATCACGACGTTGAACACGTTGAGCGCCGTACCCGCGGCCACCACGAGCCAGCCGGACGTCGCGAGGCCGAATGTCGCGCCGCTCGCCGCGACCAGGACCGACGAGAGCACCAGGAGATGCTTGCGCTGGAAGCGTTCGGCGAGCAGCACGACCAGCGCCGCGCCGAGCGGAAAGCCGCACGCGGTCGCGGCGGTGTAGCCGAGCGAATGCAGGACGCCGAATCCTTTGTGGATCAGGACGAGCGGGGCGATGCTCGAGAATCCGAGCACCCCGATGGTCTGGCACGCCCAGACGAGGCAGGCGAGTGCGGTCCGCCCCAGCAGCGGCCGGCGCAGCAGGTGCGGACGGATCGGGGCGGCCTTCGCTGGAGAATCCGCAATGGACGGCCGCTCCGCGGGCGGGTTCCCCGGGCCCTCGATTTCCCGCAGGACAGCCAGCGCTTCGGCGCGCCGACCCTGCGCCGCCAGCCAGCGTGGTGATTCGCTCAGGCCGCGCCGGGTGAACCAGACGAGCGCCGCGCCGAGCGCGCTGAAGATCAGCAGCCAGCGCCAGCTCTCGATCCCCAGCAGGGTGTGCGGGAGGAACGCGGCGAGGACGGCGGACGCCGGCAATGCGAGCCAGCCGATGAAGTAGCACATTCCGACCAGCCGGCCGCGTCGAGCAGCCGGAACCAGTTCGGAGAGGTAGGTGTCGACCAGGACGAGCTCGGCGCCCAGTCCGACCCCGACCAGGACCCGCAGCAGCAGGAACACCGCGAGGCCCGGGGCCAGCGTGCACACCAGCGACAGTCCGGCGTAGGCCAGCAGGTTCACCTGGAACATCCGGCGCCTGCCGAACCGGTCGGACAGCGGCGCCAGGAACAGCGCACCCAGCAGCTCCCCGACGAAGGCCGAGCCGATGACGAGCGATTTGTCCGCTGTGGATTCGACCCACCCGGCGGGGACGAGGGTGACCAGCAGGCTGCCGAGCCCCACTTCGAAGAAGTTGAAAAACGTGCCGATCCCCATCAGCGCGACGACGCGCCGGTGCCAGGGACCGGTCGGCAGCCGGTCCAGCCGGGCGGCCACCTCGGCCGCGGTTCCTTCGGAATAACCCAGCATCGGCGACGTTGCCATGCGGACTCCTGTCGGTCGTGTCGGATCAGCGTTCGGCGAAAAGGGAGCGCGGGTAGTAGGCGGTGGCGTCCATCAGCCTCCGCGCAGTGCGGCTGAACCCCAGCAGACCGAAGCGGACGAACGGGGCCTGCGCGGCCGGTTCGGCTTCGACGCGCACCGGGGTGATGCCGGACGGGTGCCCGATGAGCAGCGTGCCCGGTTGCCTGGTCTCCAGCACGGAAGCGACCACCGATCCCGGCACCCGCGAGGCCGCGGCGAGGCAGATGGAGCCGGTGCCCGCGATGCTTTCGTGCAGACGATTCATGAAAAGCAGGCGGCAGCGCAGATCCATGTCGCTGCCCACGACGTCCTGGCCGTTCAGCGTGACGTAGTCCGCTGGCGGGGCGACGAGACCCGCGAGCGGGATCCCCGGCGAGTCCTGGTCGACGGTTCGCCAATCGGTGCAGAGCCCAGTCAGCACGGCGGCTTTTCCCCTGAGTTCGAGAATTCGCTCGACGAGCGCCGCGTTTTCGTTGATGTCCTGGCTGAGTTCACTGCCGGTCAGCCCGAAATCGCCGGCCCGTGCCCAGACGGCCGGGTTGCCCGCGTCGCACACGGTCGCTTCGACGCGTTGCCCGTCGGCCATTTCGATGACGTCGACGGGATTGCCCGTCGGGAGCAGCTTTCCCGTCTTCGCGCCGACGGTCCCGCTCCAGTCCATCACGATCTCCGCGCCGGTGCCCGGCACCCCGGGCAGCGCGAAGTCGCCGTCGACCTTCGCCCGGCCGCGCTCGACCGGTACACGGGCGACCAGGATCTTGCCGGTGTTGGTGTTGTGGATCCGGACGTCGGTGGTGCCTTCGACCGCGGGAACGAGACCTTCGTCGATCGCGAACGGCCCGACGCCGGACGAGATGTTGCCGCAGTTGCCGCTGTAGCCGATCTCCTCGGTATCGATCGCGACCTGGGCGAAGGTGTAGTCGACGTCGGCATCGTCGCGAGTGGACGGTGCGACGATCGCGACCTTCGAGGTGATCGGCCGCGACCCGCCGAGACCGTCGATCTGCAGCACGTCGGGGGAACCCATCAACCGGATCAGGAGCCGGTCTCGCGCCGGGCCGGGCTCCGGCAGGGCGGACTCGTGGAAGTAGAGCCCTTTGCTCGTCCCGCCTCGCATGAGTACACAACGGACGGTGTCCTGGTCCCCGGCGCTCATGCGCGGCTCCCCGCCGGGCGCAGCTTGCCGGCCGCCTCCAGCTGCGGGAACAGCCCGCCCGCGGCGAGCACGGAGCGCAGGAGTTCCGGCAGGGGCGCGATCGGATGGGCCGTACCGCCGGCTTCCAGGCTGCCCTCGCTGAAATCGACCCGCACGGTCTCGCCTTCTTCGATCAGTTTCGTGGCGTCCGGAAGGGTCGCCGCGGGCAGGCCGTAGTTGACGCAGTTGCGGAAGAACAGGCTGTTGAACTGCTCGGCGACCAGCGCCGCTACGCCCAGTTCCCGGAACAGCAACGGAACCGGCCGGCTCGACCCGAGCCCGAAGTTCCGCCCGGCGACCACGATGTCGCCCGGCCGGACGAGGTCCGGCCAGCCCGGCCGGCTCGCGTGGAACACGTGCCGCGCGGCCTCGTCGAGCGGCAACCGCATGGCGAAGCCCGGGTACATGTCGTCGGTGTTGATCCCGTCGCCGAACACCCAGGCCCGGCCGGTGACCACGAGTTCGCCGCTCACGCCGCCACCCCCGTGACTTCCCGCACGTCGCTGATGGACCCGCGGATCGCGGACGCGGCGACGGTGGCGGGGGAGGCCATGTAGACCTCGGCGTCCGCGCTTCCCATGCGCCCCTTGAAGTTCCGCGTGCTCGCGGTGAGACACACTTCGCCCGCGGCGAGCGTGCCCATGTGGTAGCCGAAGCAGGCGCCGCACGTCGGATTGGTCACCGTCGCCCCGGCTTCGACGAGGTCGGCGAGATAGCCGAGCCGGGAGGCTTCCGCGTAGATCCGCTGGCTGGCGGGGGTGACGATCAGCCGGGTCGTCGGCGCGACCCGCTGTCCTTTGAGGATCCGGGCCGCGGTTTCGAGGTCGGCGAGCTGGCCGTTGGCACAGGACCCGATGAACGCCTGGTCGATCCGGGTGCCGGCGAGGTGGCTGACGGGCCCGGTGTTGTCGATGACGGTGCCGGGCCGGGCGACCATCGGCGGCACGGCCGACAGGTCCACCGGCCGGACGGCCGCGTAGGCCGCGTCCTCGTCCGGCCGCACCGGCATCAGCTCGGCGTCCGGCGCCGCCGCGGAAACGTAGTCGAGGCACAGCTCGTCGGAGGGGAAGATGGTGAAGTCCGCGCCGATCTCGGCTCCCTGCGTCGCGATCGTCCGCCGGTCGGTCATCGGCAGCCCGGCGAGCCCGGGGCCGCCGAATTCGACGGCGTGCCCGGTGGCGTCGCCGTACCGGCCAGCGATGTGCAGGAAGACGTCTTTTCCGTTGACCCACGGGTGGATTCGGCCGGACAGCGCATAATGCACCGAAGGCGGGACCTGGTACCACGTGCGGCCCGTGCACACGATCTGCAGCACTTCGGCCGGCCCGAGCCCGCGAGCCGCGGCACCGACGGCACCCGCCGCGCAGGTGTGGGAATCGGTGCAAGCGATGACGCTGCCCGGCCGTGCGAGGCCCTGCTCGGCGAGGACCTGGTGCACGATGCCGTGCCGTCCGACGTCGAAAACCTTGCGGATCCCGTGTTCCGCGGCGAAGGCCCGCGCCTTGCGGCCCGATTCGGCGTCCCGCACCGAGGGCGCGGGCACGGCGTGGTCGAAGACGATCGCGATCCGGTCCGGATCGGCGACCTCGACCACGTCGCCGAGCCGGTCGTGCGCGAACTGGATGTCGATGAGCGCCGTCAGGTCGACGTCGCAGACCACGATCTCGCCGACCGCAGCGGGCCCGCCGGACGCGCGGCCCAGGACTTTCTGGATCAGGGTGTCAGGCATCGGCGGGCTCCTTCGCGTACCGCTCCCGCAGGTCTTCCCAGAAGGGCAAGCCGAGCGCGTCGAACATGCCCCGCGGCGAATCCTGGCCGTCCGTGCCGACGTCCCCGCGCGCCGCGCGCTCGAGCGCGGACCGCATCGCGGAAGCCGCGCTGCCGACGCACAACCCGGGCATGATCACCAGCGCGTAGCCGAGTTCGGCGAGCTCGGCCAGCTCCACCGCGGGCGTCTTGCCGCGCGGCACGAGGTTGAACAGCGCCGGGGCCTTCACCCGGGCCGGCACCTGCCGCACCTCGTCGAGCGTCCGCGGCGCTTCCAGGAACACCAGATCGGCGCCGGCCTCGGCGTAGAGGTTCGCGCGGCGGACCGCTTCGTCGAAGCCGAGGGCGGCACAGGCGTCCGTGCGTCCGATCAGGACCGTGTCCGGATCCTGGCGCGCTTCGGCCGCGACCTCGATCGTGCGCGCGAACTCCTCGGCGGGCACGACCTGTTTGCCGTCCAGATGTCCGCAGCGCTTGGGGAATTCCTGGTCTTCGAGCTGGATCGCCGCGGCGCCGGCCCGCTCGTACAGCCGGACGGTCCGGTAGGTGTGCGTGACATCGCCGAATCCGGTGTCCGCGTCGGCGACCACCGGGACGTCCAGGAGGCCGGTGACCAGGGCCAGCTGGTGCACGAACTCCGTCTGCGTCGCGAGGCCGACGTCCGGCAATCCCGCCGCCGCCGCGACGGCTGCCCCGGACAGATACGCCGCGCGGAAGCCCGCGCTCGCCGTCAAAGCCGCCGACAACCCGTCGAACACCCCGGGCGCGACGACCGCCGACCTTTCCTCGAGCAGTTCCCGCAACCGGGCACGGACACCCGCTGTCTCAGACACGAGCACACTCCTCTTTGCCGCATGGTGACTCTCAATGCCACGATGCGGCAACTTTCACCGTTGGGTCGGCCCCGTGTCAAGGCCTTGACGGGCGGGAAGCGACGTGCGATTCTGCGCCGACTAGTGGCATCGATTGCCACGATGCGGCAAAGGGGAGTGCGGACGTGGTGACAGACGGGGAGCAGGCCGGCGGCAGTTCCGTGCAGGTGGTCCGCAAATCGGCGCGGATCCTCGACTGCTTTTCCGCGACCACTCCGCGCCTGCGTGCCGCCGACATCGTCCAGGCGACCGGCCTGCCCACCTCCACGGTGGCGCGGATCCTGCGGACGCTGGTCGGCGAGAATCTGCTGCAGCGCCAAGGCCAGGAGTACAGCATCGGCCTGCGGGTCACCGCCTGGTCGGCCGCGGCGAAGGCCGGCTCGGACCTGATCGCGGCGGCCGGGCCGCATGTGACAGCGCTGCGCGACCTGTGCCGGGAATCGTGCGGCATCTACGTCCGCCAAGGCGCCAGCCGCGTCTCGGTGCTGAGCGCCGAGTCGACGCACTCGATCATCTACCGCGGCTACGTCGGCCAGATCCTGCCGCTGCAGGCGGGTGCTGCGGGCAAAGTGTTCATGGCCTACGACGACCAGGCCCTGGCCGCCGCGCTCGACGACGGCCTGAAGGCCTTCACCCCGCACTCCGTCACCGACCGGCAGGTCCTGGACAAAGAACTCGACCTGGTGCGCGAGCGGGGCTGGGCGTTCGCGGAGGAAGAACGGGAAGTCGGCCTCAACTCGCTCGCCGCGCCGATCTTCGGCCCCAGCGGCACGATCGTCGCCGCGCTCGCCGTGGGCGCCCCGTCGTTCCGCCTCACGGCCGCGACCGTCGAATCGCTGGCCGACGACGTGACCGCGAGCGCCGGTGCGATCTCTCGCGCGTTGCTGGGGCAGAACCGAACCTGAGCGCGGTGATCGGCCCGGGCGGACCTTGCCGACGCTGAACTAGTGCTGCCTCTCAGAAGGCTGATGGCCCGATGGGCGGAGACAGTGGCAGCGCCTGGTCGGCTCGCTTCAGCCAGCGTGCCGCCCGAGGGCTTCTCGTGACGGTGCGGCGTGCAGTCGCCTCTTGTGATACATAACCAAAACGCTTACGGTTAAGTTGCCAATCCAGTCCAGATGCACGATGGCGTGTGTTCAGGCACGGTGTCTCACCCGCCGCATCGAGACATAACCATAGGGAGTTTCCATGGCCGACGCGGCGGTTGCGCAGGTCCTCGACACGGCGGCCACCAGGCGCGGCGAAGGGCGGTTCGCGGTGGTGTTCGTCCACGGTTTCCTCGACGACCGGCACGTCTGGGACGGCGTCGTCTCGCAGCTGGACGCACCGGACTTCGAGTCCGTCCAGATCGATCTCGCCGGCAGCGGCGCGCGTGCCGACGCTGAGGGGCCGTTCGACTACGACCGGTTCGCGAACGACGTCGGGACGGTCGTGGACCAGCTCGGCAAACCCTTCGTCATGGTGGGGCAAAGCATGGGGTCGGCCGTCGCGGAGCTGGTCGCCGCGGCTCGTCCGGACCGGACGATGGGCCTGGTCCTGGTGGCTCCGGTGCCGCTCGCGGGAGTCGGCATGCCCGCCGAGGCGATCGAATCGTTCCGCGGGCTCGGCGGCGACGCGGAGGGACAGCGCGCTCTGCGCAAGCAGCTTTCCGTCGGCATGTCCGATCCGGACGTGGAACGGATCGTCGCCGAAGGTGCGCGGTTGCGGCCCGACGTCGTGGCGACGCTGGCCGATTGCTGGAACGGCGGCCATCCGGACGGTGCGAATCCCTCTCGCTACAAGGGTCCGGCGCTCGTCCTGACGGGTGCCGGGGATCCGTTCGTCACCGCCGACGCCGTATCGGCGGGGGTCGCGCCGCGGTTGCCGCAGGCCGCCACTGTCGTGGTCGACGGTGCGGGGCACTGGCCGCACCTGGAGCAGGCTTCCGGGGTCGCCGCCCGGATCGGCGAGTTCTTCAAACGGGCCGTCGCGGAGTTCCCGGCCGATGCGGGGCAGGGGTGGACGCAAGCCTTCGCGGACAAGACCGCGGACGGCTTCGCCCAGACGTTCGCCGCAGGCGCGGTGCTCGAAGCGAGTGCGCTGAACCGGCCGGCCGAGGGCCGAGACCTGGTGACGCTCATCCTGGCCACCGCCAGCGGTATCTACGAATCATTGGCGTTCACCCACGAGGCGTCCCACGGTTCGCGCACCTACCTGGAATGGGAAGCGACCGCGCTCGGCGGGGTGAAGCTGTCCGGAATCACGGTCCTGGCCAAGAACGAGGACGGCAAGATCGAGCACGCGGCGATCCACCATCGGCCGCTCGGCGCCCTGCAGAAGTTCTCCGGCGAGCTCCGCCGCCGCCTCGACGGCCAGGTCGATCCGAGCTACTTCCACGGCAGCTGACCGGTTTCCCGGCCGCGCGCGGTGAGCCTTGCTCGGTTTCTCACTGCGCGCGGCCGGTTCGGTCTTGTGCTTGCGTGTGTGGGGCGGGCGGGTTGGTCGCGTTGCCGCAAGTAGCGCGCGGGAGCCTTGTGCGGTTTTCGCTGCGCGCGGCCGCTTCGGACTTGCGTTTGCGTGCCCGGGAGGTGCGCAGGTTGGTCGCGTTGCCGCGGTAGCGCGTGGCGAGCCCGCTCAGTCCTCGCTGCGCGCCGCCGCTTCGGACTTGCGTTTGCGGGCCCGGGAGGCGCGCAGGTTGATCGCGTTGCCGCAGAAGCGCACGTCGTGCCACACGGCGCTGGTGTTGCGCGAACGGTCGTAGAACGCCGCGCGGCATCGCTCGTTGCGGCAGACCTTCAACCTCCGCCAGGTGTCCTGCTGCTGGGCCAGGAACGCTTCGATGAGGACCACCGCGGCGACGCGCCGCCACCCTTCCGCGCGCGGCTCCAGGCGCACTGTGCCGTCCGGATGCACTCGCGCGGTCACCGTGGCCGGGTGAAGCCGCGCCGCGGCGAGAGCGGGGTCGGCGCGCGTGGCGAGGAGCTCGTGGAGATCGGCTCGCAGGTCGCGCAAGTGTTCGAGATCGCGCTCCTGGAGCTCGATCCGGTCTTCCGCGGCGTCGTTCAGCGCGGCCCAGGAGCCCAGCGCGCCGTCCAGCCATTTCTGGGCGCTTTCGAGGTCGCTCAACAGGTCGGCTCCCCGCGGGCGGCCGGCGGACTGCGTGTTGATCACGTCTTGGACGAAACCCAGGCCGCCGGGAGCCGCGAGCAGCTCGTAGCGGTCCGTCGCTGGCCATGTCATAGCGCGATCATACTCCGAGCCGACGTCGCCTTCCCACTAGTCGTTGCCCTTACGGTTCTGTCACCGGGAACCGTCAAGTGGTCAATGCGAGCATTGGTTGACATAGGCATAGATCTCATGCTTATGTCATCGAGGAAGTCGCGAGCTTTCAGTGCCGCGGCGGAGGTCAACCGAACGATGGGACGGCACACCGTGGTGTCTGGCGGCTCCTTGGAAGGACAGCGCGGCGCCTTCGGGGTCGTACGCGAGGACGACCTGGCGATGACCACCAGGGACGGAGTCGTGCTGCGGGCCGACGTGTACCGGCCGGAAGAGCCGGGCCGGTATCCGGTGCTGGTGCGCCGCACGCCCTACGGGAAGCGGGTGAACGACCTCGCGGCGGACTTCAGCGAGGCGCACTACTTCGCTTCGCACGGCTACGTGGTCGTCGTCCAGGACACCCGCGGGCGCTTCGCCTCCGAAGGTGCCTGGTACCCGTTCATCTACGAGGCCCGGGACGGCTACGACACGATCGAATGGGCCGCGACGCTGCCCGGCACGACCGGCGCGGCCGGAACGTTCGGCCAGTCCTACGGCGCGATCAGCCAGTACCTCGCGGCCACTCAGCGGCCGCCGCATCTGCGGACCTGCGTCCCGGTTTCGGCGTACCAGCTCGCGTTCGAGAACTATTGGTACAACGGCGGCGCGCTCGAACTCGGCTGGATGCTCAGCTATTTCGTGAACATGGCCGAGGCGGTGCTCGCGGGCGAAGGCGACACCGAAGCGATCGAAGAGCTGACGAAGCTGAAGGTCGATCCGGCGGTGCGGTTCTCCGCGCTGACCGAGGACACGCTGCGCCACCTGCCGTTGCGCGATTGGGCGGACCGCCTCGGCCGGGGCGCGCCGTTCCTGGACGACATCCTCGCGCATCCGGCCGACGGCCCGTACTGGTGGGCGACGGACCTCAGCAGGCAGCTGTTCAACATCGACGTGCCGATGCTGCACATCGGTTCCTGGTACGACATCGCCAATCGGGACACTCCGAATTTCTTCACCGGCCTGCGCGAGTCCGCTTTGGCCGCGCGGAACGGGCACGCGCTGATGATGGGTCCGTGGGCGCACCAGCTGCCGTTCAACCAGCCGACGTCCGGTGGGACCGGCGACATCGACTTCGGACCCGAGGCCGCCATCAGCCTCGTCGACATCGAGCGCCGCTGGTTCGACCACTACCTCAAGGAGCATCCCCGCAAGGACGACGCGGCCGGGTTGCCGGTGGCGCCCGTCCGGATTTTCGTCATGGGGGAGAACCGGTGGCGCGACGAACGGGAGTGGCCGCTCGCGCGCACCGAGTACACCTCGTACTACCTGCACAGCGACGGCTCGGCGAACACGCTGAACGGCGACGGATCCCTTTCAGCCGATCCGCCCTCGGACGAACCCGCGGACCGCTACCGGTACGACCCCGAGGACCCCGTCCCGACCGCGGGCGGCCGGTTCGTCGGCGGCGGGGTGGCCGACCAGCGGAAGAACCAGTCCCGCGCCGACGTGCTGGTCTACACCGGGGCCGAACTGGCCGAGGACCTCGAAATCACCGGGCCGATCACCGTCCGCCTGCACGCGGCGACGACCGCCGCGGACGCGGACTTCGTCGCGGTCATCTCCGACGTCCGCCCCGACGGGTACGCCCAGAACCTCGCCGAGGGCATCGTGCGCGGCCAGTTCCGCGAGTCCTTCGTCGAGCCGTCGCCGTTGGAGCCCGGCGTGCCCTGCGAGTTCACGATCCGGCTGTGGAACATCAGCCACGTGTTCCGCGCGGGCCACCGGCTCCGGCTCCACGTCACCTCGAGCGATTTCCCGCGGTGGGACCGCAATGCTGGCACCGGCGCGCCGGTCGGCACCGACACCGCCTTGCGCGCGGCCGAGCAAACCGTGTTTCACGACAGCCGTCGCCCGTCGCGAATCGTGCTTCCCGTCGTGCCCCGCCCGGCCGGAAAGGATTGATCCACTGTGGACAAAGTTGTCGATTCCGCGGACGAGGCAGTGCGCGATATCGGGGACGGCGCGTCGCTCGCGGTCGGCGGTTTCGGGCTGTGCGGCGTTCCGAGCGTGCTGATCGCGGCGCTGCTCCGCCGAGGGGCGGCCGAGCTCGACGTGGTCTCCAACAACTGCGGCGTGGACGACTGGGGCCTCGGCCTTCTCCTGCGCGAGCACCGCATCCGCCGGATGACCTCGTCCTACGTCGGGGAGAACAAGGAGTTCGCCCGGCAGTACCTCGCCGGCGAACTCGAGGTCGAACTGACGCCGCAAGGCACTCTCGCCGAACGGTTGCGCGCCGGAGGTTCCGGCATCGCCGCGTTCTACACCCGGACCGGCGTCGGCACCGCCGTCGCCGACGGCGGACTGGCGTGGCGGTACGACAACGCGGGCGGCGTCGCGATCGCGTCTCCCGCCAAGGAAACGAGAACTTTCGACGCGGAGGGATTCGACGGCGAATTCGTCCTCGAAACCGGCATTCGCACCGACTTCGGGCTCGTCCGCGCCTGGCGCGGAGATCGGCACGGCAATCTGGTTTTCCGGGCCTCGGCCCGGAACTTCAACCCGTTGTGCGCCATGGCGGGCCAGGTGACGATCGCGGAGGTCGAGGAACTGTGCGAGCCGGGCGAGATCGAGCCGGACGACGTCCACCTGCCCGGCGTCTTCGTCCAGCGCGTCGTTCCCCTCTCCGCGGAAGAAGCGGCGGACAAACGCATCGAGAAACTCGTCACCCGGGAGACCGCGGAATGAGCTGGACCCGAGATCAGATGGCAGCCCGAGCAGCGCGGGAGCTCTCCGACGGCGACTACGTCAACCTGGGAATCGGCGCCCCTGCCCGCGTTCCCTCCCACATCCCGGCGGGCATCGAAGTCGTGCTCCAGTCGGAAAACGGAGTCCTCGGCACCGGCGACTACCCGGCGCCGGCGGACGTCGACGCCGATTTAGTCAACGCCAGCAAGGAAACGGTCACCCTGCGGCCGGGCGCGTCCTTCTGCGACTCCGCCACGAGCTTCGGGATGATCCGGAGCGGGAAGATCGACGCCGCCATCCTCGGCGGGATGCAGGTCTCCGAGTCGGGCGACCTCGCCAACTGGATCGTGCCGGGAAAAATGGTCAAGGGCATGGGCGGCGCCATGGACCTCGTGCACGGCGCGCGCCGGGTCATCGTCCTGATGGACCACGTCGCCAAGGACGGCTCTCCCAAGATCGTGCGGCGCTGCACGCTCCCGCTGACCGGCCGCCGCGTCGTGCACCGGATCATCACCGACCTCGCCGTGATCGATGTCGAGCGCGAGGGACTGCGCCTGGTCGAGCTGGCGCCAGGGGTGACAGCCGACGACGTCCGCGCGGCAACGGAGCCGCCTCTCCTTCCCGTTCCCGGACCGCGCTGACCGGCGAACCGTCACTTCATCGAAAGGCGACCGAAATGACCCACCTCAGCTGCACCCTCGAGGGCGACCTCGCGATCCTCTGCCTGGACAACCCGCCCCAGAACCGCCTCGGCGTCCAGCTGATCGACGAACTCCGGCAGGCGCTGCATACGATCGAGACCAGCGAAGTCCGCGCGGTCCTGCTCCGGGCGAACGGTCCCGACTTCAGCTACGGCGGCGACATCGAGCCGTGGCCGGACTGGACCGAGCGCGAAATGCGCACCGAGTTCGAGGCCTTCATGCAGACGTTCAACCACTTCGAGCGGTTGCCGGTGCCGACCGTGGCCGCCGTGCAGGGCCTCTGCTTGGGCGGCGGCTTCGAACTGGCCGTCCGCAGCGACGTCGTGTTCGCCGGCGAAAGCGCCCGGTTCGGCCATCCGGAACAGTCCATCGCCATCGTCACGTTGCTGGGCGGCGTATACCGGGTCGCCGAGCGCGCCGGACGGTCCCGGGCGATGGAGTGGGCGCTGACGTCGGAACGGGTCCCGGCCGCGGAGATGGAACGGTTCGGGGTGGTCAACAAGGTCGTGCCGGACGCCGAACTCGACGACGCGGCCACCGCGTTCGCGCGCAAGATCGCGCAAGGACCGACGAAGGCACACGCGGCGCACAAGGCGCTGCTGCGCACCTGGGCGGTCGGCGGGGTCGCGGCGGCCGACGAAGCCATGTTCGACATCGCTCTGCCGCTCTTCGAGACCGAGGACGGCCGGACCGCGATTCCCACCGCTGTCAAGGCGATGCGGTCCGGCGAACCCCGGCCCGCGATGCCCTTCCAGGGCCGGTGAGCGCTCCCGCCATGCCGAAACTGCGCTACGACGTCCACGTCGCCCCTTCCATCCCGACCGCCATCCCCGATCTTCCTCCCGACCTCGACCGCCGGTGGTGGTCGCCGATCACCTCGACCCTGATCAGCGGCGAATCCGACGCCGTCCTCGTCGACGCGCTCATGACGGTGGAGCAGGCGCGCCGGCTGGGGGACTGGGTGGCGGCCAGCGGCAAGAACCTCACGACGATTTACCTCACGCACGGCCACGGGGACCACTGGTTCGGCTTGTCCGCCCTCCTCGAGCGCTTTCCCGGGGCTCGTGCGATCGCCACTCCCGCCGTCGTGGCGCACGCCCGGAACCAGTGCTCGCCGGAGTTCGTCGAGTCGTTCTGGAAGTCCCGGTTCCCCGGGCAGATCCCGGATCGGTTCGCCCTGCCGGAACCCGTGACGGGGGAGGCCTTCGAGCTCGAAGGCGAGGAGATCCGGATCGTCGAGCTCGGCCACACCGACACCGACGACACCACCGCGTTGCATGTGCCGTCGATCGGGCTGGTCGTGGCCGGCGACGCGGCCTACAACGACGTGCACCTCTATCTCGCCGAATCTCCGGCCGAAGGGCGCGCCGCGTGGATCGCCGCGCTGGACACCCTCGCCGCCCTGGATCCGTCGGCGGTCGTGGCCGGTCACAAGAATCCCGCTCGCGGTGATCATCCGGAGATCATCGGGCAGACGAAGCAGTACCTCCGGGATTTCGAGGAAATGGCCGCGAGCACCTCGACCACGCTGGAGCTCTACCGCCTCCTGCTCGAGAAATATCCCGACCGGGTGAATCCGGGAGCCGCGTGGGGATCAGCACGCTCGGCCAAGGGATGAGCCGGAAACGCAGGGATGCCGCGAAACCGACGATCGGAGCCGACTGATGATCATCGACGGGTCTGCTTTGGACCCCACCGCTGCCTACAAGCTCTTGATCGGCAGCATCCTGCCCCGCGCGATCGGCTGGGTGAGCACACTGTCCGTCGACGGTGTCGCGAATCTGGCGCCGATTTCGTTCTTCACCGCTGTCGGCCGGCAGCCGCCGATGGTGTCGCTGTCCATGCAGGCACGTTCCGACGGCCAGCTCAAGGACACCTTCGTGAACATCCGCGACACCGGCGAGTTCTGCACGAACCTGGCGACGTTGCCGCAGGCGCACCAGATGCACCGCACCGCGGCCGAGTTTCCCAGCGATGTCGACGAATTCGAGGCCGTCGGACTGGAGAAGGCGCCGTCGCAGGCGGTGAAGGTCCCCCGGGTCGCGGGCGCTCCGATCTCCTTCGAGTGCACTCTCGAACGGATCATCCCGATCGGCGACCTCGACGACCACATCGTTTTCGGGGTGGTCGAGCGGTTCCACATCCGTGACGACCTCTATCTGGATCGCGGGCGCATCGACACGGCGGCCCTCAATCCCGTCGGGCGGTTGGCGGCGGAGTACACCCTCGTCGAGAACGTGTTCACAACGCCGGTCGAGGAGCACGTCCTCGACGCCCGGCGGGATGCGCGCATGCAGCGGCTCGACGACAAGCCAGCCGATTTCTCGCCGATCGACACCACTTCATGGTCCCCGTCCGGATCCATCCGAGAATGACCCGCGAAACGGAAAACGCCCATGCCCATTGATCTCAGCCCGGATCCGGTCGCGGCTCGGCTCGCCGAGCGGACGGCGGAATTCGTCCGCGACATCGTGCTCCCTCTCGAGGAAGAGCACCGCGGCGTCGTGCGCTCGGAGGACGTCCGAACGCACCTGCAGGACGCCGCGAAACAAGCCGGCGTCTTCGCCCCGCACGTGGCGCGGGAATACGGCGGGCACGGACTCGACATGCGCGGCCGCTCGGTCGTGTTCGAAGCGGCCGGATATTCGTTGCTGGGACCGCTCGCGCTCAATATCGCGGCGCCCGACGAAGGCAATATGCACCTGCTCGAAGCCATCGCCACTGAGCAGCAGAAGGAACGCTACCTGCGTCCCCTCGCCTCGGGCGCCATCCGGTCCTGCTTCGCGATGACCGAGCCCGCGCCGGGCGCGGGCTCGGATCCCGACGCGCTGGCCACGCGCGCCGACCGCGTCGACGGCGGCTGGCGCATCAACGGCCGCAAGTGGTTCATCACCGGAGCCGACGGCGCCGGATTCGCGATCTGCATGGCCAGGACCTCGGGAGAGCCGGGCGACCGCGGCGGCGCCACCATGTTCCTGGTCGACCAGGACAACCCCGGCATGCGGACGGTCCGGCACATCGAGACTCTCGACGAAAGCCTTTACGGCGGCCATATCGAGCTCCTTTTCGACGACTGCGTCGTTCCTGACGAAGCAGTGCTCGGCGAGGTGGACGAGGGCTTCCGCTACGCCCAGATCAGGCTGGGACCCGCGCGGATGACGCACTGCATGCGCTGGCTCGGCATCGCCCAGCGGGCGCAGGACATCGCGGTGGCCCGCGCGTCCGACCGGCGGCTGTTCGGCGCGCGGCTGGGCGACCTGGGCATGACCCAGCAGATGATCGCCGACAACGAAATCGACATCGCCGCCTCGCGAGCCCTCATCCGGCAGGCCTCCTGGGAACTCGACCAGGGCGGCCGCGCCGGGCAGGCGACCGCGATCGCCAAAACCTTCTGCGCGGAAGCGATCTGGCGCGTGGTCGACCGGGCGCTCCAGATCTGCGGTTCGCTCGGCGTCTCCGGCGATCTGCCGCTGGGCAGGTTCCTTCGGGAGGTCCGCCCGTTCCGGATCTACGACGGTCCCTCGGAGACCCATCGGTGGGCGATCGCCCGGCGAGTCCTTCGCCACCACGAGAAAACGGCCGGCTCGTGACCAGCTCGGCGCGACCCGCTTTGGACGGCCTGGACCTGCCGGCGCTCGAGCGGTTCTTCACCGAGCGGGTGCCGGGGTTCTCCGGGCGGCTGTCCGCCGAACTGCTCGAAGGCGGACGATCCAATCTCACCTACCTGCTGACCGACGGGGACCACAGGTGGGTCCTGCGGCGTCCGCCGCTGGGCGGGCTTACTCCGTCCGCCCACGACATGGCCCGCGAGTACCGGGTGATCGCCGCCCTCGGCGGGAGCGGCGTACCGGTGGCGCACGCTGTCGAGTTCGGCGACGACACCGTCCTGGGCGTCCCATTCTCCGTCGTGGACTATGTCGAGGGCGCCGTGATCAGGACGACCGCCCAACTCCATGCTCTGCCCGGCGGCGGCATCGAACGCTGTGCCTACGGCCTCGTCGATGTGCTTGCCCGGCTGCACGCCGTCGAGCCCGCAGCCGTCGGCCTGAGCGGATTCAGCCGTCCGCAGGGCTATCTCGGCCGGCAGATCAGCCGCTGGCTCGACCAGTGGACGAGAGTCCGGACCAGGCCGCTGGCCGACCTCGACACCCTGCACGCGAAGCTGTCCGCGGCGTGTCCGGCGGAGAGCGCCGCTTCGATCGTGCACGGGGACTACCGGATCGACAACGCCATCCTGGACCCGGACGGCCCCGGGACCGTGCGGGCGATCGTGGACTGGGAACTGGCCACGCTGGGCGACCCGCTGGCCGATCTCGGGCTTCACCTCGCGTACTCCGACCCCGCGTTCGCGCCCGTGCTCGCCGGTTCGGCCGCGTCCACGAGCGACCGGCTGCCCGCGGCCGGCGAGCTGGCCCAGCACTACGCCGACGCCAGCGGGCGCGACCTGAGCCGGCTCGGCTTCTACCTGGGACTCGGCTATTTCAAGATCGCCGTCATCGCCGAAGGCATCCACGCGCGGTTCCGGCAAGGCGTGACCCGCGGCTCCGGTTTCGACTCGGCGGGCGACGCGGTGGCACCGCTGGTGGCCGCCGGTTTGCGCGCGACGGCGAAGCTCTGAGCAGGAGGCACGGTGACTAACGTGATGGATCTGTTCCGGCTCGACGGAAAAGTCGCCGTGGTGACCGGGGCGAGTTCGGGGCTGGGCGCCGGATTCGCCAAGGCGCTCGCCCAAGCGGGCGCGGACGTCGTGCTCGCCGCCCGCCGCACCGACAAGCTCGCGGACGTGGCGAAGCAGGTGCACGACCTCGGCCGGCGCGCCCTGGTGGTGAACGCGGACGTGACAGACCCGGACAGCTGCGAGGCGATGGCCCGCGAAACGGTCGCCGAATGGGGCCGCCTCGACATTCTGGTCAACAATGCCGGAGTCGGCACCGCCGTCCCCGCCGTACGGGAATCGCCTTCCGAATTTCGCCGGGTCGTCGACGTCAACCTCAATGGCGCCTATTGGGCCGCGCAGGCGTGCGGCCGGCTGATGGAACCAGGATCGAGCATCGTCAACATCAGCAGCGTTCTCGCCCTGATCAAATCCTATGCGCCGCAGGCCGCTTACGCCGCCAGCAAGGCAGGCGTCCTCGGCCTGACCCGGGACCTGGCCCAGCAATGGTCCGGCCGGCGGGGTATCCGCGTGAACGCCATCGCGCCCGGCTACTTCGCCAGCGAGATGACCGCGGAAGTGCCCGATGAAGTACTGCTGCCGTTCATCGGCCAGCACAGCCCTCTCGGCCGGCTCGGCCGGCAGGAGGAACTCGACGCCGCCGTCGTGTTCCTCGCGAGCCCCGCCGCGTCCTACATCACCGGCACGACGCTCGCCGTGGACGGCGGCATGTCCGGGCACTGAAACCCCGGTCCTGAAGGCGGCTGCAACTCTGCACTTCATCGAGGTGCTTCCCCAACGACGCGGAGGCAACTGCCCATGCGATCCCGATCTTTGCCGACCATCGCGGCGGCCGTCGCCGGATGCGTCCTGATGCTGACCGGCGGCGTGGCCGACGCGGACGCCGACGCAGTGACCACGTGCGGCAACGTCACCGTCCCGGTCGCTGTCGGCGGCCAAAGCGGCGCCATCGCCGGAACGTTGTGCGCCCCGCCTGGCGCCACGTCCCTGCAGATCCTGGTTCCAGGGCTGACCTACAACCGGGCCTACTTCGACGTCGCGGTCGAGCCCGACACCTACTCCTACGCCCGCGCCGCGAACCGGGCCGGCTACGCCACCCTCGCGATCGACCGGCTCGGCGCCGGGCAATCGCTGCATCCGCTCTCGCTTTTCGACACCTTCGAAGCCGACGTCGCCACCCTGCACGAGGTCGTGCGCGCGGCACGCGGCGGAGCGTTCGGCACCGCATACCCGAAGGTCGTCACCGTGGGGCACAGCCTCGGTTCGATCCTCGCCCAGGGCGAGGCGGGCGCGTTCGGCGACGTCGACGCGATCATCACCACGGGTTTCTCGAGCATGCTCAACTACGTCAACGCGACCGCCCGGGTCGCCGGGCACGTCCATCCGGCAACCAGCGACCCCCGGTTCGCGGATTCGGGCCTCGATCCGCTCTACTTCACCACCATTCCCGGAACGCGCGCGGTGTTCACGAACCCCGAAAACACCGAGCCGGCCCTGGATGCCTATGACGAGGACACCCTCAAGGACACCGACACCCTCACCGAACTCGCCACCTTCGCCGAGTACCCGTTCGCCAACGCCATCGCGAACATCCACGTCCCGGTTCTCGCGGTGACCGGCACGGACGACCCGATCTTCTGCGGGCTGGACGCCGCCGACTGCACCAGCTCGGCCACCCTGCAGGCGCATGAGCGGGCCTTCTATTCCGCCGGAAACACGGTCGAGGCCTATGCCGTCCCCGGCACGGGCCACGACGTCGAACTCGCCACCACTGCGCCGCTGGCCCACCAGCGGATGATCCAGTTCAGCGACACGTACGTCGGCGCGGGCAACGGGGCGCGCGACACCGAACCGGGCGCGCGTCCCCAACCGGCCCCGGTGCTTTCCGGCACGCCGCCCCTCGCGGCCCGGCTGGCGGACCAAGCGTTCCTGGTCGCGGTCGCCCCGCTGGCGGATGAGTACGCCCAGATCGTCCAGCCTGTCCCGGGTCTCGGCGACACCACCGACCCCAGCCAGTCCGGTCCCGTACTCGGCCGGATCGCCGCACTCGCCGGACAGTTCGCCTCCCCGCTCGCCCAGACCGCACTCGGCGGAGGCTGAGCCGGCCGGACCTGTCCGTGAAGGGCCCCTTGAGGGCCTTAGATTCCCCCATGGGGCCCTTCACGGACTTCAGGTCCCTCGCGCTCACCTGCTCCCGATCTCGCGAACGAGGTCGATGGCTTTGGCCAGCGTCGCGAGGCGGGCGTCGAGGGTGTCGCCGGCGGGGTAGAGGCGCACCGTGTCCACGCCGGCGTCCCGCCACACCCGAAGCCGTTCGCGCACCATGGGTTCCGTGCCGATCAACGTGGTGCCCAGGACCATCTCGTCCGTGACCGAGGCCGCGGCGCCGTCGCGGTCGCCGGCCTGCCAGCGTTCGCGGACCTCGGCGGCGGCCTCGGCCCAGCCTTGCCGGCTGTAGGCCTTGTTGTAGAAGTTGGTGGAGGCCGAGCCCATCCCGCCGAGGCTGAAGGCCAGCTCCTTCTTCCGGCCGGCCACCATCGCGCGCAACGCGTCCTCGTCCGGGGCGAAGGCGACTTCGGCTCCCTGGCAGACATCCAGGTCGGACCGCGTGCGCGCACTGCGGGCGAGACCCTCGTCCAGATGCGAGAAGTACGCCTCCGCCGCGCCTTCGGGCACGAAACTGGTGCCGAGCCAGCCGTCGGCGACCTCCCCGGTCAGCCGGAGCATCGACGGCGACAGCGTCGCCAGGTAGATCGGGATCTCGTGCTCGGCGCGCATCGACAACCGCATCGGCACCGCGTCCCCGCCGGGCAGCGGAATCCGGAATTCCGAACCGGAGTACGAGATTTTGCCGCCCTCGAACGTGCGGCGCACGATCTCCACCGTCTCCCGCATCCGCGCCAGCGGCCGCGCGAACGGCACGCCGTGCAGCCCCTCGATCACTTGCGGGCCCGAAGCTCCCAGCCCCAGCAAGAACCGTCCGCCGGACAGATTCGACAACGTGATCGCGGTCTGCGCGAGGGCGACCGGACTCCGGGTGCCGACCTGCATGATCCCCGAGCCCAGCAGCATCCGTTCGGTGCGCGCCGCGTAATACCCCAGCGCGGACGGCCCGTCCGAGCCCCACGCCTCAGCCACCCAGCAGATGTCGAGGCCGAGCTTCTCCGCCTCGACCACGAAGTCCGTCACCTCGCCGAAACTGCCGGCGCCGGACGCCTCGACCGTCGTCGCGGTGCGCATCACGCCTCCTCCGCCAGCTTCTTGATGCATCCGAGCGTCGCGGTCATGTTGCGTTCGAACTCCCGCATCCGCACGAACACGATCTTCTGTTCCTTCTCCGGCATCCGGTCGATGGCGAAGGACAGCCCGGAACGCGCGGGCCCCATCTGCATCCATTGCGACAGCTCGGTTCCGCCGTCGCGAGGTTCGATGCGGAAGCGCCAGACTGCCGAGGGGTTCGCCGGGTCTTCGACCGCCCAGGCGAACACCCGGCCGGGCTCGTACTCCACGACATGGGACGTGGTCGACCATTCCCCGAGAGCCTCGTGCCTGCTGTGCCCGACGAACCGCGCCCCCACCGAGGGCCCCTCCGCCCCGTCGAGCCATTCGACCGCCTGCAGTTCGTCGCTCATGTCCGGCATGCGGTCCACGTCCGAGATCAACGGCCACACCCGTTCGGGCGGCGCGTCGATCCAAGTCCGCACCTCGACCGAGGGTTTGTCCGCGTACCGTGCGCCCGTCCACTCCATAGCCGTCAGGCCTCCTCGTCCTCAAAGGGATTGGCTGATAAGAAAAATGCGGCTCACGCGACCCCGAACCGGCGCTGCACGTCGGGGCGGCTCTTCAGCCGCTCCGGGTAGCCCGGTCCCATCCGCATCGAGGTCTCCTCGGGCCGGAGGGGCTGTCCGCAGCGGGCGCAGACGACCTCGGCGTGGGTGTCGTGGCCGCACGAGTCGTGATGGAACGTGACCGGCGCGCCTTCCTCGCCGGCCAGCCACCGGTCGCCCCATCCCGAGAGGGCGGCGAGCACACCGAAGAAATCCTTGCCCTTCTCGGTCAGCACGTACTCGTAACGGCGCGGCTCGCTGTGGTAGAGCCGCTTGTCCAGCAGCCCTTCGTCGACCAGTCTTCGCAACCGGTCGGCGAGGGTGTTGCGGGCGATGCCCAGCTGCTCCTGGAACTCGTCGAACCGGGAGATCCCGTACATGGCCTCGCGCAGCACCAGCGGCGTCCACCAGTCGCCCAGCAGATCCATGGTGCGCGCGATCGAACAGGGCCAGTTCGCGAACGACGTCCGTTTCATGGGCTCAGCCTCCTGTCGGCGCGGCGAACAGGCGAGCGCCGAGCGAGTCGAGTTGCCGGGCCGGCGAGCCGAACAGCGACCGGCGTGCCCGGGTGCGTTTGAGGAAGACGTGCGACGGGTGTTCCCAGGTGAAGCCGATTCCGCCGTGCACCTGGAGCGCGTCGCCGGCCGCGCGCTGGGCGGCCTCGGTGGCCGCCGCGAGTGCGGTGCGCGCGGCGAGCTCTGCGTCGGGTCGCCCCTCGTCGATCGCTGCGGCGGCGCGTTCCACGAGCAGCCGGGTGCCGTCGAGTTGCACGTGGCGATCGGCGAGCAGGTGCTTAATCGCTTGGAACGAGCCGATGGCACGGCCGAACTGGTGGCGCTGCTTGGCGTACTCGACGGCCCCGTCGAGGGCTCGCTGCCCGGTGCCGACCAGCTCCGCGGCGACGACGGTGAGCGTCCGCGGCGCGTACTCGACGGGTGCGAGCACCGTCGCCGCTGCGCGGGTGAGCCGGATGCTGGCAACCGGCTCGGTCACGTCGAACGCTTCTCGCGGCGACCTTGCGACGCCAGGACCGGCGAGGTCGACGAGCACCGGAGTATCGCCGGCGAAGGCCAGCACCAGGTCGGCGTCCATCCCGAAGCCGACTGAGCGCAGCTCACCGTCCACTGTGGATCCGGTCAGTTCCAGTGCGGCGGCGCGGCGACCGGGAACCACCGGGAACGTCTCCCACGCCGGTATGGCCAGAACCGAACCGCGGGCGACCGCGTCGGCGTGCTCGTGGTCGAACGCGAGGACCGCGGCGGCACCCGAGAACGGGATGCGGGCGACCGCGATGCCCACCTGTTCGGCCACCAGACACAGCTCGCGCATGCCCCCGCCGGACCCGCCGCGGTCCTCGGCCACGCCTAACCCGAGCAGGCCGAGCTCGCCCAGCGACCGCCAGAGAGCCCGGTCGGCCCCCGCGTCCCGGGCCTCCCAGGCCGGCGGCAGCGAACCGGCCGGCCCGGCAAGCAGCTTCCGGGCGACCGCGACGAGCTCGTGCTGTTCGGCGCTCAGCGGCATCGACATGGGCTCCTCCTCGAACCGGTCGCCGTTCAGCATTGACTAATGAGTCTCATTACGCAACTGTGAAGGTAGACACGATGTTGTGGCGATCGGGAGGCGTGATGGCGATGCCGCGGACCGAACCCGGCGGCGCGGCGTTCCGCGCCCGCGTCCGGGAGTTCGCCGAGGCGATGGTCCCCGCGGACTGGCAGGGGATCGGCGGCATGGACGCGGCGGCCCGGGCCCGCTTCCGGTCCGAGGTCCGCGCCGGGCTGGCCGAACGCGGCTGGGTCGCGCCGCTCTGGCCGGTGGAGTACGGCGGCGCCGGGCTGACCGCCGCGGAACTGGTCGTGCTGGTGGACGAGCTGTCCGCGGCCGGGATCCCGTTCGGTTCCGACAACGACAGCTTCGGCGTCAGCATGCTGGGCAACACCATGCTGCGCTGGTCCCCGCCCGCCCTGCTCAGCCGCTTCCTGCCCCGGATCGCTTCCGGCGAATACGTTTTCGCGCAGGGATTCTCCGAACCGGGCGCCGGGTCCGACCTGGCCGCACTGGCTCTGCGCGCCGAACTCGACGGCGACCGCTGGGTGCTCACCGGGCAGAAGCTGTGGTCCTCCGGAGCGCACCTGGCGAACTGGATGTTCGTCCTCGCCCGGACCAACCGCGCCGCGCCGCCGCACCGGGGCATCAGCATGCTTCTCGTGCCGCTCGGCCAGCCCGGCGTCGAGATCCGCCCGATCCGCAACATCACCGGCGACACCGACTTCAACGAGGTGTTCTTCGACGGCGCGGTGACCGACCGGGAGCTGGTGGTCGGCGAGGTGGACCAGGGCTGGCGGGTGGCCATGACGCTGCTCGGTTTCGAACGCGGCGAGACCGCCCTGCACGCGCCGATCCGGTTCCGGAACGAGCTGGACCGGCTTCTCGGCCTGATCCGCGACCGCGGGCTGGACAGCGACCCCGACATCCGGCAGCGCGCGGCCTGGTGCCACGTCCAGGTGGAACAGCTGCGCTGCCACGGCCTGCGCACGGCCCGGCAGCTGATCGACGGCGAGGAGCCGGGTCCGCGGGCGGCGGTGTTCAAGCTGCTGTGGAGCGAGTACCACCAGGCGGTCACCGAACTCGCGCTCGACGTGCTCGGCCTCGACGCGCTGGCTCCGTCCGGACGCCGCTCGCCGAACTGGTACCACACCGACGATCCCGGCGCGCCCAACTCGTCCGCGTCCTGGTCGAGCGTCTACCTGAACGCCCGAGCCGGCACCATCTACGCGGGCTCATCGCAGGTGCAGCGCGGCATCGTCGGGGAGCTGCTGCTCGGTCTGCCCAAGGAGCCCCGGCCCGGGTCGCCGTAGCGGCCGCAGGGAACCAGATCTCGACGACGTGGTGAGACTCGCAAGCGATGCCGGGCTCGCGCCCCTTCGCACTGCGTAATTCCCGAGACGGCCGTCAGCGGGAAGGCGGGACCTCCGGCGGTGCGAGGACGGCGAAATGACGGCGAAGGAAGTCTTCGATGCCGCGAGGCGGATGACCGGTGAGCTGGCGGACCGAGTCGTTCGGAGTGCGGTAGACCGAGTGCCGGTTCAGTTCGTCGATGCCGAGCAGGAGATCGATCCGCCACGCCGGAAGGCCGGCGTTTTCCAGCTGGTGCCGTCGTTCCCGGGTCGATACCGCGTCGTAGACGATCGTGCGGCCGGTGACGGCGGAGATCGCGCGGGCGACGTCGGGCCAGCTGAGGGCGTCGGGTCCGGTGAGGAGGTGGGTTCCGCCTCGTTGGGCGGGGTCGCGGAGCACTTGGACCACCGCGTCGACGACGTCTTCGGAGTCGATCAGCGCGTTGACGCCGTCGGGTGCCGTGCCAGTCCAGCGGCCTTTTTCGCGGATGAACGCCGCGCCGACGAGCACCAGGTCCATGAACGACGTCGGACTGATGAGGGTGTGCGGGATCTGGCTTTCCGCAAGGTAGTCCTCGATCTCGGCGTGGACGCGAAGGACGGACGAGACCGCGTCGTGGGCTGCCAACGCGGCCGACAGTTTGACGAGGTGGCCGAGTGAAGCCTGCCGGGCCGCGTCGATGACCTGTCGCTCGAGATCCGCTTGGGCCGGGCTGCTTCCGACTGCAAGGAACCCGACGGCGGCCCGGGACATGGCACGGCGCATCGTCTCGTCGTTGGCGAGTTCGCCGACGAACAAGTCGCGGTAGGCGGGGCGGCCGTGCTCGTCGACCAGGACGCGCTGGGCCTTGGCCGCGTCGCGCACGAGCACATCGGGCGGGTCGCCCGCGGCAGCAAGCCTCGCCGCGACGCGGCTCGCGACCCGCCCGTTGGCGGCGACGATCAGTGTCCTGTGCTCCATGATCATGCTCCCGCAGGCGAAGGGACGGCTGTCTCGAACAGCCAGGCGGACAGTGCCGGTCTCGCGAATACGCGCAGATCGCTTTCCCGGGAATCGGTGCGGCGAGACAGCAGGGTGATCAGTCGAGGTTGCGCAACCGGAACTTCTGGATCTTGCCCGTCGCGGTTTTCGGAAGTTCGCGGAAGTAGACGCGGCGCGGCGCCTTGAACCGGGCGATCCGTGCGCGGACATGTTCGATGAGCTCCGCCTCGGTGACCGACTGTCCGGGCGCGAGGGTCACGAACGCGGTGACGATCTCGCCCCACTCGTCGTCGGGCTGGCCGACGACGGCGCTTTCCAGTACTGCCGGATGGGCGTCGATCGCTTGCTCCACCTCGACGGATGTGATGTTCTCGCCGCCGGAGATGATCACGTCCTTCGACCGGTCGCGGAGTTCGAGGTAACCGTCAGGATGGATCACGCCCAGGTCGCCGCTGCGGAACCACCCGTCGCACGTGGCGGCCAAGGTCGCTTCGTCGTCCTTGTAGTAGCCCAGCATCACGTTGTTGCCGCGCAACTGGATTTCGCCGACGGTCTTGCCGTCGTGCGGAACCTCGCGCCCGTCCGCCCACACCCTGATCGGCTCGCTCACCACGTTGCCGACACCCTGACGTGCCTTGAGAACGGCTTTGGCTTCGGCGTCCAGCGAGTTCCATTCCGGACGCCAGTCGCAGATCGCGGCCGGCCCGTAGGTCTCGGTCAACCCGTACACCTGCATGACGTCGAAGTTGAGCGCGCCGAGGCGGGCCAGCAACGTCGGCGAAGGAGGGGCCCCGCCGGTTGTCACCGAGATCGGCAGCGCCGGCGCGACGCTCGGCGGTTCGGCGGCGAGCCGCATCAGGACGGTCGGCGCGCCGCTGAGATGGGTCACGCCGTGCTCGGCGATCGCGTTCCACACGGTGGCGGGATCGGGTCTGCGAACGAGGATGTGCTGTCCGCCCGCCGCGGTGACCGCCCAGGGGAAACACCATCCGTTGCAGTGAAACATCGGCACCGTCCACAGGTAGCGCGACGAGGCGTCGAGCCGTACGTGGTTCATCATCGCGAGCGCCTGCAGGAACGCGCCCCGGTGGGAGTACTTGACGCCTTTGGGCCGGCCCGTGGTCCCGCTGGTGTAGTTGATCGACAGCACCGAATACTCGTCCTCGACGGGCAGCTGGACCGGCGGTGCGTTCTCGAGGAGATCTTCGAACGATTCCCCGGCCGGACCGCCGCAGAGGATCAGCTGGGGACGTCCGGCGGCACAGGCGAGTGCTTCCTTGGCCAGCGTCGCCAGCTCGGCGTCGACAAGAAGGACCTTCGAGCCCGCGTGATCGACGATGTAGGCGATCTCCTGCGGGCTGAGCCGCGTGTTGATCGTGTTCAGGATCGCTCCGGCCCAGGGGACTCCGAAGTGTGCTTCGAGCATGGCGCCGCTGTTGGGAGCCAGCACCGAAACCCGGTCCCCGGGCTTGACGCCCAGGCCCACGAGCGCGCCGGCGAATCGGCGGCATCGATCGAACATGTCCGCGTAGGTAAGGCTTTTGCCCGCCTCCATGACCGCCGTCCGGTCGCCGTGGACCGTGGCGGCCCTCTGCAGGAACGCGGTCGGCGTAACGGGGACCCGTCCGAACCCGATCACGAGACTGATCCTTCCGGTAGCGGGGACAAAGTCATGCGGTGGTGTCGACGGTGACCGTGACGGCTCCGTCCGACGGGTCGAGTTGCAGCGTGAGCCGTCCGGCGCCGTCGGCGACGATGTCGCTGTTTTCCGGACTGCTGCCGGGTTTGGCGATGCCGACGCGGTAGGTGCGGCCCGGCGTGAACGCGGCGGGGGTCGTCACCTGCGCTGGGCTTTCCGCGCTCACGGTGAACGAGCCGGCGTCGAGTCGTGCGTCGGTGAGGGTGACGAACGCCGGCGTGGTGCTCGACCGGGAAACGGTGTAGCCCCAAGCGGAAAAGGTCTGGTAGGCGTTCTTGTAGTTGACCTTTTCCGGCGTGGGCACTGTGCTGGCGAACAGGGCGTTCGCTTGCGGGACGATGACATCGGCGTAGACGCGGTGGTTGTTCGCGCCGTGGATGCCGGATGCGCGGAACTGCTCGGCCTGGACGCCGGCCGCGGCGAGTTGCGGGACGGATTCGTCGGCGGAGCGGCGCATTTGCGTTTCGGTGAGGGTCGCTGCCGGGTTGGTGAGGGCCGGGTAGCGGGTGCAGTCGGCCGCGCCCTCGGCGTCGGTGGGAGGAGCGCACGCGTCGCCCGCACTCAGCATCAGATGACCGCCTGTGCCGGCCCAGTTTCCCGCGAGGTCCTTGGGATTGACGTTGCGCCACTCGACATTGTCCGTCAGCGATGTTCCGTAGCCTTGGTCGCGGAAGTAGCCGTTGGCCTCCACCCATGGGTTCCAGTACGGGTCGTCGACGACGTCGAACGGTCCGCTGATGGCGCCGACGTAGGAAAACTCGTCGGGGTGGCGGAAACCCAGGACCTCGGCGGCGCCCCCACCCATGGAGAAGCCGATGACGCCGCGCCCGCCGCGGTCGGTGCGGGCGTTGAAGATCGCTTCGGTGAGCGGGATGATCTCCTTCATGACCACCGTCTCGGCCGGGACGGTGCTCGCGGTGAGCGGTGGCGCCTGAAGAGCGCCGGGCTTGCCGTCCGTCCACATGCAGGTGTGGCACCAGCTGCGGCTCGGATCGGTGTCCGGGGCCACCACGATGAAGTTCGCGCGGCCGGCCTGCGACGGGAAGTCCTCGAGCTTCGTCTGGGTGAAGCCGCCGCCCGAGCCGACCATGTTCAGCAGCGATTCGTAGCTGGTCACCGGCGCCAGGCTGGGGTTGTCGAGAGAGGGAACCACGGTGCCGTGCAGGTAGTACATCACTGGTGCCGCACCGCCGGTGGGCGAATAGGAATCGGGCAGGTAGACGGAATTCTCGGTGCGTTCGCCCAGCGCCGGGCTGTCGTAGGACAGCGTGAGCGCACCCGGTTCGCTCGTGCTGGCGCCCAGGGTCACGTTCCAGTTCGAGTAGGGCGCCGGGAGCGCTGCGACCGCTGCTTGCGCGGCGGCGATCGGGCTGGGTTCGGCCGCGGTCGCCGCGGCGGGCGCGAGCGCGGCCAGCACCGCGACCGATCCGGCGATGGCGAGCCGGTGCCTTCGTCGAAACGTCATTGTTCCGTCTCCTTGTCGTCGACGAGGGCCACCCTCATCGAGAGACTGAACCGTAGCTAGCTTAGCTACGTCGCACAAGTTCAGATTCGGCGGTCATTAAGTGGAAAGCAGGTGTGTCACGCACAGACTCGCCGATTGCCTTGACGTATGCAATGCTGGTATGCCTATTTCCCTGCGGCCCGGCGCCTGCCGGTTCGACAACGACGTCACCGAACTCGCCGAAGGAACACCATGCGCATCTCCTGCGTCCTCGCCCCGACCCTCCTCTCGCCGGAGCACATCGCGGTCGCCGAACGGCTCGGCTACGAGCGGGCCTGGCTCTTCGACACGCCCCAGCAGAGTCCCGACGTCTGGATGACCCTCGGGCGCGCCGCCGAGCTGACCGGCACGATCGGGCTCGGACCCGGTGTTCTCGTCCCCAGCTTGCGGCACCCCATGTCCGCCGCGGCGGCTACGGCGACGCTCGCGTCCCGTGCGCCCGGGCGCGTCGCCGTGGCGTTCGGCACCGGCTTCACCGGCCGCAGCGCCATGGGGCAGAAGGGCCTCCCGTGGTCGGCGGTCGCCGCCTACGTGCGCGCATACCGCGGCCTGATCCGCGGCGAGACGGTGACCTGGGACGGCGCGCCGATCAAGATGCTCACCTCGCCGGACCGCCTCGACCGGGCCGCGGCCGACGTTCCGATCCTGATCTCGGCCCTCGGCCCGAGGGGCGAGCAGGTCACCAAGGACCTCGATGTCGACGGCATCATGTCCTTCGGCCAGGTTCCGGCCGGCATGAAGGACTTCACGTGGGGCTCCCTGTTCATCGGGGGCACCGTGCTGGAGGGCGACGAGCCGGTCGACGCCGACCGGGTCAAGGAGACTGCCGGACCGGCGTGGTCCATCGCCTATCACGTCGGCATGGAGTTCATGGGCGGCCTTGACGCGGTCCGCACCATGCCGGGAGGCGAAGCCTGGGCGGCACGGATCGAGAAGACTCCTGAGCCGGAGCGTCATTTCGCCGTGCACGACGGTCACCTGATGCGTCTCAACGAGGCCGACGAGGCTGCCTGGAACGCGGGCGGTCACGCGATGCTCAAAGACGTGACGCTTACCGGGAGTCCGGCGGAGATCCGCGAAAGGGTCGCGGCTTACGCCGAGCAGGGCGTCACCGAACTCGGGTTCCAGCCGTGCGGTGCGCAGATCGAGCGCGAGCTGGAGAAGTTCATGGAGGCGGTCGGCTGACCGCCGCCGGCGCCGGGTGGCGTCGGCGGAGACTTCGGTTCGCTTTTCGTGCCAGGGATCCGGCATTGTCCACAAGGGATTCTTTGGGGGCGAGTATGCGGCGAAGCAGGAGAGAAGCCCGAGCTTCCGCGAAACGCTTGAACTGGCCGAGAACGAGACCTGTCAAGGGAAGACCGCCCGCAGGAGCAGCTCTCGTAGCCGGTCCACTGCGGCGTGTGCCGCCACCGGGTTGCCGAGGGCCACCAGCCGGATGACCACCTCGTCGAGGGTCTGCTGCGGGTCAGGGTTGTTCGTCCGCAAGAGCGACGGCGCGCTTCTCGGGGACTCCCAGCAGCAGCAGGCTCGTGATCGTCGCCGCTCGGGCACCGAGGGACTCGTTCGACCGGTCGCTGTCCGCGATGGAGAACACGATGCCGTAGGCGAGCTGGCTCAGAATGTCCGCGGGCAAGTGCCGTGCGAACACCTTGCTGTCCTGGCCCCGCTTCACGAGGTCGGCGAGCAGTTCGTCGAGTGGCCCGAGCAGGCCGTGGATCGCCTCGCCGTACTCGCCGCGGCGCAAAGCCAGCAGCACGCGGTACCGGTGCGCCACCGGCCAGACGCGGCTGACGAATTCGACCCATGTCGCGTCCGCTTTCGCGGCGGAGGCGTCGGCTTCGGCGAGCACCGCTGTCATCTCGGCGACGGCCCGTTCGGTGAGTGTCCGGATCAGGTCGAGGCGCGAGGGGAAGTGGCCGTAGACGGTGCGGCGGACGACGCCGGCGGCGGAGGCGATGTCGCCCATGCCGGCGTCGGGATTCTCTCCCAGCAGGTCGAGGGCGACGTCGAGGATGCGCTCGCGGGTCTCGTTCGTCGAGCGCGCGCGGGAGGACTCGGCAGGCACTCCGCCATCATTGCACACTGGTGTGCAATGGCGTAGGTTGCACACCAGTGTGCAATGAAGAGTTGCGCTGTGCTTCGACGTTCAGGAGAAGAAGCCCATGACCGCACCGACGTCGCCGGCTCTCGTCCGCCCGTTTGCCGTCTCGATCCCGGATGAGGAGATCGACGAGCTGAAGCAGCGGCTGGCCAGAACTCGATGGCCGGATCCGGAAACGGTGGACGACTGGTCGCAAGGCGTTCGCGTGGAGAACGCCAGAGCGCTCGTCGGCTACTGGGAGCACGGCTACGATTGGCGGCGTTTCGAGGCCGAACTCAATCGCTACCCGCAGTTCCTGACCGAGATCGACGGACTGGACATCCATTTCGTCCACGTCAGGTCCCGGAATCCCGGTGCGCTGCCGCTGCTGCTCACGCACGGATGGCCGGGCTCGATCGCCGAGTTCCTGAAACTGATCGGACCGCTGATCGACCCGGTTTCGTTCGGCGGGGACGCCGCCGATTCCTTCGACGTCGTCATCCCGTCGCTCCCCGGATTCGGGTTCTCCCAAAAGCCCGCGGAAACCGGGTGGACGGTGTCGCGCATCGCCAGCGCGTGGGCGGAGCTGATGAAGCGTCTCGGCTACCCGAGGTGGGCCGCGCAAGGCGGGGATTGGGGCGCGGTCGTCACCACTGCTCTCGGGGCCATGCAGCCGGAAGGGCTTCTCGGAATTCACCTGAACACCCAATACGCTTTTCCCGCACAGATTCCCGACAGCTTGTCGCCCGAACAGCGCCACGCGGTCGAGACCCTCGCCCGCTACACCGGCGAGCTCGGCGGGTCGAACCACCTGCAGGGCACGAAACCGGAGACCGCCGGATTCGCGCTGGCGGACTCTCCCGCTGGCCAGGCCGCCTGGATTTACGAGAAGTTCCAGTCCAAGACCGACAACGACGGGCTCGCCGAGGAGGCCCTCGGCGTCGACGACATGCTCGACGCGATCTCCCTTTACTGGTTCACCAACACCGCGGCGTCGTCCGCCCGCATTTACTGGGAGAACCGATCGGCCACCTTCGCTGGCCCGAAGCTGACTCTTCCGGTCGCGGTGACTGTCTTCCCGCGGGACATCCCGCGCTTGCCGCGAAGCTGGATAGAAGACACCTACCGCAATCTGATCCACTACGGCGAGGCCGAGAAGGGCGGGCATTTCGCGGCCTGGGAACAGCCTGAAATCCTGGTCCGCGAAATCCGCACCGGCCTGCGGTCCCTTCGTTCTTGACGCACGCATTCCGGCAGCAGGTCGTGCCGGTTGACGCTCCCTTCTGCGGATTGTTCCGCAGTGCGGGCAGGCCGCCTCGTTCGAGGCGAGCCTGCCCGCACTGCGCGGAAAGACCTCCATTTCGCTGGCGTCGGGACAGGGGCTGCCGCGACGGGTGTGGTTAATGCACCGAGTTGCTGAAAATGTCCGAGCGGCCCGCGGTCGCGATCGGCTGGGACATTCCGTAGAACGGCGTGAACGACGTGCCTCGGCGGGCGAGTCCGGTGTAGTCGCCCAGGAAGTAGCCGCCCGCGTCCGGGGCGGTGGTGTAGTCGAACGATCCGGTGGAGGACAGCCTGGTCTGGCCGCCCGCGGTCCACGACGCCGGGTTGGTGCAGTCGGTCGTGGTCGCGTGGCAGTGCACGACATAGGCGTCGGCCAGGCCGGGCTGGGCTGCGGTCGCGTTCTGCAGGTCGTAGTAGGTCAGTCCGACGGTGCCGTCGGCCGACACCTGGATCTGCGGCACGAACGCCGGGGTGCTGCCGGGCGACTGGTCGGCGCGGATGGTGGTGCTCCAGGTGAGGCCGCCGTCCGTGGACTGCGCGAAGGCGATCTTCGACGTGCCGTTGGCGAACCGGCCGTCCTGCCACACGGCGTAGATCGCGCCGGTGACCGGGTTCGCGGCGAACTCGGGCAGGTCGTCGCTCGAGCGGACCGGGTGCCCGGCGATCGACACCGGTGCGACCTGCTGGACGTCGATTCCGATGGCGTCGGACCAGGTCGTGCCGCCGTCAGTGGAGCGGACGAGGGCGGCGGTGGAGGTGGAGTTGCCCGCGCAGTGCTGTCCGCCGTGCGTGTACAGGCACTTGCCGCCCTTGTTGGTGATCAGGTTGAAACCGTCGATCAGCACGCCTTTCGCCGGGCCGGTGGTGGGCACGACGATCTGGTTGCCGATGGTCTGGTCGTTCTGCCCGGGGTCGTAGATGATCCGCCCGGGGCTCCACGTCGCGCCCTGGTCGGCGGTCGAAGAGAAGTACGACGGTCCGCGGTAGGCGATGCTGTGCAGGAACGCGTCGGGATTGGCGTGCGACTGCGGGGAGACGAGCTGGTCCCAGACCGCGTACGCGCTGGCGGACTTGAGCGGGTCGGCGGTCACCGACTCCTTGTCGTTGAGGACGGTGTCCGACCGGTCCAGCCGGGCGGTGACGGGTTGCTGCCAGGTGGTTCCGCCGTCGAGGGAGCGGCTGATCATGATCGAGCTGGCGCCGCCGAATGCGGGGCCGCCGGTGTCGAACGAGTCGGCGATCGAGTAGACGACCTTGCCGTCGGCGGAGAAACTGACCCAGGGGTCGGTGGAGCGCATGAAGTAGCCGGGCGAGCCCGGCGCGGCGCCGGCGCAGCGCGAGAACGCCGGTTGCGTCGCGGCGAGCGACCAGGTCGCGCCGCCGTCGTGCGAGACGACGTTCGTCAGGCCGTTCGAGCCGCCGTCGTTCCAGCGGTCCTGCTGGAACGAGCCGACCAGGTGGTCCGGATCCGTCGGGTCCGCCGCTATCTGCGGTTCCACTTCGGAACCGGGGTAGTTGACGCTGCCGGCCGCGGTCTGCTGCGCGACGAGCGCCGAACACGCGCCGGCGAGCGGTTTGTCCGGCGACTGGACCGGCGGCGAGGCCGCGAGCGGCCCGGCCGACGCCAGGCCGGCTCCGGCGAGGACGGCGAGCATGCTGGATCCCAGCACGAACGCGCGACGGGAGGAACGAGACGCAGTCATCGTGACACCTCTCCGTGGGACGGGGGAGACGGTCCGCGCGGTCCCACGTCGGAGGCGGACCATGAGGGAGTCGTTCGCCGGAGGCGCGGTCGTTACATGATCGCGCCGAATGAGGGATGGGTTGCGCCGCAACGATCTTCGCCCAAGATCGTCTAGTGTGGACGGTTCGCGGTCCGGAGGGGTTTTCCCCGCCGGAGCCGGGCCTCCGGTTCGCCACGGGGGAGACGGTCAGCATCGGCTCGGGCCGGTCAAGCGATGCCGTCGACGACCAGGGCACGGCCTTCTGGCGTGCCGCCGGAAAATTTGTCCGTCATGGGTGTTTCGACGATGCCTGGGCGGATCGCGGTGCTCTTTCTGCGTGCGCCTTGGGCCCACTGGCCGCGCCGGAATTCCCTCCGCCCCTCACCGGAGCGCGTCGTCCAGCCCGATGCCCGTCCCGGCCGCCCGGGCTGTGGTTTCGATCAGGGCGCACGCCGCGTTCGTGAGGAATTCGCCGAGCGCTTCGGCGGTGCTCCGGGACTCCGGGTGCGCGACCCAGCGGTTGACGACGCTGTCGACCAGGCCGACGAGCCCGAACGCCAGGTTGTCCGCCGTCCCTTGGGGTTGCCCGTCGCCCTCGCCGCGGGACAGCAGAGTCTCCGAGATGAGCGCGCTGACGTTGAGGGCGATGGCGGTCTTCGTCCCGGTCACCGCGCGCGAGCCGACCGACCGGCGGGTCGCCGAGCCCAGGCTGAGGAACAGGTGCAGGTGCGGATGCCGGGTCACCCAGTCCACATAGGTCTCGATCGCCGCGCGCACCGCTTCCCGGATGGTGCCGCTCGGCGCGAGCGCCGGGGAGATCGATTCCATCAGGTCGTCGATGATGCGGCCGCGGATCTGCTCGTCGAGGTCGTCGCGGTCGCGGAACAGCCGGTAGACCACTGAGCGCGGGATCTCCGCCTCGGCGGCGATGGCCGCGACGCCGACGTCGCCGCCTTCCCGGTCGATGAGGTCGAGCGCCGCGGCGAGGAGCCGTTCATGGCGCGCGCTGCGGTGCTCGTCCCACCGGGTGTCCCGGCCGTCGCCGCTGCTCGCCAATTTCGGGGCCTTCATCGACCGGATCCTAACGCCGCGAGCCCGCGCAACCGGCGCGGCCCGGCACTTGACTGGACATGGTGTCCACCATAGATTGCCTTCGACAACGTGTCCAAGGTAGATCGCGAAGCGAGATCGGAGGTGCTGCGTGGGCACCCAGGCCAGCAAGGTCTTCGTCGTCGGCGTCGGCATGACGAAATTCGAGAAGCCCGGCGCCCGCGAGTGGGACTACCCGGACATGGCCCGGGAGTCCGGGACGAAGGCGCTCGAGGACGCCGGGATCGAGTACGGAGAGGTCGAGCAGGCCTTCGTCGGCTACGTCTACGGCGAGTCGACGTCGGGGCAGCGGGCGGTGTACGAACTCGGCCTGACCGGCATCCCGATCGTCAACGTCAACAACAACTGCTCGACCGGGTCGACGGCGCTGTACCTGGCCGCGCAGGCGATCCGGGGCGGCCTCGCCGACTGCACGCTGGCGCTCGGGTTCGAGAAGATGCAGCCGGGTTCGCTCGGCTCGACCTTCGACGACCGCGAGCAGCCGATGATGCGCCACCTTCTCGCGCTGGCCGAGTTGCAGGAGTTCGCGATGCCGCCGGCGCCGTACATGTTCGGCGCGGCGGGCAAGGAGCACCAGGAGCGGTACGGCACGACGGACGAGCAGTTCGCCAAGGTCGGCGTGAAGAACCACCGGCATTCGGCGAACAATCCGTACGCGCAATTCCAGGACGTCTACACGCTCGAAGAGGTGCTGGCCTCGAAGCCCGTGTACGGCCCGCTGACCAAGCTGCAGTGTTCGCCGACGTCAGACGGTTCCGGCGCGGTCGTTCTCGCCAGTGAGGACTTCGTCGACCGGCACGGTCTCGCCGGGCAGGCGGTGGAAATCGTCGGCCAGTCGATGGTCACCGACATGAACAGCACCTTCGCCGACAAGTCGGCGATTTCGCTGGTGGGCGCGGACATGACGCGCAAGGCGGCCGCGAAGGTCTACGAGCAGGCCGGCCTCGGCCCGGCGGACCTCGACGTCATCGAACTGCACGACTGCTTCTCCGCCAACGAATTGCTCACCTACGAAGCACTCGGCCTGTGCGCCGAGGGCGACGCGGGCAAGCTCATCGACAACGACGACACGACCTACGGCGGCCGCTGGGTCGTCAATCCCTCCGGCGGCCTGATCTCGAAGGGCCACCCGCTCGGCGCCACTGGTCTCGCCCAGTGCAGCGAACTCACCTGGCAGTTGCGCGGCACTGCCGGCGCCCGTCAGGTCGAAGCGGCCGCGGGCAAGGACGGCGTCGCGTTGCAGCACAACATCGGTCTCGGCGGAGCGGTCGTGGTGACCGCGTACCGCAAGGCCGAGCACTGATCCGCAGCACTCATCCGTACCTGATTCAGCAAGGAGCACTGTCATGGCAAGCGTTTCCGTCACCCAGGCCCTCCCCGTCGACCCGCAGAAGGCGTGGGACGCGCTGTCCGACCTCGCGGGCTGGGAGAACTGGCTGAGCATCCACCAGAACTGGAAAAGCGAACTGCCGACCGAGGTCACCGAGGGCACCCGGGTCACCGAGGTCGTGTCCGTGATGGGCATGGCGAACAAAATCGAGTGGACCATCACGCACGTCGACGCCCCGCACACGGTCACCATCGCGGGCACCGGGATGGCCGGGGTCAAGGTCGAGTTCACCCTGTCGGTGGCACCCGCCGAAGGCGGCTCGACCGCGCAGATCGACGCGTCGTTCACCGGCACGATGATCGTCGGCCCGATCGGCAAGGCGGTCGCCAAGAACACCCAGGCCGACCTGGACGGTTCGCTGGCGAAGTTCGCGCAGCTCGTCGCGGCCTGAGCGGAGGCCGGGACATGACGGAACCGGTGTCCTTCACCGACTCCGGCCTCGGCGAGTGGACCGAAGAGCAGGTTTTCGAGGTCACCGCCGAACGCATCGCGGAGTACGCCGCGGCGACCAACGATCCGATTCCCGCACATCGCGCCGGGGAGATCGCACCGCCGGTTTTCGCGGTGGTGCCGACGTTCTTCTCGCTCGCGCCGGCGGCGCTGGAGGTCGCTCCGGTGTCGTTGCTGATGAAACTCGTGCACGGCGAGCAGGACTTCCACTTCCGCCGGCCGATCCGCCCCGGCGACGTGCTGACCACGCGGGCGCGCGCCACCGGTTACGCCGCGCTGAGCACCGGTTCGACGGTGACGGTCTACGCGGAAACCGTTGACGCGGCAGGCGAACTCGTCAACGAGCAGTGGCTGGCGGCGTTCTTCCGCGGCGTCAACGCGGGGGCCACCGCGGGCGAACAGGCTCCGCGGCACACGCTCGACGACGCGATCGCCGAGAAGCCGCCGCTCGCCGAGGTGACGCAGCACGTCGACGAGGACCAGACGTTCCGGTATTCGCCCGCGTCCGGCGATCCGATGCCGATCCACCTCGACGAGGAAATCGCGCGGCTGTCCGGATTGCCCGGGATCATCAATCACGGCTTGTGCACGATGGCGTTCACCTCCTGGGCCGCGCTCCGCGAGTTCGCGGACGGGGACGTCGGCCGCCTCAAGCGCCTCGCCGTGCGGTTCGCGAAGCCCGTGCTTCCCGGGCAGGACATCACCACCCGGTTCTGGGAGCTGTCCTCCGACTCCGCGGAGACCAGCTACGGCTTCGCCACCTCGGCGGGTTCCGACCTGGTGATCCGCGACGGGCTCGCCGTCGTCACCCGCTAATCCCTACGCGGAAGGAAATTTCATGGGCAGCTTGGCAGGCCGCGTCGCGATCGTCACCGGCGCGGGCCGGGGCATCGGCCGGGAGCACGCGTTGCTCCTCGCCCGGGAGGGCGCCAGCGTCGTGGTCAACGACCTCGGCGGAGCGAACGACGGCAGCGGCTCGGACGCCGGGCCCGCGCAGCAAGTGGTCGAGGAAATCACCGCGGACGGCGGGAAAGCCGTTGCCAACACCGACAACGTCGCGAGCTGGGACGGTGCGCGAGCCCTGGTCGACCAGGCGGTGCAGACGTTCGGCGGGCTGGACATCCTCGTCAACAACGCGGGCATCCTGCGCGACGCGTTCGTCGCGAGCATGACCGAGGAGCAGTGGGACGCCGTCATCACCGTGCATCTCAAGGGCCATGCCGCGCCGCTGCACCACGCGGCGGCTTACTGGAAGGCGCAAAGCAAAGCGGGCGCTGACCGCCAAGCGTCAGTGATCAACACCGCGTCCGCGTCCGGCACCTTCATGCCGAATGCCGGGCAGGCCAACTACGGTGCGGCCAAAGCGGGCATCGCCGCGCTGACGCTCGTCGCCGCGGACGAACTCGAACGGTACGGGGTGCGGGTCAACGCGATCGCGCCGGTCGCGCGGACCCGGCTGACCCTCGCCACTCCGGGCATGGGCGCGCTGTTCGCGGCGGAAGTGCCCGAGGGCGAGTTCGACGCCTTCCATCCGGCCAACATCTCGCCGCTGGTGGCCCGGCTGGCCGCGGCGGACTGCGCGGTGACCGGCAAGGTGTTCGCGGTGCAGGGCGGCGGGATCTCCGAACTCGCCGGCTGGCACGACGTCGCCACCGTCGAGTCCGAAGGCCCGTGGACCATCGCCGACATCGCCGACCGGATCGGCTGAGAGGACTTCCCGTGGCACGACAGCATTACGCACTCGGGCTCGGCCTGAGCGACGAGCACGTCGCCCTCGCGGACGCCGTCGCCGGATTCGCCGAGGACACCGTCACTTCCGAGCTGATCCGCCGCGACATCGACCGCGGCGCCGAGGAAAAGTTCCCGCCGTTCTGGCCGGCGCTGACCGAACTGGACCTGCTCGGCCTGCACGTTCCCGAGGACCGGGGCGGAGTGGGCGGCGGGCTGCTGACGCTCGCGGTGGCGCTCGAGGCTCTCGGCAGGTCTGGGGCTCCCGGCCCCTTCGTGCCGACAGTGCTGGCGTCCGCGCTGCTTGTTGCGGACGCGGGGAAAGCCGCCGACGAACTGGTGCCGCGGCTGATCGACGGGACCACGACCGCGGCTGTCGCGCTGGAGAGCTCGGGGATCGTCGAAGCCGCGTGGTCCGGTGATGTCGCGACAGTGCACGGCAGCTGGCAGGCAGTGCTCGGTGCCGAGCACGCCGATGTGCTGCTTCTTCCGTTGTGGCGCAACGGTGAACCGGTGTGGATCGCAGTGGACGCGGACGACGCTACGGTCACGCGCCAGGACTCGATCGACATCGTGCGCGGTTCGGCGCGGGTCGAGATCGCCGGTCTCGACGTCAGCAGCGAGCGGGTTCTCTCCCGACTCAGCCTGACGCGGGCGCGGTCGATCGCCGCCGTGGTGCTCGGTGCCGAAGCGGTCGGAGTGCTTTCCTGGTGCGTCGCCACCGCGTCGGAATACGCGAAGATGCGGGTGCAGTTCGGTCGGCCGATCGGGCAATTCCAAGGTGTCAAACACAAATGCGCGTGGATGGGCATCGCGCTGGAAAAGGCTCGCGCGGTGCTGTGGGACGCCGCCGTCGCGCTCGACAACGGCGACGAGAACGCCGGTTTCGCCGCGGCCGTCGCCGCCGTGGTGGTTCCGGACGCGGCGGTGCAGACCGCGCAGGACTGCATTCAAGTGCACGGCGGCATCGGCTTCACCTGGGAACACGACGCTCACCTCTATTACCGGCGCGCGCTCGCGTTGCGGAGCCTGCTCGGCTCGCGAGAGCAGCGGACCGAACGCGTTGCGGCGTACGCCCTCGACGGCGTGACGCGCGCGCTGGAGATCGAACTTCCCCCGGAAGCGGACGCCATTCGCGGCGCCGTCTCCGCGGAGCTGGCCGAGCTGGCCGGCCTCGACGAGGACGAGCTGCTCGTCCGGCTCGGCGACGACGGCTGGGTGCAGCCGCATCTGCCGCGCCCGTTCGGCCGGGACGCCTCGCCGCTGGAGCAGATCGTCATCGGCCAGGAACTGAAGGCGGCGGCCATCGACCTGCCGCAGTTGCTGATGGGCTCCTGGGCGGTCGGCGCGATCGCCGGGCACGGCACCGAAAAGCAGAAGGCCGAGCTGGTGGTGCCGACCCTCCGCGGCGACGTGGTGTGGTGCCAGCTGTTCAGCGAACCGGGCGCGGGCTCCGACCTGGCTTCGCTGACGACCCGGGCGGTCAAGGTCGAGGGCGGCTGGAAGGTCACCGGGCAGAAGATCTGGACGACCGTGGCGCAGTTCGCCGAATGGGCCATGCTGATCGCCCGCACCGACCCGGCGAAGCCCAAGCACGAGGGCATCACCTACTTCGTGCTCGACATGGCCACGCCCGGCGTGACGGTCCGCCCGCTGCGGGAGATGACCGGATCGGCGCTGTTCAACGAGGTTTTCCTGGAGGACGTGTTCATTCCGGACGAAAACGTCGTCGGCGCGGTCGACGACGGCTGGAAGGTCGCCCGGACCACGCTGGCCGGGGAACGCGTCGCGCTGAGCCAGAAAATGGAGGCCTACGCGACCGACGCCGACCTGCTGAAGTTCGCCCGCGGACGGCAACTCGGCCCGGTCGCCCGGCACCGGCTCGGCGAACTGGTCGCGGAAAGCCAGGCCGTCGATCTGATCAGCGTGCGGGTGGTGCTCAAACAGCTGTCCGGCGCCGACGTCAGCACCACGTCCAGCGTCGGCAAGCTCCTCGCGATGGGGCTCGGGCAGCAGATCGCCGAGTTCGTCGTCGAACAGCTGGGCGCCGCCGGAGCGGTCGCGGTCCCCGGCGAGCCCAGCGACAAGGCGATGGAACAGCTGCTGGCCGGCCGCGCCACCACCATTTACGGCGGGACCACGGAGGTCCAGCTCAACGTGATCGGCGAGCGGATGCTCGGCCTGCCACGCGACGCGGAACCCCAGGGAGTGGCATGAGCGGTCCGGCGGCCAGGGGCGAGGTCGTCCAGCTCGCCCCCGGTTGTGCGCCTGGGCCTGCATAGTCAGGCCGTGCGAGCGGGCGTCCAAAGTGGACCAGTGAGCCGCGAGGGCTTCGTTGGCGGACGGCGCACCGAAAGCGGCGGCAATGCGCCGCTTCGGAGTCCGGCGCGCCGGGCCATTGGCTGCACTGCGAACGGCGGTACTTCGTCCGGTTGGCTCCGGGATCTACCGGGTGACCGTCCTCGGATACGACCGGGCCTTTCCGGTCGAGACGGTGGACTCAGTAGAACGTCCTGAGCCGGGGCCAGATCCGCGACCACGGCTCGGAACTGGGAGAGCACAGCGAAATCGCGGTGCCCTGTTCGTCGTTGGGCAGCCCGGCGCCGTTGTCGTTGACGGCGATTCGCTGGCAGTCGCCGAACGCGGCGAGGATCGCGGGGCGGAGTTTGCCGACGAACAGGACCGGGCCGGTCATCGTGTCCGGTGGCGGGCCCCAGTCCGCGTAGGACATGTGGTTCGAGTACGGCCGGGGCAGGCCGAGGGCCGGGCCGAAGCGTTCGAGGGCGCCGGCTTGGCCGTAGTTTCCGGTGAGGAGCACCGCGGTCGCCCGTTGGTCTGGTGGGATGCGCTGCCAGGCTCGGGCAACGGTCGAGGCGAGTTCCGGCCAGCCGACTTGTTCGCCCTGGTCCTTGTTGAACGCCAGGACCGGACCGCGAAGTGCCGCGACCGGGAGCACCGGCAGCCCGATGACGACCGAGATCACGGCCCCGGCCGCGGCGAGGATCCAGGCCCCGCCGCGTCGGCGTGTCCCGCCCTGGGACAGCCAGCGCAGCGCGGGATCGGTGCCCGCGGCGAGCAGGATCAGCAGCAGCGGCACCGCGTAGTACGGCTTTCCGCCCACGAGCAGCAGCATCAGGCATGCCACCGGATAGCTCAGCGCGAACGCGCGCGCCCACCGCAGCTCCGGAGCGCGCCAGAGCCGGACGAGGCCGGAGATCCACACGGGCACGAGCACGGGGGAGAGGTAGACCAGTTGCATCGGCACGAAGAGCAGGCGGTTCTTCGTGCCGTCGTCGGCGCTGATGCCGCCGGCGACGGTCAGCATCGGGAATCCGTGCCTGATCTGCCAGAACAGCTGCGGCAGCATGAGCACCACCGCGACGGCGGCTCCGGCGATCGTCCAGCCGCTGGCGAACACCGCACGCGGTCCGGTGCCGAGCAGGGCGATTCCGAGCGCGGCGAGCAGCACGAGCACGAGCCACTTGTTCTCCGCCCCGACGCCGGCGGCCGCGCCGATCGCGAGCCACCACCGCCGGTCGCCGGTGCGCAGCAGCCGGAGGCCGAGGAGCCCGATGGCCGTCCACATCACCATGTCCACGCTGTTGGTGGACAGCATGTGCGACACCACGAGCACGTATCCGGACAACGCCGTCGCCGCGGCGGCGGCGAACTGTGCGCGGCGGTCGCCGCCGAATTCCCGTGCGACGAGGGCGACGAGAACCGTGGTCGCCGCGCCGCACAGCGTCGCGACCACTCGCAGCCCGCTCGGAGTGTCGCCGAACAGCGTGGTGGCGGCCCTGGCCAGCAGCGGGGTGATCGGCGGCTGGTCGACGTAGCCCCAGGCCGGACGGTTGCCCGCGGCGATGAAGTACAGCTCGTCGCGGTGGAACCCGTAGCGGCCGGACAACGCGGTCAGCACGGCGATCTGCACGACGGCGACCGCCGCGACCGGCCGGGCGGCGAAGCGGGGCAGGGTCGATCTCGGCACAGCGACTGCGGTCACGAGCGAACCCCTTCTGCGCGAGGGAGGGGCAAGAATACCGGCGAAGTTCTGGCGACGTGCCTGCTTTTCCGTTGATTCGTCCGTACGCGGAAATCGCGCAACTGATCGCTTATCGGACATCGAGACACAGAGCGCCGGCGCGGGGCGAGAGAAATGTCATTGTGATGCAACGTGCGGCTCGGTGGGACGTCTGACTGGACGTGAGAGCGATCCGCATTGCCGGCCTCGGCTTGGTGGCCTTCCTGCTGGCTTCATGTAGTGGACAGACCGACGTCGAGGGGGCCGCGCGCGCGGCCGGAACAGCCGGGACGACGACAGCGCCCGCGGTACCGGCCGCGACCGTGGCGTTCGCGCCCTCGGACCAGCTGAGTCCGAAGGACCCGATCGTCGTCAAGGCGTCGGGCGGCACGCTGCAGGCGGTCAAGGTCGTGAACCCGCAGACCGGCAACAGCGTGGCGGGCGATCTCTCGCCGGACAAAACGACGTGGACCAGCTCGGACCACCTCCGGTACGGGGCCACCTACCAGGTGGTGGCCACCGCGGTGAACCAGGCGGGCATGCCGACCGAGCAGCGCGGGGAGGTGCACACCCTCAAGCCCGCCGGGGTCGCCACTCCTTCGCTGTTCCAGCCGGCGTCCGGCGATTTCGGCGTCGGGCTCGTCATCGGCCTGAAGTTCGATCACGACATCGCCGACAAGGCCACGGTGGAGAAGTCCTTCAAGGTGACGTCCTCGCCTGAGCAGGACGGCGGCTGGTACTGGGTCAACAAGCACGAAGTGCACTTCCGGCCCAAGGACTACTGGAAGGCCGGCTCGACGGTGAAGCTCGAGACCACGACCTTCGGCATGCCGATCGGGGGCGGCCTGTACGGCGGCCCGGACGTCTCGGCCACCTACAAGGTGCACGACTCCTGGATCGCCAAGGCCGACGGCAAAACCCACCAGATCACCGCGTACCACAACGGGCAGCTGGTGAAAACCGCGCCGATCAGCATGGGCAAGACCGCCGACACCCCGCCGCGCGGCCCGACGCCGACGTTCAACGGCACCCACACGGTGCTGGCCAAGGTCGACCACACGATCATGGACTCCTGCACCTACGGCGTGTGCGAGGGCGACCCCGGCTACTACAAGGCGCCGGAGAACTGGGACGTCCGGATCTCCAACGACGGCGAGTTCATGCACGAGAACCTGAAAACGGTCGGCGTGCAGGGCAGCGACAACGTCTCCAACGGCTGCCTCAACATGAACACCGAGAACGCCAAGTGGTTCTTCGACAACTTCAACGTCGGCGACGTGGTCGAGGTGACCAACTCGGGCGGCCCGCAGCTGGCCATCGACAACGGCCACGGCGACTGGGCGATCAGCTGGAGCGACTGGCAGGCGGGCAGCGCCCTCCGCGGCTGAACCCCGCGGTACGCGACTCGGAGCAGCGCTGAGCGACGACGCACGGCCGGGCAGAGTGCCCGGCCGTGCGGTCGTTCTCGGCCCCGAACGGCTTGCCGAGAGCGGCGGCGGGGCGAAAATCGACGCCTCGGCGGCGGACAGCGACCGCTCGCCGCCGCACGGACGGAAACCTCGTGCGGATGCTCCCCGGCCGGACCTGACGGAGGCGCTGTCGGCCTGAATCGCTTGTGCCACCGGTAATCCCGGCTTGGCCCTGGCGCTGCGCCCCGCCCCGTGAGGCGACCGCCCCGGCTCCGACAGGCGAGGCGCGGGCGCCCCGGCCAGAATCAACGACATGACCCCGCATCCCGATCCCGAGAACCGGGCCGGTCTGGCCGCCGGCTGGGCCGCCCATCGGCACCGCGACGTCTCGGGCGGGTGGCTTCGCCCGACCGTGTTCGGCGCGGTCGACGGACTGGTCACCAACGCCGCCTTGATCGCGGGCGTCGGCGGCGGTGGCGTGGCTCCGCACACGATCGTGCTCACCGGGCTGGCCGGGCTCGTCGCCGGCGCGTTTTCCATGGGGGCCGGCGAGTACGTGTCGGTGACGAACCAGAACGAGCTGGTGCACGCGGAGGTCGCGCTCGAGGCGGAGATGCACGCGCGCTATCCGCAGCAGGAGCACGAGGAACTCGTCGACCGGTTCGTCTCCTACGGCGCCGACACCGACACGGCGCGGCGGATGGCCGAGGCCATCGCCCGCGATCCGGACCAGGCGCTGCGGCTGCACACCCGCGAAGAACTCGGCGTCGACCCGCAGGACCTGCCTTCCGCGCTGCTCGCCGGCGGCGCGTCGTTCGTCGCGTTCTCCCTCGGCGCGCTTCTCCCGCTGCTGCCGTACCTGTTCGGCGCCAGCACCCTGGTCGCCTCGCTCGTGCTCACCGCGATCGCGCTGCTCGCCGGAGGGATGACGGTCGGCAAGCTCACCGGACGTCCGCTGCTGCACTCCGGACTGCGCCAGCTGGTCCTCGGCGCGCTCGCCGTCGCCGTCACCTACGGCATCGGCCAGCTCATCGGAGCGCCGGTCGCCTGACCGCGGCTCCGGCACCGGCATCGAACCGGTGCCGGGGATCTCCGGTCCACAGTGGACTCGGGGGACGCGGACTCTCTGCGATTGCGGAGAAGGCTCGGCAGAACCAAGCCACGCCCGCGCGAGCCGGTGCCGGCCGGCTCGCGCGGGCGAACGCGTCAGCGCTGGTTGATCGCCGGGTCGCTGGCGCTCGGCTTGCCGGTTTCCACGTGGCCCGCCAGCGTCCGGCGGAACGCCTTGTCGCGGTCCGAGGTGATCACCACGTCGTACCAGCCGTAGCTCGCCGACGGGTCCACGACGTGGTCCGCACGTCCGCCGGGGGCGAGCCGGTAGGTGGCGGTCCGCTGGTGTCCGTACTGGTCGGCGACGGTGAGCGTGACCGCGACGGCACCGTTGTTCACCAAGGCGAGGACGAGACGGCCGTCGGCTTCGCGGGTGCTGACCTCCGGGCCGGGCGCCGCGGCGCCCGCGAATTGCCGGACGAATCCGTTGGGGCCGTGCACGGTGAAGTCGTAAGCGCCGAGCACCGGCCAGGTCCCGGTGAGCGTCTTGCCCGCTTCCACCGTGTAGGACCACGGGCCGCCCGGGGTGCGCGGCGAGGTGACGAGGAACCCGGCGCCGGCTTGGCCGCGGCTGGCGAATTCGACGGTGAGCTTGCCGTCGCGCACGGCTCCGTCGGCCGTCAGCCGGTAGGGCAGCGCGCGGGCCGGACGGAGCCCCGGCTCCTGCTTGGGCAGCGACGGGTGCGCCGGCGGGGTGGGCACGTAATCGGGGTGGCGGTTGTGGTCGGGCGGGACGTAACCGCTGGTGCTGGGCAGCGCGGGCACGCCCGAGTCGGCCCGGCCGAAGTCGAATGCCGAGGTGAGGTCCCCGCACACCGCCCGGCGCCACGGCGAGATGTTCGGCTCGCGGACGCCGAAGCGGGCTTCGAGGAACTGCAGGATCGACGTGTGGTCGAAGGTCTGCGAGCAGACGTAGCCGCCGGTGCTCCACGGCGACACCACGATCATCGGGACCCGCTGCCCGAGGCCGTACGGGCCGGGGACGCCGTCCTTGCCGCGGTACATCTCGGCGCTGACGTCCACAGTGGACGCGCCCTGGGCCGGGGTCGAGGCCGGGAACGGCGGGACCACGTGGTCGAAGAAGCCGTCGTTCTCGTCGTAGGTGATCAGCAGCGCGGTCTTGCTCCAGACCGCCGGGTTCGCGGTCAGCGCGTCCAGCACCTGCGAGAGGTACCAGGCCCCGTAGTTGACCGGCCAGTTCGGGTGCTCGGTGAACGCCTCCGGCGCGACGATCCAGGACACCTGCGGCAGCCGGTTCGCGGCGACGTCGGCCTTGAGCGCGTCGAAGTAGCCGCCGGACTTGGCGACGTTCGTTCCCGTGCGGGCCTTCTCGTACAGCGGGCTGCCGGGCGCCGCGGTGCGGTAGTTGTCGAAGTACAGCAGGGAGTTGTCGCCGTAGTTGCCGATGTAGGCGTCCTGGACCCACCCCCACGAACCAGCGGCGTCCAGCCCGGTTCCGATGTCCTGGTAGATCTTCCACGAGACGCCGGCCGCCTCCAGCCGCTCGGGGTAGGTGCGCCACGAATACCCGGCTTCGGCGTTGGTGATCACCGGGCCGCCGCCGGCGCCGTCGTTGCCGGTGTACCCGGTCCACATGTAGTAGCGGTTCGGGTCGGTCGGGCCCATCAGCGAGCAGTGGTAGGCGTCGCAGAGGGTGAACGCGTCGGCCAGCGCGTAGTGGAACGGGATGTCGCCGCGCTCGAGATAGGCCATCGTGGTCGCCGACTTGGCCGGGACCCACTTGTCGTAGGCGCCGTTGTCCCACGCCAGGTGGCCGCTGTTCCAGTCGTGCGGGAGGTCCTGCAGGAACTGCAGCCCGAGGTTCTTGGCGTCCGGGTGGAACGGCAGCACGTCCTTGGTCCCGTCGGACTGGTACCAGACCGGTTTGCCGCTGGGCTGGGTCACCGGGCGCGGATCGCCGAATCCGCGCACGCCGCGCAGCGTGCCGAAGTAGTGGTCGAACGACCGGTTCTCCTGCATCAGCACGACGACGTGCTCGATGTCCCGGAGGGTGCCAGTGCGGCGCGCGGCCGGGATCGCGGCCGCCCTGGCGATGCTGGAGGACATCGCGGTGAAGGCGGCGGTGCCGCCGGCCAGCTGGAGAAAACGTCGGCGGTCCATGCCTGTCATCGGGTGCCTCCTGGTTTTGTCGTTCCCGGCTTCGGATGCGGTGGCCGGGTCAGTCGTCGACGCGCTGGCCGGTCTTCGGGTCGAGGAACAGCCGGCCCGCCGACGGGGCCTTGAAATTGAACAGCCCGTCGAGGCTGCCCGCTCGCGCGTCGAAGGACGAGTCGCCGATCCGGCCGAGGCTCCAGTTGTCCTCGACGAACTTCAGCACCGACGTCTGGTCGGTCACCGCGTGGTCGACGTGGTTGCGGTTGGCCCAGGGGGAGATGACCAGCAGCGGCAGCCGCGGCCCGTAGCCGCAGCGGCCCTTGTAGCCGCCCATGACCTTGGCCGGGTCGTGCCCGCACTGGCCGGCGCCGGTGAGGGTGTCCTCCGCGCTCTGCGACTGGTTCACCAGGGGTCCGGCCTGGTGGTCGTACCAGCCGTCGGAGTCGTCGTAGGCGAGGACGACGGCGGTGTCGCGCCATTCGGGCAGCTTCTGCAGCCGGTTGATCGTGTCGGCGACGAACTGCTGCTCGTCGATCGGGTCCGAGTAGCCGGCGTGGCCGTCCTGGTATCCGGCGGCCTTGAGGAAGCTCACCGCGGGCAGGTGGCCGCTGTTCGCGCCCGCCCAGAAGTCGGTCAGGTCGTACTGGTGGTTGGCCTGGTCGGTCCGGCCGATCATCGCGGGCGAGCTCGGCGGCAGGTGGTGCGGGTTCGCGGTGGACGGGTAGTACTGGAACGGCTCGTGGTGCGGGATGTAGTCGCCCTTCCAGCCCTTCTGGCCGGTGTTGCCCAGCGCCGCGCCGACCGGGTGGCCGCCCAGCATCGAGCCGTCCGGCTGCGTGACCGTGCACACCGCGGTGCCGTCGGCCTTGCGCTGCGCCGGCTTGAAGCCGCCTTCGAACCAGCCCCAGGTGACGTTCTTCTCGTTCAGCAGATCGCCGACGTTGCGGCCGGAGAGGCGGACCTGGTCGCGCGAACTGCAGTCGTCGCCGAGCGGCTGCGGGTCGCCGACGATCGTGTTCGCGATGGTCTCGCCCTCGGGGAAGGGCTTGCCGCCCGGCATCCGCTGCGCCGTCACGCCGTGCGTCTGGCCCGAGACCAGGTTGACCGCGCCCGGCGTGGACGGGCCGAACGTGGTGCCGTAGGAGTTGTCGCTCATCGCGAAGTGCTGCGCGTAGTTCCACATCGCGGTGACGGTGTTGCCGTCGTAGTAGTCCATCACCTGGCGCTTCTCGCAGCCCGGGTCGCCGTTGCCGACGGTTTCGATGAACTTGTCCATCTTGTAGTTGTCGTACGCGGCCTGCTCGTCCTTGTACTCGTGGTCCTGGTCGCAGGTCAGCGCCTGCGCCGGGCCGAGCCGGCGCGGGTTGGACGAATTCGGGTTGCGGGTCAGCAGCTGCGGCGTCAACCCGTTGACCTTGGGCGTTTTCGGATTCGCCTGGAAACGCTGCCCGTCGGTGTTCGCCGCGTGGGGATAAGTGCCGAAGTAATGGTCGAACGACACATTCTCCTGGTAGATCACGACCACGTGCTTGATCGGCGTCGCGGTGCCTGACGGCGTCGCGGAATCGGCCGTCCCGGGGGCCATCGCCGCCGCGACGGTCAGCGCCGCCGTCGCCGCGACACCGCCCGCCACCCGGGTGATCTTGGACATTTCCACGGTGCTTACTCCTCGCGTCCGACCGGGCACTACCAGCTGTTTTGCCGTACCTGTCAACCGATGTCTACGGCGCGAAACCCTCACTGCCGCACATGAACGCCAGATGTCCGGAGCGCAACCGGCATGGCGCACGGCTCGCCAATTCTGGGTGTCGCGCTGGTGCGGGAAAAGGGATTCGATGCGGAGGAATGAGACATTTTCCCCGGGTGCGTTCGGGCGTTTCGCGGCGGCGCGGGATCAGCGGGCACGGACCTGCCTCGCCTCCTGCCGCGGGTCGGACACGAGCCGGGGCTGCCGCTGGATTCCGCGCGCCGGGATTCCCTGCCAAGCCGTCTCCGCGGGGAGGTGCTCGCCTTTCATGACCAGCGACATGGCCTCGACGGTGGCGCCGTCGCCGACGGCGCTGTCGTAAAGGACGACCGAGCGCGCGCCGATGCTCGCGCCGGCCCGCACGTCGATGGCGGACATTTTCATCACCCGGTCCTCGAAGAGATGCGTCTGCAGCGAGGTGGCGGCGCCGACGCAGGTGTCGTCGCCGAGCCGGACGAGGTCGAATTCGGTCAGGAACGTGGTCGAAATCCAGCAGCGTTTCCCGATTTTGGCCCCGAAGAGGCGCAGTGCCGGTCCCAGCAGCGGGGTTCCGCTCAGCGCGCCGAGCAGCGCGGGCACGGCGGCGGTCTCGTACAGCGCGGTGACGAATTCGGTGCGCCGCACGAACCGGCTCCACAGGGGTTCGACGCGCGGCCGGTAACGCCCGACGACGACCCACTTGACCGCGGCCACCGCGAGCACCACCGCGAGCCCGCCGAGCAGCGCGGACAGCGGAGTCGCCAGGACGGTCGCGAGCGGACCGGCGTTCTGGGCCGTCCACAGCTGCAGGAGCAGGACGAGATAGCCGCCGGCGGCCAGCATGCTGCCGGGCACGACGATGCGGAAGAACTCGATCACGAACCGCTCGAACACGCGAAGCCTGCTCGGGCGGAAGGTGAGTTCGTCGGAGTATTCGCCGCTGTCCTGGCGGCGGGGCAGGCGGATCGGCGGGGTGCCGAGCCAGGAGGTGCCGTTCGGGATGCCGTCGTTCGGCGCGCTGGTGTGCACGCCGATCAGGCAGCCGTCGCCGACGGTGGTGCCGGACCGGAGGAACGCGGCGTTGCCGATGAAGGAACGACGTCCGACGGTGGTGGGGCCGAGCGCGACCTGTCCGTGGCAGTAGGTGGCGCCGCCGACCGCGGCCATGTCGGCGACGAAGCTTTCCGCGCCGAGGGTCAGCAGGCCCGGGTCGAGGTGGGACGCGGTGGAGACCTCGGACCGCGGCCCGATGCGGGCGCCGAGGCTCCGCAGCCAGCCCGGGGTGTACAGCGTCGAGTAGAGCGAGTTCGTCGCGGCCAGGCTCGCCTGCAGGAGTTTGTCCGCGATCCACTTGCGCAAGCCGAACGGCGAGGCCACCGGGTGGATGCCGCGCGGGGTGACCGGCAGGACCAGCCGCTTGCCGAGGAACACCACCAGGCAGGTGGTGGCAACGGAAACCGGCCCGGCGGCGAGGCACGCGAGCCAGCCGCCGGCGGCGCCGTAGGTCAGGTACATCCAGCTGCCGAGCGCGATGGACGGGGCGAGGAAGATCAGCGGCAGCAATTCGACGAACAGCCACGCCGCGAGATAGCCGGCCCGCATCGGACGAGAGTGGTCGCGGCTCGGCCGTGCGCGCAGCGCGGCGATGAGCGGGTCGACGTGCGCGCACTGCCGCGACGGGGAACCGGACCAGTACTGCCCGGCCGGGATCCGCTGTCCGGCGGCCGCCGCCGACATTTCCGCGAGCCCCGCCCCGGCGCCGAGCTCCGCGCCGGGTTCGACGACCGCGTTCGCGCCGACGAAGGACTGCGCGCCCAGCGCGACCGGCGCGATGTGCACCCGGTTGTGCTTGACGTGAAAGGCTTGCACGCGTGCGCCGTACCCGACGCTGACGTCGTCGCCGATGGTCAGCAGCGACGGCAGGGACAGGTTCGCGCTCGCGAGCTGGCAGCGGCGCCCCACCCGGGCCCCGAGCAGGCGCAAGTACCACGGCAGCAACGGCGATCCGCTCATCGTGCCCAGCGGGGCGAGTGCGAGCAGGCCTTGGGTGAGCCACACCCGGAAGTACGCGGCGCTCCACAATGGATACTCGCCGGGCGCCACCCGGCGGGACAGGAGGCGTACTCCGACGACGGGGAGCAGGAACCGCGCGACGACGTACGCCACCGGCGCGACCGCGACCAATGCCCATACCGAGCCCAAAGAGAGCACTCCGGCGGACTGGCCGAGAATCACCGCGACCGGCGCGCCGAGAAGGAGGAGGAACACCGAGATCGCACCGAGCTGCGCCGTGCCCCAGCCGAACAAGCGTCCCGTGCTGGTGCTCCGCGGCCGGGACTTGCTGGGGAGCCGGTGCGCGGGCGCCCGTTCCGCCAGAGTGGCGGCCAGGGCACGGATGGTGGGGTGGGCGTAGACGTCGGCGACGGACACCTCGGGCGCCACGCCGCGTTCCCGCAGGATCGAGACGGCACGGGCGGCCAGCAGCGAATGCCCGCCGAGATCGAAGAAATCGGCGGTCACCGACACCTCGGCCGCGGGCGTGCCGAACAATTCGGCCCAGACCGCGACGAGGGCGCGTTCCGCCGGGGTCGCCGGGGCCACCGCGGCGGTGGCGCCGGAGCGGAACCGGGCGCCGGACGGGCGGGGGAGCCGGCCGCGGTCGACCTTGCCGCTGGGCATCATCGGGAGTTCGTCGAGCGTTTCCACGTAACCGGGGATCATCGCCGCGGTCAGCCGCTGCCGCAGGACTCCGTGCAGCCGCCCGATGACGGCCTGGCGGTCGCGCGCGCCGCGGGTGAACGTCAGGTACGCCACCAGGTCTTCGGTGGGGGCGTCCGGGTGCGGCGCGACGGCCGCGCCGGCTACCTGCGGGTCTTCCAGCAGGATGCTCTCGATTTCCTGCAGGTCGATCCGGTGGCCGCGGATCTTGACCTCGCTGTCGGCCCGCCCGAGGTATTCGATCTCGCCGCCGGGGAGCACCCGGCCGAGGTCCCCGGTGCGGTAGAGCCGTCCGCCGCCGGTGATCCGCGGGTCGTCGAGGAAACGCTCGGCGGTCAGTTCCGGCCGGTTCAGATAGCCGAGCGCGACGCCGGGCCCGCCGATGCAGATCTCGCCGACGGCTCCGTCCGCGACCGGCTCCAGCCGTTCGTTCAGCAGGACGATCCGGTAGGTCGGCAGGGCGCGGCCGATCGTCACCGGCCGCCCGGGCAACAGCTGGCACCAGGTCGCGGTCACGGTGGCTTCGGTCGGGCCGTAGGTGTTGAGCATCCGCCGACCGGGCCGGCTCCAGCGCTGGACCAGTTCGGCCGGGCACGCTTCGCCGCCGACCAGAAGGGTGCGGATGCCGGGAAGATCGCAGTCGATGGTCGCGAGCACCGTCGGCACGCAGTACAGGATGGTGACGCGCTGGTCCCGCAGGAAGCGAGCCAGGCCGGAGCCGATGCGGTCGGCCCCGGTCGGCCCGGCGACGAGCGTCGCCCCCGCCGCCCAGGTGGGCCAGACCTCCTCGACCGAAAAGTCGAAGGCGATGGTCATGCCCTGGTAGACCCGGTCGGTGCGCCGGACGCCGTAGATGCCCGCGACTACCTCGATGAAGTTGCAGATGCTCGCGTGGCCGACCGCGACGCCCTTGGGCCGCCCGGTGGAGCCGGACGTGTAGATGACGTAGCACGGTTCGGCCCCGGGCGGCGGCAGGCGCGGCCGGGCCGGGCTCGCGTGGCCCATTTCGGCGGCCAGTTGCTCGGGGCGCAGCATCGGGCAGCGGACGCCGGCGGTGGCGGCCTCCAGCCCGGCGCTGACGACGAGCAGGTCCAGTGCCGCGTCTTCGGCGACGTAGCGGACCCGGTCGGCGGGCGCGGCCGGATCGATCGGGACGAACGTCGCGCCGGTTTTCAGCACCGCGAGCAGCGTCAGGTACATCGGCACCGAGCGCGGCACCAGGATGCCCACTCGCTGGCCCGGCCGGACTCCCCGGCGCAGCAGGACGTGGGCCATGCGGTTGGCGCGCTCGTCGAGCTGGCGGTAGGTGAGCCGGTCCGGGCCGCATGCCAGTGCGACGGAGTCCGGGGTTTCGTCACAGGCGCGTTCGAAGAATTCGTGCAGCCGCACCGGCTGCCTCGCCCGGAGCGGCACCGTGCCGAGGCGCGCGGTGTCCTCGACGGAAATCGACAAATCCTCGCTCAACTGGCTATCCGTTCTGCGATAGGGGAATTCGCGGACGGGCGCGGCATTGCGCCTGGGGCCGGATCTTCGATCCGCACCGCGGTGCCGTCTTCGATGCGCACCGCAGGCGAGTTGTCCGCCGAGGCGCATTCCGGCACATTTTCTGTCCTGGCCCGCGGCAGTCCCGAATCGAATTCCGGTACTGCCGCATGTGCCGACCGCGCGCGCATATCCTCGCCTTTCCGGCGATTTCGCCGGTCAGTTCGGACATTTCTCCGCGGCCGGTGGAACGTGCGTCCGTCTCGGGTCCGGAACCGCGCGGAAGACCGGGCGGCGCCGCCGGCGAGCGCGCCGAGGCCCGTCAAGGCGATCAGGCCCCGGCGGCCGGGCACGGCACTGCCGGCGAACGGACTGGACCGCTTCCCGCGGCGTGCTTCACCGCATGCGGGGTCATGACAGCCTTCTCCTGGTTCGGACGCTCCGGGGTCAATTGCCGGGGCAGGCTATGAACCGTTCGCTGTGAGGAGACTGAGAACCCGAAGGCCGGGAACGGTTTTCCGGCGGCCCCCGGAATCCGAGCTGAAGTTTCCCTGAATTGTCCGCGCACGGCAGGGAAAAGAGTGACCATTGCGTGCCGCGGCGACCGCTGTGCGTGTCGGAAGTGCGAAACGGCGTGAGGAGGCCGACACTTGCCGGTGTGCGCGTGCGGAGAGAGTCGTCGTTCTGGGTCGTCGTGGCCTCGGTGCTGCTGATTGCCGGCTGCAGTGCCCCGCCGGACCGGGTGGCGCCGTCGCCCGCTCCCGGTCCCGCTCCGGGGAACGCGCCGGGGTTCGCCTCGCAGGACGGCACGCCGGGATGGGAGATCACGCATCCGGGGCGCGAGCACGCCATCGAAGGCTTCGCCGATCACACCAGCGTGCTGCCGGGCACTGTCGTGCACTTGTTCGTCAGCACCACGGCGGCGCACTACACGGCGACGGCGTTCCGCATGGGCGGCTACCGCGGCTCGCCGGCCCTGCGGATCTGGACTTCGCCGCGCGAGGCGGGATCCGTGCAGGCCCGGCCGGTCGTCCAGGCGCCCACCAGCACGGTCGTGGCGCCTTGGCGGCCGTCTCTCGAGGTGCGGACCGACGGGTGGCAGCCGGGGGACTACTTGCTGCGATTGGACGGTGACAACGGGGCGCAGCAATTCGTGCCGCTCACCGTCCGCAGCCGTTCGAACGCGGGAAAAATCGTGGTGGTGAACGCGGTCACGACGTGGCAGGCGTACAACCAGTGGGGCGGCTACAGCCTCTACGACTCGCCGAGCGGGCGAAAGGCGCAACGTTCCCGCGCGGTCTCGTTCGACCGGCCGTACCAGGCCGCGGACATGCAAGGCGCGGGAGATTTCCTCTACTTCGAACTGCCGTTCCTGCGTTTCGCCGAAGCGAGCGGCCTGCCCTTGGGCTACGCCACCGACGTCGACCTGCACGCCGACCCGCATCTGCTCGACGGCGCCCGCGCGGTCGTCACCCTCGGCCACGACGAGTACTGGTCCGCCGCGATGCGCCAGCACGTCACCGCGGCCCGCGACCAAGGCGTGAACCTGGCTTTCCTCGGCGGCAACGAAATCTACCGGCACATCCGGTTCGCCCCGACCGGGCTCGGTCCCGACCGGCTCGAGATCGACTACAAATCCTTCGCCGAGGACCCGTACCACGTGAGCGATCCGCGGGAGGCCACGCCGGAATGGCGTTCGCCGCCGTTCCCGCGTCCGGAAAGCGTGCTGCTGGGCAATTACTACCACTGCAACCCGGTCCAGGCCGCGCTCGTCGCCGCCGACGACACCAGCTGGCTGCTGGCCGGGATCGTCCACAACGGACAGACGTTTCCCGGCCTGGTGGGCAACGAATACGAACGGGTCGACCTGTCCGTCCCGACCCCGCGGCCGATCCAGGTGCTCTTCCACTCGCCGGTGACCTGCGGGGGACACCCCGATTTCGCCGACACCAGCTACTACACCACTTCCAGCGGTGCGGCGGTGTTCTCGGCCGGCACGCAATACTGGATCTGCGCACTGGACCCCGGCTGCCCCCAGGACCACGCGGACCGCACGGCGAACGCGGCGATCGAGGCCATCACCAGCCGCCTGCTGAACGCCTACGCGCAAGGCCCGGCAGGCCGTGCGCACCCCGCCGCGGACAACCTCGCCGCACTCCACGTGCCGGGCGCGCAGGCCAATCCGCGCCCGACTTTGCCGCCCGACAACTCCGGAACCGGGTGATCCTCCGGGTGCGGTTCCGGGAAAACTGTGCGGGGCTCGGACCGGACCGAACGTCTCGCCCGCTGGCGGCTGGCTTCGCGCGGGCCGGTCAGGCTCCGGCGGCGGTGACGATCGCGTCGGTGGCGAAGCCGAGGACCAGGCCGAGGAACAGGCCCCACGTGGTGATCACCTTGAGCGCGGATTTCCGTGCCACCGCGAGCAATTCGACCACGACGTACAGGATGGAGCCCGCCGCGAGCCCGAGGAACGCGATGGAGAGGGTGTCGTTGACGAAGCTCTGGCCGACCAGGGTGCCGAGGAACGTGGGCCCGCCGCCGATCAGGCCGAGCAGGGCCAGATAGCCCCAGGAGGGCCGCTGGCCGGTGAGCGGCGCGACGATGCCGAAGCCCTCGGTCGCGTTGTGCAGCCCGAAACCGATCACCAGCAGCACCGCGAGGCTGAGTTCGCCGCCCGCGGCGGAGTTGCCGATCGCCAGTCCTTCGGCGAAGTTGTGCAGCCCGATGCCGATCGCGATGGTGAGCGCCAGCCGCCCCGCCGGCCCGCGCGCGGCCGCCCCGTTCAGTTCGCCGGCCGCTGCGGTTCCGGGACCGAACGAGCGCGCCGCTTTTTCGCGCCGCGCGGCGGATTCGTCGACATAGGCGAGGCCGAGCAGGCCGATGCCCAGCGCGACCGCGAGCACCGCGCCGTTCCCCGCGGCCGAACCGGCGCGGTCGTGCGACAGCGCCGAGTCGATCGGCTCCCACGCGTGCGCCAGCACGTCCCAGAGCAGGAAGATCAGGATTCCGGTCGCGATGGCGTTGAGCAGCGCTTTCATCCGGGGCAACGGCGTCCGGAGCCGGCCGAGCGGCAGGCCGAGGAAGATGGTGAGCCCGGCGATGCCGCCGAGGAGGGCGATCTGAGCGGAAGACATGGGAGTTCCCGGTTCTGCGAAGGGGGCGGAGCGCCAGGACCGTAACCTCAGCTGAGCCTTCCCTAACAGAGGTGTCCCGAGTTTTAACCGTCGGCTTGCCCGGGCGGGGGTGATTCAGGGGCTGATGTCCGGAAAATTCCGCGCTCCGTTCGGGACTCCCGCGGTGCGGAGTTCGTGCAGGCCAGCGCATCCGGAACGGCGTCGCGAACCGTCCGGCCAAGATCCAGTGCCGGGTGTGTCCCGGTTTGACCCGCATCACAGCCTCTGGACGGTTCCGCGGCCTCTCCTTACGGTAGGCGAGCCTTGCCTAACTTTCCCGAGGAGTAGCACCCATGCCCCAGCCCAGTTCGACCGTCGACAAGGCCGCTCCCTTCGCCATCGGCCTGTTCCGCCTCGTCATCGGCCTGCTTTTCGCCGCGCACGGCGCCGCCTCGCTCTTCGGGGTTTTCGGCGGCGCGGTCGGCACGAACGGCGGAACCGTCGCGGCCGGAGCCTGGCCGTCCTGGTACGCGGCGGTGATCCAGCTGGTCTGCGGGCTGCTCGTCGCGGCAGGCATGTTCACCCGCAGCGCGGCGTTCCTCGCCTCCGGTTCCATGGCCTACGCCTACTTCGTCGTCCACCAGCCCGACGGGCTTCTGCCGCTGCAGAACCACGGCGAGTCCTCCGCGTTGTTCTGCTGGGCGTTCCTGCTGCTCGTCTTCACCGGTCCGGGGGCCGCCGCGCTGGGCTCGCTGGTCCGCCGCCCGGCCGCGCCGCCCGCCGCGGCAGCGGCCTGACGACCCGCGGCACCGGCCGGATCGCGGCCGGTGCCGCGGAATTCCCGTCTCTCGCGACTGATTTTCCCGGCAGTCCAAGGACAATCCGGTGCTGCGTCATGCGGTGAGGTGGATCGACGCCGGGCGCGTGGCGGCGTCGTAGGCGGCGCGGGCGCCGGTGGCTCCCATGCCGCTGTCGCCCGCCGGTTCGTACAGCCGCTCCGGGCCGCCGCCCTGCCATTGGTTGATCCAGACGACACCGGCCGGGATGCGCGCGGCCGCCTCGATGTGCGCGGGGTCGTGGGTGTAGACGGTGGCCGCCAGGCCGAATCGCGACCGCGAGGCCCGTTCGATCCCTTCCTCGAACGAGTCCACCGTCACGACCGGGGCGATCGGTCCGAACGTCTCCTCCGTCATGACGAGCATCGACTCGTCCACGCCGGTCAGCACGGTCGCCGGGTAGAAGTAGCCCGGGCCTTCCGGCACGACTCCGCCGATGCGGACCTTCGCGCCGCGGGCGACGGCGTCGTCGACGTGGCGGCGGACGATGTCGCGCTGCCGTTCGTCGGCGAGCGGGCCCAGCACGTCCCGCACCGGGTAGGCCCGCGCGGCGTCCACCAATGCGTCGACGAACGCGGCGGCGAGATCGCGGTGCACGTAGATCCGCTCCATCGAGGTGCAGATCTGGCCGGTGTTGACAAAGGCGCCGAACGCCACCGCGGCGGCGGTGGCCGTCGGATCGACTCCGGCGTCGACCACGACGGGGTCTTTGCCGCCGAGTTCGAGGACCGACCGGTGCAGCAGCCGTCCGGTCGCTGCCCCGATGTCCCGGCCCGCTTCGACAGAGCCGGTGAAGTGCACGAGCTGGATCTGGTCGTGCTCGGCCAGCGGCTTCCCGGCCCGCGCGTCGCCGAGGACGAGGTTCAGCACGCCGTCCGGCAGGTCGGTCAGCAGTTCGAACAGGCGCACGGTGGACATGGGCGACCGCTCGGACGGCTTGACGACCACGGTGTTGCCCGCGGCGAGAAGGGGGCCGAGCGCGCCGAGCACCATCGGTACCGGGAAGTTCCACGGCGTGATGACCGCCGTGGGGCCCAACGGGTTTCGCACGATCCGCGTGCGGCCCCCGCCGGGACTGTCCACTGTGGTGTCGAAGTCGTAGGACAACGCCTCGGACGCCGAATGTTTGAGCCCGGCCACCGCGGCGTCGATGAACGACTGTCCGATCGCGACCGGCTTGCCCATCTCTCGGCGTTCGAGCTCGGCGAGTTCGGCGGCGTGTTCGGCGACGACGTCGGCCCAGCGGTGGATCCGGGCGACGCGGTCGGCCACCGGCAGCGCGGCCCACGCCGGTTGTGCTCGCGCCGCTGCCTCGACGGCGAGCTCGACGTCGGCGGCCGAGCCGGCGGGGAAACGGGCGATCACCGCTTCGGTCGCGGGGTCGGCCAGGTCGAGCACGGCCTCGCTCGCGGAGTCCCGCCATCGGCCGCCGACCAGGTTGCGCAGGGTCTGCATGGTTCTCCTCAGTCGAGCCGGTCGGCCATGGCCTCGCCGAGCATGATCGTGGCGAGGTTGGTGTTGGCGCGGGGGACGGACGGGAAGACCGACGCGTCGACGACCCGCAGGCCGTCCACGCCGAGCACCCGGCACGCCGGGTCGACGACCTCGCCCATCCGGCAGGTGCTGGTTCCGTGCTGCGCGTCGACCACGGTCGCGAGGAGGTGGTCGTCCAGTTCGGCGTCGTTGTCGAGGACCCGGAACAGCTCGGGGTTCGCGCCCTCCACAGTGGACGCCAACGCGGGCGCGGTTTCGGAGCCGCGGGCTAGTTCGGCCAGCTTCCGCACGCCTTCGCGCAGCCGCGCCAGGTCGCGTTCGTCGGAGAGCATCCGCTCGGCGACCTGCGGCTGGGCCGTCGGATCCGCCGACGTCAGGGTCAGTTCGCCGCGGGAGTGGTTCTGGTTGAGCCAGACGCCGAAAGCTCCACTGTGGACACCCGGGTCGGCGGCGGCCATTGCGAGCACGTTCTGGTTCAGGGAGACGAACATCAGGTCGTCGGAGAACTCGCCGGTTTCGCTGGTCCAGCGGACGCAGACGTTGGTGTGGCGGTCGTGCGGGGACTTGACGGCCGCCGCTTCGGTCAGCGGCAGCGAGATCAGCGCCATCGGGTGGTCCTGCAGTCCTTGTCCGACCGGGAGGTCCTGGCGGACCTCGATGCCGAGCGAGGCCAGGCACCGGGCCGGGCCGATCCCGGACCGGAGCAGGATCGCGGGGGAGTGGATCGCGCCGGCGCTGAGCACGACAGTGTCCGCGTACTCGTCGACGGCGGTGCCGCTGGCGATCACTCGGACGCCCACGGCCCGGCCGGAGTGGAACAGCACCCGGTCCACGAGGGCGTCGCCGCGGATCGCGAGGTTCGCCTGGCCGCGGGCGGGTTCGAGGTAACCGTCGTTGACCGACACGCGGCGCCCGGCGCGGGAGTTGATCGGGTAGGGCGAGACGCCGGTCGCCCCGGGCGCGTTGACGTCCGCGGCCCACGGGTGGCCGGCGGCGAGTGCCGACCGGGCGAGCGCCGCGTCGACGCCGCCCCAGCGGTCCTGCGGCGTGCGGTGGATCGGCGTCGGCCCGCCTCGCCCGTGGTAAGGCTCGTCGCCGAACTCCTCGTCGTCTTCGAGGCGGGCGAAGTAGGGCATCACGTCCTGCGGCGACCAGCCGGGCAGAGCCCAGTCGGTGAAGTCGGCCATCGGCGGGCGGATGGCGATCTGCCCGTTGATCGCCGAGCTGCCGCCGGTGCCCCGGCCGCGCCAGTAGGGCGCCGCGGGCTGCTTCTCGGTACGGGTGGCGTCGAGGCCCTCCCACACCATGCCGGCGGCGGCCGTGGGGTGCATCAGGGCGACGGCCGGGTTGGGCGAGCGCCATTCCTCGGGTGTCCGCGCCGATCGGCAATCCGCGCCCGCTTCCAGCAGCAGCACCCGTTTGCCCTGCTCAGCGGAGCGGACCGCGAGCGCGGCTCCCGCCGATCCCGCGCCGACCACGATCAGATCCCAGCCGTCTGCACCCATTGAGTCCTCCGGAGTCGCTCGAAGGACTAAACTGTGCGCCACCCTGTGAGTTCAGTCAAGACTGAATGTTCACTTGAAAATGAACGGAGGTGGCCGTGCCCGCCGAGGAGGACGAGCTCGTCGAGGACTTCGGCGTCCACATCGGGCGCGCGATGGGATGGCCGCCGATGGCGGGCCGTGCCGCGGCCCTGCTGATGCTGAGCGAAAAGCCGCTCACCCTGGCGCAGTTGCAGGAGGGACTCGACGCCAGCAAGGGCTCGGTCTCGGAGACCACGCGCCTCCTGATCGTCAACGGCACCGTCGAACGGTTCAAGGAACCGGGCAGCCGCCAGTTCGTCTACCGCTGGCGCGACGACGCGTGGATCGGCTGCCTGCAGCACCAGCTCGGCCAGACCGCCGAGTTGCTGAAGCTGGCCGAACGCGGCCACGAGCGCGGCGCGTCCTTCGACACCGCGCAGCGGGCGCGCCTGACCGACATGCGCGACTACTACCGGTTCATGGTGCGCGGGCTGGAAGACCTGCTGGCCGCGTATACCAAGCAGCAGCAAGGGAAATAGGCTCTCTGCAGCCAGCCGGGGGAGCCGGAGTTGGCGACGTTGCTGCACAGTCGCCTTCCGGCAGGCCGCGCCGAAGCCGCTGACGACCGGGTTCGAAGTCAGTGGACGGCTGGCGGACCCGTCGTCCCGCGGACCACGAGCTTCGGGTCCAGCACCGTCTCCCTCGGTTCGAGGGTTTCGTCCTCCAGCCGGGCCACTGCCTGCCGCACCGCCTGTTCCGCGATCCGGTTCGCGTCCTGGCGGACCGTCGTGAGGTCGATGTAGGACAGGTGCGACAGGTGGTTGTCGTCGTAGCCGACGACGGAGATGTCCTTCGGCACGTCCAGTCCTGCGGTGGCGAAGGCGTGCATGAGGCCCACCGCGCATCGGTCGTTGCCGGCCAGCACCGCCGTCGGCAGCCGGTCTTCGCTCAGCAGCTGCCGGGCCGCCGCCATTCCGGCTTCTTCGGAGTACGCGCCGGGGAGGACGCGCGCGGGAAGCTTGTGCCGGCGCATCGCGCCGCGGTAGGCGCGGCGGCGGTCGGGGGCTCCGGGGCCCTTTCCGCCGTCGACGTGCACGATCTCTCGGTGGCCCAGTTCCGCCAGGTGGTCGACGGCCTGGCGGACGCCGACCGTGTCCGCGGTGTGCACGCTGTCCAGATGTGCTCCCGGGACGCGGCGGCCCACCGAGACGGCGACCGTGCGCCGGCCGAGTTCGGCGAGATACGCCTGCTCCGACTGCGAGCCCAGCAGAATGACCGATTCGCAACGATGGCTCAGGAGTGCTTCCACCGCCTTGCTTTCGTCGCGGCCGGGCGCGGTCGCGGACAGCAGGACGTCGTAGCCGAGCCGTTCGGCCTCCGGATAGATGCCTTCGACGAGATCGGCGTCGAACGGCTGGTGCACGGTCAGCACCACGCCGAGCGTGCGGCTGCGGCCGCGGGCCAGCAGGCGGGCGGCGTTGTCCGGGCGGTAGCCCAGTTCGTCCGCGGCGGCGAGCACCCGCTGGCGAGTGGCCTCGCTGGCGCCGGGCTGATTGCGGAACACCAGGGACACGAGCGCGCGGGAAACGCCGGCTTTGGCGGCGACGTCGACCATCGTCGGACGGCGCGGCTTGCCCGCCGTTTCCTCGCCGGGCGGCTGCTCGGGCACGGCGTCCCTCCTCTCGTCGGCGTTCCGGCGGGATTCTTCCAGGCTCTTGACAGCCCGCTGTGACAGCCAGCATAGTTCACCGCACTAGAGCGCGCTAGTAGAGCGCACTAGATGACCACGACCGTCCCTTTCCCCTGAAGTCCGGGAGGACCCGCCGTGACGACGATGTCCCGTATCACCGCCGGAAACCTGTGCCTGGGTTCGGCGCCCGACTCCTGGGGGATCTGGTTCCCCGAGGACGAGCACCAGGTCCCGTGGACCCGGTTCCTCGACGAGCTGGCCGGCGCCGGCTACCGCTGGTTCGAGCTGGGCCCCTACGGCTATCTGCCCACCGATCCGCGGGAGCTGGCCGACGCGGCCGCCGCGCGGGGCCTGCGGGTTTCCGGCGGCACCACGTTCGGCGCGCTGCACCGTCCCGAGGCGTTCGAGGAGACGGTCGCGACGGCCCGCCGGGTCGCCGCGCTGACCGCCGCCACGGGCGCGCACCACCTGGTCTTCATCCCGCCGATGTACCGCGACGAGAAGACCGGCGCGTACACCGAGGACCCGCGGCTGACGGCCGAGCAGTGGAACTCGCTCGGCGGCCGCGCGAACGAACTGGGCCGGATCCTGCTGGAGGAGTACGACGTCCGGCTGGTGCTGCATCCGCACGCGGACAGCCACATCCAGACCCAGCCGGAGATCGAGCGGTTCCTGAACGAGACCGACTCCCGGTACGCGAACCTGTGCCTCGACACCGGCCACGTCGCCTATGGCGGCGGGGACAACCTCGACCTGATCCGCCGGTTCGGCGAGCGCGTCGGGTACGTGCACATCAAGCAGATGGACCCGGCCGTGCTCGAGCAGGTCGCCGCGGAAGGGCTGTCGTTCGGCGAGGCGGTCAAGCGCGGCGTCTGCGTCGAACCGCCCGCCGGAGTGCCCGATCCCGCCTCGGTCGTCGACGCACTGTCCACACTGGACGCGGAGCTGTTCGTGATCGTGGAACAGGATCTCTACCCGTGCGCCGCGGAGGTTCCGCTGCCGATCGCGGTGCGCACGCGCGAATATCTCGCCGCGCAGGGGCTGAGCGGCAGCACTCGCCCGCGTCTGGGCTGAACGCTTTCCGGGGAACCACAGGGAACTTACTGATCCGCGCCAGTGGGGTCTGGCGCACGGGGCAATGGAGCACCCACATGAATCAGGTCCGGGCAACGACGCCGCCTGCCGTGCCGCTCGACGAAAAGGGACCGCATTCCCGCCGGCTGCGGCTGGTCACCGTGATAGCGACCTTCGGCGGCCTGCTTTTCGGCTACGACACCGGGGTCATCAACGGCGCCCTGCCGTACATGAAGACCGACCTCGGCTTGTCGCCGTTCACCGAAGGACTCGTCACGAGTTCGCTGCTGCTGGGCGCCGCGCTCGGCGCGGTGGTCGGCGGGCGGCTGTCGGACCGGCGGGGCCGCCGCCGGAACATCCTGATGCTGGCCGTGATCTTCCTGATCGGCACGCTCGGCTGCACGCTCGCGCCCACCACGGCGATCATGGTGCTCAGCCGGTTCGTCCTCGGCCTGGCCGTCGGCGGCGCGTCGGTCACCGTGCCGACGTACCTCGCCGAGGTCTCGCCCGCCGAGCGGCGCGGGCGGCTGGTCACCCAGAACGAGCTGATGATCGTCTCCGGCCAGCTGCTCGCGTTCACGTTCAACGCGATCATCGGCAACTCCTTCGGGGAAACCGGCGGGGTCTGGCGCTGGATGCTCGTCATCGCGACGCTGCCCGCGGTCGTGCTGTGGTTCGGCATGCTGGTGATGCCGGAAAGCCCGCGCTGGCTGGCCTCGAAGGACCGGTTCGGCGACGCGCTGGCCGTGCTGCGGCAGGTGCGCTCCGCGCGGCGGGCCGAGGCCGAACTCGCCGAGGTGCGGCAGCTGGCGATCGAGGACAAGAAGTCGCAGACCGGCGGCCTGCGCGATCTGGCGACCCCGTGGATCCGGCGGCTGGTGCTCGTCGGCATCGGGATCGCGATCGTCCAGCAGATCACCGGCGTCAACTCGATCATGTACTACGGCACGCAGATCCTCACCGACGCCGGGTTCTCCGCGGACAGCGCGCTGACCGCGAACATCGCCAACGGGGTGATCTCGGTGCTCGCCACGTTCGTCGGGATCTACCTGCTGGGCAAGGTGAACCGGCGGCCGATGTTGATCGCGGGCCAGGTCGGCACCACCGGCGCGCTGCTGCTGATCGGCGTGTTCTCGCTGCTGCTGCCCGCCGGGGAAGGCCGCGCGTACGTCGTGCTCGCGCTGACGGTCACGTTCCTCGCCTTCCAGCAGGGCGCGATCTCCCCGGTCACCTGGCTGATGCTCTCGGAGATCTTCCCGCTGAAACTGCGCGGGTTCGGCATGGGCATCGCGGGACTGGTGCTGTGGCTGACGAACTTCGCGATCGGCCTGACGTTCCCGATGCTGGTCGCCGCGCTGCACATCTCGACGACGTTCTTCATCTTCGTCGGGCTCGGCGTCGTCGCCATCACGTTCGTGGCGAAGTACGTCCCGGAAACCCGCGGGCGTTCGCTGGAGACGCTCGAAGTCGAGCTGCACAGCCGATTCGACCGGTCCCAGCCGGTCGCGGCCGGAAAGGAGAACTGACCATGTCCGTCCTCGCGGCCGTGACCGATTCCGAAGAGGGCGATCTCGCCCTCGCCCGGGGCATCGCCGAAGCCCGGTTGCGCGGCACGAAGCTGCTGGTCGCCAACCTGCGGCTGAGCCCGTTGGAGGCGCCCGGCGCGGCGGAGGTCCTGGAACGCCGCCCGGGAGTGGACATCGCCGAGCACGTGCTCGACCTGCTCGACGAGCGGGCGGGAGAAGTCGAACTGCTGGTGATCGGCATGAAGCGCCGGTCGCCGGTGGGGAAACTCGTGCTCGGCAGTGTCGCGCAGCGGCTGCTGCTCGGCGCCGAAGTGCCTGTCCTGGCTGTGAAAACAGCTGAACGCTGAGAAGAAAGGAGATCCCGCCGTGACCGTACGCGTGGGAGTGATCGGGGCCGGGATGATCGGCCAGGACCACGTCCGCCGGCTGACCGAGGTGGTGCACGGGGCGGAGGTGACCGCGGTGACCGACCTCGACGCCGAGCGGGCCGCGACGGTAGCCGCGGCGGTCGGCGCCTGGGCGGCGGCCGACGGGGCCGAGCTGATCGGACTGTCCGAAGTGGACGCCGTGCTGGTCACGTCGTGGGGACCGACGCACGCCGAGCACGTGCTGGCCGCGATCGCCGCCGGGAAACCGGTGTTCTGCGAGAAACCGCTCGCCACCACGGCGGAGGACTGCCTGCGCATCGTGGAGGCGGAAATCGCCTACGGGCGGCGGCTCGTCCAGGTCGGTTTCATGCGCCGCTACGACGCCGGGTACCGCGAGCTGAAGCGGGTGCTGGACGCCGGGGAGATCGGCACCCCGTTGATGGTGCACTGCGCGCATCGCAACCCGACCGTCCCGGAGAGCTACCACTCCGAGATGGCCGCGCAGGACACCGCCGTGCACGAGATCGACGTGCTGCGCTGGCTGCTGTCCGACGAGATCGTGTCGGCGCAGGTGATCACGCCGCGGCCGACCGCCAAGCGGTTCGAGCACCTGCGCGACCCGCAGATCATGCTGTTCGAAACCGCCGCCGGGGTGCGGATCGACCTCGAGGTGTTCGTCAACTGCCAATACGGCTACGACATCCAGTGCGAGACGGTGGGGGAGACCGGGCTGGCCCGGCTGCCGGAGCCGGCGCGGCTCGCCGTTCGCAGCGGCGACGCGACGCGCGTCGCCGTGCCCCAGGACTGGAAGGAACGCTTCGGCGCCGCGTTCGACGTCGAGTTCCAGGAATGGATCGACACCCTGGCCGCCGGCGGCGAGCCGACCGGACCGTCCTCTTGGGACGGTTACGCCGCGACGGTGATCTCCGATGCGGCCGTGGAGGCGCTGAAGAGCGGCCGGGTCGTCGGCGTGACGATGAAGGACCGGCCCGCGTTCTACGCGGAGGGCGCGCGGTGAAGCTGGGCGCCTACACCGCCTGCCTGCACGACCACACGCTGGCCGAGGCGCTCGACGTGCTGCGGGCCAACGGGTTGACCTCGGCGGAGGTGAACAGCGGCGGATTCCTGCCCGCCCCGCATTGCCCGGTCGACCTCCTGTTGTCCTCGGCCACCGCGCGCCGCGAGTACCTGGCGGAGTTCGCCGAGCGGGGCATGGAGCTGACCGCTTTGAACTGCAACGGGAATCCGCTCAACCCGCTGCCCGGCGTCGGGCCGAAGCACGCGGAGGACCTCCGTCGCAGCATCCGGCTGGCCGGGCAGCTCGGCGTGCGGCACGTGGTGACCATGTCCGGCACCCCGGGGTCCGATCCGGACGCGAAGTACCCGTCGTGGGTGGTGAATCCGTGGGACGGCGTGTACCTGGACGTCCTGGACTACCAATGGGATGTCGCGGCCGAGTTCTGGAACGAGATCGACGCGCTGGCGCGGGAGAACGGCGTGCGGGTCGCGATCGAAATGCATCCGCACAACCTGGCCTTCTCGCCGGTGACGCTGAAACGGCTGGTCGACGAGACCGGCGCGACGAATCTCGGCGCGGAGATGGACCCGTCGCACCTGATGTGGCAGGGCATGGACGTGGTCGAGTGCATCCGGTGGCTCGGGCCGCTGGTGTTCCACGCCGCGGCCAAGGACGCGACGCTCTGCCCCGGGGCCGACGTCCGCGGCGTGCTCGACACGTCGTTCACCCGGGTGCCGGCCGGTGCTCCGGGACGGGTCCCGACCGGCATCGGCCACTGGTGCTCCGCCTGGCCGGAGGACCCGGCCTGGAAGTTCGTCGCGGTCGGTCTCGGGCACGACACGGCTTACTGGACCGGGTTCCTGCGCGCGCTGGCCGAGGTCGACCCGGAGATCGCGGTGAACATCGAACACGAGGACGCCGCGTACTCGCAGACCGAAGGACTCGCGCTGGCGGCGAAGAACCTGCACGCCGCCGCGCGCGGCCTCTGAACGCATCTGTCCGAAGGGCGGCCGGGAGCAGTGCCCGGCCGCCCTGTCCCATTTCCGGAGGAAACCGTGAAACTCGCTCTCGACCCGCAGATGTTCTACGCGACCCATTCCGTGCTCGACCTGCCCGACGTCGTCGCGCGGACGGGCTACTCCTGGATGGAGCTGTCGCCGAAAGCCGACTTCATCCCGTTCTTCTCCCATCCGCGCGCGGACGACGCCACGGTGGCGAAACTGCGCAAGCGCGCCGCGGATGCCGGGGTCGGCATCGCGTCGGTGCTGCCGGTGCTGCGCTGGTCCGGTCCGGGGGAGGAGGAACGGCAGGCGGCGGTCCGGGCGTGGAAGCGGGCCGTCCAGATCGCGGTCGATCTCGGCGTGGACACGATGAATTCGGAGTTCAACGGCCGGCCGGAGGCCGCCGAGTTCGCCGAAAGCCAGTTCCTGCGCTCGATGGACGAGCTGATCCCGGTGTTCGAACGCGAGGGCATGAAGCTGGTGCTGGAACCGCATCCGGACGACTTCATCGAGGACGGCCACGCCGCCGTGCGGCTCGTGCGCGGGCTGAACCGCGACTGGATTTCGTTCCTCTACTGCACACCGCACACGTTCCACCAGGGCAACGACGCGACCGGCATCATCGCCGAGGCCGCGGAGAAGGTCACCTATGTGCACCTGGCCGACACGCTGGACCACACGGCGTCGAACGGCCTGCGCTACATCGTGAACCCGCCCGGCTCGACCGTCCGAGTCCACCAGCACGCCGAGATCGGCCGCGGCGAGGTGGATTTCGACGAGGTGTTCGCCGCCCTCGCCGACGTGGGGTTTGACGGGGTGGTGTCGTCGTGTGTGTTCGGCTGGGAGGAGCGGGCGGAGGAGATTTCGGTGCGGCAGCGGGAGAAGGCGACTGGGTTGGTTGAGAAGCACTTCGGCGCGTAATCACGGGGTCCGGGTCCGTTCTGAACCGGACCCCGGACCTTGACCGTGTAGGAGCAAGCCAGCGGCCGGGGCGGAACGTCGGTTCGCAACGATTCTCTCGTTCCGGCCGCTGCGCGCCATCACCAGCGGCACCAGCGTCCGCCCGGAAGCGGTCAGTGGCCTCCCGGGCCGTCCGCTGTGTCGGCGCGGTACCGGGATCGGTGGGCGTTGATCTCCTCGCGATGCGCCATCGCCCACTCGGCCAGCGCCATCACCAGCGGCACCAGCGTCCGGCCGAGGTCAGTGAGTTCGTACTCGACCCGAGGCGGCACCTCGGCGAAGGCGGTGCGCGCCACCAGTCCGTCCTCGACTAATCGTCGCAGGGTCAGCGTCAGCATCCGCTGCGAAACACCGGCGATCGCTTGTTCCAGTTCGCCGAACCGCCGCGGCCCGGCACGCAGGGTGCCGACCACGAGCATGCTCCACTTGTCGCCGATCCGGTCCAGAACCTCCCGGACCGCGCCGCCCTCCCGGATTCGCGGCGGAACGGCCGGCTTCGGTGTGACCTCCGACATATCCGTGGCTCCGTTCCTGGACACATACACCGGTGTGCCTTTTGCGGGCGCCCCCGTGCGCGCAGATCATCAGGCTACGCACAGGTCGCAAGGAGGGGGTATCCAGTGGACATCGCACTGTGGATCGGCCAGGGACTGCTTGCCGCGGTGTACCTCGCCGCGGGCGGGCTCAAGGTCGTGCGCTCTCGAGAGCACTTGATCGCGACGGGCAGCCTGGACTGGATGAAGGATTCGTCGGACGCCGGAGTGAAGGTGGTCGGGCTGGTCGAACTCCTGGGTGCGCTCGGCGTGGTGCTGCCGTGGCTGACCGGGATCGCGCCGATCCTCACCCCGGTCGCCGCGGCTGGCCTGGCTGTCGTGCAGCTCTTCGCGTTGCGGGTGCATGTGCTCCGGGCCGAGCGAACGCCGTTGCCGGTCAACGTTTTCCTGCTGCTGCTCGCCGTGTTCGTCGCGGTCGGCCGGTTCGCCGGGTGAAGGGCTGGGGCACGCTCGGAAGGACCGGGCGGGCCCCAGCCCGGATTCAGTTGGCGGTGGGGAAGTTGAACGCCGCCCCGTGCGCCTCAGTCTCCGGCCACCGGGTCGTGACGACCTTCGCCCGGGTGTAGAACCGGACTCCCGCGGGGCCGTGGATGGGGCTGTCGCCGATGAGCGAGTCTTTCCAGCCGCCGAAGGAGTAGTACGACATCGGGACCGGGATCGGGACGTTGACGCCGATCATGCCGACCTTGACCCCGCGCTGGAAGCGGCGCGCCGCCTCGCCGCTGCCGGTGAAGATCGCGGTGCCGTTGCCGTACGGGTTGGCGTTGATCAGCGCGATCGCCTCGTCCACTGTGGACACGCGGACGACGGCCAGCACCGGGCCGAAGATTTCCTCTTGGTAGGCCTGCATTTCGGTCGTCACGTGGTCCAAAAGGGACGGTCCGACGAAGAAGCCCTCCTCGTACCCTTCGACGGACCGGCCGCGTCCGTCGACCACGACGGTGGCGCCTTCCTCCGCGCCCCGGGCGACCGCGGCGACGACGCGATCGCGGGCGGCGGCGGTGACAACCGGGCCCATGTCGCTCGAGGAGTCCGATCCGGGGCCGACCTTGACCTCGTTCGCCTTGCGTTCCAGCACCCCGATCAGCCGGTCGCCCGCGTCGCCGACCGCGACCGCGACGGAGATCGCCATGCACCGCTGCCCGGCGGAGCCGAACGCGGCGGCGGTGAGGTGGTTGGCGGCGTATTCGAGGTCGGCGTCGGGCAGCACGACGGCGTGGTTCTTCGCGCCGCCGAGGGCCTGGACGCGCTTGCCGGTCGCGGTGCCGCGCTCGTGCACGTACTTGGCGATCGGGGTGGAGCCGACGAACGACACCGCGGCGATGTCCGGGTGGTCGAGGATCGCGTCGACCGCCACCTTGTCGCCGTGGACGACGTTGAACACGCCGTCGGGCAGCCCGGCCTCGGCGTAGAGCTGCGCGACCAGGTTGGACGCGGACGGGTCGCGTTCGCTGGGCTTGAGCACGAAGGTGTTGCCGGTGGCGATCGCGACCGGGTGCATCCAGAGCGGCACCATGATCGGGAAGTTGAACGGCGTGATGCCGGCGACCACGCCCAGGGGCTGCCGGAAGTCGTGCACGTCGACGCCGCGCGAGACCTGGTCGGAGAAGCTGCCCTTGAGCGCGTCGGCGATGCCGCAGGCGTATTCGACGACCTCGCGGCCGCGCACGATTTCGCCGCGCGCGTCGTCGATCACCTTGCCGTGTTCGCTCGAGATGATCCGCGCCAGCTCGTCCTCGTGCTTCACCAGCAGCTCGCGGAACGCGAACAGGACGCGGGTGCGCTGGGTCAGCGACGAATCGCTCCAGGCCTCGAAAGCCTTGCTCGCGGCGGCGACGGCGGTGTCCACGTCCGCGGACTCGGCGAGCAGCACGGCCGACTGCTGCCGCCCGGTCGCCGGGTCGTAGACCGGCGCGGTGCGCGTCGAGCCGCCCGGCGTCGCGGTGCCGTTGATCCAGTGTTCGATGGTGTTCACGCTGCTCCTAGTCACAGGTAAGGCCGTTGCTGTCGCTTGGTTTCGGCGTAGGTTTCGCGCGCCTCGCGCGTGGAGTCCAGGTCGGAGACTTCGCTGACCGGCACGTCCCACCACGCCGATCCGGGCGGGTTGGGGCCGAGCAGGTCGGTTTCGACGTGCACGACGGTGGTCGTGGAATTCGCCTTCGCCTGCTTCACCGCGGTCCGGAACTCGTCCACGGTGGACGCGCGGAGCACGGTCGCGCCGAGACTGGCCGCGTTGGCGGCGAGGTCGACCGGCAGGACGTCGCCTTCGAGCAGCCCGGAATCGGCGCGGTAGCGGTAAGAGGTGCCGAACCGCTGCGAGCCCAGCGATTCCGACAGCGAACCGATCGAGGCGAAACCGTGGTTCTGCACCAGCACGATGATCACCTTGAGCCGTTCGGCGACCATCGTGACGATTTCCTGCGCCATCATCAGATACGAGCCGTCGCCGACGAGCACGACCACTTCCCGGTCCGGCGCGGCCATTTTCGCGCCCACGCCCGCGGCCACCTCGTAGCCCATGCAGGAGTAGGCGTACTCGACGTGATAGGCCTTCGGATCCCTTGCCCGCCAGAGCATCTGCAGGTCGCCCGGCATCGAGCCGGCCGCGTTGACGACCACGTCGCGGTCGTCCAGTTCGTCGTTCAGCGCGCCGAGGATCTCGGTCTGGGCCGGAAGCGGCTGATGCCCGACGCGGAAGCACTCGTCGGCGGTGCGGTTCCATTCCTGCGCCAGCAGCCGCGCGCGGGTGCGGTACGCGTCGTCCACCTGCCAGCCCGCGAGGGCTTCGTGCAGCGCGGTGATGCCCCGTTTCGCGTCCGCCAGGACCATCTCCGCCGAGTGCTTCGCGGCGTCGAGGCGGGCGACGTTGAGGTTCACGAACTTGACGGCCGGGTTGCCGAACACGGTGTGCGATGCGGTGGTGAAGTCGCTGTAGCGCGTGCCGATGCCCAGGACGACGTCGGCTTCCGCGGCCAGTGCGTTGGCCGCCGTGGTGCCGGTGGAGCCGATGCCGCCGGCCGCGCTCGGGTGGTCCCAGGGCACCGCGCCCTTGCCCGCGTGCGTGTCCGCGACCGGAATGCCGGTCGCGGCAGCGAACGCGCGCAGTTCGCGCTCCGCTTCGGAGTACACGACCCCGCCGCCCGCGACGATCAGCGGCGTCTTCGCGCTGCGCAGCAGTTCCACCGCGCGGGCGAGCGCTTCCGGTTCGGGGACCGGACGGTCGATGTGCCAGACGCGGCGGCGGAAGAACTCCTCCGGCCAGTCGTAGGCCTCGGCCTGGACGTCCTGCGGCAGGGCGAGGGTGACCGCGCCGGTTTCGACGGGGTCGGTGAGCACTCGCATCGCCGCGAGCGCGGCTGGGATCAGCTGTTCGGGCCGGGTGATCCGGTCGAAGTACTTCGAGACCGGACGGAACGCGTCGTTGACCGAGACGTCGCCGGCGCGCGTGTCCTCCAGCTGCTGCAGCACCGGGTCCGGGCCGCGGGTGGCGAACATGTCGCTCGGGAGCAGCAGCACCGGGATCCGGTTCGTGGTGGCCAGCGCGGCTCCGGTGATCATGTTGGTCGAGCCGGGGCCGGTGGACGCGGTGCAGGCGAAGGTCTGGAGCCGGTTGCGCATCTTCGCGAACGCGGTCGCGGCGTGGACCTGGCCCTGCTCGTTGCGCGCGAGGTAGTAGGGCAGGTCCGCTTCTCCGGTGCGCGCGGCCTGCAGCAACGCCTGTCCGATCCCGGCGACGTTGCCGTGGCCGAAAATCCCGAAACAGCCGGGGATCAGCCGCTGTTCGACGCCGTCGCGCTCCGAATGCTGATTGGCGAGAAAACGCACCAGGGCTTGCGCGGTGGTCAGTCTCATTTCGCGCCTCCGAAGGGCAGCCGCGGGTCGACGTCTTGGGATTCCCAGGTCTGGCGCACCCACGCGTGTGCGGGGTCGTCGCAGATCAGCCAGGCCCGTTCGGGACCGGGGCCGGCCATCACGTTGAGGTAGTACAGGTCGTAGCCGGGCGCGGCCATCGACGGGCCGTGCCAGCCGTGCGGGATCAGCACGACGTCGCCGCCGCGGACCTCTTCGAGCACGTCGATCGGTCGCTCCTCGGTGCCGTAGACGCGCTGGTAGCCCATGCCTCCGTCCGCGACCTCGAAGTAGTAGATCTCCTCGAGTTCGCTTTCGCCTTCACGGGCCTCGTCGTGCTTGTGCGGCGGGTACGACGACCAGTTCCCGCCGGGGGTAAGCACTTCGCAGACCAGGAGCTGGTCGGCTTCGAAGGTGTGCGGCAGGCAGTAGTTGTTGACCTGGCGGCTGCAGATCCCCGCTCCGCGCAGCTCGCTCGGCACGCCCGACGCCGGTCCGTACCGGGCAGGCAGGTGCTTCTCCGTTTTCGCCGACGGCAGCGCGAACCGGCCGCGTCCGGTGAGCACCGCGGAGGCATCCCGTGGCAGGTAAGCGAAATCGGTCACCGCGTCGAACACGCCGGTGCGGCCCGCCAGCTCGAACTTCTCCCCGGCCACCTCGACCGCGCAGCTGCCGGACAGCGGCAGGACGAGCGCTTCCGAGTCGCCCGTGGCGACAGTCTCCGTGCCGTCGAGTTCGAGGACGCGCAGGCCGGAGTAGCCCCACCCGGCCGATTCCGGTGTGACGACAAGGCTGAACGGGCCGTCCGCGGTGCTTCCGGCTTCGTGATAGCGCTTCACAGCAGCCCCACCGCCGTGTCGACGGCCTTGGCGACATCGCCGTCGTGCGGATACAGCAGCGAACGCCCGACCACGAGCCCTTGCACGGTCGGCAAAGCCAGTGCTTCCTGCCAGGCCGCGAACGCCGCGTCGGGGTCCTTGACCTCTCCGCCGAGCAGCACCGCGGGCAGCGTCGACGCGGCCAGCACCCGCGCCATGTCGGCGACGACCGGCAGCTTCAGCCAGGTGTAGGCCGACGAGCGGCCGAGGCCGGAGGCGATGGTGATGGACCGGATCACGGCCTCGGGGGAGAGGTCGTTGCGGACCTTCCCGTCGACCCATTCGGACACGAACGGCTCGACCATCGCGATCAGCTTCCGGGCGGCGAGCTCGTCGACCGCTTTCGCGGTGTTCTCCAGGACGCTCGGCGTGGCCGGGTCGGAGAGACAGATCCGGGTGAGGGTCTTGCCGCCGTCGAACCGCATGCGCGCGATGGTTTCCGCGTCGTAGCAGGCGAACCGGTCGTCGATCTCGAAGCTCGACCCGGCCAGCCCGGTGCGGTTCATCGACCCGATGACGGTCTTGCCGTCCAGCGCGCCGAGCAGCAGCAGGTCGTCGATGATGTCGGCGGTCGCGAGCACGCCGGTGACGCCCGGGCGTTCGAGGGCGAGGCAGAGCCGGTCGAGCAGTTCGCCGCGGTCGGCCATGGCCAGCGGATCGGAGCCCACCGCGTTCGCCCCGCGCGCCGGGTGGTCGGCTGCGATGATCATCGTCCGGCCCTTGTCGTTGAACGGCGATTTCGCGCGCACCCGCGCCGCCGCCGCCTCGGCGATCGCCTCCGGATCATGCACCCGTTTGGCGACGATCCGCTCGACAGTGCTCGTTTGGACCCTGTTCATGCGTTTCCTCCGAGCTTGCGCAGTACCTGGGCTTCGGTGGGCATGGCGTCCGAACAGGACAGTTCCCCGGCGACGTGCGCGCCGGCCGCGTTCGCGAACCGCATCACGCGTTCGGTGTCCCAGCCGGACAGCAGCCCGTGCACGAGGGCGCCGCCGAACGCGTCGCCGGCGCCGAGGCCGTTGACGACGTCGACCGGCACCGGCGGCACCTCGACCTCGCCGCTGTCGTCCACGGCGAGGACGCCCTTCGGCCCCTGCTTCACCACGGCCAGCGAAATTCCCCGGTCCCGCAACGCTTTCGCGGCTTCGCGCGGCTCGCGGGAAGCGACCGCGGTGTCGCATTCGTCGAGGTTGCCGACCGCGACCGTCACGTGGTCGAGCGCCTTGCCGACCCATTCGCGGGCCTGCTCGCGGGACTCCCAGAACATCGGCCGGTAGTCGAGGTCGAGCACGGTGATTCCCTCGCGGCCACGGGCTTCCAGCGCGGCCAGCGTCGCCGAGCGGCTCGGTTCCTGGGACAGCCCGGTCACCGTCACCCAGAACACCTTCGCCGCGCGGATCGCGTCGAGGTCGAGTTCCTCGGGGAAGAGGTCGAGGTCCGGGGCCTTGGGGAAGCGGTAGAAGTAGAGCGGGAAGTCGTCCGGCGGGAAGATCTCGCAGAACGTCACCGGCGTCGGCAGATGCGCGGACGTGCCGACGAACCGGTCGTCCACGCCGAACTCGCCGAGTGCGCGGTGCAGGTACCGGCCGAACGGATCGTCGCCGGTCTTGGTGATCACCGCGCTGCGGCGGCCGTAACGGGCGGCGGCGACCGCGACGTTGGTCGCGCTGCCGCCGAGGTATTTGCCGAACGAAGTGACGTCTTCCAGGCCGACGCCGGTCTGCTCGGGGTAGATGTCGACCCCGATCCGGCCCATCGTGACGAGGTCGAACCCCGTGGTCATCGTCGAGTCCTCCTGCCTGCCGCGGTGGCTCCGCCCCCTGACAGTGCAGTACCCCGGCGGACTTTGTCAAGACATATGGACATTAGGTCATTGCGACGTAGACCCGGTAGGCTCCGGACCATGAGCACCAGCCCGGCCTGGGATCCCGCGCGCGAGATCGCGGTGGATCCGGCCAGTCCCGAGCCGCTGTACTTCCAGGTCGCGCGCCAGCTGCACGCCGCGATCGACGACGGCAGGCTGCCCGCGGGGTCCCGGCTGGCGAACGAGCTGGACCTGGCGGCGAGCCTGCGGCTGTCCCGGCCGACCGTCCGGCAGGCCATCCAGTCGCTGGTCAACCAGGGCCTGCTGGTCCGCAAGCGCGGCGTCGGCACCCAGGTGGTGCGCACGAAGGTCGCCCGCCCGCTGCGGCTGAGCAGCCTGTACGACGACCTGACGGGCCTCGGCGGCACCCCGGAGACGGCGGTGCTGTGCAACCGCGTGGAGGACGCGGACGCCGAGACGGCCGCGCTGCTGGAAGCCCCGGCGCTCGCCCGCGCCCGGCGCTTGAAGCGGATCCGGTCCACCGACGGCGAACCGCTGGCGGTGATGAACAACTACCTCCCGGACGGCCTGCTCGACCCGTCCGACGAGGACCTGCGAGAGAACGGCCTCTACCAGCTGCTGCGCGCGGCCGGCGTGCGGCTGCACTCGGCGCAGCAGAGCATCGGCGCCCGCCTGGCGTCCGCGGAAGACGCGGAACTGCTCTGCGAGGAACCGGGAGCCCCGCTGCTGACCATGCAGCGGACGACGTACGACGAAACCGGCCGGGTCGTCGAGTACGGCTGGCATGTGTACCGGGCGTCCCGGTACAGCTTCAACCTCTCCCTGACAAACAGTTGAGGGAGATCCGGCGAGCCCTCGCCTAGATCGGAAGCTCAGCGGAGTCCACGCCGACGACCCGGTCGCCGCAGAACACGCGAACCGATTCGGCCGGACCGTGTCCGCCGATGCCGGCTGGTCCCCAGAAGGTCTGCGCCGAGCCGTCAGCGAGGTCGGCGAGTTTGGCACCGTTGATGCGCACCTCCCCGGACAGGACGCGCGAACCGATTTCGATCGCGTGGTCGGTGTCCGTGCCGAAGACATAGGCGTCGAGTCCGGAGGGGTTCGCGTTGGCGATCCGCAGCGCCTCTTCGTCGGAGTCGACCGCGTGCAGGGAGACCACCGGACCGAACAGTTCGGCGTTGGCCCGCGCGGGGTCGGCTCCGGAGGCGATCGTGGGGGAGAGGAAGAACCCGTCGAGGTCGGGCAGTCGCGCGGGTTGGGAGATCTCGGCGCCCGAACCGCGCAGGTCTTCGATCCGGCGGATCAGCGTTTCATAGTGCGGCGCATTGGAAATCGGCCCCACGTCGGCGTTCTCGTCGAGCGAATGGCCGATCTCGAGCGCGGCGATGCGCTGGTTCAAAGCGTCCAGAAGCGAAGCGGTCAGGCACCGGGGCGCGAGAACCTTGCCGGGGCCTTCGCACCATTGCCCGTTCAGCTTGGTGAGCCCCTCGGCGATGCCGTCCGCGGCGACGTCGACGTCCGCGTCGTCGAGCACGAGAACCGGGTTGTTGCCGCCGAGTTCCAGCTGGAGGACCTTGAAATCCTCCGCGGCGGCCCGGGCGATGGCGCGACCCGCGCCCGGGCCGCCGGTGAAGGAGACGACCTTGACGCGCGGGTCGGCGGTCAGCGCGGCCCCGACGGTTCCCGTTCCATGGAGAAGTTGCAGGGCCCCTGCGGGCAGCCCGGCCGCGACGAAGCACTCGACGACGATCTGTGCGCTGCCGGGCGCGTGTTCCGAAGGTTTCAGGATGACCGGGCATCCCGCGGCGACGGCGCTCACGACCTTCGCCGCCGGAATGAAGCTCGGACCGTTCCACGGCGTGAGAATCGCGGCTGGTCCCAACGGAAGCCGGTAGAGGCGAACGTCGCGGCCGCCTGCCTCGAGCGAGGTCACCCGGGGAATGCCGACCAGGTCCGCTGCCGCCGATCGGACTCGCGCGGGCAGGAACGACGCGACCTTCCTCGTGACGCTGATCGGCACGCCGCTCGTCAGCGAGTCCGCACGGGCGATGTCCTCGACGCGCTCTGCCAGGTTCTCCGCGACTCGCTCAAGCATGCTGGCCCGCTCGCGCCGGGCGTCCTCGTCCCACGCGCCGATGTCGTAGACCCGCTCGGCGTGCTGCAAAGCGCGTTCCACGTCGCCTGGCGCGGTGGTGGCCATCTGATGCACGGGCTGGCGCGTGTTGGGGTCGAGATTCCAGGCGTCGCCGACTGTTTCGCATTCGCTCCATTCGTCGGCGATGTAGTTCAGCGGGGCGGGCAGCGGGTGGTCGCTCGGGGACATCGGATTCACCTTCGCGGTTGTTCAGGCGTGGAGGTCGACGACGACGCGGGTCACGTCGCCGGATCGCATGGCGGCGAACCCGTCGTCGATGTCGCGGAACGGGATCACCTCGGTGACCATTTCGGCGAGCAGCAGCCGGCCCTGCCGGTACAGCCGCGCGAGCTGGAGGATGTCCTCGCGCGCCTGCCCGGATCCCATGTACGAGCCGATGAGCCGCTTCTCCTGGAAGAAGAAGTCCGCCGCGGGAAGGCTCAGGTCGGTCCCGTCCGGCGCGATGCCGACCAGACAGGCGGTTCCGGCCGGGCGCAGGACGGCCAGGGCGGTCGCCGCGGTACGGGCTGAACCGACGGCTTCGAACGAGTAGTCGACGCCGTCGCCAAGGTGCTCGCGGATCGCGGCGACGACGTCTTCGGCGCCGCCGTTGACGGTATGGGTGGCGCCGTACTTGCGGGCAGCTCGCAGCCGCGCGTCGTCAAGGTCGACGGCGATGACGGCCGACGCTCCGGCCAGCCGAGCGCCTTGGACGATGGCGGAACCGACCCCGCCGCATCCGATCACCGCGACAGTGCTTCCCGGGCGGACCTCGGCTCCGCGGAAAACCGCGCCCACCCCGGTGATGACGCAGCACGAGAGCAGACAGCCCACGTGCGACGGGACATCGTCGGGGAGCTTCACGAGCGCGTTCTCCCGCATCAGCGTGTGCTGCGAGAACGCGCCCAGGTCGCCGAGCCGTTCGATCCGGCGGCCGTCGAGGTGCTGGAACGCCGGCCGCGGACGCTGCCGGACCTCCTCGACGCGCTGGCACTGCGTCGGCCGGCCGGCCTCGCAGTTGCGGCAGCGGCCGCACGAAGGCGTGAGCGCGCCGACCACTCGGTCCCCGGGCTTGAGGCCGGTCACCGCAGAGCCGACCGCTTCGACCACGCCGGCCACCTCGTGGCCGAGGACGACCGGAAGGTCGATCGGCACGGTCCCGGTTTTGTAGTGCAGGTCGCTGTGGCACAGCCCGACGTGGGAGACCGCGATCCGGGCCTCGTGCGGTTCGGGGTCGTCGACCTGGATCGTGGTCAGGGCGAGCGGCTCGTTCACGCCGCTGAGCACAGCGGCCCGCGTGGTGATCACGTCAGTTCTCCTCGTTCGTCGGTTTCACCCGCGTGCCGCGTCGATGCGGTCCGGCGCGGCGGGCGCGCCCTTCTCGGTCCAGAAGCTTTGGATTCCCGCGCGGTACACGCCGCTTTCCCAGGCCTCTCGCGCGGCGAGGTCCTCCCGGGCGAAGGCCTCCTCGATCTCGGCGGGCCGCGGTCGCAGCAGCGCGAGATGCGTCGCCGTCGTATTGGTCGGCGGCGTCCAGTCGAGAACGGTTTCGACCGCGCGGTCGACGAGCTCGTCCGGCTCGACGATTTCGTCCAGGAGACCGATCCGCAGGGCTTCCTCGGCGTCCATCCGGTGCGCGCCCAGCACCATCCGGATCGCGCGGCCTCGGACCAGCCGGGGCAGCAGGACGCTCGTGGCGTTGGAGATCGTGAGGCCGCGCCGGTTCTCCGGCTGGTAATACTCGGTCGCTGGCGTGCCGATCCGGGTGTCGCAGCACAGGGTGATCTCGGACGCCCCGCCCACCGCCAAGCCGTTGACCGCGGCGACGACCGGGACCCGGGTCTCCAGGATCGCCCGCGTGATGTCGTGAAAGGTCTCGAACGCGGTCTTGACCTCGTCGTAGCAGGCGGGGGCGGCTCCGAGGTCTTCTCCGGCCGAGAACGCCCGCCCTTCGCCGGTGAGGACGATGCCGCGCGCCTTCCGCCCGGTGCCGAACTCGCGGATGAGGCTCGCGAGGCGGCGGCGTGTGGCGACGGTCAGCGCGTTGAGCTTCTCGGGCCGGGACAGGGTGACCACCGCGACGTCCCGGGTGATGTCGACGCGCAGATCGGGGAGGGACTGGCCGCGAGACGGGCCGAAATCGTAGACAGCGCCCGGATCGGCCCGTTCCTTGAGCGCGGGCTTGGCCACCCGCTCGGAAGGAGTGCGCGGGAAGTCGTCCACGAACTCGACATAGCGAGGCACCTTGAAACGGGCGAGCTGGGTCCCGGCTCGCTGGACGATCGAGTCCGCGGTCGACCGTCCGGCCGCGAGGCCGTCGGCGAGCTGGACAAAGGCTTTGACTTCTTCGCCCATCAGATCGTCCGGCTCGGCGACGACCGCCGCGGCCACCACGGCGGGGTCGCGTTCGAGCGCCGCCTCCACCTCGGCGCTGGCGATGTTCTCGCCGCCTCGCCGGACCATGTCCTTGATGCGTCCGACAATCCTGATTTCCCCGTCGTCGCCGCGAACCACGACGTCGCCCGTGTGAAGCCAGCCGTCGCGCAGGACGCGCGCCGTGTCTTCGGGCCGGTTCCAGTAGCCGGTCATCATGGGCTTGCCCTTGACCGTGAGCTCTCCGCGTTCGCCAGCCGGAACTTCCGTGCCGTCCGGGGCGACCACGCGCACCTGTTTGGTCGGCACCGGGCGGCCGAGGCTTCCGCTGCCCACAGCGGCGGGATCGGCGAAACTCGAAACCAGGTCGAAGCCGGACTCGGTCATGCCGTAGACCTCGCGCCACGGAGCGCCCCATCGCTCCTCCAACGCGGCGTGCAGGTCCGCGGGGATCCCGGAGCACAACACCATCCGGACGGAATTGTCGCGGTCGCTCGGATCCGGCGGCTGTTTGAGCAGAAGGGTCGGCATGGATCCGAGGACGTAGAAGAAGGTCGCGCCGTGCCGGCGCACGTCCGCGAAGAAGCCTGAGGCCGAGAACCGCGGCAGCACCGCCAGAGGAGCGCCCACGGTGAGCGCGACCGCGACATTCCACAGTGGATCCATGTACGAGAACGGCTGCGCGGTAAGCAGTACATCGTCCGGGCCCAAGCCGGTCGAGGCCGCGCACAACCACCCGTTGCGGACCCAGTAGTCGTGAGTCAGCATGCAGGCCTTGGGAAATCCGGTGGTTCCCGAGGTGTATTGGAGGTTCGCCAAGGTGTCGGCGGCGACGGCGACGTCGGGCGCGCTGGCCGGGAACCGCGCGGACCCGTCGTCGGCGATGTCGACGACCCGCACCGCCCCCGGGTTCGCCACGCCGTGCACCAGCCGCAGGTGGTCGTGATCGGTGAAAACGAGCCGGGCGCCGGAGTCTTTCAGCACGAACGCGAGGTCTGCTTGCTGATACTTGGCGTTGACCGGCACGGCGACGGCACCCGCCTTGAGCGCGGCGAGCCACACGACCGGCCACTGCACGACATTCGGGAGCATGACCGCGACCCGGTCGCCGGGCTCGACGCCGTCGGTCTCGATCAGGCGGTGCGCCAGCCGCGAGGTCCAAGCGTCGATCTCGCCGAAGGTCCACGACCGGTCGCCGAAACGGAGGAATTCCCCGTCCGGCGACTGGGCCGCGCGTTCCGCCAGCAGTGCGGTCAGGGTCGGCGTCGACGGGTCCTCGCCGAGGCGATCAGCCGCGATGGTCATGCTTTCACCGTTCCTCGGTTGTTCTGTAGTTCCGGGACGTACCGGCGTTGGGCGGACTCCTCGACGATCCACCCCAGCGCGGGATCGGGGCTCGCCATCCACTCCGGATGCCATTGCACGGCCAGCACGGGCGAACCGGGGAGTTCCATCGCCTCGGCCACCCCGTCCTCGGTGCGGCCGGTCACGACGAGCCCGGCGCCGCACCGGTCCACCGCTTGGTGATGCCACGAGTTGGTGACCGCGTGGTCGCCGAACAGCCCCGCGGCGATCGAGCCGGGCTCGAAGGTCACGGCGTGATCCGGCGTGCCGTCGGTCGGCGCGGATTCCGGGGAGAGATGCCGCACCGCGCCGGGGGAGAGGTCGGCGACGAGCGTGCCCCCGAGCGCGACATTGATGATCTGCATGCCCCGGCACACGCCGAGGACCGGGATTTCCCGTTTCAGCGCTTCATGGACGAGTGCGATCTCGTACGCGTCGCGCTCGGCGTCGTGCACCGCAGGGTCGGTCCGCGGATCGATTTCCCGCACCACCGCGGTGTCCCCGCCCCACCGGCCCGGGTGGACGTCCTGTCCGCCGGTGACGACGACGCCGGACAGCCATGCCGCGGCGTCTTCCGGAGGAGCGTCGTAGGGCAGATGGACCGGCACGCCGCCGGCCCGCGCGATCCTCGTCGCGAAGGCCGCCATGTAGCTGTCGGTGTGCATGTCTCCGTAGCGGCTGTCCGCCCCGGCGACCAGTCCCATCCGGAAGCGGCGGCCGGTGACGCCGATGAGCGGCCTGGTCACGGCAGCTCGAAGTAGCGCAGGGACTCCCACTCCGAAAGCGGGGAGTACGGATCGCCGCCCTTGGTGTGGAACTCCATCCACTCCCACCGGCGCGACACGACCCAGAAGTCGACGAACTCGTCGCCGAGGTATTCGCGCAGGATCGGGTCCGCGTCCAACGCGGCGAACGCCTTGGACATCGTGTCGGGGATCCGGGCCACGCCGTATCCCTCGGGCAGGCGCCACGCCATGTCGGTGACCTCGTCCGGAGGTTCGATCTCCCGCTCGATTCCGGCCGCCACTCCGGCCAGCACCCCGGCGAGAGCGAGATACGGGTTGACATCGGCGCCGGGAACCCGGTATTCGAGCCGCGAATAGCGCGGATGGCCGGTGATGGCGCGCACGGCGGCCGTCTTGTTGTCGACGCCCCAGCTGATCGTGGTCGGCGGTCCGGAGAGGTCTTCCAACCGCCGGTACGAGGTGATCTGCGGAAGCACGATCGCGGCGTTGCCCGCCATCGTCGCCATCAATCCGCCGATCGCGTGGCGCATGAGGTCTGTCGGACCGTCCTCGGCGAAGAACTGGTTCACGCCCTCGCGCTGCAAAGAGAGATTGAGGTGCGCGCCCTGTCCCCACCCGGCCGTCGGCTTGGCCATGAAGGTGACCGTGCGGCCTTGCTCGAACGCCACTTCCCGCATGACCTGACGGGTGCGCGCCCAGGCGTCGGCGAGTGCGATGGGGTTCGTGGGCGCGAGATTCAGCTCGGTCTGCCCCGCGGCCGCTTCGTCGGTCCAGGCTTCCCAGACGATCCCCAGGTCGTCGAGCCGGGCCGTGACCGCCTCCATGTAGTCGACCCAGTCCTTCGACCGCGCCAAGTGGTAGGTGGCGCCCGCGCTGCCGCCGAGCGGAGTCAGATCGCGGTACCCGCGCGCTCGCGCTTCCTGGACGGACTCCTCGAAGAGGGTCGCCTCGATCTCCACCGCGACCTTCGCGGTGAGACCCAGCGCGGCGAGCCGGTCCACCATGGCGCGCGCCAGGTTCCGCGGGCAGATCGGCACCGGCGAGCCGTCTTTCTTGCGGTAGTCGCCGATCACCGAGTCCATTCCCGGCTTCCACTCGACCAGCGTGGACAGGTCGGGAACCATCTGGATGTCGTAGAGGTTGCCGCGCCAGTCCGCGTAAGCGTCGCCGAGGACGAACTCGTCGCCGAGGTCGATGGCGAAGAGAACGTCGGCGAACGCGAAGCCGGTTTCCTTGCCGGAAGCGAACTTCGCCGCGGAGACGGTCTTTCCCAGGAAGCTGCCGTCGTGGTTCGTCGCTTCGAGGCGGACGGTCTTGTGGGCCGTCTTCGGCAGATCAGACATCGAAACGCACCTTCCACGAAGCGCCGGTCAGGACGGACAACTGCGCCCAGGTGCCTTTGACGCGAAGGCCGGACGACAAGGCGAGCAGGAAATCGTCGGTGCCGGTGAGGACCCCGGCCAGGACATCCGGCGACCCCGCGAGCAGATATTCGGAAGAGCCGTCGCCGAACCTCTCCTCGGCCCGGCCGCCCTCGCCTTCTTCCACGACGACAAGGACGTCCGGCATGCCGGGGAGGTCTCGGGTGAGGCTCCAGAACCGCTGCGCAGCCTCCGGCCAAGGAGGAAGCGGCGGCGTCAAGGCGCGTAGTGCGACGTCGGCCAGCTCGGTGTTCCCGGCCGGTTCCTCAGCCGGGGAGAACCGCGCTCGCAGATCGACCACGACGGTCGCGTCGGGTGCGGCGAAGACTCCGCTGCTCACTGCGATTTCCTTGCCCCGGAAGGCGATGGTGGCGGCCTGCGGCGTGTCGTGGGAACGAAGTGCGACCGTTCCCTCGGCGCGGGACAGGGCGTCGGCCTCGTGTCCTATTCGGACGGACTCCCGCAAAGCGCGCGCGATCAGGCGGACCACCGGAGTCGCGTCGGGCTCGATCGCGAGGGAAGTCACGCGCTCCGGTGCGGGAAGCGTCGTCGTTTCGGTCATGGTGGAAGTCCTTTCGACCTGAACGCGGCGGAGTTGTAGTTTGTCATATGACTCGGTCAAATGACCAGCCCCGCGTAGACCTTCGGTCGGGCCGCTCGGAGGCGCAACGCCCACGCGAGCCCGGCGACGTACGCGAGGACAAGGAAAGCGAGGAACGCCCAGGCGATGCCGGAGGAGCCGATCAGCAGTTCGAAGTTGCCGACCACCAGGAAAAGGGTGCCGAGCAGGCTCGCCGAGGCGATCCCCGGCGCGATGGCGCCCTTCCATTTCGACACGCCGCGGGGGTTTCGGCGAAAGTGCGCGACGATTGCGATGGAGGTCAAGGCAAGCAGGAAGATCAGCCCGAGCGTGCCCGCGCCGCCGAACCAGGCGTAGATCTGCACGACGGGATCGAGCCGGCACACGGCCATGACTGCCAGCGCGATCGAGACGATGCCCGACGTGACCAGGGAGGCGACGTGGGGCGAGCGGTGCTTCGGATGGACCGCTTCGAAACTGGCCGGCAGCACGCCCTTGCGGCCCAACGTGAACGTGTAGCGGGACACGACGTTGTGCACCGTCAGCACGCAAGCGAAAAAGCTGGTCGCGAGCAGGCATTGCATCACGTCGTGCGCGAAGGTCGACACGTAGCGCGTGGCCAGGTCGGGAGTGAGGGCCTCCGGGCGGCTGGCCGCCAGGGCCACGACCTTGCCGGTTCCCGCGCCGACGATGACGGCCCACGCGGAGACCGCGTAAACCACGGCGATGACGAGCACCGCGGTGTAAGTCGCGCGCGGAACGGTGGTGTCCGGATCCTTTGCCTCCGAACGGAACACCGCGGTCGCTTCAAAGCCGACGAATCCGAAGATCGCGTACATGATCCCGGTTCCCACGGCTCCCTGGCTGAACGCGCCCCACGTGAACGGCTCGCCGGACAGCCCGCGGTCGCCTCCGTGCACGACGATCGCCAGGTCCAGCACAGCGACGATCAGGATCTCGGCGACGAGCAGAGCACTGAGGACGCGCGCGCTCATTTCGATGTTGCGGTAGCCGAGAAAGGCGATGGCGAGCAGGCACACCCCCGAGAGCGACCACCAGGGGACGGAAACCGCGGCGAGGGTCACGAGCACGTTGTGCACGGCGGCGCCGAGGTAGGCCGCGACTGACACGAGCAGCACCGCGTACGTCGCGATCGCCAGGGTCGCGGCGCCGAGGCCGATCACCCGGCCCAAGCCTTTTTGCACGTAGGAGTAGAACGCTCCGGCGTCGGCGACCTCGGGCGTCATCGCCGAGAACCCGACGGTGAAGAGGACGAGCACGAGGCCCATGACCACGAAGTTCAGCGGTGCTCCGGTCCCGTTGCCCGTAGCGATCATGAGCGGGATGAGGCCGGCGACGACGGTCAGCGGTGCGGCCATGGCCACGACCATGAAGACGATCTGCGGCACGCCGAGCGTGCGCGCCAGCCCTGGGGTCTGCCGGTCCGGCGGGAGGTCACGGGTCATGGGTTCCTCGCATCGCAGTCGAATGGGGGAAAGGCCGCGGGCACCGGAGTTCTCGCGACTCGGCCAGGGCGCGCCGGGACGGGCGGCGCCCGGTCCGGACGGCGTCGCCCCGTTCGAGCCAGGCAGCGTTCTGCGCGTGAGCCGGGAGCCGGGCCTGGCGTCGATCCGTCTTGACCGGAGCGGTCCGATGTGGACTGTGCGGCTGGCTCGGCGCGAGCCGGGCAGCTCAGGCAGCAGTCGGATCGCCCTTCCGAGCGTTCCGTCTGCTGCCGTTGATCCGGTCGGTGAAGCGGTCGACCGCCCAGATCGTGCGCAGCCCGAGCGGGCTCATCATGAGCGGGCGGGGGAAACGGGCTTTCTCGGCCCACAGGACGTCCAGGTCTTCGGGTCGTTCGCCGTCGACGACGAGATCCGCGAGGAGGGCGCCGACGTACGGTGCTTGCGCCAGGCCGTGGCCGTTGCAGGCGATCGAGTAGAAGACGGTGCCGCCGATCCGTCCGGCGACCGGAAGCCACGACGAGGTGATGGCGATCCAGCCTCCCCAAGCGCGGTCCACCGCTACGTCGGCCAGGCTCGGGAACCGCGTCGCGAACGCGTCGGCGAGTTCCCGGACCAGTCGCGGGTCGGGGCGCTTTTCCGTTGCCGGAAGCGGAAAGCGCGTGCCCCGCTCGACCCGGCGCACGCCGAAGACGATCGTGTCGCGCGGGGTCAGCCGGTAGTTCTCCATGATGTTGTGCTGGGTGATCAGCCCGGAACGGCTGGTCCAGCCCAGCGCCTTCAAGCGGACGGGGTCGATCGGCTCGGTCTCCGCCTCGATCACCCACAGCGGCACCGAAAGGTGCTTGGGCGTGATCGTCCATTCGCCCGAGAAGGCGTTCGTCGCGAGCACGGCCTTGTCCGCGCGCACCTTGCCTCGAGGGGTCGAAAGCACGACCTGACCGCCGTCGCGGGCGACGTCCGTGACCTTGGTCTGTTCGAAGACTCGAGCGGACGACGTCAGGAGTCCCCGGCGCACGCCGCGGGTGAACTTGCCGGGGTTCATGATCCCGCCGGCCACTTCGCGCATGCCGCCGAGGAAACCGCGCGGGATTCCGAGTTCCTCGCTCGTGCCGAGCTCGACCTTGGTCCCCGCCCGGTGCAGGATCTTGGCCACGCGCCGCACTCGTCCCAGTTGTCCTCGGGACACCGCGGCGAAGGTGTTGCCCGCGGCTTCGTAGTCGCAGTCGATGCCCAGACGCTTGATCAGGTCTTCGACGTGCAGCGCGGCGTGCTCGGCCAACCGGGCCATGGCGGGCATTTTCTTGCGGAAGAAGAGATTCAGCAGCTGGATGTCGCCGCCGGGCGCGCTCGCGAGCTGGCCGGCGTTGCGGGAACTGGAACCGTGGCCGCAGAACTGGGCCTCCAGCACCACGACGTCCTGCCCGCGTTCGGCGAGGCGCAGCGCGGCCGACATGCCGCCCAGCCCGCCGCCGACGACCGCGACGGCGCAGCCGAGGTCGCCGTCCAGCGGCGGCCGGACGTCGGACGGCGGGCCGATCCAACCGGTGAAGCCGAGGTAGTCGACGTTGGCTGTGTCCACGGGATCTCCTAGGCGCTCGCGAGCTTGGTGCGTCCGGACCGGGAAGCCGGCTCGAGCCCGGTCGCGACGTTGTGGTCGTGCAGGGCGCGGTAGGCCCGGAAAATCACGTACATCTGGGTGCCCCAGGTGGCGAGGGCGAGCGTGTAGAACGTCGTGCGGTACTGGTCGTCCGGAATCGGCAGGAAGTCGTACATCACCGCGATCGCCAGACCCGCCGCGGTGGCGAGAGCGGAAGCGACGGCCGAACCCTTGGCGCGGGCCCGCCAGAGCCGCACCGTGAAATAGGCGAGGTAGATCGCCGTGACCGCGTTGACCGCGACGTAGAAGATCGCCGAGCCAGCGTGGAATCCCCAATGGAACTGCTGCAAGTACAGTCCCGCCACGGCCGCCAGCGCGAACGCGCTGACATCGGTTGCCGCCGAAGGCTTGTAGAGGTGCGTCACGCGCATGAGGCCCAGGACGAGGATCAGCGTGATGCCTACTGAGCGCGAGAAAGCGTCGAGGAAATACGCCGCGAAGTACATCGGGCTGTGTTCGTCGCCGCCGAGCAGGGACCAGAGCAGGAAGTTCGTCCCGGACGTGGCGACGACGATCCATTCCAGGCCCAGCAAATAGTTTCCGTAACGCCGGATGAACTTCACGCCGTAAGTGAACCCGGCGAAAATCATCCAGACGTCGGCGAGGGAGAAAAGTATTTCTTTCATTTCGGTATTCCTCGAGTTTCGGGCCTTCGCTTTCGTCGAAGGCGGCGATGGTTCAGGCGAGGCGGCGCCGGGCGCGCGCCCGGGAGACGACCAAGGTCGCCAGCACGAGCAGGGCCACGACGGCGGCGATCCAGTAGCCGGAGCCGTAGAGATCCGCGGTAGCGACTTCCTCGCCGGTGCCGCGCACCGGGGTCACCGAGACGCTGAGGTCGGCGCTGATCAACGCGGTGCCGACGGCGAATCCCACGGCCATGAAAGTCCCCGCGACGCCGGCGGCCATCCCGGCCTTTTCTTCGGGCACGGCTCGTTGCGCGATCGCGAAACCGGCCGCGTAGCCGATGCTGCAGCCGAGGCCCATGACCGCTGCGCCGACGAGGTACTGCCACTGCTGGTCGTGCGCCAGCGCGAGCCAGGCAAGGCCCGCGGCACTGACCAGCGCCCCGGCCACGAACATCGAGGCGCCGCGTCCGTTGGCCGCCGGACGGTCCGCGATGGCGCCGCCGAGCAGGAAGGTCACCGCGAACGGCACCATCAGCCAGCCCGTCTGCAGTGCGCTGAGCCCCAATCCGTAGGCGTCGGCCGGACGGAGCGTCGCCGGAACGACCTGGGCGTAATCGCTGACCAAGAGCAGATAGGCCGAGTTCACCGCCGCGAACAAGGCGATGCACACGCACGCCGCCGTCACGAGCGGGGTTTTCATCAAGGACACGTCGAAGACCGCGGACGCCGATTTCCGTTCGACGCGCAGCCAGAGAATCCCGCCTGCGACGCCGAGAGCCAACGGGATCAACGCCCCGGCGCCCCACACCAGACCCTGCGTCAGCGTCAGCAGGATCGCCGCCACCCAGCCGATCATCCAGACGGTGCCGACCACGCCGACCCGGCCGGAGGGTTCGGCGGGCGGAGTGTGCGGAATGGTCGCGTACGAGGCGACGGTGGTCACGGCGAATGCCGCGGTCAGGATGAAGAAAAAGCTTCGCAGCGACAGATTCTGCACGATCAGGCCGCCGCCGATCATTCCGACGACAATTCCGACACCGGTGGCGATCACGAGAACCGCTACGCCCGCGGTGATTCCGCGCTCGCCGAGGTTTCTGCGAAGGAACCCCAGGGGCAGCAACTGCGCGGCCCCGCCGAAGCCCATTACGAGACAGCCCGCCAGCAGCGACGGATACGAGTTGCCCACCGCGGGAATGAGCGCGCCCAAGGTGAGAAAAGCGGACGCGAGCACTGACGCGTTGCGATCCCCGTAGAGGTCGGCGAGCCGGGGAAGCAGGATGAATCCGGCTCCGCCGCCCAGCGTGAGCGCGGTGTAGACCCAGGTGGTCTGGGCGAGCGTGACGAGGTGGTAGTGCGTCGCGATGACCGGCAGAAGCGGCGGCACCACGAAGATGACCGCGTTGGTCAAGACGACCAGCACCGCGCCGATGCTGAGGAGAGGGACTCTTCGGGCCGCCGGAAGGGGCGGCGCGGTGCGGACGAGGTCAGGCCGGTGCAGTTCTGCCATGGTCGACTCCGATGTCGTGGGCGGGCCTGCGGAAGGTGAGCGATCCCCGGTGCTCAGGGCCCATAAGCTAACCCTTCTTGGTCGTCCGATCAAGTTGTTTGACCAAGAGTTTTCCGGCCGTCGGCGCGACCGCCCGCCCGGCCGCACTGGTAGTCTGGGGTCGACTGGGTCAAATGTCCTAGTCGTACCGGGCAGCACTGCGGGAGGGCTCCATGCCACGCGTCTCGGCCGTCGAACGCCGGCAGGACTTCGTCAACGCGGCGATGGAGGTCATCGCCTCCCGCGGCATCGACGGCGCCACGACGCGACGGATCGCCGAACAGGCGCAGGCGCCGCTGGCGACGCTGCACTATTGCTACAACTCCAAGGAAGACCTGTTCGCGGACGTCTACGAATTCGTCGGGTCCCGGTTCCAGGCGGTCCTGGACGGCAGCGATCCGCACAGCGGCCTCGCGGAAACCGCCCGGCAACTCCTTCGCGGGGTGCTCAGCTGCTACTTCGAGTCGCACACCTTCGCGGCGGCGACGCTGGAGCTGTTCAGCTGGGCGCAACGGCAGTCCGAGAACCGCGGGCTGGGCGTCTACGAGCGTGCGTTCGAGACGATGCGCGGCATTCTGCGGAAAGCGGCGCCGGGCGATCAGCTCAGCTCCGAAGCGATCGAAGACATCGTCAACGTCATCACTTCCCTTGCTGACGGCTTCGCCTTGAATTGGCTTACGCGCGGCGACGATTCTCTCGCCGACGACAAGATCAATCTCGTCACGGCGGTGCTGGACAGCTGGCTCGCGGACCGGATCGCCCAAGAGGCGACGGCGCGCTGAACCGGTCCCGCTCCTGCGGACGGCCTGGCCGCCGCGGGAGAACGGGCTCACCCGGCCGGGCCGGGCCCGCTGATTCCGGTTGGCCCTAGCACTTTTCGCCGAGGTCGGCGAGCTTCGTGCCGTCGCCCGGCGCTCTCCGTCTCGGTCTCGCTGCGTACCTGATCGCCGCTCCGGCCAGGAATCGCGCTGCCTCGCGGCCAGTGTTCCTGAGCCGGAAAATGCTGTGCTCCCCACCGTTCCCCGGGTCCGCCCGGCTGGGTGATCGGGTCGCGGCGGCGAAGTCGGGCCTTGACGTCCGACGGCTCGTGCCACACACTCTGTCAAACGACTTTATCAAATGACCAACTTCGGTCCCGGTCGTTGACGCCGGTCAGCGGTGTCCCGGCGTCGTCAGCACGCATCGGAAGGACGCAGAACATGAAGGAACGGAGCGCGACGGAGCGCGCCGACATTGTCGTGATCGGCGCGGGGGTGTCCGGCATCGGCGCGAGCCGGCAGCTGGCGGCCGAGTTCCCGGACAAGAAGATCCTCGTCCTCGAATCCCGCGCGGCGATCGGCGGGACGTGGGATCTGTTCCGCTATCCGGGCGTCCGCTCCGACTCCGACCTGCACACCTATGCCTACGATTTCAAGCCGTGGCGGCACCGGAGCGCGATCGCCGAAGCCCCGTTGATCCGCGAGTACCTCGACGAGACGGTGGCCGAATTCGGCCTGGACAAGATCCTCCGCCTCGGCCACCGCGTGACGGCGGCGGACTGGTCGAGCGCCGAAGCGCAGTGGACGCTTCAGGTCCGGGTGACCGGCGCGGACGGGGCCGAGAGCGAGAAGACCGTCAAGGCCGGCTTCGTCTTCAGCGCGACCGGTTATTACCGCTACGACAAGGGATACACGCCGCACTTCGAGGGCCGTGAGGTTTTCCGGGGCGACATCCTGCACCCTCAGGAATGGCCGGAGGATTACGACTACCGCGGCAAACGCGTCGTGATCATCGGAAGCGGCGCGACGGCGGTGACCATGCTGCCGGCCATGCTGATGGGCGAGGGCGCCGCGGCGCACGTGACGATGCTGCAGCGCACGCCGAGTTACATCGCCTCGGCTCCTCGGGTCGACAAGATCGCGCTCGCGCTCAGCAAGGTGCTCGGGGCGAAGGCCGGCTACGCGGCCACGCGGCGGAAGAACATCTGGCAGGACTTCCTCCTCGTCTCGGTCCTCACCAAGTTCCCGAATTTCGGGCGGAAGCTGCTCCGCAAGCTGGCGCTCAAGGACCTCCCGCCCGGGTTCGACGTGGACACCCATTTCAACCCGCCGTACGACCCGTGGGACCAGCGGCTCTGCGTCACCCCGGACGGCGAGTTCTTCCACGCCCTGCGCGACGGGAAGGCCGACGTGGTCACCGACCGGATCGACCGCTTCACCGAGAAGGGCATCCTGCTGGAATCGGGCAAGACCTTGGAGGCCGACCTCGTCGTGACGGCGACCGGCCTGGCCCTGCAGCTGCTGGGCGGCATCCAGCCGACAGTGGACGGCGTTCCGGCGAAGCTGCCGGACACCGTGCTGTACCGCGGCTGCCTGATCTCCGGGGTGCCGAACTGGGCCATGATGTTCGGGTACACGAAGGCGTCCTGGACCCTGCGCCTGAGCAACGTGTGCCGCTTGGTCGCCGACGTGCTCCGCCGCATGGACGCGACCGGGCAGGAGATCGTGGTGCCGGTCGCGCCGGAAAACCTGGCCAAGGAAGACGTCGTCGACCTCAGCGCGGGGTACCTGCGGCGGTCGCTGCACGAGCTTCCGAAGCAGGGCACCGAACTGCCGTGGCGGATGCGCACCACCTTCGTTCCGGACAACCGGCTGTTCAAGGGACAGCTGATCGACGAGAGTCTCCGGTTCTCGACCCGGACTTCCACCCTCGCCGGCGTCGGAGCCGGGTCGTGACCGCGCCGCGCCGGACGCTGAGCCAGCGTCTCCAGCGAGCGTTTGTCGTTGCCCTGTGCGGGGTTCCGGCACCGGTCGCCCGGCTGCTCGCGCGCCCGCCGGTCAACCGCGCGGGGGAGCGGATGGCCCCGGACGTCGCCATGCTGATGAAACTCACCGCCGCCGGGAACGACTACAGCGACCTGCCCGCCGCCGAGGCGCGGAAGGTCATCGAGACCGACGCGGCCGTGTTCGCCGACCGGGTCGCTCCCTGTGCCGTCGAACAGGAAGTCGAGATCCACAGTGGACTCCTGGCGACCCGGTACAGTTCGGGAAAGCCCGGCCGCGGCTTGATCCTCTTCTTCCACGGCGGCGGTTTCGTTCTCGGGAGCCGGGCCAGTTACGCCGCCCCGGCCCGGATGTTCGCCCACGGAACGGGCGCCGACGTCCTGTCGGTCGAGTACCGCCTGGCGCCGGAAGATCCTTTCCCCGCAGCGCACGAGGACGCGCTGGCGGCCTGGCAGTACGCGGTCGAGCACGCGGAGAGCTGGGATCTGGACCCGAACCGGATCGTCGTGGCCGGCGAAAGCGCCGGGGGCAACATCGCCGCCGTGCTGTGCCAGCAGGTGCGCGGCCAGTCGGTCCAGCCGCTGCTTCAGGTGCTCGTCCAGCCGGTCACCGACATCTCGGTGCGGCGGCCCTCCCAGGACGAGTTCGCCGGCTCTCCCGCCTTGTCGGCCAAGCAGATCGACTGGTTCATGGGCCATTACCTGCCCGCCGGAACGGATCAGCACGATCCGCTGCTCTGCCCCTTGCTGTCCGACGACCTGAGCGGTCTTCCGGACGCCGTCGTGGCGGTCGCCGGGTTCGACCCGCTGCGCGACGACGCGCTCGCCTACGCGGCCGCGTTGCTGGAAAGCGGGGTGCGCGTCGACCTGATCCGCGAAGAAGGCCTTGTGCACGGCTATCTCTCTTTCACCGCGGTCAGCCGGAGCAGCAAGGAAGCCACGGAACGGCTGGTCGCGGCCGTCGCCGCGGCACTGCGGGATCGCGAGGCGCGGCCGCTGCGCCTCGTCGACCGGACGGCAAAAGCGAAGTCCCAGCGGCCCAACACAGAGCGGAGCGTCAGGTGACCACGACAAAGCCAGCACAGCTCACCGCCGACGTCGCGGTGGTCGGCGCGGGACTCTCCGGTCTCGTCGCCGCCCGCCGGCTCGTGCGGCAGGGACATTCGGTCGTCGTGCTGGAGGCCGACGACCGCGCGGGCGGTCGTTTGTACAACCTCGACGCCGGCGACGGCGTGATCAGCGAGGGCGGCGGCCAGTGGGTCGGCAAGCTGCACACCCGCATGTTCGAGTTGCTCGAGGAGCTGGGACTCAAGACCTTCCCCACGCACACCGAGGGCAAGACGATCTACCTCCGGCGCGGCAAACGGCGCACGTACGGCGGCACCATCCCGCCCCTGGGGCCGGTGGCCCTGCTGGACTTCGCCCAGGCGCAGTTCCGCCTCGAACGGATGGCGGCGACCGTCCCGGCCGAGGTCCCTTGGCGGGCACGGAAAGCAACCGAATGGGACAGCACGACGCTCGGCTACTGGCTCGACAAGCACTGCCGGAGCGCCGAGGCTCGGCACCTGTTCGAACTCGGGCTCTCGCTGGTCTTCGCCGAGAGTTCGAGCCAGGTCTCGCTGCTCAAGGCCCTGCACCAGATCGGCACCTCGGGCGGCGTCGAGTTCATGATGAACACCGCGGACGGCGCCCAGGAGACGCGTGTGGCGGGCGGCACCCAGGCCGTCGCCGACGCGATCGCGGCCGAACTCGGGGACCGGGTCCGGCTGGGCTCGCCGGTGACCTCGATCGAACAGGACAGCCGCGGCGCGCTCGTGCGGTCAGCCGGCGCGGAGGTCCGGTGCGGCCGGGTCATCGTCGCGATGACGCCGGGCGACGCGGCCTGGATCGATTTCCTGCCGCCGCTGCCGACCCGCCGCGCGAAGCTGCAGCGCGTCTGGCGCAACGGCGGCGAACGCAAGGTCTGCCTGGTCTACCGGCGGCCGTTCTGGCGCGAGCAGGGCCTGAACGGCTCCGCGGTCACCGATCTTCCGATCGCGCACTACGTCGTCGACAACTCGCCGCCCGACGGCAGCAAGGGCATCCTCCTGGCGTTCATCGGCACCGCCGCCTCGGGCGGTTTCCATTGGGACGACACGATTCTCGACGACAAAGACGCACGCCGCGACGCCTTCGTGAAGGACCTCGTCGAACTTTTCGGCCCCCAGGCGCGGGATTTCGAGCAGTACCTGGAAAAGTCCTGGATCGCCGAACCGTGGATCAGCGGCGTGGCGGGACTGCGGACCCCGGGCGTCCTCACGAACTACACCGACGCGACGACCGCGGCGGTCGGCCGGGTCCACTGGGCCGGAGCGGAGACGTCCGCCGAGTTCGAGTCCTATATGGAGGGTGCGGTCCGCGCTGCCGAGCGGGCGGTGGCCGAAGTCGTCGCCCAAGGTGTCGACGTTCCGCGGTAGCGCGCGGCTCCGGCCGCATCGTCGCTTGGCCACCCGAACGCCGCCAGTCAGAGGAGGATCACGGTGCGTTCCCCGGGGTCATCCTGGTGGGCCCAAGCCTCTTCGACCTTCTCGAGCGGGAACGGGTGCGGGCGCACGGCCATGCCGCCCGCGGCGATCGCGGCGATGAGTTCGGTGAACTCCCGGTGCATGACGTCCATCTCCACCGCGCCGAAGCCACTGCCCAGGATGCGGAAAGCGTTGGAGCGCAAGGCGTGCCCGGAGACGGTGATCGCGTCTCCGCCCATGCCGCCGATCTGCACCCAGTCGAGCAGGCGGGTGTGCTCGGTCCGCGCCCCGAGGACGGCGCGCATGGCGAGTTCGGTGGGCGGCCCCCACACGTAGTCCAGGACCACGTCGACGTTCGCGGCGGCCTCGGCGAGCGCGGCCGCGGTGGCGTCCTCGTCGGGGGTGAGCTGGACGACCGCGTCCGCGCCCTCGGCCGCGAGTTCGTCGAGTCGGGAACGATTGCGTCCGGCGGCGATCACTCGCCCGGCTCCGAGATGCTTGGCGACCTTGACGGCCGTCGATCCGGCATTGCCAGTCGCGCCGTGCACCAGGACCGACTGCCCGGCTTGGAATGGCACCCGGGTGCGCAGCGCGGTCCACGAGGACAAGGCCGGATTCATGGTGGCGGCCAGGACCGCGGGATCGGCTCCGTCCGGGACCGGGATCGCGCTGGCCGGATCGATGACGATGCGCTCAGCGAGGGAGCCACTGCCCATCGGCATGACGAAGGCGAGGCTGCCATCCTCTCGGCGAACTACGGCGTCGGCGCCGGCCAGGGCGGGCAGCGTCTTGGGGCTCGTGTAGTGCCTGCCCGCGGCGATGCCCCGGGTGGCGGGGTGCACGCCGACGGCGAGAACCTCCACCTCCTCCTGGCCGGGGGCGGCCTCGGGCGCGGGAACGGACCGGAAGTGCGGCGGCTCGTCGAAGGACTCCACCACTGCGGCGTTGATCGTGGACATGCGGGCATCCCCTTGCGTGTGCGTGGCTCGGCGGCGGGTGTCCGTCCGCCAGTAAGATACGGTTTCGTTTCTTACTGCTCCGAATGTACGACGGCGGGTTAAGATACGCAACCGGATCCAACCGTCCGGGGGAAACGTCAGGGAGCCAAGGTGAGCCAGCGACGCACGGAGCCCGCGGCGCCCACCCGGCGCAGGGGCGCCGCACTGGAGAGTGCGATCCTGGACGCCGCCTGGGAAGTACTGGTCGAGCAGGGCTACCACGGCTTGACCTTCGAGACCGTCGCGGCGCGCGCCGGGACCAGCAAACCGGTGCTCTACCGGCGCTGGCCGCAGCGCGACGACCTGCTGCTCGCCACGCTCGCCCGGCACTGGCGCCCGCTCGACCTCCCCGACACCGGCAGCCTGCGCCAGGACGCGCTCGCTCTCCTGCGCACGGTCAACGCCGAGCGAGCCCGCACGCTGATCCTCATGCGCATCCAGCTCGCGGACTACCTCCGCGAGACCGGCACCACCTTCAATCACCTGCGCAGCCGCGTCCTGCCCGTCGATCAGCCGCCCCCGTTCGCGACGCTTGTCGACCGCGCGGTCGAGCGCGGCGAATTGGCGGACGTGCCCCGTTCCGACCGGGTCGTGAACCTTCCGTTCGACCTCGTGCGCCATGACATGCTGATGCGCATGGACGGGGTGCCGGACGAGACGATCGTCGAGATCGTGGACGCGGTGTGGCTGCCTCTGCTCGGCCTCTCGCAGGCCGAACGCTGAGTCCTTTCGCGACGACTCGCCGCCCCCTCTTGGGGCAGCAAGTCCGGCGGGTCTTCGCTTGCCGCCGCAGCACTTCCTGCCGCGAGCGCGGAAGGGCCGAGCGTCGAGAACAGCTCGCCTCGCCGAGATCTTTCCTTCTCACTCGGCCGTTTCGGAGTGGCCGCACGGCCGGAGTCCGTCCATCAGGAGGTCCAGCAGGCGACCCGCCATCGCTTTGTGCTCGGCGGAACCGGCCACGGTGAAGATCCCGATGAGAGCGGCGGCGATGTCCTCGGCGGGGACGTCGGCGCGGAGTTCCCCGCTCGCGCGCCCGGCTTCGAGGATGTCGCCGATCGCGGCGAGCAGTTCGGTTCTGGTGCGGGCGTGGGCGATCTCGCCCGATTCGACCATCGCGAGCAGGGTGTCGAGCATCCCGTTCTTGGTCGCGATCCAGTCCCCGAACAGGTCCATCCAGCGGCGCAGCGCCGCGCGCGGGCCGAGCTGGGCGAGCAGTTGCCTGGCGCCGGCGGTGAGCCGCGAGACCTGATCCTGGTAGACCGCGTCGACCAGGGACTCCCGGGTGGGGAAGTGCCGGTACAGGGTGGCGATGCCGACCCCGGCTTCGTGGGCGATCGCGCGCATCGACGGCTCGGTCTCGGCCGAAGCGAACAGGCGGGTCGCCACCGCCAGCAGCTGTTCGCGGTTGCGGGTCGCGTCCGCCCTCGGCCGGCGGACCTTTGCGGAAGCCAAAACGGATCACGCTCCACTTGTGCTAGCTTGGGTCAGATAAACGGAGCGTAGTCCGTTTGCATTGCGTCACGAGCCGCTACAGAAACAGGTGAGCATGAAAGAACCGAACGCCACCGCGTCGGCGACTACCGGCCGGGCGGTCCAGTTCGAGTCGTTCGGCGGGCCGGAGACCCTGCGCGTGCGTGAGGTGCCGGTGCCGCAGGCCGGTCCGGGGCAGATCCGCGTGCGGGTCGCCGCGGCCGGGCTGAACCCGATGGACTGGTTCATGACCTCGGACGCGGAGACCGCCGCGCGGTTTGGCTTGAGCCTGCCGTGCGGGTTCGGCACCGACTACGCCGGGATCGTGGACCAGGTCGGCGAAGGCGTGCGCGAGTTCGCCGCCGGCGACCGCGTGTTCGGCGGGGCGATGTCCCGCGCGGTGGCCGACTACGTCCTGATCGAGGACGCGGGGACGATCGCGGCCGGCGGCGAGGCGCACCGCACCCCGGACGGCGTCGACGACCGCACCGCCGCCGCTCTCGCAATCGCGGGCTGCACGGCGGCCGCGGCGCTGGCCGTGATCAACCCGGGCCCGGGCG